>DATNLZ010000018.1:0-4603 GCA_035602605.1 Candidatus Dormiibacterota bacterium
CGTGAAATCCTGGCTGAAACGTCATCCGCGCTTCCATTTGCACTTCACCCCGACTTCCAGCTCTTGGCTGAACCTGGTCGAACGTTGGTTTCGTGATCTGACCCAGCAACGCATCCGACGTGGCAGCTTTCACGCTGTCCAAGAATTGGTGACCACCATCAACGAGTACATAGAAAATCACAACCAGAAGCCTCAAGTATTCGTCTGGAGTGCTCCGGTTGAGCGCATCCTGAGCAAGATCGCCAAATGTAAAGAAGCGTTAGATGCAGTACACTAGAAAGAGAGCTTCTTCATTCGCCTCGGCAATCCTGTAGAGGCCGCGAGTATGACCATCGACCGATAAGGTTCCCGGAGTTGTGCGAGCAGCTTCGCCAGAGCTTCCGCATTCGGGATCCCGGGCGCTTTACGAGGGCTTTGTAGAGGGAACTTTACGCCCCGAGCTGGATTCGAATTCAGATAGCTGTAGTCCACTGCCGCGTCCAACACGCTTGAGAGTACGATCCAGGCGTTCCGCTTCGGAATAGTGGCAGTAACGAATCACTGAGGAGGTCGCCCGCTACCGAGTACTGCGCGAAAATACTCGGTCACCGGAACACGCGGAGCCGACAGCAACGCCGCTGATGTGGTGATTACCGATCGAGGTTGTGCACCCGCCGGAAAAGGAGAACCGGCCACTGGTGCCAGGGCACCGCTCATCGGGTCAATCGAGTACGCCGATATATCGCCGGAAGCGATATTGGCCACGTATGTAAACTGGCCCGATCGTTCGACGGTCACGGAAACAGGCAACGCCCCGGCTTCGAAAGGAGAACCAGCTATTGGCGTAAGGGCGCCGCTTGTGGCGTCCACAGTAAAGCCGGACACATCCGCTGAGCCGTTATTCGCCACGTACACAAACTTTCCAGTGGTGTCTACAGTGACGGAGAAAGGAGACGTTCCGGCCTCAAAGGGGGAATCCGGCACTGGCGTCAGGCCGCCTGTATCCGAGGCGATTGTGAAGGCCGAGACGTCGGCAACCCCACCGAATAATGCCGCATTCGCCACATAGACCCGCCCGCTGGGAGACACGGTTACGGAGACTGGCGAGTTCCCAGCAGGAAATGGCGAGCCGGGAACCGGCATCAGGCTTCCATTAAGCGAGTCGATGGTGAACGCCGAGATGTCATTGGAATTTCGATTCGCCACGTACAGGAACCGGCCTGCGGAGTCAGTTGCTAGCGAAACGGGGATTAGTCCCGCCCCATAAGGTGAACCAGGCAGGGGTCTCAGCGCGCCATTGGCGACGTCAATACTGTATGCCGAAACGCTCAGAGAATCGCCATTGGCGATGTAGACGTAGCGCCCGGTAGGTTCTACCACGACGGCGACTGGGAACACGCCTGTCTGGAACGGCGAGCCAGGAACAGTTGCCAGAGCACCTGTGGTACTGTCGATGGTGTATGCCGAAACGTTGTTGGAGAACGCGTTTGCCACGTAGGCGAACTGACGAGCCAGATCCACCGCGATCGAGAAGGGACCCACACCGGCCGCAAAGGGTGATCCCGGAACTGGCGTTAAAGCGCCAGAGGATGCCTCAATGGTGTACGCCGATACATTATTGCTGCTTTGATTGGCCACGTACGCGAAGCCGCCCGTTTGGGCTGAGGCTGGGTGGCCGTTATAGCGAGTCACGTGCTCTTGTACTTGGCCGAGAGCGCTGAAGCTGAATAGCAGCAGAAGGGTTGCCGCCATTATGCTAGCCACAATCCTCTTGCGATCCATTTTTTCCTCCCTGAGCTGCCGCCACCACTCTTTCTCCCGATACGAGACACCGCAGCAGTTCAAGTTACTTTGCTTTGCTAACGAGTAAAGCGAGACCCTACCCTAAAACTGGCTCTGACTCAAAACGTTTCCTTCTTTGATCGCTGCAAAGACCGTCATATTTTCTAGTATCGCCACTGGAAAAGCCGGCGCAGTTCGCAGGATGCCCCATCCGCTGCCCTCAACCATTGTCCGCGAGGGCGAACGCTAAACGAATTCCCTCGCCGACTCACTCATTGTCTGTAAGTGTTGATTCTAAATAGTTTGCAGCGCATCGGACGACGCTTCATCTATTCCGTTGTTCCTCAAGGATTCCCTATATTTTCGAGCATCCTGATTACCCTTATTGTAAGGAATCGCTGGATCGAAAGGAAACAGAATCATGAGGCGTCAGATATGGCTTCTGGGTACTCTATTGGCTTTTCTATGGGTCGTACCCGCGACAGCAGACAGTCGCTTCATCGTCCGGACTGGTTTGAGTGCCCAGGGATTATTGCAACTTTGCCCTGTTCCCGGGAAATGCACTATCCTCGTGTTGGATGGCCCCTTGAACCAGCTCTTGCTGCTGACGACTCCGAGTATCGTCGATCAAACGGTGTTTCTGACTACTCTCCGCAATACGCCTGGAATCCTGAGCGCCGAGGCGGATCAGTTAGTCAGCATGGTTGGCGGCCTGAACCGGGTCACAACAGTGCCCGCGGGACTGTCGGACAGAACCCTGATAACTTATTTCGGTGCGTCCGTGTGGAATGGCTATGCGAACCAACCTGCCGCTAGAATCGTTCGCGTTAGCGGCGCTCATGGACTTGGATTCAGCGGCACCGGAATCGTCGCCGACATAGATACTGGCGTTGATCCCAACCATCCAGCGCTCAAGAGTGTTCTACTTCCGGGGTTCGACTTCACCCGAAACCAGCCCGGCGGCTCCGAGTTAGCGGATTTTTCTTATCCCGCGCCGGCCCCTTGCAGTAGTTGCCAGCCAGCCATCGTGAATCAATCGAGCGCGGCAATCTTGGACCAGTCGTCTGCAGCCATTCTTGATGGCAAGGCGCAGTATGCGGCATTTGGCCACGGCACAATGGTGATGGGGGTCATCCACCTCGTCGCACCGAAAGCGCAATTGATGCCTCTCAAGGCCTTCGGTTCCGACGGCACCGGGTTCCTCTCCGACATCCTGCGGGCGATCTATTTTGCCGTGCAGAATGGCGCCAGGGTCATCAACATGAGCTTCGACTTCAAGACAAACTCGCCGGAGCTCACAGCCGCGCTGGATTATGCCAGCAGGCTCAGCGTCATCAGCGCAGCGTCCTCCGGAAATGATGGCAAGCAGATGCCCCCTAATCCCCCTGTTTATCCTGCGGCATTGAGCAGCACGGTGATGGGGATCGCGTCAACCGGTGACTTGGACGCGCGCTCTTCTTTCTCCAATTTCGGTGACGCGATCGTTTGGGCGGCCGCGCCGGGCGAGGCCATCATCACCACGTATCCCTTCAGCACCTATTCCGCCGGATGGGGAACTTCGTTCAGCGCTCCTTTCGTTTCAGGGACGGCTTCCCTGTTGCTGGATAAGCGGGCGAACAGCACCCAGGTGGAGGCCGCTGCGGCGGTGGCCCATGCACTGCCAATTGGTCCGGGCATGGGCAAAGGCCGCTTGGACATCGTTCAAGCATTGCAGGCGTTGACGGCGGGAGGTACTCCGGACTTTTCTGTTTCCGCCGCTCCATCGGCCGCGACCATCGCTGCGGGGCAGTCGGCAAACTACACCATCCGCGTCGCGCCTTCCGGTGCGTTTCATCAGACCGTTACTCTGGGTTGCAGCGGGGCACCCGCCGCGGCTACATGCACTATATCGCCGTCGTCGGTGACCCTCGACGGCACCGATTCAGCCACTGTGACTGTCAGCGTGATGACCACGGCACGCTCGGTCTTACCCTCAGCGCCTGGTGGGCGATTTACTCCGCCCGTATTTCCATTATTCACGAAGATCTGTCTCGCCTGGCTTCTAGTTTGTGTGCTGGTTTACAAATCGAATCGAGCTTCTCGTCACGGAATAGGCCTGAGCGCAGCAATCACATTGCTGGTTGCTGTGCTCTTCGCGTGCGGCGCGGGTTGCGGGGGAGGATCCTACGGACCCTACGTGCCGCCGTCGATAACAGGCACTCCAGCAGGCACATCTACGATAACTATCACCGGAACTTCCACCGCCGCCAGCCATGCAACGACTGTTAACCTGATTGTGAACTAGAGGATCGATTTCACGGAGCTGTTCGTGCGGCGTTTACTGCGTGCGCCCTCAAGCTCGCAATAGGGCCTTTCCCCTACCGCACGCTCTAATCGTGTATAGGTCAGTGTCCGCTGCTGCGAGCAGCTTTTCCGTGACGTCACCATGCTGGGGATAAAATAGCCAGGCCCAGGATAGAATGGGGTTTTCGCCGTCATTGGCCAATGGTTCGGAGATGCGGCGGGGGGAATTCCCAAGCTAACCACGAAGCCGGAACCAATACAGCTAAATTGATTAGGTAGCCTTGCGGCGCTGGAGCGGGCCATTCTGGAGGTTTTGACCTGCGGCATCGTACGCTTCCAGTAACAGGGACATGCGACCGCAAAACGTAGGCACCGAGCAACAGCGAAGACAAGGATTTGAGTACAATAGTTTTGCGGGGCTAGTGTTGTGTCCCTTAAGTAACTAATATAATTCTTGCGCGACTGTTTTCCCCTTAGGCATCTTCTATGGAGAATGGAGGTGCCTATGAACTTAGGACGACCCCTGGCCCCGTTGCAACTGGAGCGGGAACAGCGCGAA
>DATNLZ010000021.1:0-44900 GCA_035602605.1 Candidatus Dormiibacterota bacterium
CCGCGCACATTCTGCTGCCTCAAATTGACCCGGAGCGCCCCGCATCGCTCTCGCGAACGATGCTCGACGGCGTACTGCGGCGCAAAATGGGATTCCGCGGCGTCATTCTTGCCGACGATCTAGGCATGGGCGCGATTGCACGACGGTACGGCCCCGGCGAAGCGGCTGTCGAAACACTTCGCGCGGGCACGGACATCGCCATGTTGTGTCACGACTGGCAGGCTGTAGCGCCGGCTATCGCCGCGGTTAGGCAGGCTCACGAGGCCGGACGTTTTGATGCAGCGGAATGGCGCGCATCGCTTGAACGAATCGAACGCACCTGTGCGTTGGCGGAATTGCCGGTTCCGGACGTGCCCCTGGATGTGCTGGCCTGCGACGAGTTTCGCGCGCTGGCAGCGGCCATCCGCGCGCGTTTGGTGTAGATTCTCTGCGCTCTCTGTGCTGCTAATCCGTAGAAACTTTGCGCCGCGCGACGAATTTCAAGCGGCCTCCGGGATCAAATCTCGAATGGTGGATCGCAGAGCCGTTAGTAGGGCGGTAATGGTTTTCTGACCGCTCTCGGTGAACTCGTGGCGGTAGATGCCCGAGACCCTGCGGATCAGTCCGTGCGCGCCGAGCAGCCGTAGCTTGCGACTGATCCACGCCGAGCGACGGCGTGCTTCTCGCGGCTCCGCAGCGCTTTTTTTAAAAACGCTTTTGACTTTCGTCCGCGTTGCGAGCGCCCGCACCGTCTGCCATAATGCTTCCCCGGAGCCGAAGAAACATATGAGCGCGCAAGTTGCGAGCACGGTTTTTCACCAGTCACCAGTCATCAGTCACCAGTCACCTTCCCCATGCTGACCGGCAACGAAATCCGCAGCACATTTCTGAAATTTTTCGCCGACCGCGGACACCGCGTGGTTCGCAGCTCGTCGCTCGTCCCCGTCAACGACCCCACGCTGCTCTTCACCAACGCCGGAATGAACCAGTTCAAGGACGTTTTCCTTGGCCTCGAGCAGCGCGAATACACGCGCGCCACTTCGTCCCAGAAATGCGTCCGTGCCGGCGGCAAGCACAACGACCTCGAAAATGTCGGCTTCACCAACCGCCACCACACTTTTTTCGAAATGCTCGGGAATTTTTCCTTCGGCGACTACTTCAAGAAAGACGCCATTGCCTTTGCCTGGGAGTTAGTCACTTCGCAAAATTGGTTCGCCATTCCAAAGGACAAGCTTTACGCGACCATTTTTAAAGGTGAAGAAGGCATCGTGCGTGATGCTGAGGCCTACGAGCACTGGCTGGGGCAGGGGGTGGCGAAAGAGCGCATCTACGAGTTCGGCGCCAAAGAAAATTTTTGGGCCATGGGCGACACCGGCCCCTGCGGCCCATGCAGTGAGCTTCACTATGACATGGGACCCGCGGCATCAGATCAGGGCCACACGGATTGTCCGTTCGGGTGCGAATGCGGCCGTTACGTTGAAATCTGGAATCTTGTCTTCATGCAATTCGACCGCAACGCCAGTGGCACGATGACGCCGCTTCCAAAACCTTCGATTGACACTGGCGCCGGCCTGGAGCGGCTCGCTGCTGTCCTGCAAGGTAAAATCAGCAATTACGACACGGATTTGTTTCAGCCGCTCATCGCCCGCGCGGGGGCGCTAACCGGTGCGAAGTACGGCGCAAACTCCGCATCTGACGCGTCCTTGCGTATTATCGCTGACCATGCACGGGCGACGACTTTTCTTATCACCGATGGCGTTGTGCCCTCGAATGAAGGTCGTGGGTACGTTCTCCGTAAAATCATGCGTCGGGCAATTCGTCACGGCCGACTGCTTGGCGCAATGCACCCTTTCTTGTCAGAGATGGTGCAGACCGTTCGCGAACAAATGGGCGTTCCCTATCCTGAACTTCTCGAGGCATCGGCAGCACTCGTGCCGGAAATCGTCCTGTCTGAAGAAAAGCGCTTCGGACACACACTCGACATCGGCTTGAAAAAACTAGAAGTATCGCTGCGGCTTGCTCCGGCAATGAGTTTTGTCGACGAACTGGTCGAGTCCGGTAAGATCGCGCGGCCCGACGTCAGCGCTGAAAAATACAACCTGGAAAACTTACTGCTTGCGTCCGACAGGCACAAGAAGCTTTTGTCTGCGTCGGTAGTAGTGCCCGAGGCATTTACCGCCGAACTGGTTCAGCGCTGCGAGAATCCGACAGCCTCCAGCAGACACCTGCGCGGAAGCGAAGCATTCTATCTGTACGACACCTATGGACTTCCGCGGGACTTCATTATGGACGCGGCGCGGGATGCCGGCATTCACTTCGATGAAGCAGGATTCGAGAAGGCCATGCAGGAACAGCGGACGCGGGCGCGCGCATCATGGAAAGGGGTTCATAAAGAGTCTGCGAGTCCGGTGTATGCGAAATTGGCGGCAACATTCAAGTCTGAACCGGACTTTTACCGCAGCACAAATACGAAAGATTGCCGTATTGAAGCTATTATCACCAAAGATGGCTCGGTCAATGAAATTAAAGAAGGCCAGGAAGCTGAGGTCGTTTTAGATCGAACGGTGATTTATGCCGAGTCCGGCGGACAAGTGTCGGATCTCGGGGCATTCTACGACAACTCTGAATCGCAACAGGTAGCCGAAGTCCGCGGGGCATATTATCCGGTCGCTGGACTCATCGCCCACCGCATCCTGGCCAAAGAACCTCTACATGTTGGTGACCGCATCGCCGTCGTTGCCGATGCTCCTCGTCGCCAACACATCAAGCGCAATCACACGGGGACGCACCTGGTGCACGCTGCGCTGCGCAATATGCTGGGTACGCACGTCAAGCAGGCCGGCTCGCTCAACGCTCCTGACCACCTTCGTTTTGATTTCAGTCATTTCGCGCAAGTCGATCCCGAGGAACTCCGGGACATCGAGCAACAGGTGAACGATCACATCCTGCAAAACGTCGAGATGCAGACCGAAATCACATCCATAGACGATGCGCTGGCCTCCGGGGCGCTGGCCTTCTTTGGCGACAAATACCCCGAGCAAAACGTTCGCGTGGTGACGATTCCCGACCCTTCTGCCCCACGGGCCTTTTACAGCAAGGAGCTTTGCGGCGGCACGCATGTCGCACGCACCGGCGATATCGGGGTCTTCAAAATCATGTCCGAGCAATCTATCGCCGCGGGGGTCCGCCGCATTGAAGCCATTACCGGTGCGCAAGCTCTGCTCGACTATCAACGGGCCTTGGGACAACTGCGTCGTCTCGCAGGGGTGTTGAACGTCGGTGAGGATACTCTGCTCCCTAGCCTCGAGAAGCTTATGCAAAGCACTAAGCAGCTCGAAAGGCAGCTCGAAGACCAAAAACGCAAGGGTGCCCTTTCCAGGCTCGATGATTTGGTACAGCAAGCCAAATCGGTAAAAGGTGTCAAGGTCCTGGCTGCCGAGGTCGACGACGTGAGCCGCGAAGCCCTTCGGCAACTTGTAGACAGCCTGCGCCAGAAGATTGGGTCTGGCGTCGTGGTCCTCGCTACTACGCAAGACGGCAAAGTCGCCATCGTTGCCGGGGTTAGCAAGGACCTGACTTCGCGGCTACATGCCGGCAAGCTCGTCCAAGTGCTGGCCGAAAAAGTAGGGGGAAAAGGGGGTGGCCGACCCGATTTGGCAGAGGCTGGCGGAAAAGACACATTAGCGCTAAAAAGTGCCCTTCAGGCTATTTATCCCTACCTCGACGCGTTGTTATAATTCAACCACGCCAGAAGCACGGTCGGGAGGGGAAGTCCACCTCCATGATCGCAGTACTTTTGATTCGAACAAACGTCGAATCGCTTAACTGATTTACCAAAGCCCAATGGTCAAACGCGCCCCAACCGGAGCCTGCATGTTACTGACAATACTGTGTTTGTCAGCAGCAACGACGCGCGCTCAAATTGCCTCGGTCGTGAATGATGATGGCAAGCGCCTATTTATCAACGCTGAAGGCCAACTAAACGCGCGGAAGGCGAGGCCGTCCGGGTTTAGCTCGGTGCCGCCAAGGCATGCGACCATGTATCTCCCCAGCGCATCTCCACTTTGGAAGGGTTCATCGGCGCAGTCAGCGGTCGTCGACCCCAGGGATTACGACCGGATCGTCCATCGGGCTGCGGAACGTCACAGCGTTGACCCTGCGCTGGTTCGCGCCGTGATCAAAACCGAGTCCAATTGGAACCCGTGGGTAGTCTCGCGCAAAGGGGCAGTCGGGTTGATGCAACTGATTCCTGGGACAGCCAAGCGATTAGGCGTCACTGACGTGCGAGATCCCGAACACAATGTGGACGGGGGGGTGCATTACCTGCGCCTCCTGCTCGACCGGTACAATGGCAACCTGGATTTGGCCCTTGCGGCTTATAATGCTGGTGAGGGTGCCGTCGACCGAGCCCGAGGGGTCCCTGCATTCCGGGAAACACGGAACTATGTTCAGAAAGTAACGGAGGCCTACTTCCGGCCTGGCTCTGGCCGCCTTGCCAATTGGTGGAGTGCTTCACGCCCCATACACAAGGACACCAATGAGCGAGGCCGAGTGGTATTCACGAACGAATGAGGACAGGTTTCACGCAACGCATATGTTCCCCGATGCTTTACCCCCTCTTACTGGCGTCTGCGCTTCTTGTGTCTTTGCTGCCCTCCCTTCATGCGGAAACTTTAGAAAAGCGCAACTCCGCGCAAGCACAGTTTGACCGCGCCGAAAAACAGCGTACCGCCCTCAATGCGAAACCGCTCGCCGAACGCAGTCTCGAAGATTACAAACAAACGGTCACGAGCTATCGCCGCGTTTATCTGATCACTTCGCACGCAATGGAAGTGCCGGCGGCAATCATGGCTGTTGCGCAGCTCAATACCGAGATGGGCCAGCACTTTGGCAGCAAATATTATCAGTCGGCTGTTAATACTTACGAGTATCTGCTCAAGCAGTATCCTACCAGCCGGTATCGCGAAGAGGCCCTGTTGGGCATCGCGTCAATCCAGAAAAGCAATCTGGGCCAGGCGCAGCTTGCCAGGCGGAGTTTTGAGCAATTTTTGAAAGCGCATCCGCACTCGGCGCACAAACGCGAGGCGCTCGAAGCCTTGGCAGAGCTTGCCATGGCCAGGGACTTGGGCGTTGAGATTCCACGAGAAAAAACCGCCGCAACAACTCGCGAAGAACAGGTTGCCGTAGTGCCCGTGGTTGAGCGCTCGGTAGGCGAGAGTCCTGAGCAAAAGACCGTAGAAGCTCCATCTGGGAAAGATGGAACTTCGCATGTGACCGGGATAACCGCATTCAACGGCCAAGACAAAGCGCAAATCGTAATCGCTCTGGACAAGGGCGTGCAATTTTATTCTTCGCGGCTCGCGAAACCGGAACGAGTTTTTTTTGATCTGCATCCGGCGCGCTTAGGGCGAGGAGTCGCTGCAAAGATTGCTGAGAGTCCCTCTGGGTTAGTTAGAAATGTACGTATGGCTCAGAACCAGGATGGAGTTGTGCGCGTGGTTTTCGAGCTTCAGGGAGCAAAAGAATATACCGCGGCGCTTTTTGACAGCCCGGCTCGCCTGGTCATTGATTTCTGGGGCGCCAGCACTAAAACGGCCAAGAACGCTGTGAAATCTCGTAACTCGGCAAGCCCGGCTGATAGTAAAAATCCACATGACAAAACGGGTGTATCCGCGAGGCCACCTGTCGTCAATCAACCGCCAAAAGCGGATGCCGCCGAGCAAAAGAATACTGACAAGAAGAATCGAAATGAGAAATCTGTGACTGCTTCCGCCGGGGCACCCCTGGTAAGTCCGCCGGTTGCGACTCCACTACCAAACGTAGATCCATCAGAGAAAAAGAATGTCGACAAGAAGATGCAAAGCGACAAGTCTGCCAGTGCAACTGTACCGCTGGCGGTAGAGCCCAAGCCTATCTCCGCGCAACCTGCTTCGATTCAACGAAATACAGCGGGCGCGATGCAGCCGGCGATTGCTCAGCCTGAAATCACAGGGCTGCCGGCGGAGGCCACAATTGCTGCCGAAAAGAGCCTTCGTTCCAGGCGTGCGGCCGCGGAGCGCATGGTCCCGCCTCCGGCGCCAGAGCCGACGCATAACGGCAAGCCATCGCTGACGCGAGCGCTGGGCTTAAAGGTAGGCCGCATCGTGATTGATGCCGGGCACGGTGGCCACGACACCGGCACGATCGGCGCAACCGGCTTAATGGAAAAAGATTTATGCCTGGACATCGCGTTGCGCCTCGGCAAAATCATCCAGCAGCGCTTGCCGGGCGCGGAAGTAATTTTAACGCGGCAGAACGATTCTTTTGTGGCACTGGAGGATCGCACCGCCATTGCCAATCTGGCGAAGGCCGATCTATTCCTTTCCATTCATGCGAATTCGAGCCAGGACCATCACGCTCGCGGCGTCGAAACCTATTACCTCAACCTGACCAATTCTCCGGAAGCGATGGCTGTGGCCTCTCGCGAAAACGCCTTTGCGCGGGGCGGCGTACACGACCTGCAAGATATTGTCGCCAAAATCGCGCGCAACGAAAAGCTTGGGGAGTCGCGCGAGTTTGCCGAGGATGTGCAGATTTCGCTGACCAAAAGGCTCCAGCGGCTCTCCCAAACCACGAAGAATCGCGGTGTTCGCAAGGCTCCATTCGTGGTACTGATCGGGGCGGATATGCCCTCGGTACTTGCCGAGATATCTTTCCTGAGCAATCCTGTCGAGGAGCAACTGCTTAAGCGGCCCGACAATCGCCAGCGGATTGCCGAAGGGCTCTATCAAGGGGTTGCCAGCTATCTGCAAAGCGTCAATAGCCTTAGCCTAAATCTTCCGGGCCGCGCTGCCGGAACCCGCTCCACGCTGCTTGAACAATCCGGGAACCAACGCTAATCTAGTAGCGTCTAATCAGGTACAGGGATGAGAACTTTTGCCTGCATATTCGTGCTTCTGTTTTTTCCGGCGGCGCTCCGCGCTGAAGCGCTTCCCATGCAATTTGCGAAGTGGACTGCTTCAGGTCCATCCGCGCGTATTGGCGCAGCAGCTGTAGACCAACTTTCAAGTAGCGACGCCGCAGTCCTGCGCGAAGATGGTCTGCTGGACGCAGAACGTCGCGCGTACGAACGCGGCGGCCATGCGATACACGTGACCCTTTACCGCATGCGTGATTCAAGCGGCGCTTATGCCGCCTTCACGGCTCTGCGAACTGTAGATATGGTCGCGTCTGATTTGGCACCGTTTTCCGCCATCGGCCGCAATCGGGCTTTGTTCGTTATTGGCCAGCAACTTCTGGATGTAGCATCCCTCGAGGGCGCCTCACCCGCCGATGTGCGTGCTCTGGTTGCCAATGTGGATGCGCGCGCTGAGAAAACGCCGTATCCGACGCTGTCTAGCTACCTACCGGTTCGCGGGAAGGTGCTAAATTCAGAAAAATATTTTCTCGGGCCTGTTGGCCTGCAGTCGGCCGTTGGGTCATCATCGTCGGGTGCCCTTCCCATAGGAGATTGGCTGGGATTTGCCGTAGGAGCAGAAGCGGCGCTCGGGCGCTATCGTTCTGGTGGTATTGATTCCCTGCTGTTGCTTGTGGAGTATCCCACGCCGCAAGTCGCCGCCGAGAAATTGAAAAAGATTGAAACTCAGTTCGCAAACAACAGCACCGAGCGCCCTTTGCTTATCGCGCGGCGAAAAGCCTCGTTGCTCTCGATGGTGCTGTCTCCCAATAATGCGGAGACCGCAAATGCGTTGCTAGACGAAGTGCGTTACCAGACGCAAGTTACCTGGAATGAGCCGACCTACCAGTTCAAAGAACCCGGTCTTAGCGTGATGATCGTCGAAGCCTTCGTGGGTACCGGCGTGATTCTAGTGTTCGCCCTGATCGCGGGACTGGGGTTCGGTGGCCTTCGCCTGCTCACCAAATACTTTCTTCCCGGCAAAGTGTTTGACAGGCAAAAGCACGTGGAAATTCTGCAGCTAGGAATCTCCAGCAAGCCCATTGAAGGGCGAGACTTTTACTAGATACTCTCCTCGGGTCCGGGCGCGCCGCATTCTCTTCATGATGACCAGGCAAATCCAAGAAGCCCAAAGGGCAGTCGGTTGGAACCGCC
The DNA here is from genome assembly GCA_035602605.1 of Candidatus Dormiibacterota bacterium. GTDB lineage: Bacteria > Acidobacteriota > Terriglobia > Acidiferrales > UBA7541 > DASQHY01. Next base: position 8,069 of record DATNLZ010000021.1, read on the forward strand.
TGTGCTCATGCAGTGCCGTGGTTTGCCCTGCGCAAGTCGCTTGCAATATAAAACGAACCGGGACCTTGTCCCGCCTGGCTTCGGAAAAAGATGCCGGCCAGGCGGCCGTCCAGCGGTCGCACACCTTCAGCAAAGCTAGTATTGCGGCTTTGCGTTCTTAGCGGCTTCCCAAGTTACCCGCTGCTTCTGCCGATAGGACATGTTGGCCATGTGTGCCGCAACCGCCGATCGGTAACCAATGTCGACATTTGCGTTGGGAGTCTTGCGCGTGTGCACGCAATCGATCCAATTGGCCATATGATTCTGAGTTGGGGTTTCGCCCGTAAGAACAGTTCCATCGCGGCGGTTGGCTTTTTCAGGATAGTAGCGTAGGGTGTCGCGTGATTTGCCGGTGACCATGTCGGTCACCCCAGAAAGATGCTCGATGGTCCCATCGCTGCCCAGGATGCGATCGCCTAACCCGAAATGACTGTTGCTGAAAGTTGACTGCCAGGTCACCACGGTATCGTTTGGGTATTCCAGGGTGACCACGATCGTGTCCGGCACTTCACGGCCGTCTTTTTCGGAGAAAACGCCGCCAGACATGTTCACAGAGCTTGGTACGGGCAAATCAAGCGCAGTCATAATCCACGCAATTTGGTGGACCATGTTTTCGGTGATGTTGCCGCCCGAGAATTCCCAGAACAAGCGCCAGTTCATAAATTTAAAACCATCAAACGGGCGATTGGGCCGGCCATTGAGGAAGGCTTCCCAATTCACATTTTGCGCGGTGCAGTCTGCCGGCACTTCGCGGACCCACTGGCCCTTCCCGTGTGGAGTGTTCCGGCTCATCCAGGACTCCACTTGCGTGACTTTCCCGACAATGCCGTCTTTGATCCACTTTCTTGTATCAGCCAGTGACCCGGAACTTTCATGCTGCAATCCAATCTGCACAACGCGATCGGATTTTTTCGCAGCGGCGAGACACTCTTCTGCTTCTGGAATGGACCACGTCATCGTTTTTTCGGAATAAAGGTCCTTGCCGGCAGCCAGGGTATCTACAAAATGGCGCGCGTGAATGTGCAGAGGGCTTGCAACGATCACTGCGTCGATGTCCTTCATCTCGAGCAAACGGCGATAATCATTCAGCGTCTGAATCCCCGGGGCCATGTGTTTGGCCTCATTGTGACGCCGTGTATACACATCGGCAATGGCCACCAGCTGGGCATTGGGAACCTCGAGGACCTGCTTGAGCAGCTCTTGACCCCGGCCACCGACTCCAATCATGCCCACCCGGACACGATCGTTGGCGCCGAGCACCCGCGATGGCGGATAAACCATAAACGCCGCTGTCGCCAGCCCCGTCTGCTTGATAAAGTCACGCCTTGTTTTTTCACCCATTTCGGTTTTCCTTTCGTGTGCAAGTCTTTTTTTGAAACACTAAATCTGTATAGCTGAGACCGTTGTTCTAAAAATACTCCGAAATTACCCGGGCAAAATCCGCAAAAGCCACTTCCGGCTCTTCGATTTCCGGGTGCCAGACCTTCTCCCATTCAAACGAATAGTAACCCTGGTAGCCGGTCTTACGGAGTGCCTGCACTTGCTCCCTTACGGGAACGTGCCCTCGACCTGTAAGCACGTAATGAATTTGATCACCATCGACGCGAGAATCTTTCAGGTGAGTGTGACGAATATATTTTCCAAGCTGCCGCACCGTAACGGCAGGATCTTCCTTACCGGTGACAAAGGTGTGGTGCGCGTCCCACAACAATCCCACGTGCGGGGAGTTGCTCTTCTCGAGAATTTCGCGCAATGACGGAGAATCGGTGAAATCACCATGCGACTCGATCAACACGGTAACATTCTTGGCGCCGGCATATTGGCCGAGCGACTGTAAACTGGCGGCAATCTGCTCGAGGGCTTGCTCGCGCGGGCCAACCAGTTTATTCCCGAAGACCCGGACATAGGGCACTTCCAGAGTTGAGGCCAGATCGATAAACCTGCGCGCGTCGGAAAGTTGCTGCTCGTGTTTTTGCGGGTCCGTGTCATGCATGTTAGCCGAACTTCCGAGACAAGCGAGGTGCAGCCCACGCGCGGCCACATCCTTTTTTGAATGCGCGATTTGCGTCGAGCTGAATTCCGGTCGCGAAGGCAGGTCCATGTTTCCCTGCAACCCGCGCAGCTCGACTGCAGCAAAACCATTTTGTTGCGCGAAGTCGAGAATCTTGAGCCAATCCCAGGCTGGACAACCCAGTGTCGAAAAACCGATAGGGAGTCGTTTCCCTGCTGCGCGCAAGGCCGCGGGCAGAGCGCTTGCGGCGAGCGCGGTGGTTTGAATAAACTGACGTCGAGGTACCAACATTTTCTTTACCCTTCTACTTCAGGCGGTCCATACCATTCCCACGGCCGCTGATCTCTTCCTTCTGCTTACTGATTGACCCCGCTGGCGAGCATTCCGCCATCCACGAGCAGAATCGCACCGGTCACAAAGGAAGCAGCGTCGGAGGCCAGGAACACGGCCGCGCCGGCCAATTCTTCCACTTTGCCAAAGCGTTTCATCGGGGTGCGCAAAAGAAACTCCTGCCCCCGTGACGTACCGTCCAATAATTGTGCGTTCAATGGGGTAGGAAATACGCCCGGCGCAATGGCATTCACACAAACACCGTGCGGCGCCCACTCGATCGCCAGCGACTTTGTCAACGAAGCAACGGCCGCCTTGCTAGCACAATACGCGGCCACCTCATAAAGCGCACGAAATGACCCAATGGAGGCAATATTAATGATGCGTCCAAAGCGACGCGCAATCATGTGGCGCCCAAATACCTGGCAGGCGCGCAACGTGCCATTTAGATTTGTTTCCATGATGTCATTCCAGTCGGAATCCGCAAAATCCAGTGTTGGCGCGCGTTTGGTGCGTCCCGCAGAATTGACCAGGATGTCCACTTTTCCAAAAGCTTGCACACTGGCATCGAGCAAGTTCTCGAGTGAGTGCCGGGTGTTGACGTCGGAAACGACACGCAAGGTACGTCGGCCTCGCGCTTCGATTTCACGAGCGGTTTCGTTGACCTGCTCCTTGCGGCGCGATGTAGCAACTACATCGGCCCCCGCTTCAGCCAGGCCGTAAGCGATTGCGCGACCGATGCCTGAGGTGCCGCCGACAACTACGGCAGCTTTTCCCGTGAGATCGAGTGGGGCGTAAGTCACAGTCGGGGCCAGTTCCACATCGTTCCCCCGAGCTTGCGGTTAACGGGCAAGTAGCCGCGCCCGCGCGGGAACGTCGATGATAATCTTTGGTCGAAATCTACGCCATGTCCGGGCTTATCTCCTGGATACAAATGCCCTCCTTGAAGGAATAACCATGGGGAACCCTTCGCGTCTCTGGTTATTTGTACTCAATGCGCGGATTCCCTGAACTTCAGCGCGCCTGAGCGGTTAGCTTAGAACGTCCGGCGAACATGGAATTGCCAGAGTCTTGGTAAATGCGTTCAACCAGCTCGAGGCTGCGGCGTCCCTCGCGGCCGTCGCACAGCGGCGTCGTATTCTGACCGATGGCAGCAATAAAATCTTCGAGTAAGCGCTGGTGCGCGCGAAAGTCGCTCACTACCGGCGAAGAAGCTGCCGCGCTCGGCTCCCCCACTTCTTCGGACATCAACGTATCCTGTGGCGTTCGCAAATCAGCGGCGATGAGGTGGTCGCCTTCCAGAATGGCGGTACCCTCAGTCCCGGTTACCTCCAACCGCCGGGCATATCCTGGGAAAGCCGCCGTGGTGGCTTGCAGAACCCCCAACGCCCCGCTGGAAAATTCAAGCAACGCGAGACCGGTGTCCTCCACTTCGATTTCATGCAACACAGCAGCGGTACGCGCGCGCACGTTAGTCACGTCGCCGAACAACCACAACAGCAGATCCACGGTGTGTATACCCTGATTCATCAGCGCTCCGCCGCCATCAAGCGCCCAGCTTCCGCGCCACCGCGAGCCGCTGTAATATTCTGGCGGGCGGTACCATTTCATGCGCGCGTCCACGAGCAATATCTTGCCGAGAATTCCATCATCGATCAGCTGCTTCAGCTTACCAATACCCCGCTTGCCGCGATCTTGAAATAGCACGCCGAGCTTCACGCCTGCCTTGCTGCATTCTTCGATTAACCGGTCAGCTCGCTCGGTCTTAATGTCGATCGGTTTTTCGACGAGCACGTGCAATCCGCGTCGCGCCGCAGCAACTCCCTGCTCGGCGTGCAAACCCGAAGGGCTGCCGATGATCACCATCTCCATTGGACGATGTCCCAGAAAACCATTCAGGTCATCGTACGCGGCAGCACCGTATTCGCCGCTGAACGCTTGTACTTTTTGAGGGTCGCGGCCGTAAACCGCAACGACTTCGCCGCCAGCAATCGCGCGCACGGCGCGGGCATGGGTATGGCTAATGTTTCCCCCGCCAATAAGTCCGACGCGTATTCCCATTCCTTAGAGCGCTCCGGCTTCTCGAAGCTCTTCTTTCATTCCAGCCCAGCTCTGGCGCGTCGATTCCTCGGGTGTAGCGGCGCCGTGCCAGTGGGTTTCGAGGCTGACCGCATAGGTATAACCATCGCGCTGCAGGGCTTTGAATTGGCCGACCCAATCAATAATTCCGCCGCGCATGGGAGCCCAGTCGTACTTCCAGCCGCTTACTGACTTCTTGGCATCTTTGCAATGGCAGTGGCCAATCCGATCTTTGGGTAAGAGATCATAACCATCGGGATACGGCCTTTCGCCAAGTGTGGCGGCATTTCCGGGGTCCCAATTCAACATTAAATTGCGGGACTTCACCGCACTCAGAACTTTGGCAGCCTCTGCCCCCGTGGCGGTATTGCACGCGCCCTCGTTTTCCAGAACTAGAATGATTCCCTTCTTGCCCGCTTTCTCGGCAGCGTCCTCTAACTTTTCATTGATAGCCAAGCGATAAGGTGCCTGGTCTTCGAGCCGCCAGAAGTCGAAGAATCGAACGCGGTCGGTATGGAACGCCTTGGCCAGCTCAATGCTGCGCTCGAGCACTTCGTCTTGCTGTTGGAACGTAAAATCGGCGTTGAACTGATCGCGCTTCGGACTGAACTTCGAAGTTGGCGCGCCGGGCCAGTCAACTTTGAAGAGCGGGCTGGCAATATCGGTGACGCGTAATTTGTTCTTTTCTAAAATCCGGCGCGCTTCCTCGATTTCCTTGGCATCGAGCTTGAGCAGATTCTTTCCCCACATTGCGCGCAACTCGATCCAATCCATCCCGAATTCGCGGGAAGTAATTTCGCAGGCTTTACCAAAGTCCTGCGTGATTTCATCGTTGATAACGGCCACTCTGAACGGCGATTTCATACCGTTTGTCCAAGCCTTTCCTGAAGATATTTTTTGCTGATCTCGGCGGACTCTTTTGGCGTACGCGTCTTATCCGGGACAACATCAAGCTCGACGACTGCCCAGCCTCGGAAATTAAATTTATGCAGCGAGTCCATCACCGCGGGAAGATTTACGCGGCCCCTCCCGAGCTCGACAAAACGATAGGATCGCTTCGCATCGGTCTTCGCGTCGTCACCGGGTTTTGGCTCGACATCCTTGAGGTGCAGGAACAAAAGCCGATCGTGGTATTTCTGAATGGCCTTCACCGGATCGCCGCCCCCCTGAAAGTAGTGGGCTACATCGAGCTCGAGCTTGGCATAACGCGGATCGGCAGCTTCCAGAATGCGATCGACTTCCTCGGGCCGCTCGCCGAGCGAGCCCATGTGGTTGTGATATCCGAGCGGGATACCGAGGTCGGCAGTGCGTTTTCCGATCTCGGTCAGCATATGGCCCAAGCGTTTGTGGTCCGCCGGCGTGACCTCGCGTCCCTTCGGGCGCTGATCGGTAACCTGGAGATAGAGCCCTCCGACATCGTGAACATATTTCGCATTGGCCGTGTGTTTGGCAATTTCTTCAGCCTCAACCGCGGGATCAATGCTGACGCCGCCGCTGGACAACGCAACCATCTTGAGGTGTTTTTCTTCCAGCAGTTCGCGGACTTCCGACGGGCCGCTGAATTCCTTGAGAATGTTGGAACGCAGCTGGATTCCGGGGAAACCGAGCGCAGCGATATCTGCGATCGCTTGCCGGTCGTTGCCATTCCATGTAATGGAGGCGTAGCCGAGTCGAATATCCGAGGGAGCCGGCGAAATGGGAGTGTCAAAATAGGACAAATCCATTGGATCATAGCGCGGACCGCCAGGATCGGGCACCAATAAAGCCTTAACGGAACTGGGTAAAACGGCGGTGCCTGCCGCCAGCGCACCGGCCCCTACAAGAAACCCACGACGTGAAGTTCGAAACGTCATTTATGCTCCTTTCGACCGCATGTGTTCGCTAAACAGGATGCGCTTGCCTTGGTCTATTGCCTGATTGCCGAGCGCCACGGCAAGGCCATCCGCCAGGGCTGTTTGCTCATCGGCTTCGGGACGCTGGTTTTTGCGCAGGCTTTCTATGAATGAGTTGCATGCCACAAAGTCGGCATTGCCCTTTCTGTCTTCCGGTATCGGAACAGGTTCACCGGGGCCGCGGTAGGGCAGCTCGGCACGGAAGCTGGCACTGGTTGTAATCCCGTGCTCGAGCACAGTTCCTTCCGATACCGCCGACTGCGGGCGCTTGGGTTCGTAATATAGGGTCGCGTCCGCTTCGGTGAGCACCGCGGTACCATTGGTTCCATAAACACGCACCTGCGCGCCATCGATTTGATTGGTGGTAATGGCGCTGAAGACTAGGGTTGTGCCTTGCGGGTATCGGTATATGACCCGCACGTTGTCATTGGTCTCACGGCCATCCTTCCAAAAATCAATTCCTCCGCTCCCCAACACCGACTCTGGCGCAGAGCCAAACACTTCGTTGGCAAAATTGATGTGGTGGGAGCCCAGCTCAGCAACGAGTCCACCCGAATATTCCTTGTAAAGCCGCCAATTAATTAGACGCTCCAGCTTTTGATCGGCTCCGGCAGGGACCGGACGCTTCCAGCTATTGTTCCGATGCCAGTAGGCATAAATCTCCGTGACCCGGCCGATCTTACCCGCTTGAATGTGCCGAAGGGTTTCGCTAAACCATGGAGCGTAGTGATATTGCAATCCTACCTGGAAGTGCTTGCCGCTGCGCTTTACGGCATCAACGATTCGATAACAATCCTCGACGGTAAGCCCAAGACATTTTTCGCCATAGAGGTGCCGGCCACTTTCGAGAACCGCGACCATGTGCTGCGAATGAAGAGAAAGCGGGGTTGAAACAATCACGGCGTCCAAATCGCGGGCGGCGAGCAGTTGCTGGTAATCGCGATAAATAGGCGTGTTTTCTTTGGTGATACTGCGTCCGGCGGCGAACCGCGGCTCATAGACATCGCACAGGCCGGCAAAGCGTACCCCGGGAACACGCAGGAAGGTGCGCATCAGCTGCTGGCCACGGCTGCCGACTCCAACAATGCCCAGATTGATCTGGTCCGAGGGCGCCTTGGCCTTGGGCCAGACTTCTCCGGAATCGCCGATGAGCAGTGCCCCGCCCACTGCTCCCGCTGTACGGCCAATAAACTCGCGTCTGTTCATGTCCCTTCGTTCAACCTTTCTTTCTGCGGCGCGGCTACATACTGTTCGCTCGTCGCATCGCCCGCGGTATGTTGCCAGTTCCATTCGACCAATCGCTGCGCGCCCGGCTCACCCAGGATCCATAGTCCCCACGAATCAGGCACAGTGGCGAGCAACTTCTTCCCAGCCTCAGGACCCATCACAAAGATTGCGTTCGAAAGAGCGTCTGATGTCGTAGCATCAGCGGCGACAAGAGTTGTTTGTAAAACTCCGTGCACCGGTCTTCCCCTGCGAGGATCCATCACGTGAGAGTATCGGCGTCCTTCCAGCTCAAAAAACTTTTCAGTGGTGCCCGATGTAGAAAGCGAAACATTTTGCAACGTTACCGTTGTAACCATCTGCGAGCGATCTGCGGGATTCGGTATTCGTACAGTCCAGCCGTTTTTTCCAGGAGGCGGATCCATAGCATAAATTGTGCTCGAGCCGGCATCAACCAACGCTGCCGCGGCGCCTGCTTCACGCAAAACTTGGACTACACGATCCACGGCGTAGCCTTTGCCAATCGCCCCGAGATCAAGCTCTATGCCCGCCGCGGAAAAATGCACTGTGCGTGCGGCGACATCGAGCTGCACCTTTTCCCAGCCTACATTCTCGCGCGCGTGGTGTAATTCGCCCTCGGTAGGGTATCGGCCCTCGCCGTTAAAAAATCCCCATGCTCGCATCAGCGGTCCCACGGTTGCGTCGAAAGCGCCGCCGCTTCGGCGGCTGAACTCGAGCGATGCCACAATCAGCGAGAAAACTTCTGGGTCGGTCGTGACTTCCTGACGGGCTGCGAGGCGATTAATGCGTGAAAGTTCGCTCGACGCCCGGTAATTACTCAGGGCTTCTTCGATGCGCTCAATCTCCTGGAAGGCTGCTTCGAACGCCACCTCAGCCAATTCCTGTTCGTGCGCGTACAGATAAATCGTAAACAGTGTGCCCATGGCGTGTCCCGAATGCACAAAGAGTTCTGCCGCTTTTGTTTCTCCGGCGCCGGCACTCTGTTCTCTCATCTTGTTCATAAACCGCTCGCTGTCAGATTGCAAAATCGTGCTACCTCCCGCCACTGCTCACGCTCGAGGCCGGTACACTCTTCTTGCTGTTCCGCGCCTGTTTGACGATTTCAATAAACTGCTGCGCTCGCTCGGTAATCCGCGCATCCTGCCCTTCACGCAGGGCACTCATGTCCACCAGATCGCTTCCAACACCGAGAGCCTCGGCTCCCGCCTCTATGAATGCCGCCGCTGTCTTGAGCGACACGCCGCCTGTAGGAACCATTTTGATCTGTGGCAGCGGCGCCTTGAGGGCCTTGAGGTAGCTGGCTCCGCCCATCGCTTCCGCGGGAAACACCTTGACAAAATCGGCTCCGGCCGTCCACGCCGCCACGATTTCGGTCGGGGTCAACGCGCCCGGCAGGATGGCGAGTCCCTCTGCATTGCAAAAGGCAATCGTCTCTACATTGAGCGACGGGCTGACAATGAATTGTGCGCCCGCCTGCAGACACTTGCGGGCCGTTCGAGCGTCAAGCACAGTGCCAGCTCCGAGGATTGTGTCCGGTCCAACTTCTCCGCGGAGTTCTTCGATCATCCGGATGGCATTCGGGACCGTCATGGTGACCTCAATAATCGACACGCCGCCTTTACAAATCGCGGTAATGGCCCGGCGCGCCATCTCTGTTGACTCTGCGCGAACAATAGGAATGACGCCGACTTCGCTGATTTGTCGAAGCACTTCAGCTTTGCTCTTGGTCCCCATTCCCATTGACGCTCCGCAAAACATGATCACAAGCCAGCTCTAACGTGCCGCGCGCGCGCTCATGCCCTTCATTACTTTTTCGACCTCGCTGAGAGTTACCATAGAGGTGTCGCCCGGCGTCGTCATCGCCAGCGCGCCATGCGCCGCGCCGCACTCGACAGCCCACTGCGGCCCTTGGTCCGTCAGAAATCCGTAAATCATTCCAGAGGCAAATGAATCGCCGCCCCCGATACGATCATAAATTTCGAGGTCCGGCCGCGCAGTCGCGTGGTGGAGTTTGCCGGCGTAGTAACATACCGCTCCCCAATCATTGCGAGTGGCGCTTTTTACATTGCGTAAGGTGGTCGCCACCAATTTCAGGTTCGGAAACGCCGCCACGACACGCTCAATCATATGACGGTAACTTTCCGTATCGAGTTGCGAAAGATTCTCGTCGACTCCTTCCACTTCAAAACCCAGCGCTGCCGTGAAATCCTCTTCATTCCCAATCAAAGCATCGACGTGCGACACTAACTCGCGATTCACTTCGGTGGCCCGTTTGCGTCCGCCAATCGACTTCCAGAGTGATTCACGATAATTGAGGTCGTAAGATACGACCGTTCCATGTTTTCTCGCGGACTGCATCGCTTCTTTGGCTACTGCCGGTGTGGTTTCTGAGAGCGCCGCAAAAATACCGCCCGTATGAAACCATCGCGCGCCCTCGCTGCCAAAAATCTTTTCCCAATCAATATCTGCGGGTTTTAGATGGGAGACAGCGGTATGACCTCGATCCGAGCATCCTACGGCGGCACGCAGACCGAATCCGCGTTCTGTGAAATTCAAACCGTTGCGCACGGTGCGCCCGACGCCATCGTACGCCACCCACTTGACGTGCGATTGGTCTACTCCACCCTGATAAATCAAATCCTGGATCAATCGGCCCACTGGATTGTCGGCCAGCGCCGTAACCAAGGCTGTATTCATTCCAAAGCAGCGCCGCAGGCCCCGCGCTACGTTATATTCACCCCCGCCTTCCCAGGCGCGAAACGTGCGCGTGGTCGAGACGCGGCAATCCCCGGGATCGAGGCGCAGCATCACCTCGCCCAAGCTTACGAGGTCCCACCGCGCGCTTCCCTTCGACTTGATTGGCAATGGTGGTTCCATCAAGCTTCTTCGAGTCGCACTGGCTCCAGCTTCGGCACAATCATGTGAATCACGCCGAGCGCGACGAGATATGCGCTGCCCGCAATGAGAAAAATCAAGTAGTAGGACCCTGTCCATTGAAGGATATATCCCACTATTTTCGCAATCAGCATCCCGCCAACCGCTCCCGACATCCCCGCGATTCCAATTACCGATCCAACCGTCCGCCGCGGAAACATGTCCGAAGCCAAAGTATAAAGGTTTGCCGACCAGCCCTGATGCGATGACGCCGCCAGCGCTACCAGGCCAACAGCCACCCACGTATTTGAAGCGCGCGCAGCGAATACGATCGGTACGACTCCACAAGCACAGATGAACATCGCCATTTTTCGCGCGGCGTTCAGGCTCCATCGGCGCTTGATCAGCGCCGACGATATCCAGCCCCCGCCTATGCTGCCGAAATCCGCTGCTACGTAAATCACCACGAGCGGCAACCCGACATTAACGAGCGTGATTCCGTGCGTTTTATTCAGAAAATCTGGGACCCAGAACAGATACAGCCACCAAATGGGGTCGGTCATAAATTTGCCGATCGCTACCGCCCAGGTTTGCCGGTGCGGCAAAAGCTTGCGCCACGCAACTTTCGTTTGTGACTCGGCGGGATCGCTGCGAATGTAAGCCAACTCCGCTCGCAATACGCGCGGGTGTTTCTCCGGAGAACGATAAAACGCCAACCACAGAACAACCCATATAAAGCCCAGCGATCCTGTAACCAAGAACGCCCTTCGCCAGCCATAGTGGATGGTGATCCACGGCACAACGACAGAAGCAACCAGAACTCCCACGTTAGTGCCGGCATTAAAGATCCCGGTCGCCAGCGCTCGTTCTTTTTTCGGGAACCATTCCGCCACAGTCTTAATGGACGCCGGAAAATTGCCGCCCTCCCCCAGCCCCAAACCTGCCCGCACAATGCTGAAACCGAGCACCGACCGCGCCGCCGCGTGGGCCATGGCCGCAACGCTCCAGACAATCACCGCGAAAGAAAAGCCTTTGCGGGTGCCGAGCCAATCAATAATCCGGCCAAAAACCAGAAAGCCCGTAGCGTAAGCGAGCTGAAAAACGAAAATAATGTTGCTGTAGTCGATTTCGTTCCAATGAAGATCCCTTTGCAGGGTGGGCTTGAGCAATCCAATAACCTGGCGGTCAACATAGTTGACAGTTGCAGCAAAAAAAAGCAGTCCGCAAATAATCCAGCGCCAGTACCCGCTTCGTGATCCCGTTCCAGACTCACTCTCTATAAATGCAGGGGTTCCTCCCGGAGACACAACGGCTTTCTCGCTGTCGTTCGACACAACGCTCCCGTGAATCGTCCGGCTGCCTCGCGAATCTTCCCACGGTGGCGTCACCGAGCGGCCTTGTGTGCTCTTTTCAAGCCGATTGTCTCGTGGTATTCGCCGCGCGCAGCGGTCTCTTCAGACCGTTCGGCGAGTAATTTGCTGTCTCTCCCACAAAACCCATGTATCGCGACATGTCCTTGCAAGCACGTACGAGCGTTTTTCCCACTTCTTTTTCCTGCTTCAGCATCCTGCTCATCGGTCCGGAAACACTGACCGCCGCAATCGTTGCACCGGTACCATTAAAGACCGGGGCGCCGATGCAGGCGACGCCCGGTTCATTTTCGCCCCGGTCCAGCGCATATCCTCGAAGCCGGACGGCCGCGAGTTCTTTCTTCAGTTTCCGCAATTCTCCCGCGGGAACTCGGGAGAGCAACGCCACCCATTCCTTTTCATTCGCGTAGGCCACCATCGCTTTCCCGAGCGAGGTGGATGCAATCGGCATACGGCTGCCGATCATCGCGGCCATGCGAAACGGCCGCGAACTCTCCAGCAGATCGACGTACAACACCTCGCCGTTGTGGAGCACCGCTAAATTTGTCGTTTCGTTGAACCGCTCCTGCAACTGCTGCATGAAGGGTTGCGCGACCCGTTTCAGGTCACGCCGGAAATGCGTAGCGTGCTCGAACAATTTGAGCCCCAGCTTGTAACGCAGCCCGTCCAGTGTCCGCTCCACGTAACTCCGTTGCGCCAGCGTATGCAGCAGGCGAAAGGTCCGGCTCTTATTTAAGCCGGCCCGTCGGCAAATTGTTGCCAGGCTCAGCTCTTCGGAATCGCGAAACGCCTCGAGCAAATTGAGCGCGCTATCCACAGCTTCCACTACGTATTTGCCGTCGGTTGTTCGCTTTACTTTCATGCCCGCTTTTTATGTCCGACCTTGACAACGAACGGGTTTCGGTTGCATGCAAAAAACCGCGCCAGTAGAGCAGGGGCCGCTTCAGCCCTGGTCAGTTCCAATCACTGATTTGGAACTAAAACGTTATCTTGGCTCCGAACGATATCGCACGATTGCCGCCGATGGTACTCGTGATGTGGCCAAAGTTTGAATTGGTCATATCCACAGTCGGTAAATCGAACTGCGGCGTGTTGGTTACGCTGAACGCATCGGCACGGAACTCTAGCCCGAGACGCTCCTTAAGCGGAAATCTGCGAAACAGCGACGCGTCGATATTGAAGAAACGCGGCCCGGCGAACGCATAATGTGCCATATTCCCCATGACCCCATTACCACTGACGGGGCATCCCGGAGCCCCGACTTGACAGAATGCTGATCTGTCAAACCAGTCGTCAGGACCGATCCCTCCTACCACGTGGAAGGGTGCAATCTGAACCGGGGTTTGCGTAGTGCCGGGAGCATTTAGCGACTTTCCATCGGCCACGAACCGCAGTGGCCTTCCGGTCATCAGCGTCCAGATGCCGCTCAGCTGCCATCCTCCGGCGATCCAGCTGGCCCAGCCCGAATTCAGCCAAGGTTTAGTTTTCCCGAACGGCAGTTCATAGATATAACTTTGCACGAGCGTGTGCCGGCGATCTTGACTGTTCACCGAGTAATTCCGCCGGAACGACTGCACCGTCGCTCCATTCACGGTATCCAGATAGAAATGAGGCGAACCTCCATCACTGCCTAGATCCGATCGGTAGGCTAAACCTTTTCCGTAGGTCCAAGCCGTGGTCATCAGGAAGCCGCTGGACCATCGGTGGTCGAACTTCACTTGCAGCGAATTGTAATTCGATGTTGTCGGCTTAAAGAGAAAGTCCGAGTTGGCCGTCCGTCCGTACAGCTTGCACAGAGGTCGCTGCGGGCAGGTATCAGCCGTCGGGTCGCTACCTGGGGCAATTGCCGCATTGAGATTGTAGGTCATGGGAATGCGCACGCCGTGGTTACCAACGTAAGCTATTTCCAGAACAAAATTCTTTCCTAACGCACGTTGCACCGCCAGATTCCAGGACTCTACGTATGGGTTGCGGAAGTTTTTATCAATAATGTTGAACGCCTCGCCCGCATGCGTGAGCGATTTATCTGTTCCCGGCACTCGAGGATCTGGAAGCGTGACGATCCCGTTCGATGGTATAGCTACCGGAGCTGGCGCGGGAAAACCAAAGGCCATAGTTGCCACTGGGCCGCCGGTGCCCCAAGTCGGCAGCGAAACCGACGACGTTTGGTTCGAGCTGTTGGCCTGGCGCACGGGAAAATTGAAGGCATATTGATTGTTCGTAAAGGGCTCATAACTGATACCGAAGCCTCCGCGAACGACCATTTTTTCCGTCAAACGGTACGCAAGGCCGAGCCGGGGCGCAAAATTTCGGTACGACATGGCCCGGCCCAAGTCCAATGGATTGGCTCCAATCCCAGCCAAAACAAGCGTGTTATTGGTTGGATCATAATTGGAATAACCGCCAGGATGGCGCGGCGTCGCAGGGAAATACAATTCCCATCGTAACCCTGCGTCCAACGTCAGTTTGGGGTTGAACTGCCATTTGTCTTGCCCATAGAAAAATAGCTCGGTCTCTCTCCAAGCACCCGAAATAACTGAGATGTCGCGGCCTACTTCGGTGGGGGCATCGAGCAAAAACGCAGCAAAATTGTTTCCGGGTCCGGTCGATTTATCATTGGGATTAGAAGTCGTGCCCGTACCGAACCGGAAAACACCACGAGGCCCGAAAGTTTGAGCCTGGACCAGGTCATCGCGAAGACGTCGGACGTCCGCGCCCCATTTGAACGTATGGTTCCCATGGATTTTCGTCCAGTTGCTCACCAAGTTGATGTTGGTTTCGGAGCGATCCCACGGCATAGAGGCCGAGTAGCCGATGATTGGGCTTGAAAACCCTCCCTGGATATCGATCGATGTCAAGCCGCTGGTAAAGGCGTCGAGATTCACACCTTTAATTCCTAACGCGGTCGACGCCGTGCTTCCGTAGTCAGCATTACGCGAAATGTTATGGTAATGGCTAACGCCAATGCGCGCCTCGGAGATCAACGTTGGCGAGAACACATGCGTGTGATTTAGCGCACCGCTCTGCGTGTATTGTGTTCCAGTACCCAGGAATCCGCCTCCCTTGGGCCCGCCCGCCAACCCGAAGACGGGCTGATCGGTGATACTTTCAAGTGCCCGGCTGAAGCGAAACGCGAGGCGATCGTTGTCCGTGCGGTTGAAATCGAACTTCGTATCAAAGGCCGTGGTGTGTTTCAAAAAACGGGTTGTCGTTTGATAGTTTTCGGTCGCCGTGTTCTTTTGTGCGCCAGGAATAAGCGTCAGGATTTTCCTTGCGAGGGGGCTGATACGACTATCTGGAATTGTATTGTTTGGGAATGCCGTACGGCTCCCAGGGGCAACGGGTATGGGGTTCCCGTTGGCATCGCGGACAAGCGTCTGGCGCGTCGCGTCGGTAGTCTGATACGGGTCGTAGATGACACGCTCCGAGCTGAAATTGCCGGCGCGCCGGGCATCCGTGGGCAGAGTAAAATGGTCAAATTTCCCCCGCGAATCATCAATGCGCAGAATGTCTCCAAAGAAGAAAAGCTTGTTCTTGATAATATGCCCGCCGATGGTACCCCCATAGTAGTTGTAGGTACTCGACGCTTTCGGCGTTTTCGAAGTGTCTTGAAAGAAAGCCACGGCCGCGAGTGCGCTGACGCGGTTGCTTTCGAACACCGAACCGTGAAACATGTTCGTTCCCGACTTTAGCTGGACATTGGTCACCGATCCGCCGGCCCGTCCAAACTCGGCCGTGTAGTTGCTGGTCGTCACATCGACTGTCTGGATTGCTTCCGCCGGCGGAATGTAAATTTGCAACAGGCCGGTTCGTTGATTGTCGTCGACACCCTCTAACTTGAGGTCATTGGCAAGCCGCGATTGGCCGTTTACTTCCGTGGAAAGGCTGTCCTGGGAATTAAAAAATTCCGAGTGCTCGCGGTGGGCTCGCGTCGTGCCCGGCACTAGATTCAGCAAATTCTGAAAATTGCGGTTGCCGCCCAGGGGAAGATCGGTTACCAGCTTGGACTCCATCTTCGTGCCTACGTCGGAGCGGTCGGTCTGCAGAATGGGAGTATCCGCCGTGACTTGCACGACCTCGGTTACCACACCAGCTTCAAGTACCAGGTTTACGCGCACGTCGCTATTCACTTGCACCTCCACTCCTGTGCGCCGTGCGTTTTTGAATCCTGGCTGCTCCACGGAGACTTCGTATACGCCCGGAGGGATATTGGGAAACTCGTAGTTGCCGCTTTGGTTGGTCGTGGTGTTGCGACCAACTCCGGTCTTGGTTTCGGTGAGCGTCACCTTAGCTCCAGCCACCGACGATCCGCTGGTGTCCGTAACCAACCCCAGCAGCGTTGCGGTCACCGCCTGCGCATGCATCGTGCTTGGGGTCACGAATAAAACCAACAAACATGCAAAAGCACGTAGAGTCGAGGACCACTGTCGCTTCATTGTCTTTCCTCCTCGGCATTTCATACAATGAAATACCGTTCCACTCGACACCTTGCGATGAAAACTATACAGGTATGCATCCACTGTCAAGAACTTATTTGGATGACCGCTATTTGTAAAACAAATAGCTAAGGCTCACCGTGCATGATCGGATGTGTGGGACCTAATAGACAGTTCGCGGACCACGCGAATGGTCAGCGCGTCGCTAAAACGTCAGCTTGCCGGCGAGTTCGATCTGCCGCGGAGCGTTTTCTTGCTGCTGAGTGATTTGCCCAAACCTCGTGCTGCCAGGGTCCGTATTCGGGCCCGGATACCGCGCATGATTGAAAGCATTGAAGGCGTCGAAACGAAATTGCAATTTGACACGCTCGGTGACGTGGAAATTTTTATAGACACCCAGATTCACTTCGTTCACGCCAGGAGCGCGCACGTCGCTCCAGCGGGTAGGGTATCTACGAACAAAAGTTGCAAAATCCTGGTAAACGCCGTTTTGAAGTCCGCCGTTCTTCTCGGCTTGTGTGGGCTTATAACCGTATCCGGGCAGGTTTTGGATCCCCGTCCATGAGGGATAGTTTGTAATATCCGTGTTCTTACCTGGGAATGGCCTGAACTGTGAGGTGTCGAACCAGCGCTCGAGGGTTCGCTGGTCGCTCGGAAGTTTAGGATCTTTGCCGGTGAAGAACGAATCGTTGCCGAAAACCAACGGCACGCCAGATTGAATGGTATACAGAGCCGTCAGCTCCCATCCGCCGACTACGGCGTTTACCGCCCGTGGCATTGTGCTACCGAATCGTTTGCCGCGTCCCAAAGGCAACTCCCACACCGACGCGACCGACAGGCGCATAGGCCGGTCTTCGCCGCCCAACTTATGTTCGACGAGGGCCCCAGCGATTTCCGGGCCTAGGATCGATGTATCTTCGTAGAGCTTGGAGAATGTGAAGGAACCAACCAGGCTGAAACCGCTGCTGAACCGGTGCTCCACCTTGGCCAGTAAGGCGTCGTACTGGTTTTTTCCCAACGGATTGGTGTTTCTACTCACGGAACCTAGAAGCGGGTCGCCAAAGAGCAGCCGATTCATCGATACAGTCTGACCGGTCCCAAGGCCGCCACTGATACAAGGTGAAGGGCACCCTGCTACGGTCACACCGCGAAATGGATTGGGCACCGGGGTATCCCACAGCAATGTATCCGAAGGTTTGCTGTTTGGCTCGAGCGGATTGCCACTGGAATCCCGCGGTGCGCGCAGATCCTGCCATACTGAAAACGGGGGATCGTCCATCACGCGGCCCCAATAGATACCATACGTTTTGTTGTGCGAATATCCTACTTCGAAAAGCCACTTTTTTAGCTGATGCTGAAGATGCACGCTGTATTCCCAAGAATACGGGCGGTTAGGGTTCTGATTGTCCCAGCTGACTCCTTGTCCCAAGTTGGTCAACGGACCGAGAGCCGAGCCGGTAGGTTGCAGGACACCACTCTGGAATGGATTAGCTAACGTATCGGCGGGGGTTCGAAAACCGTTGTTTGAGGCCACAAACGGGGTTGACCGGCTGAACCCGTTCTGGCCGCCTCGTTCAAACGTCGCCTGCGTGAAACGGCCGACCCCGCCGCGAATGACGGTATTCGGAGTAATCCGATACGCGACGCCGAAACGGGGCTGCCACTCATGCAGGTCGGCGTCAGAAAACGTGCGAGGCTGCGAGCCGACACCCGCGAAAAGCTGAACGCCGGGAATCTTAAACTGGCTGGGAGGCACAAGCAGTTTCAGCCGATTCAACGCATCCACGCACTGCGGCCGATTTCCCGATGACACTCCGGCATCTGCACACGTTTGCGTTGGATTAGTGCTGCCTTGTATCGTCGCGTACCTTGCCTGAACTGCCGGGCTGATTGGATTAAGAGCATTGGGATCGAAGTTGCTCGTTAAGCGGTTGTAGCGCTCAACTACAGGTCGCTCGTAATCCCAGCGCAAGCCAAGATTCAGCGTCAGCTTGGTAGTGACTCGCCAGTCGTCTTGGAAGTAAAAACCCAGAAAGCGTTGCGAGTAGAAGGGACTGCCCTTGAAGTTGACCGGGACATTGCCGCCCGCCGGTAAGCCAAGGAGGAACGAGCCGAAATTAGAACAAGATCCAGGACACCCGCCATCATTGATCTTTTCGCGGACCCAGTTGCTATTGTTGAACTCGAATTGGCCCTGGTTACCAATATTAAAATTCCCTTCTTGCATGATCCAATATTCGCTTCCATAGCGCATGGTGTGGTTGCCGCGCACTTGGGTAAGGCTTCCCGACCAGGTATAGAACGTACTGGCCTGATAAGTTCCGGCCTGATCGGTGCCGAAATCTCCGGCGAAACCCACAATTCGCGGAAATGAAGGTAAGTTCAATTGTGAGACAAAGCTCGCCGGTAAACCGAGTTGCGTCGGATCGAACCCGGCCCCCTTGTTGATATTGGGCTGCCGAAAGCGGTTCACGCTAAAACGAAGGTCGAGGACCTTGCTGCCGCTGAGCGTCCAGACATGATCGAGCCCAAGTCCGTGGGATACTCGCTCCTGGAAGTTTCCCGTCGCGGCATTCCCGAAGTGGTCATCGAGGAATTCATGCAAGTGGTTCCAGCGCACGCTCAGGAAGCTATGATGGGAATTGCTCCAATTCTGATCCACGCGAATGGAAACAACCGGAAACGTATCGGTACGCGTGGCTGTAGAACGGAAATTGTTTAAGGAGTTTCCGCCCGGGTCATTCGGTATGTTGCCGAGCGGCACGAACTTGAGGATGTTCTGAGCAATAGGACTCAATAATTGTGAGGGGACTTTGGGGCGGTAGACCAGTGGACCTGCAGGATTGCTCGGATCAGGGCCTACGCAGGGTGCGCCGCCCGCCTGGAAACCGGTAGCGTCGGGTGTGATGGGATTTCCTAATCCATTATTGTCACATCGGAATTTGGCCCGGAAGGTGCCGGCGTCCTGATTTCGCGGGGGGGAAGTGGTGCCGGCGTCGCTCGAGGCGAACAGGACGAACGGATTATAGACCTGAACCGGCAGCCTCTTGCCCGTTGACGCCTGAGTAGTGTACGACTGGCTAAAATCACCTTTGCGCTCGGATTCGGTGGGCACCGAGCGCAGCCCGCCGCCGCGCGGATCGATGTTGTGCGTATCGTCAAAGGACACAAAGAAGAACGTTTTCTTCTTCCCGTTATAAATCTTGGGAATCCAAACTGGTCCTCCGAAAGTTCCGCCGTACTCATTAAAATGCACCGGGTTTATCGCGCCCTTCACGACCTTGGTCTGGATGAAGTAAGCATTGAGGAAATTGTTCTGGTTATATTCGTAGAGACTCCCGTGGTAATCCTTACTGCCGCTCTTGGTCTGCATGTTGATGGTAGCGCCCGCCTGGCGTCCGATGGATGCGTCATAAGCATTTGTTTGTACGCGAAATTCCTCGACTGATTCCGATGGCGGAATAAATGAAATGTCGCCATTGGACTTCGTGTCGGGCATGCCGTCGAGAATAATGCTGTTGGAGCGGTTACCCCGGCCGCCGTCGGCCAGAATCGCAGAAGCGCCAATGTTAGACCACATGTGCGTGTTGCCCGGCGTCTGGTCTTGTAAGAGCACCCCGGGTGAGAGCCCAGCGAGTAACGTCGAGACGTGCGTCGAAGATGGTAGCTCGCTGATTTGCTCCGCCGTGATGACCGTGCCGGAGGTGCCCGAGGTTGTATCAATCAGCGGTGCTTCGCCGGTAACGATGACCGATTGCGTTGACGTGCCGACTTCGAGCTGCGTGTCAATTTCCTTGTTATCGGATGCTTGGAGAGTGATGCCTTTGCGTTCTGCGTTTTTAAATCCGGACGCGGCAACCAAGAAATGGTAAGGGCCGGGCAGCAAGAACTGGACGATCCAGTTTCCTTGTGAATTGGTCTGGGTCTGCCGCTCGACACCGGTTTGGTCGGATATCACCGTGACAATAGCGCTCGGAACGACGGCGCCCTGGGGGTCGGTGACCCGCCCACCGATCGTGGCACGAACTTCCTGCGTCCATGCATTGGAGGTTCCGAAGTAAAGCATCAGGACGGATACGACAAACAAGGCGAGCTTCATGGCTCTTTTCATTTTCACCACCAAGAAAGTTTAGCTTCCACGATGTTGCTCTGGTGAGGGATCCGACAATAAAACGATGTTGCACCCCTTAACGCGAAACCTATAGCGCACACACCTTGCTGTCAAGAGATTTGTTGATAGTCTCGACGTATCGAACGAATACATCGGGTCTGTTGATTCGCCGCTCGATCCATCCGCTGTACCGCGCCTTGCTTCGGGCATGGCAGACGTATCGCCACCTTACATTTATTCAGAGTGATACTCTTCAGAATTACGGGGGAAACCCACCCAGTACCCCTAGGAATTCGTAAATAAGGGGCTTTTTTGAACTTTCCTGGCGAGATGGTCTTGACAAGTAAGCCGGCGAATGTTTTCTTTCTTTACTCGAGTAAAAAACTTTGCGAAAGAAGTTGAGGGTTCAGACCAAACCAAATGACTTTCATCCATGATGATTTCTTGCTCGAAAATAAAACCGGACGCAGGTTCTACCGCCAGTACGCTGTACACCCGCCGATTCTCGATTATCACTGCCATCTGTCTCCGCAGGATGTCGCCGCCAATCGCCGCTTCCGTAACCTGTTTGAGATTTGGCTCGAAGGCGACCATTACAAATGGCGTGCGATGCGCGCCGACGGGGTTGCCGAACGCTACTGCACGGGCGATGCGTCGCCTTACGAAAAATTTCTTGCCTGGGCATCTACAGTTCCCCGCACTCTTCGCAATCCGCTCTATCATTGGACGCATCTTGAGCTTATCCGCTATTTCGGAATCGATGAGCTGCTCGATGAAAAATCCGCGCCCGCAATCTGGAAGCGCGCCAATGAGCTGCTGGCCTCGGATGATCTAAGCGCGCATGGGATCTTGAAGAAGTTTCGCGTGCAGGCGCTTTGCACCACCGATGACCCTACCGATGATCTGAAGGCTCACGCCAGCATTGCCGCGTCATCGCTGCCCACTCGTGTTTATCCCGCTTTTCGTCCCGATAAAGCTCTCGCTGTGCATTCCCCGGTCGAATTCAATTCCTGGGTCGAACAGCTGGCGGCCATCTCCAATACGCACATTTCCAGCCTTGCGCATTTTCTTGATGCTCTCCGGAAGCGCCATGACGCCTTTCACCGCGTGGGCAGCCGTCTTTCAGATCATGGCCTGGATCATTGCTATGCAAATTTCTGCAGCGAAAGCAAAGCCGCGGCAATTTTTGATAAGGCTCGCGCTGGACGCGCCGTCACTGCGGAAGAGCACGATCAGTTTGCGTCGAACATGATGCTTTTTTTTGGCCGGCTCGACGCGGAGAAAGGCTGGACCAAACAGTTGCATCTGGGCGCACTGCGCAACGCCCGAACACGCTCGCTGAAAGCCCTCGGACCGAATACCGGCTTCGACTCTATCGGACAGTGGCCGCAAGCGCATTTGCTCGCCGCCTATCTCGACCGGCTCGATCAGGAAAACGCCCTGCCCAAAGTCATCCTTTACAACAACAATCCGGTGGACAATTACGCTTTCGCGACCATGATTGGAAATTTTCAGGACGGAAGTATTCCAGGAAAGCTTCAATTCGGCAGCGGCTGGTGGTATCTAGATCAAAAAGAAGCGATGGAGTGGCAGTTGAATGCCCTCTCCAACACCGGATTGCTTTCGCGCTTTATTGGGATGCTTACTGACTCCCGTTCGTTTATGTCCTACCCGCGCCATGAATATTTTCGCCGGGTGCTCTGCAATCTTATTGGCCGCGAAGCCGAGAGCGGTGAACTTCCCGATCGCGAAGACTTGCTCGGTCCCATGATCGAGAACATTTGCTTCAACAATGCCAAGCAGTACCTGGGACTCGACCTCGGAGCGCCGCAATCTCGCGAAAAAGCAGCACAGCCGTCGTCAGCGCCTCTCTACTCGTCGTGACGTGGACTTAGTGGTGTGCGCTGCAAACGCCTATACAGCCGTAGGTCCAATCGCCACTACAAAATATGTGGCTGCGCCGTCACCAACATTTTTGATGCCGTGCTCGTCGTTCGAGGCCGCAAAGCCTACCGATCCCGGTCCAATACGGTGCGCCTTTCCGTTAATCGTAATCTCCACCGTACCTTCCCGGATCAGCCAGAATTCGCTGTGCGGGTGCCGGTGCGGGGCATGCGGCATGGCACCCGGGTGCAGCAACGTTTCATGAACCTCGATTTTTTCCCCGGTGCGTGTGGACCCTTTTACAACGCTGCGAGATTCTGACTTTTCCCTTTTCTTGGTCTCCAAATCGTCGAATGCAATTACAAAAGACGAAAGGCCCGAATCGCTTTGGAGCCAAGAGCTCGACAATAGCGCCGGCAACAATGCACACCATTCACGGCGATTCAGTTCCATCGGTCACCCCCAAGATAGCTCGCCGCGCAGAATACCACGGTTCTAGGTACGTTGATTTGTTCTTTGAAGCTTTTGAAAACTGTCGGCGTATAATGCCGTCTCGCAAGAAGGCCGTGGGGAAACGGAAGAAAGGTACAAGATGAAGAGACGAATGGTGTTTCTCCTGGGAATACTTTCAGCGCTCGCAGTATTGGCGCCCCGCTCCAGCGCCGACTGGCATCATCTCGCGTCGGTCACACATGTCGAAGCCCTTCCCAACGGTGTGGAGTTGCAGGCCGGCAACACAGCGGTCCGAATAACGGCTATAAGCAATTCGGTGATACGCGTGCGTCTCGCCCCGCAAGGCAACTTTCCTGCTGACTTTTCCTTCGCAGTATTGCCATCAACGGCGACAGCGCCTCGGATAACGTTGGAACAGTCACCTCAAAGCGTTGCCTTCGCTACCTCCGAAGTTAAAGTTCGCATCATGAAATCGCCTTTGCGTATTGCGATGTTGGATCTTGCGGGGCATGTTCTCTCCGAAGACGCGCCCGCCGAAGGCATGGCTTGGAATGATTCCGAAGTTCGCGTCTGGAAAAACATGCCACCTGACGAATCATATTTCGGCCTCGGCGATAAAGCCGGCTCCTTCAACCGGCGCAATCAAGCGTTTACCATGTGGAATACCGATGCCTTCGGTTGGGGGGAGTCCACCGATCCGCTCTACAAAACCATTCCATTTTTTCTCGGTCTGCGTCATGGCGCCTCCTATGGAATCTTCTTCGACAATACGTACCGCAGCAGCTTTGATTTCGGCAAGGAATCGGAATCGCTCTATTCTTTCGGGGCTCTAGGTGGCGAGCTGAACTATTATTTTTTCTACGGACCGCATCCGAAAAAAGTAGTGCAGGATTTCAGCGCATTGGTCGGGCGAACACCGCTGCCTCCGCTGTGGTCGCTCGGTTATCAGCAATGTCGCTACAGTTACTATCCTGAAGCGAGGGTTCGCGAAATTGCCCGCACCTTTCGCGAAAAAAAAATCCCCGTTGATGTCATCTATCTCGATATCGACTATCAGGACGGCAATCGCCCATTCACGGTTGATCACAAGCGTTTCCCGAATTTTGAGGGAATGATTCACGACCTGGCCGCCCAGGGTTTTCACACCATTGCCATTAGCGACCTGCATATCAAAAAAGAGCCTGGCTATGCGCCTTACGATTCGGGAATTGCTGCCGGTCACTTCCTGAAGAATCCTGACGGGTCAGTCTATGTCGGTGTGGTTTGGCCCGGTGAAAGCGTTTTCCCTGATTTTACGCGTAAGGAGACGCGTGACTGGTACGGTGCCTTGTACAAAAAGTTCGCGGATATCGGAATCGCCGGCTTCTGGAACGATATGAATGAGCCGGCCATCTTCATGCGTGCCGACAAAACGATGCCGCTTACTGTGGTGCACCGTCTCGATGGCAACCGCAGGCTCGACCACCGGGCCATCCACAATGTATATGGGATGGAAAACGTTCACGCGACATTCGACGGTTTGCGCAAGCTGCGCCCCAACGAGCGCCCGTTCGTACTCACCCGCGCGGCATATGCCGGTACGCAACGCTATGCGGCCACGTGGACCGGTGACAATTCCGCGACATGGAACCATTATCGGATGAGCATTCCAAACCTGCTGAGCCTCGGCATTTCGGGCTACGCTTTGGTTGGCGCTGATATTGGCGGCTACCATGGCGACCCTCCCCCCGAACTGTTTACCCGATGGATGGAGCTGGGCGCGTTCAATCCCATCGATCGCAGCCATGCCGAAAAAGGCAGCGCCGATAAAGAGCCGTGGGTCCATGGGCTGGAGCATGAAGCGATACGCAAGCGTTACAATGAGCTGCGCTACGAATTGATGCCTTATATCTACACAATCACCGAAGAAGCTTCCGCGAGCGGTGTCCCACTGATGCGGCCGATCTTCCTCGAATTTCCTGACGCGGAGAGCCTCACGGGAAACGATCACGAGTTTCTTTTTGGGCCCGACCTGCTCGTCGCGCCGAAAGTGTTCGAAACTACAGAACCCTACAACGTAAATCTCCCGCCGGGCACTTGGTACGACTACTGGACCGGCACATCTTACCCTGGCAGTACATCCGTGAAGGTCAATCCACCTCTGGATGTTCTCCCGCTATACGTGCGTGCTGGTGCAATTCTGCCGCAACAGCCCGTTGTGCAAAACACTGGGGAAAGACCAAATGGCCCGCTGACGCTCCGCGTGTATCCCGGAGAGCGCTGCTACGGTTCGATCTATCTCGACGACGGACACACCTATAATTTTATGCAGGGTGAATCGCTGCGCACCGAGTACAGCTGCAAGCAGTCAGTCGATGCCCTGACCCTGACCATTTCAGCGCGCAAAGGTAGTTTCAAGCCGTGGTGGGATGCTACGTCACTGGAAATTTACGGAATGAAGGCCGCGCCGCGGGAGGTGCGCGCAGGCAACCGCAGCATCACCGACTGGAAATTCGACGACAAAAATCACAGCGTGAAGTTCATTCTGCCCGAGGCCCCAGAGGGCGCACAGATCGCTATTAGCTTCGCAGCACAGTAAAGCGGAACGATGGCGGCGACAGTCCACACTCGCGGAGTCATTGTCATTGGTACTTTCAAACTTCTCAAAGGTCTCTTGCTATTGGTGGTTGGGATCGGCGCTCTAAGACTGATGCACAAAGATGTCGCCCTGTTCATCAGCAATTTGGCAGACTTCTTTCGAATTGATCCGGACAACCAATGGATCAACCGCCTGCTTGAAAAAACCGCAGGCTTAAACAGCCGTAGGCTTCAATTTATCAGCGCCGGTTCGTTCTTCTATTCAGGCCTGCTCATCATTGAGGGAGTCGGTCTGCTGCTGAGAAAGCATTGGGCCGAGTACCTGGTTATCGTGCTCACGGCATCGCTCATACCGCTCGAATTTTATGAGCTCGCGAAACATATTACTGCGCTGAGGATGGCTGTGCTCCTGGTGAACATCGCCATAGTGATTTATCTCGTCCATGTGGTTCGTAAGCAGCGCCGCTATCGTAGACTGCACCTATCCCGCTGAAATTTCATCTAAAGCCATATGAGCGCAAAATCGGCCGTTCGGAAGATGTCATCAGGACGCACTGTCGAGAGCCCGAAACGAGTGTCTCGCGAATGGCGCCAGGAACAATCGCGCGATGTCAAAATCCCTCTCAATGCCGATGATGCCGAGGTGACCGTAGAAGGCCGCCCGGTCAAGCTTACCAATTTGCAAAAAATCTTTTGGCCCGAACTCGGCCTGACCAAGCGCGACCTGCTGCAGTATTATCTGGATGTTTCGGCATGGCTCCTGCCGCACTTAAAAAACCGCGCGATGGTGATGAAACGATACCCAAACGGAATCTCGGGCGGGTTCTTCTTCATGAAGCGCGCCCCATCGCCGCGGCCGTCCTTCATTATGATTTGTTCGATCGAGCATGGCTCGGGAAACGTGATCAGCTTTCCCGTCATCCAGCATCTGGCTTCCCTCTTGTGGGTGGTGAATCTGGGATGCATCGATCTGAATCCGTGGTACGCGCGATGCGACAACGTCTACCGGCCCGATTACCTGCACTTCGATTTGGATCCTGTCGCGGGCACTCCCTTTGAGAAGGTTTTGGAAACCGCTCTCCTCGTACGTGATGCGCTTGCATCGCTAAAGATAAAAAGCTTCGCCAAGACCACCGGTTCGCGTGGAATTCACGTTTACGTGCCAATCGTGCGCGGACCTGTACAAAAAGAAGTTTGGAGATTCGCCAAGGAATTTTCGTTGGAGCTGGCCCGAAGGAATCCTAAATTAGTGACCGGAGAATACCGCGTTGCCAAACGCCCGAGCGGACATGTTCTCGTTGATTACAACCAGAATGCGTGGAACCGTACCTTGGCTTCTGTTTACTCCGTCCGGCCAATGCCTGCCGCTACCGTTTCCACGCCGGTAACGTGGGGAGAAATTGAGCGCGGCGTTCGCCTGGAGGATTTCACGATGCAGACTGTTCCGCGGAGGCTTGCGAAAGTGGGCGATCTATGGAAACCACTGCTCGCCGAACGAGGCCGCGGTCGATTGGACCCGTTTGTATGACCTGCGACTTCAAATCAGTTTCCAACTGACCGCCGCAACACGTTTCGGCGAATTCGCCAGGTAACTCCGTATGACCTTACCCGTGACTCTACGTTACGCACCGATGGAGGCGCTGCCCGCGTCGGACTTGCCTAACGGGCCTGAGTGGCAATACGAGCCCAAGTGGGACGGCTTTCGGTGTCTGGCCTTCCGTGATGGTGATCACATAGATCTTCAATCAAAGTCAGGGAAACCTTTGACGCGTTATTTCCCCGAGCTTGTCACCGCGTTACAGGCACTCGCACCCAGGAAATTCGTGCTTGACGGAGAAATTGTTATTCCCATTGACGGAAAATTGTCGTTTGATGATTTGCTCATGCGCATTCATCCGGCAGCCAGCCGCATTGTCAAATTAAGCCAAGCCACACCGTGCGTCTTTATCGTGTTTGATTTGTTGGTGGACGATAAAGGTAAGACGCTGGTCAAGCTGCCGCTGAAACAGCGGCGTCGTGCGCTCCAAGCCTTTTCGGAAAAATATTTAGAAGCAGACGATCTCATCCGCCTTTCCCCGGTGACGCCGGATGTTTCCGTAGCCCGCAAGTGGTTTCATATGGGCGTGGGCTCGACGGAATCATGGCCAAGCGCTCGGATCTGGCTTACCAGACAGGTGAGCGCACCGGCATGCAGAAAATAAAAAAGCAGCGCACAGCCGATTGTGTGGTCGGAGGCTTTCGCTATCTGGAAAAGAAGCCGCTTGTCGGTTCCCTGCTGCTCGGCCTTTACAATGCTGAAGGTCTGCTCGATCACGTGGGATTTACGTCTTCGATTCTTGCGGAAAACCGCGCCGCTTTGACCAAACGACTCGAGAAGATGATCAAGCCCCCTGGGTTTACAGGCAAAGCTCCTGGGGGCCCAAGTCGGTGGAGCACAAAACATTCTTTAGAATGGCAGCCACTCGATGGCCAACTGGTTGCCGAGGTACAATTTGATCACTTCACAGGCGGCCGGTTCCGCCACGGGACAAAAGTTTTGAAGTGGTGCCCGGAAAAAGCTCCGCGTGATTGTACGATGAAACGAGTTGAGCGTGAAGATCGGTCGGCGCTTGGGCTGCTTTGATGTGCCGCACGCTGTGGTCTTAGTCTGATAGACAATGGAGAACAGGATTTCTTTAACATTGATTACCGGAATTGAGGAGCATACTCACGGCGCGCATCCTAGTCCATGTCGCGTTTTTCTGCTTTCACCTGCAAATGCGGGCGGCGTCCGCGCCAGAATGATCTTGAGCGAAAAGGCTGGATTCGATCGCGCAAAGCGCTTGCGATCCGAGGGGCTGCCGCTGGGCGAAATATTTAGCTTTATTAGCGGACTGTATTTCCGGGGTAAGCTGGCGTACGCCCAAGCATTCGAGCAACCCCCGCGGGGAGTGTCGGGTACCCTGATCATTACGGCCGGACGCGGCCTGGTGCCCCCCGAGACCATTGTTACCCTCGCTGAATTGCGCGAAATCGCCGAAGTTCCCGTAGAGGCCGGCGACGCGGGATATCGCGCGCCACTCGAATGCGCTGCGCGAATGTTATTGGAACGCGCCGGAAAGGCTTGCGACGTCGTCCTTCTTGGTAGTATCGCCACGCCTAAATACATTGAACCCCTGGTCGGGATCTTTGGGGAGCGCCTTGTGTTTCCCTCTGACTTTGTGGGCCGCGGAGACATGAGTCGCGGTGGACTGATGTTGCGTTGCGCGAGCGAGCGCAGGGAGCTAAGATATGAAGGAATATGCACTGCAAATTTGCATGGCCCACGGCCTGCAAAATTACCAAAGCTGAAAACTCCACGTACGCGCCAGGTCCGGGCAACGGAATCGGATTGCGCCAAATCGGATTAAATTCAAGATGATGACGCTTCCGGCCACGATACGGGGCGGTCCATTCGCCAGAACGTCTCCGCAGGGCCGCCAAATGTAACGTATGCAAGGAAGGTTCCGGCGCGCGTGGGGCCCACGGAAGTGACGCAGCACCTCTGCTCTTGTTGCGAGTCGGGATACATTAGGATGAGCTCTTGGCCGGGCTCGACCGGCACCGTCAGGTTGAGCATGGTCCCGGCAGCACCTGCCACCCGGAGATCGGTGTCTTCATGAAAGATTTGTCCGGTCTGCGTGCATCCGTACACGACGACCGGAACGCCCTCGAGCGCCGTTGTGGATTCGATAAAGCCTTCGGCCGAGGCGGCTCGTCGGCGAAAAACGTGATCGTAAAAACGATGAAGGCATTTTTCACAGCGAAAGGTGCGCAGAAAAAAAACAATCGAAATCAAGTATTCGAGCAGGTTTTTCCGGTGCGAGCGGCGGACCTCCGAGCAGCCACACGCAGGACAATGCAGCGTCAGGACCAAATCAGACAGGTTCATTTCGGCAACGTCGCTCGGATTCACTGCGACCTGAGTTTATTAAACGATAATAAAACCTACGGATACTTATATGCTGCACTTTGGTGCACAAAATGTCAAGCCGGCGGAGGCCTGCAGGCCTGCCTTACCGCTGCATTGCGAATGGATCGCGTACAAGGAAGTGCTGTTGCTTTTGGCTTGACAGTCGAATCACCGGCGGATAGCGTAGCGCTCGTCTCTCCCCAAAAACGAAACCTTGCGTAGGAGGCCGATTGGTAAGCCGCTCAAGAATGACAGCGTTGCTGCTGGCAGCGGTTGCGCTGCCCGTTGCCGGCTTTAGTTTGCCCGCACCTGCGCAAGACCTGCCCGCAGTACCCAATTTCGACCACATCATTGTGATCATGATGGAGAATCACAGCATTGGCCAAATTGCCGGTAACCCCGACGCCCCCTATTTGAACGGGTTAACTGCGGACCATCCTGTCGCGGCAAATTATTTTGGAATTACCCATCCAAGCTTGCCCAATTACATGACCCCCACCGGCGGCGATACGTTTTTCACCACAAATTGCTCGATTACCGCGGGCGGCTGCACCACTCCAGCCCTGAGCATCGTTGACCGCATCGAGGACAGCGCGAGAACGTGGAAGGGGTACATGGAGGATATGCCGTCAGCATGTTTTGTCGGGAATAATTACCCTTTATTTGGCACTGCGCCGGCGTATATGGAGAAGCACAACCCTTTCATCCATTACGAGAATATCCTCAACAATCCTGCACGCTGCAACAACATCGTTCCGTATACCGATATCGCGGCCGACCTCGCAGCCCTTCCCAACTATGTTTGGATTACTCCGAACATGTGCAATGACATGCATGACCCGTGTTCCATCGTCGACAGCCAGGTGAAGACCGGCGATAATTGGTTGAGCGTTGAAGTGCCACGAATTCAGAGCTCCCCGTCTTGCAGCGGTCCGCAAACTTGCTTGATCGTAATCACATTCGATGAGGGTGCTTCCGACCTCGAGCCGCCCGAGGACAACCATGTCCTCACAATTTTCATAAAGCCAGCCGTGAGAACACCCGACTCAAATACTCGCTACGATCATTATTCGCTGCTGCGAACCATTGAAGATGCTTGGGGATTGTTACCGCTTACCGATAATGATTCTGCGGCAACCCCTATGGCGGATATGTTTTAAGTCGAACCGCGACACGCCCAGTGAGTCTTACCAAAGCACCGGCAGAGAAAATAAGCGACTAACCGGTTTCCGAGGAAACGTCACGTCGTGCCTCAAGGGGCGGCCCGGCCGTGCGCCGATGCCGATGTGAAGACCGAGGAATGAAACTGCAGCAACGCGGGCAGATGTTCGGCAAAATAGATCCAGCTATGGCCGCCAGGATAAAGGTGGAACTCGTGAGGAATGTGGCGCGATGTGAGCACTTTATCCAAAGCTTGGGCGCCCGCGTCAAAACCGTAATCATCGTCCGACCCGCAGTCAAAATAAATTTGCAGTCCAGCCAGATTCGCAGAACGAGCAATCGCGATCGGGTCGTTTTGTTTCCAGAAGATGGGATCGACCGGCGCACCAAAAACGTTACCGAGAAATTGTCTTCTGGTGAGTTGGCGAGAATCGGTCGAGTTCATTACCGGAAGTTTCTCGATCAGAGCTGCACTATGCGCTCCTACCGATCCGAAAATACGCGCATGACGAAACGCGAGATGCAGCGCGCCATAGCCACCCATGGAAATTCCCGCTATGCCGCGCGATGCGCGTCCGGGTAGGGTGCGATAGCGCTGCTGGATAAGCGTCAAAAAGTCCTGAATGAAAAAATCCTCGTAGCGAGAATGGCCATCATGCGAGTTAATGTAAAAGCTCCCAGCCCCGGCCGGAGACACAACCAAGAATTCCCCCAGTTGATGGCGGTCCCACAGATCTTGGATGAGATTAAAACCACCGGAATGGATGAGGACTTGCTCGTTGTCTCCGAGGCCGTGTAGAAGGTAAAGCACTGGATAACGGCGCGTTTTATCCGCGTCGTAGCTGGGTGGCAAAAGGACGCAATAAGCGACAGGATGTCCCAGGATTTTGCTTGGCACAGAAAGGCAATCGGAGCGGCCGGTGGCAGGCATTCGGTCCGCGAAAGCAATCGAAGCAGTAAACAATGCCGCAAGCGAGGCCAGCACAACTCTATTCATACCGCAGCGCCTCGACGGGATTCAACCGCGCCGCTCGCGTTGCCGGGTAAAGACCAGCACCCAAACTCACGATTACCGCAAAGGCCACGGCACCCAGTACCAGCCACCAGGGGACCGAAAAAACGTGTGCCACCGGCAAATTTTGGCGCTTCAAATAGAGATTGGTGCCCCACGTAACGCCTCTTCCAATGAACCACCCGAAAACCACTCCGAGTACTCCCCCGAGTAAACCCATAACGCCCGCTTCCACGAAAAACAATTGCCTCACGTCGCGGTCGGCCGCTCCCAACGCCTTCAGGATTCCGATTTCTCGCCTTCGCTCGAGAATGGCCATTACCAAAGTGTTTATGATCCCAAGCGTGGCAACTGACAGGGCCAGGCTGCCAAAAATCCCCAGCAGTAAATCGAAAATGGTGAAAAATAATCGCAAATTGCGCGAAGCGTCGAGCAATGAAAAGGCCACAAAACCCATTTTCTTCACCGCGGTTTCGATGGCTTCCACCTGCGAAGGGTTCTTCGCTCGCACGGTCAAGCTCGCGTAGGTTGGCTTGGCGTTTGTGGCGCGCAACGCTTCGCGTAAATCGTTTACCTGGGCTGCGCGTAACCCGGCGGCAACTTCAAGGGGAATCAGCAAGCGGCCGCTTCCGAACCCGCCAAATCCCGCTGCAGGTTCGGTTTCGACGATGCCGACAATGCGTAATTTCTTTTCTCGCGGAACGATCGAAAAACCTTCCTCTGCGCGGCTATCGCTTTTCGCGCGTGCGGGATCACTCGTTGCAGATGGTGCGAGCGGCTCGCGCTCCATGTAGCGGATCGCCAACTCCTTGCTCACTAGAGTAGCGGGCTGCGCAGACATTTCCTTCGCCAATTCCATCTGCAAAATGGCCTCGTCGGCCCTCGAGCCGCGAAAAAAGGTCCCTTGTATCCCTTCAAATGCTCCATTCCCGCGTGCCGAGACCGGAATGCCCGCTACGATGGTGGAATAAGGAGTGCCTGCATAACGCATTTCGGTGAGAAAGCGAATCTGCGGATAGACCTCAACGACGTTTGGCAATCCTTCCATTTCTTTGCGGGCATCTTCGTCCAGAACCCGCGCTCCCTGCGGTGGCGGAGAATTCGCCGCCCCGTTCCTGCCCAACCCTCTCAAGTTCGATCGTGAGCTAACGAGCACAGTATCGAACAGGCCCGAATTGGAGAGGCGCTTCGAAGCAAGCTCCTGCAGGCCAACGCCAAGAGAAAGCATCGCAACCAGTGATGCCACTCCAACGGCGACACCAAGTGTGGTCAATGAGTTCCGCAGAAGAGATTCGCGCAGGTTCCGCAAAGCAAGTTCGCTGAGGTCGCGGGGTTTCACTATTTCGCCCCGTCACTGATCAATTTACCGTCCGCAATGGAGACAATGCGGCTGGCGAACCGCTCCGCTAGCGGGCGCTCGTGCGTGACCATGACTATGGTCATACCGAGGGATTGCTGAATCTCGCGCAATAGCAACAGGATGGATTCGCCCGTTGTGCTGTCGAGGTTACCCGTCGGCTCGTCCGCCAGCAGAATCGCAGGCCGGTTTACTAGCGCTCGCGCCAGCGCCGCACGTTGCTGCTCGCCGCCGGAAAGCTCGCTGGGGCGATGGCGCAGCCGTTTTTCTAAACGCACGCGCTTGAGAGCCTCACGAACTCTCTGCGCGCGATCTCCCGGTTCGACCTCTGCTAACCGCAGAGGCAACTCAATATTTTCTTCGAGGGTCATACGGGGCAGCAGGTTGAACGATTGAAAAACCATCCCCACGGTTCGACCGCGATATCGCGCCAGCTCTAGCGGGCTCAACTCCGACAGATTCCGGCCTTGCGCAAAGATGGCTCCGGATGTAGGGCGATCCAGGCCCGCCATCAGGTTCAGAAGTGTCGACTTCCCCGAGCCCGAGCTTCCCAGTAAGGCCACGAATTCCCCGGCGCCGATCTCGAGCGTAACCTCATTGAGCGCGCAGATACGCTCGGAGCCCATCTGATACTCTCGCGAGAGCTTTTCAGCGCGAAGCGCAAAGCCATTAACCGGCATTATGGACCCCAAGATTGAACCCCTGATGTTACTACGCCCGGGAGACGTTGAGAGTTACGCCGCCTGTTTGGGCTTGGAATTCGCGGATCGCCATGAGACGGTCGTGTTGGTCGAAAAAGTCGCATTCGCGCCAGCCGAATTGTGAGAGCATGCTCCGGCACTAGCGAGGATCCCATGCTTGCCTCACGACCGCCTAGAAATAACCGGAACGCGCTAATTCTCTGTCTACTGCTCGTTGGCACGGCCTGCCTTGTGGCCGCAATCGGTGGCGGCAGCACCGCCCCAGCCGACGACTCGTATGCAGTTAATTACACTGCCGGCAGCCTGATACGATTGAACGATAATGGTGCGTGGTCGTGGTTCATGGATCCGCGCGTGATCGTAGACAATGGCCTGCTGATTGTCGGATCGGTGCGCGCTGTGGGCACCGAGGCTACGAGCGCCAGCCATCCAAACTCTGGCAACGTCGAAGTCGCCGTGTATGACATCCAAACGGGCAAAGTGGACA
This sequence comes from Candidatus Dormiibacterota bacterium, assembly GCA_035602605.1. Lineage (GTDB taxonomy): Bacteria > Acidobacteriota > Terriglobia > Acidiferrales > UBA7541 > DASQHY01. Next base: position 42,019 of record DATNLZ010000021.1, read on the forward strand.
CGGTGGTGTTGCATCCGCACTTCCAGCAGGACGACCACGACTCTCCAGCATTCTTGGTCCGACCGGACGGGCGCTACCTGGCCATTTATAGCAAGCATGCCGTCGAGCGAAGGGTATATGTCCGAATTTCTGAGCCACACAATCCGCTGGCGTGGGGACCGACCTCCATCCTCGAGACACCCGGCAGGAACGTCGCTTACGCAGGCGACAACGACACATATTCAAATCCCTTCAGAATGCCCGACGGCCGCATCTACAACTTCTTTCGCGGTTTCCATCACGATCCCAACTACATGTTCTCGGATGATGATGGACAGACCTGGACGTACGGCGGGCGCTTCCTGCACGGAAGGGGTGGCTACAGTCCTTATCTCAAGTACGCGTACGACGGTAAAGGTACCGTACATTTCGTGGCGACTGAAGATCATCCGCGCAATTTTGACAACAGCCTCTATCACGGGTATTTGCGTAACAACACGATCTATCTCTCAGATGGCAGCCCGCTCGGCCCGCTCAGTACCTCCACCGACTCCACCATCGCGACATGGGACCTCACCAAAGTGTTTCAGGGAAATCCTGACAATGTCGCGTGGATGGTTGATCTCAAGCTGGACAAAGACGATCGCCCTTATGTTTTGTTTTCCTGTCAAATAGACGGCCGAGGACTGCCGCGCGGTAAGGGCGGCATGGACCTGCGCTATCACTATGCGCGTTGGGATGGCGTTGCGTGGAACAGCGAGGAGATTGCCCACGCAGGAACCAGGCTGTACTCAGGTGAAGATGACTATTCAGGACTCGGAGCACTCGATCCGCACAATCCCAATCTCGTGTATATCTCTACCGACGCCGACCCGCTGACGGGTGCACCGCTCATCAGTCGTGCAGATCAGAAGCGGCATTACGAGCTATTTCGTGGAACCCGCAACGCATATGGCAAATGGACGTGGCTGCCCATCACCCGCCATTCTACCTATGATAACCTGCGCCCGATCATTCCCCAATGGAATGATCGGCGTACTGCGCTAGTGTGGATGCGCGGCCCGTATCTGAACAACCACGGCGAGTGGTACTCGTCGGTTGTCGGTTTGATTCTCGGTCCCGACACAGCATTGTCGCCAGCCAGGTGATCGGTACGGCGTTTAGTTCGGCGCTTTCTCCTCCGCTGGCGCTTTCTTCTGCGCGATGGAACGAATGTAATTAACCAGGTTCCACAATTCAGCCGCCTTCAGACGCTCCCCTTCAGGCGGCATCTCCCCCCTGCCGTACTTGATGATGTAGAAGAGCTCTCCATCAGTCTTATTCTTCAGCGTTTCGCCGGTCGTCAAATCGCTCATCTTCAGCTTCATGGTAGCCACCACGTCACCCTTGCCATCGCCCTGCTTGCCATGGCACATGGCGCAGTCGTATCCATACCACTTCTTGCCCTGAGCGATTGACTCTGGAGTCGCCTTAACTGGATTCACCTGACGCACCGCCTCAGCGGGAATCGTACCAGAGGCGGCGGTTGCACCTTTAGAGGGCGCCTGACCTTCCTGCACTGATCCGGAGAGCGCCGACCCTAACGTCAAAAAAATTAACAAAGACTTTAACATGTTGGCCTCCTGTTCAGAGCATGGTGGGGGCGACGTTCGAAGGCATCGTACGCCCCGAAAACATCAATAACAATCCGATAAATTTGCGCGAGTTCGTATCTTATGGGGACTCGAACCGATTCCGGGTGCTGCAGCTTCACTGGGGGAAGTTTTCAAAAGGCAGAAAATCATCGTGCGCCGCTCGCCGGGGTGTCAGTGTTGGTCAGACGTGGCGATGGTTCAATTTGGTGTTTTGGGCCAGTTTGGAACAGGCCGCAAGACTTTGTCAGATTGCCTCCTTATTTATTTACTGTAAGTGTCTGATGGCAATGGCCCAAGGCGCTATCAAGTCTGCCGCGATGGCAACGAATTTGCCTAAGTAAGTACTGGCTCAGAGTTCGTTTACCGAGCCGCATTTCTTACAGAAACTTCAAATATGAGCACACATGCTGTGGTCTGGCTTCAGATGCGACGCGCGCGTGACATTGTAACGTTCCTATTTTCCTTCGCAATTATCTTTTTTGAGAGTCCTGTTGGCTTGCTCGCGCAGACGCAGACAGGACCAAGCTCCGAGGATCAAGTCAAGGCAAGATACTTGGCGAATATCGCGAAGTTTGTGGAATGGCCAGAAAACGTGTTCGCAAGCCCTAACGCACCATTTGTAATCGGTATCGTAGGTCATTATTTCGTCGGATTTAGTCTGGGCGATGCGATTGCGGGCAAGACCATACACGGGCGAAAGGTGCAGATTCGCCTTAAGAAGGCCGGCGAAGATTTGCGGGATTGCCAGATGGTTTTCATCGGTGCTTCGCAAAAGGGACGATTGGACCAGATCCTGAAGCCGTTGCTAGGGGCCCATGTGCTTGCCGTGGGCGAGTCGGAAGGATTTCTCGAAGCGGGCGGTGCACTGAATTTTGTTATGGAAGGTCAGCGAGTGCGGTTCGATGCGAACCTGGCGGCGGCAACCCGCGAGAACCTGCGAATCAGCTCGCAATTGCTGATGGTGGCGCGAATTGTTCTGAATGGTCGAAGTATGCCCAAGACCTCGGGTCTTCTGCCCGTGCAAGAAGTCGGCGGCGGCAAGAGATAATGTTGCACGTAGTGTATCGGCTAGGCGCCGAGAGAAGAGATTCCTTCCGGTTGCCACTCTTGGATAGAAATAATCGATAGCAGCGGTTCCGCAATTCGTCATGTCCGGATAATCTAAAGCATTGGACTGACTGAACTTTTGATGCGAGTCTTTGGGAGGAGCAGATTCGTATTCAATTTCTTGTCTTGACACAGCCAATAATCTGATATAAGTTACTTATA
>DATNLZ010000023.1:0-9747 GCA_035602605.1 Candidatus Dormiibacterota bacterium
TTCAGCTTCTCGGTGTGATACTGCGATAGCGCTTCCTGCGTGATCAGCGGATGCGTCTCGCGGTGCCCCAGGTATCCTGGCGGCGAGCCAATCAACTTCGCGATCTCGTGCGAATGCTGAAATTCCGCGCAATCCACCTTAATGACTGCCCGCGGATCTCCAAACAAAATCTCCGCCGCGGCTTCCACGATCCGCGTCTTGCCCGAACCGGTCGGCCCTAGGAACAACAGGTTCCCTACCGGACGCCCTGGCGAATTCAATCCGGCACAAAATACCTGGTACATGTCCACCAATGCCTGCAGCCCTTCGGCCTGCCCGACAATTTTCTGCCGGAGCGAGGCCTCAAACTCCTGTGATTCGAGGCTTCGCAGGTCGGGGTTAAGTTTCTGTTTTACCGCCGGTCGCATGATCTACCTCCACCCAATCAGCTTCAGTTCCGGAAGGGTTGAGTCTCAAATTTCTCTGGAAGGATAATGATGCAAGGCAAGTTCCAAAGAATAATATTGCTTTGGGTTGTACGTAAACATATTTGAATCAATGAGTTAAGGAAAGGCTGGATTGCTGAGGCGTCTCAACCGGTGAGACACTGTTTCAGATATGCGCATATGTCCATGGTTTGAAACACGGCGTCCATGGCTTGAACAGGTTGTGAAAAAAAACAGGCCCGCGAAGGGCCTGCTTTGGGGTTCGTTGTAACCAAAAAGTGGATTACGCTCTACTGCGTCTGGAGGGCGCCGGCGCAAGTTGCGGCGGAGGGACAGCGGAGGCGCGAGCGTCCCGTGCTGCTATCGTAGAGGGTACTTCAACTTGCCTTCCACCCTTGGCCTCAGCCGCCATGACCATGCCCATAGGTTGTGGCGTGGGCATCGGTATCACCGCCCCTTCTGCTTCGCACGTGAACGCCAACCGGCCTTGCGGCTGATCCCAGTCAATGCACACTACATCGCCTAAGTGAACTTGATCGGTTGCCAGTAGATTTGCCAGTGGATACACCACGTGTCGCTCTATCGCCCGCTTCAGATGCCGCGCTCCATACTTCAGGTCGGTACCTTCCTTCAACAAAAACTCCCGCCCTGCTCCCGTCACCCGGAACAGGAACTGTCCCTTCGCCGTATCCAAGACGCGGCGTTGCACCATCCCTAGCTCGATTTCCAGTATCTCTTCCAATTGCTCGCTCTTCAGCGGATGAAACACCACTACCTTATCCAGCCGGTTCATGAATTCCGGCGAAAATTTGCGCCGCGCTGCATCCACAGCTGTTCGCTCTACCTTTACATCCAACCCCGCTGCCGGCTGCTCCGGGGGCTGCACAAATCCCATACCCCCGTTCATTAACTCGGTGATCTCCCCCCCACCCAGGTTCGACGTCAGCATAATCATCGTCTGCGACAAATCCACCCGCCGGTTATCTCCCAACGTCAGCGTTGCTTTATCCAAAATCCCCAGCAGCAATTGCCACAGCGAATCGCTGGCCTTCTCGATTTCATCGAACAGCAGAAAACTCAACTTCAGCTTCTCGGTGTGATACTGCGATAGCGCTTCCTGCGTGATCAGCGGATGCGTCTCGCGGTGCCCCAGGTATCCTGGCGGCGAGCCAATCAACTTCGCGATCTCGTGCGAATGCTGAAATTCCGCGCAATCCACTTTAATGACTGCCCGCGGATCTCCAAACAAAATCTCCGCCGCGGCTTCCACGATCCGCGTCTTGCCCGAACCGGTCGGCCCTAGGAACAACAGGTTCCCTACCGGACGCCCTGGCGAATTCAATCCCGCACAAAATACCTGGTACAGATCCCCGAGCGCCTGAATGCCTTCCTCTTGTCCGACGATTCTGGACCGCAAGGCGGTCACAAATTCGATGGATTCAGGGCTATGCAGTGTCGGATCAAGCGTTTTCTTTTGTTTGGTGATGCTCTGCCTGGTACTGTTCGGGCTGGTCATGGCGCCCTCCTATTGAGGCGGCCGGTCTGGTACAACTCTGTGAAACGGTGCATGGTCAAACTGTTTGAGTTTCACCTGAATTGTGGAATGCAACAGCCGGAGCTGGGTCAAGATTTCCAGTCCCGCCTCGGGCGATTCCGACAACTTGAGAACTGGTGGAAATAAATCCGCCAAGTCCAGATTAATCGCGCGCAACTCAGAGACCAGTTTTTGCAAAGTCTGTGAATTCAAATCAAACAGTCCCACGCTGTTATTCACTTGCTCGCGCAGTCCCCGCCAGTCCACTTGCACAAACGGATGCTTCTTGCTGACCGCGCGTACCACGTCATCAGTGATTCGGGGGCGCTCGCCTAAACGAGCCAGGTGCAGTTGCTTTACCTTGCCTCGTCGGCGGACGTTATGGACCAAGTAATGAGCCCTGCCGATTTTTCGGACAAACGCCATTTGATCCTTCCCTTTACTGCATTGTTGTAGTGTAAGACGCTTCCACTACAGCTGTCAATTACGATGGCGACACTTTTGTCAAGGTTGCTTCGCATCAGTAACCATCCTTCGGGCGCCACGATTGGTCTCTTCCTCGTTCCTTACGTCATTAGATGCGTCTTTGATCCTGAGTACGAGCTTGCTCTCGCTCATCACCGGCGCCTATCCCCCGCGGGGTCCACCTTGCTGGTACCCACGCTGCTGGTACGCGGGGCCAAGTACGAGTTAGGATGGAGGACAGGAGAGACCAATGTCATGGACGCCTGTATATCGCATCGTGCAACAAATTCCTCGGGGACAGGTTCTAACGTATGGAGGGTTGGCTCGACTCTTACGTCTCCGCGGTGGTGCACGTACTGCTGGGCGGGCTATGGCTGCAACTCCGCGCGGTCAAGGAATACCGTGGCATCGCGTCGTCGGTGGAGGCGGCCGGATTCTGCTTCGCGAACCTTACGCCTCGCTGCAGCGCCGCCTGCTTGAAACCGAGGGCGTTGCCGTCCTGGAGCGCCGCATCAACCTCTCCAAACATCTTTGGAAACCGCGCTCTTCGTTCCTAACGCGAAAAACATTCAAACCGAAAGCGCCGAAATCAAGCCTGCGGAAGACGAAACCGCGTCAACCGCGTCCTCGCAAGCCGTCCCCCGTGAAACCGAGCATTGTGTTATAGATGTTTTCTCAATGAGCCCAGCGATCATCCAGGTCGATAACTTGACCAAGCGCTATGGAGATGTCCAAGCGCTCAGCGGGGTAAGCTTTGAGGTTCAAGAAGGTGAGGTTTTTGGGCTTCTCGGACCCAACGGTGCTGGCAAGACCAGTACGGTCGAGATTCTCGAGGGTTTGCGCAATGCCGATAGCGGGCGCGTAAGCGTCTGCGGACTCAACCCCGAGCAGGAAAGTAACTCGCTGAAACATGAGATTGGAGCCGCCCTGCAATCCACAGCACTGCCGGAGAAAATGCGCGTCTTGGAGGCGCTGACTTTATTTTCACGATTCTACAAACGGCGCCGCAATCCGGATGAGCTCCTGAAACGCTTTGGACTCGAAGAGAAGCGCAACGCCTTTTATTCGCACCTTTCCGGCGGGCAGAAACAACGCCTGGCTCTGGCCATGGCCCTGGTGAACGACCCCCGTGTCTTGTTTTTCGATGAACCTACGGCGGGACTGGACCCTCAGGTGCGACACGAAATCTACGACGTCATTGAAGAGCTTCGGCGCGAAAAGAAAACCCTGCTTTTGACGACTCATTACATCGAAGAAGCGGAGCGCCTCTGCGACCGCGTCGCCATTATCGACCACGGCAAAGTCATCGCCATCGGCAGCCCACGTGAGCTCAAGCAGCGCTCCGGCGACACAACGCGCATCGAAGTGCGCTTGGCCAGGCCCGCAGCTGAGCAAGCGTTGCGGCAACTCGAGGGGGTAGCCGATTGCCGAGTCGTTGACGGCAACTATGTGCTGCACTCTGCGCGCCCGCCGCAAACCATCGTGGCGCTGGTGAAGTATCTCGAGGCGGGCGGCAATGAGCTCGCCAGCCTGGAGATGGCTACGCCCTCGCTCGAAGATGTTTTTCTCGAGCTTACTGGAAGGAGATTGCGCGATTGAGGCACACCTGGAAACTTACGCTCAGCCGCATGCGCCTAGCCATGCGCAACCGGGCCTTCCTTTTCTTCAGCCTGATCATGCCCCTCGCATTTCTGTTCGTGGCCATGGGCATCTTTGCGCGGGGACTTGTGAACGCCACGTCGTACATATTGGGACCCGTGCTCGCGCTCACGGTGATGGGCAGCTTTTGGGGACTCAGCATACAGCTGGTCATTTTTCGCGAGCAGGGAATTTTGCGACGCTTTCGCTTGGCGCCTATTGGCCCGGGTGCCATGCTCGCCTCCAGCATCCTGTCAAACTATTTTCTAACTCTGCCTACTGTGATTATTGAATTCGCCCTGGCACGCTGGTTCTTTCATTTGCAGAGCTGGGGGAATTTATGGGCTGTTCTGGCGCTAGTCACCCTCGGCACGGTTACCTTTGCGGCCCTGGGGCTAACCGTCGCCAGCGTAACCAACACCATGCAGGAAACTCAGATCATCAACAATTTGATCTGGACCGTTTTTCTCTTTCTTTCCGGGGCTACTGTTCCGCTTCCGAGGCTTCCCTCGTGGATCCAAAAACTGGCTCTGTTTCTTCCGCCCACCTATCTTGTTGAAGGGCTGCAACGGGCTCTCACGGAGCGAGACATTACCCTATGGGATCTTCGCACCGAATTATTGGCCCTGGCGGGAGGTACGATATTTTCCTTCTGGGTTTCCCAGCAATTATTCCGCTGGGAACCAGAGCAGAAAGTTTCCCGCCGCGCCAAGGTGTGGGCGGCGTCGACAATCGTGCCTTTTATCTTGCTGGGCGTTTGGGAGTATTCGCACGGTCCACTGTTGCGTAATTCGAAATCAGCTTTTGACACTCTTCGCGAAGCCCAACCCTCACCAGATCGCACGCGCTGAAAATAAAGCGTCGCCTGCCCCGTTGACGCGGCCCTATGGAGTTCCAAATTGGCTGCGGTGAGCTGACTACTAGGCTAAGGGGCGGATTGACCGGTCGCCTCGGGTGCTATATTCTGCGATGGGAAGGCGGGTGGAAGTCATCATCAACCTTCACGCGGAGATCATCATGGCCCTGAAAGCGACTGAGAAAATTTGGCACAATGGAAGCTGGATCAACTGGGATGACGCCAAAATTCACGTTCTTTCCCACGTGGTTGGTTATGGCTCCGCAGTCTTCGAAGGGATTCGCTGCTACGATACCAGGCAAGGTCCGGCGATCTTCCGCCTCGGCCCGCACATGCATCGGCTGCTTAACTCTGCAAAGATCTACCGCATGGATCCCCCGTTCACCGTCGAAGATCTTAGCAACGCCGCCGTCGAGCTCGTGCGCATCAACAAGCTGCCGGCCTGCTACGTAAAGCCTATCGTCCTCCGCGGATATGGCGACGTCAGCGTCAACCCTTTGCCCAATCCCATCGAAGTGTACATGGCGTGCTGGCCCTGGGGTGCGTACCTCGGTCCGGAAGCCCAGGCCAAAGGCGTTGACGTCTGCGTAAGCACTTGGGCGCGCATCGCTCCGAATACCCTACCAGCGATGTCCAAGGCCGCCGCAAACTACATGAACTCGCAGCTTATTCGCATGGAAGCCGGCGCGAATGGTTATGCCGAAGGAATCGCGCTCGATTCGAGTGGCTACGTCAGCGAAGGCTCCGGCATGAATGTTTTCGTGGTCCAGGACGGAACGATCCTCACGCCACCGCTTTCCGCCAGCATTCTTCCCGGCATTACTCGTAACTCGATCGTGCAAATTTGCGCCGACCTGAAAATCCCTGTTCGCGAAACCGTCCTTCCACGTGAAATGCTTTATATCGCCGATGAAATTTTCTTTGTCGGTACCGCCGTCGAGGTCACGCCCGTTCGCTCGGTTGACAAAATCGTGATCGGAAAAGGAGTGCGCGGCGAGATTACCCGCCAACTGCAGGACGAATTCTTCGCCCTTACCAGCGGCACCAAACCCGACCGCCACAATTGGCTCACGCCGGTAGGGGTTCCCGTAAGCGCTATGGCCCGCTAGTTTTTGCCGGCCATCCCTGAATTGCGCTTGTTGGGCGGCGCGGACCTTCCGGCAGAGCCTTTGTTGCAGCTCCGGGTGATTGCAGATGTCCTCGAACGGCTTTAAAAGCCGAGGACCGTTGATCCGGGCATCGGGTTACGGACACCAACTTCAAACAGAAATGTGGATTGATTACTTTCCCGACCACAACGTTCTCTACATCTTTGACTGCTCTCGCTGCCTTCAGTAGCATTGCCGGGAGCTCAGTTCTCTCTCATTCATTTGGAGGCCCGGATGTACAGCAAGATCCAGAAGCTCGCTGCGGAATTCATCGGCACCTTCGCTCTGGTTTTCTTTGCCGCCGGCTCCATTTGCACAGATCAGTTTCTCCGCACCACAGGACAAGGCAGTCTGGGCCTGCTGGGAATTGCCATTGCTTCCGGCCTCGTGATTGCCGTGATGTACTCTGCCCTTGCCCGCATTTCGGGCGGTCACTTCAATCCAGCCATTACCATCGGTTTCTGGGTCACCAGGCGGAGCAATACTTTTGACGCGGTCCTTTATTGGCTGGCGCAGTTGGCCGGAGCGGTTACCGCAGCATATTCCCTGCGCGCTTTGATTCCTGAAGAAACATGGCGTGCTGTTTCTCTCGGGACACCAGACTTGGCTCGTGACTTCACTCGCTCTTACGGTATCCTGCTGGAAGGGTTGCTTACCTTTTTTCTCGTCTTCATATTTTTCTCCACGGCTGTTGATGAACCGTCGACGTCGAACAAAAACCCGGACTTGGTCATCGGCCTAACCGTAACCATGGCTATCCTTTTGGGCGGACCGCTCACCGGCGCGGTCATGAATCCCGCGCGCGCTTTGGGTCCCGCGATCGCTGCTCGCCACTGGGCCAATCACGGTGTTTATTGGGTCGGGCCACTTGCTGGAGGAGTCGTGGCCGGCTGGCTTTATGACGCACTCTTCCTGAAAAAACTCTGATTCGCTCCTGTTAACTGGACCGCAACTCACGCGCGGACCTTGCTTGCGGGGCCTTCGCGCGGGTGCTAGTGTCGACTGAGGATCCGAAAAATTCGGGGGTTTCACCAAAATGTCCTTAAGTGTTGATGATCTGCTGCGCCGCGCCGTCGAAAGTAAGGCTTCCGACCTGCACCTTAAAGTTGGCAATCATCCCTATCTCCGTGTTGACGGCTTGCTGGCCGCTTTGAGTGATGTCCCGCGCGTGACGCCCGAAGAAATGCTTTCCATGGCTTTCAGCATGATGACCAACCGCCAGAAGCAGAAATTCAAAGAGACGGCAGAGTTGGATATGGCCTACGGTGTCGCCGGCCTGGGCCGCTTCCGCGTCAACGTTTTTCAGCAGCGCGGAAACGTGGGCATGGTCCTCCGAGTTATCCCAACAAAAATTCGAACGTGGGAAGAGCTGGACCTCCCGCATGTCATCGACAAGATCTGCCAGGAGCAGCGCGGTCTGGTTCTCGTCACCGGCACGACTGGCTCCGGCAAATCCACCACTCTCGCAGCCATGATCGACCGCATCAACTCCACTCGCGCCGACCATATCATCACGATTGAAGACCCCATCGAGTTCCTGCACCGCGACAAGCGTAGCTTCATCAACCAGCGCGAGGTGGAAGTCGACACCGCGAATTTCTCCACCGCGCTCCGCGCGGCTCTGCGCCAGGACCCTGACGTGATTCTGGTCGGCGAAATGCGCGACCTTGAAACTATTTCTACCGCGCTCTTGGCCGCTGAAACCGGACACCTCGTACTATCAACGTTGCATACTCTCGACGCCACCGAGACTATCCAGCGCATCATCGCCGTCTTTCCGCCGCCCGAACAGAAGCAAATCCGCCTACAGATGGCCGCCACGCTCAAGTCTGTTGTTAGCCAAAGACTGGTGCGCCGCGCCGATGACAAGGGCCGCGTCCCCGCTTGCGAAGTGATGATCGCAACCTCGTACATTCGCGATTGCATCATCAATCCTGATAAGACGCGCCTCATTCACGATGCGATCGCCGCCGGGACGTCGCAGTACGGCATGCAGACCTTCGACCAATCGCTGTTCGGCCTGTTCACGCGCAAGCTCATCACCTACGAAGAGGCACTGGTCCGCGCCTCTAACGCTGACGAGTTCAAATTGCGCGTTCAAGGTATTCGCTCCGCAGCCGATGCCGCTCGCGAAGAGATGGAGCAACAAATGGCCGACTTCGACCGGTATACTCGCAAATAAAGCCGGAGAGAGATTCCTCGACCCTGCGCCGGCGCATGAACTGCAAAAGCACCGCAGCGCTTCGCTGGGAATGAGCCTCCGTTAAGACGATCCTGCCCCCTAGGCGCTTGCTTCCCTGCCCTCCACCAACTATGCTTCGTGCACATGTTCCGTGAGCCGCGCAAGCTTTGCTCCGAGCCTGACCTGTATGCCTCCGCAATTCGCGCACTCATGCGCCGCGCCCATTCTGTTTACGAGATGCGCCAGGCCCTTGAACGCCGAGCGGAAGATAAGTCGGCAGCCCGCAAGGTTCTCGACCGCTTACGCGAGCAAAAGCTGCTCGATGATGCGCGCTACGCTCGTCAGTTCGTGCGATATCACATGGAGATACGTCGCCAGGGAAAGTTCCGGATCGCGCGGGACCTTCGCGTACGCGGTATTGCCGACCGAGACATCGATGCCGCGTTTGAAGAAGCTTTCCAGCAAAACGACGAGTCAGCGATCGTTCGCAAGCGTATCGTCAACAAACTAAAGATGTTTCGGGGCGAGATGGACGACCGCAAGATGGCTTCCCTGTACCGGAGCCTTCTTCGCGCCGGATTTTCGGCGGAGGTGATCCGCCGCGAGTTGCGGGCTGCGACTAAAGCAGACCCCGGAGAGCTGATCGCCTCGGAAGAAGATCTCTGACCACCGCAAGAGGCTCCCTGGATCGGGCGACGCCGAGCGTGACTTCTCATGGGCGGCGCATTCTCACACGAGTCAATGAAGCGACAAAGGCACCGATCGTTGCGGCGGAACTGCGCCTTCTGCGATAATCTTTGATTCCCAAACGGGAAAAACTGGGGCTGATGTGACCGGTAACGACATCCGCGAGAAATTCCTGAGCTTCTTCGAGGTTAAGGGGCATCGAAGAGTACGCAGCTCTTCGCTTGTTCCCGTGAACGATCCCACGTTGCTGTTCACCAACGCGGGAATGAATCAGTTCAAGGACGTTTTTCTCGGCCTCGAGCAGCGCGACTACAAGCGAGCCACTTCCGCGCAGAAATGTGTTCGCGCCGGCGGCAAGCACAACGACCTCGAAAATGTCGGCTTCACCAAGCGCCATCACACCTTCTTCGAGATGCTCGGCAATTTTTCCTTCGGCGATTACTTAAAGGAAAAAGCCATCCCCTACGCCTGGGAGCTGATCACCTCTCCCGAGTGGTTCGCGATTCCCAAGGACAAACTCTACGTCACGGTGTTCGGCGGCGCGGAAGTCGCGCCGGGAACGACGCTAGGCGTCGATGAAGACGCCCGCAAATTCTGGCTCGCCGAAAAAGTTCCCGCCGAGCGCATCGTTCCCATCCCCGGCCTGAAAGAAAATTTCTGGGCCATGGGCGACACCGGCCCTTGCGGCCCCTGCAGCGAAATTCATTACGACATGGGCCCGCAAGCCTCCGAGCAAGGCCACGCCGACTGCAAATTCCCCTGCGATTGCGGCCGCTACGTAGAAATCTGGAACCTAGTCTTCATGCAATTCA
>DATNLZ010000029.1:0-77677 GCA_035602605.1 Candidatus Dormiibacterota bacterium
TCGGTTAAGGAGGAATGCCTGGCGAAGCTGATCTTGTTGGGTGAGGCTCATTGCGGCGAGCGTTGCGCCACTACGAAACCCACTATCATGAGGAAAGAAATCACCAAGGCAAAGACAACGTACTGCTATTCCCTTTGCCGACTCAAGCAGTCCGCGGAGAACAGGAAAAGGTGCGGTGTCGGGAGCGGCTGGGCGGCCTGCTGAAATACTATGAGCGCGAGGCGGCATGAGCAGCAAACAAGAACATCCGATTCAGACCATGGGGTTCTGGGTGTTTGGCTTCCTTTCCGTGGTGCTGGCGGTTTTGAAACTTACGGTGGCGGGATACTGGTCGTGGTGGAGGGTAATGCTGCCATCCGTGGCGTTTCTGGGCCACAACGCTGTGTATCTCCTGGTTGGCTTCCTATGTTTCTGTTGGCTGAAGCATGAAGAAGATGAAGAGGAGCCTACCACAGTGCAGAAGCATTCGAGGGAGGGGTACAACATAGCGGCGCTGTTATTTTTCCTCCTGTTTTTGGACAACCTGTTGCGACGCGTCGAAGGACAAGGCTGGAAGGGGTTCTGGCCGTGCTCGGGGAGATTCGAGGTGGTGGTCCTGTTTGGGATGTTGAGTCTGGTGGCACAGTTTGTGTACTGGTCGCGGATTGTCAGCGGCTTCAATCAAGAGCCCGCCTGAGACTTGAAACCATGACGGTGACCTTTGAGGGGTTCAGCCCTACGCACGATTTTTTTGACTGTACGGGATGGCAAGTCGAGCCTCGTCTTTAGCTGAGGCCTGGGAGCTTGTTTCACTATTGCACTGTGAATTGCGTTGGCTCGACGATGGCATGGGCTTCGGGATTGTAGTAATCATAGAGAATCGAAGGCGCTGAAAGAGCCTTCAATCCGAAGTGAGGCTTGAAGCTGAACGAGAACTTCGTTCCGCCGGCGTGGGGCCAGAGGTACACAATCAACCTGTCAGGCAACACGTCGTACTCATTTATATCCCAGCCAGACGCTTTCATAGCGTGCTCGAGCGAGCTCCGATCGACTTCTGCACCTGGCGGTAAACCAATTTCGGCAAGCAACATCCCGTAGCCACGGAAGCCGATCCTTTCCACATCGACACTGCACTGGACGTTTTCACCCACATGGGCAGATTGTTTGTCGAAATGAACGGTGAGTCGAAGTGCGTCAGAAACCTTTGCTTCCTGATGAAGATCGTTTCCTACGGTAGTATGTGTCCAGGGTACGTAGTAGTCAGCCAGCACCTGAACCGAGGCGCGTGAGGAGCCAGGTGGCCGGCGAATCTCAATACGATGCTTGCCGGGGAACACGAATTTCGACATGTCAACATCAATTGGTCCACTCAACACATTGACAGGCGGGAGATCAATGGAAAGTGTCTGCTTGCCGTCGACTGAAACCACAGCTTTCGACCCAACAGTCGCGATGTTTCCGGATTGATTTGAGCGACTGTCCTTGCGGGCAGTTAGCGAGGCTATCGCGTCCAATACATTGATTGTGGCTTGCGTGGAATACCAGATGCCATAGCGATCCTGGTTGCGAAGGAGAAACAGCAAGCCTCGCGATATCAAAGCCTCCGAGTCGCTTGGATTTGCGCTTCTTTCGAGCGACTGCAATACAAGAGCTGTTGTTTCTAGTCTGCCAGCGAGTCCCCAGCCGTAGAAAGGAGTATTCATTTCGAGCGACCAGTAACTGGAGTCGCCTTCTCTATGCTCCAACTTGCGCAACCTCTCAACGCTGCTTGTGAATACGGAGTTGTCACCAACTTCGAGCGCTGCCAAAGCATACGAGGAAATCACATAGGGTTCCTCGATTGCATCTATATGTGGTTGGAGAAAGCTCAAAGCGCGCCGCACTGCCAGTAACGCAGACTTGACGATCTCTCGATTCCCGCCAGATCCATGAGGAGTCAGTTTGGAAGTCGCAATCATTCGCGCAATGTAGGCCGTCAGGATGGCGCTTCGCCGAGAATCATCTTTTCCGTTCCAGTCTCGCGCAACCCAATGACCATCCGGCTGGACCTGATTCAACACCCAAGAAACCGCTTCTTGGATCAATGAATCGTCGATGGCGACGAATTCACTGGTGTCGCTCAGAAACTTGATCGCATACACAGTAAGAGCTAAGTCTGCAGCATCTCCCTTGCCCCAATACGAAAATCCTCCACTTGGAGCACGATAGGATAGGAGCCGCTCGTAACCGAGCTGTGTATAGCGGCGTGCTCGAGGTACAAGCGGAGACTTCTCGTAGCTGGCTCCTTTTGCGTACTTCAGAAGCAATACGCTGGGATAAGTCGACGAAATCATCTGCTCAGCACAGCCGTAGGGGCGTTTCAGAATTGCCTCAATACTTTCCAGTACGTGAGCAGTCAGATTCGGATAAATCTTCAGAGTTGTTTCCACTGAGCCGGAGATTGCGTTGTCCGGAATCGTCAGGTCCAGAGAAGTAATGTCAGCAAAAATCTGGCTCACTCTTTCCGTCTTCTCTTCGCCATTTGGCCGCACCGTGACGGTCCTAGAGATGGCATCACTCACGTCCGCACCAATCGCGCTAACTTCTTGCTTTCCCTCTTTGGTGGCCGTCACAGCCTGAAAGCGGAAAATGTCGTGTGCGGAGTCACGTGGAGAGACATCGCTCTTTATCATTGTCGGGCCCAGGGCCGAGAACCACCCTGACGGCTTCATTTCGACATTAACCTGAAGTTTCCGGTCGAGGTAATTGCGCAGAACCACTGGCAGTGCGATTTCATCACCCACTGTGAGGAATCGCGGCGGATCATGTTCGACGAAAAATGGTTGGAACGCCCGAATGTCCTTTTCAACCAATCCCATTTCGCCATTCATGTTCGATGCCACAGCAGAGAGCTTCCAGGTTGTGATGTTATCCGCGAGAGAAAATTTCAATTGAGCGTGACCTTTGTCATCAGTCACGACTTCCGGCCGCCAGAGCAGCGTTTCCGGAAAATACTCCCGGAGACGGGGGGTTGACAGCTGTGGCGGAAGCGTGAGACTTGAGATCCCTGATTTCGTCACAATGGAAACAGTGGCCGATGTCGTTTGAACCAGGACCGGCGCAGCACAAACCTCGACCATTTCAGTTATCGCACCAAGGCTGAGCCGCGCGTCCAATTGGGTCTTGTTTGAGGATCGCACCGGAACATTTGTAATCGTAAATCCCCTGAAGCCAACGGCGGAAAATTGGACCGAGTAGAAACCCGCAGGAAGATTTCGCAAAAGGTATGCGCCTTCACTGTCCGTCGTTGCAGTAAAGGTCTGCTCCGTTACATTGTTCTTGGCGGTGATGTCAGCGCCGGCAATTACAGCGCCAGAAGGATCTGTTACCGTGCCCGAAATAGCGCCGCTTGCTCCAGCGAGGACGGTCTGATCCTTAATTGCAATTCGTGTCGTGTCCTGGCTGCTCTGCTCAACGACTGCACGTGAAAACATCGCCGCATCGAAGTCATCCGAAGTACCTTCAACACCATCTTCACCAGCGCTTCGAATGTAGACCCAATTGATCTGCTGCGTCACGGGGATGATCCGGGTCTGCTGTTGAGCTCCCTGCTCATGCCTCTCATAACTTTCGACAATTACGCTGTCGGCATACCGAGCTTCCTTACGAAAAGTTGCATAATAGGGGTGTCTCCAGGGGTCCTTTAATCCATCCCAACCGATTCCTGAATTCTCAAGGGCTTTCCGTAATTGCTCCAGATTCTCCGGGAATGCGTGCTTTTCCCTGAAATGTTTCGTGAGAACTGAGTCGATTTGATATCTCGTGCCCGAAAAATAGTCGATTCCTATTGTTGCAAGCGGGAAATCATCATCGGATGGAGCCGCCTTCGTATTGAAACGGCCATCCGGACCGGCACTCGTCACAGTCACCGTGTATTGGGTTCTATCAACTCCAAAGGATAACTGGTATCCATGCCCCCATGGGTCGTTCAACGACTCAAAATCAACTCCGAGACGCGTCTGTTCGCTCTTCAGGGTTTGCGCATCTCGGATGTATCCTCCGGTGCGGGCATGATATTCATTCACCGCCCGCCGCAGTGCCTCATAGGTGGGCTTGAAATACGCCCACATCATTTTGGCCACTACAAAATCATCTTCCGTGCCGAAGGTTTTGTCCGGGCCCGCGCTCGAGATTTCTAAGACATCCGACTCGCGAGCGACACTGAAGCCACCGCGGTAGGGCGTTCCCCATGGGTCCTTGACGTCCTGCAACCGGAATCCCGCAGCGGCCAAGTAGCTGTCTAAAGTTGCTTGTGTCTTGGGATATTCACCCTTCTGGTCGTAACGAATGGCTAGAGCGGTGCGGATCGGTTGGATTTTGGGATCGATTTCTGATGCAAAGAGTTTGGACAAATCTGCAGAACTCGAATCACTGGCGAAGGTCTCTGGCCACGCCGCATTCCCTTGTAGGAGGACTTCCGCAACGAGTTCCAGACCGTCCGGAAGCGGCTTCGTTAGGTCGATTTTATCCAGTTCGCTTCTGCGGACTCCGCTGAGTTCCGAAGTCCCGCCCCAAAGATCGCGAAAATTGTAGAAACCGCCTTGCCCGCCGAATTCGCGATCAGTTCGCTCTCGTTCCTCGACCGCTTTATCGACCACTAAGAGGCCTAAGGCACTCTTTGCTTGTTCACCGTCGGCGCCGGTTACTCGCAAGTCCGCCGTGGCCTCATCCCCTGGCCGGTAGACAGACTTCGCAAACTTCACATCGACCTTCAGTTCGTGGTTCTTCGGAAATAAGACTGTGTGTGAACCCACGACCGCTGAGTTGTAATAATCATCGCCCGGCTTCAGCGCAAACGCATAAGCAAGAATGCTCACGTCGTTCTGAAACTTACCGCTCCCCTCAAACACAACATTGGCATGACCGTGCCGAACGCGCACCAGCTTGGAGGCCAAAACTTGGAAATCATGCACTGCGTCCACAACAACGGTGATGTCGGACTGGCTCGTTAGGAGTTGAACTTCAATCGGTTCGCCTGGTTTGTATAGGGTTTTGTCAGTTTTAATGCGGATTCCGGACCGATCTGAGTACCACATTGATTCTGTATGATGACCGACCTCGCCCCTATGGTCGCGTGCCCGAAAACTCAAAGAAAGTTCGTTGGAATCACCACCGCTTGGAATAGTAAGGCCGCTGACCTTCGCCACACCGTAACGATTCGTACGAACACGTCGAAGCGGCTGTCCCGCTGGCGCGGAAAGAGCAGCGTTGCTCGAAGATCGTCGCCAACCCACCCAGTTGATTTCGACGTCGCATTGAACGGGAGAGCCATCTGCATAATCGGTGGACAGGTAAAACTCTAGAGGGAGCCCCTTCGAGTGCGAGCCGCTCGATTCAATTACATACACGTGAATCGGGTCCTTGGTCGCGCGCAGTGCAAAACGGCGCTGCTCAGTCTTCCCCGTAGAGGAATCCGTATAGTAGGCGGCAAACGTGAGATCACGGAACCGCTCGTAATCTTCGGATTGCAGGCGGTTGTGGTCCTTGGTCAAATCAACCTTGGCAATATAACGACCCTGTTCGTCGGTGTCACCCTCGTAGGTTTCACCATGTTTGACATCCCACTTCTGTTCGCGATAGTTCCATTGGCGTTCGGTTTCGTGAACTAGACGAACGTGCCCGTGACGGACGGGCTCTCCAAATAGGTAGTTCGCACGGATTTCGACCGAAGCGTTCTGATCGGGTAGATAGTAGGTTCGATCTGGCTTGACCGTTACGGTAAAGGACGGAAGGTCGTATCTGCTGATTTTGACGGTGGCAGATGCACCGGAGTCCTCATAATGACCTTCGCCGAAGTTTGCTTGAATTCGATATGTTCCAAGGCGCAGATTGTCAGGTATCTGCCAGTCCGCGGCGGCAATTCCGAAGCGCGATGTTTGCACTTCTGTTCTATAAACGAGCGTCTCTTCGGGATCGAGAATCTTTAGAATCACTGGCTGACCTGCGATGGCCTTCTTGTTGGTGTCGAACGCCATCAGACGCGTATGGAGCGCTTGTCCAGGCTGGTAAAGAGGCTTGTCCGTACTCACCGATACGTTGGAGAAATGGTTTACATGGAAATCGCCATGTGCATCCGCTGAAAAGCTACCGAGTTTTCCAGTGACCTTCACATCGATTTGATTTGTGTCGACGTTATCTGGGAGTGCGAAAGGAAGCGTGGCGAATCCCAGTCGATCCGTAAGAGCGGTTCTTGTGAGCAAAGGCTTACCATCATCTGCGTCGAGGTCTAGAGAAGCCTGAACAGAAACTCCTGGGACGGAGCGAGCCGTCACCGGATGGATTGCACGAATGCGGACGGCGTAATGTCCACCCCCCTTGACGAACGAGGGGCCAGCCACGTGCAGTTCGAAGATTCCTGGCGTGGCATTGCCCACCGAGAGGATTCCCACGACGGGCTTGTGCGACGATTCACTCGGAGAACTAGACATGATTGTGTAACGCAAGCGGTACCAGAAGAGATTCTCCTTTTGAGCAGACTCAGGGGGTAAGGCGATTTTCAACTTCGTCGAACCGGCAGGAAAAGAAGCATCTTGATCCGCATGAATCTGAACTACGCCTCGTGGATCCACCAATTCAAGCAAAACATGCGCAGAAACCTTCTCGTGCGATAGATTTTCTACTAGCAGATCGACAATGGTGCCATCGGAATGAATCTGGATACGAGTGGCCGCCTCATTGACCCGAATGTTAACTTGGGCAAAACACGGGCCGACGAGGATAAAGCTGAGAGTAACAGTCCAAACCAAGTGGCTGGATAGGTAGCGCATCGGTCCCACCCCAGGATTACGAATGCGATACTACTACTGTCTATTAGTACGGTGCTTCCATGGGTCAAAAAGGTTGGCTAGAGCTCCAACCCGGCTAATGAAAAACAGCAGGTGCAATTTCACTTTCCGTAGCTAATGAAACGATGGTTTTGTGGATGGCAATGAACGATCAAGGGTCTCATCGCCAAGACTCCACCTATCGGAACCAGGTTTACAGCTGGCAAGATGGCCTACCCTCCGCGGACTCTATTCCGACTTGAAATGCACATCCCGCGTGCGGCTCACCCGTAAAGTTGGATGCTTGGCGGTTTTCTTGTCATTCGCGGTGCCATTTAGCTGTCCAAATCCTGCCATCCTTGCGATCATCATGTTTCCGACTCGCGCTTCGGGGCGGCTTGGCCTGTCCTCCGCAAATATTTCGGCCTAACGGCACAGCACCCACTTTGAATGGCTCACGTTTTTACTAAGTCTGGAATCAGGCTGCGGATATCACCGCACGACTGTTCTATTCATTCAGGGCGCGGTGTGAAGTTGCCTGATCGTCAATCCAGTCCTCTTCCGTGTAAGTCATGCCGCGCCGGCCCGGAACCTTGCGCGCCGGTCCGGATCGGTACAGAGGACACGACCGCGGACCATAGCAGAAGGTCTCAGTTCGGTAGCGGCGCTGACTCGGATTCTACTGATCAATGATCATCTCGACCGCCATGTGGCATCCCCACATGCAGCTTGTGCATTTTTCCTCGTACGTTCGTGCCGCAAGTCGCCGATGACCACGTTGGCGGTAGATCGGAAGAGGCGGTGGAATTTCTCGCCACGGGGGCGCCTGGGTCTCTTCCACAAGTTTGCGTTCCGTGACTTGCAGATCGCTCACCTTATAAAACTCAACCGTCTCCATTCGTGGATCAACAACTGGCAGCGCACTACCAGACACGCTATCACCCGGACGGAAATGGTGTTTAGCGTGAGCACCTTCGCCCACCCCCACGAGAAATTCTCGGGCTTCACTTCCGACATTGCCGCGCACCCTTAGTGCATAACCTAGATAAGTGTGGCTGCGCTGATCGAAAGAACGGCTCAATCGAATTCGTGGCTGTACCGAGAGCAAAGCACCGTTCCACGGAATTTTGTCCCCTTCATTAACAACTGCATTTCTGCCTAAGGAGGTCAAGCCGCACGCCTCTCTAGCCTATATTCGTGATGCAGTCTGCCCAGAATCGCTTTGGTCACAACTCGATGATCGATGGGAATGTGGTGTCCGCAAGTTTTGACTTGCTGGTTGCCCCGTGGATCGGGAATGCCCGGTCCCAGGCTCGAATGGGGTCGTCCCTGATTGTAGTGCACTACCCACTCTTTCAAGATTCTTCGCACATGCCTCTCGTTCAAAGGGATGAGGAAATCAAGACATTCTCTTCGGATCGTGCCTACCAGCCGTTCACAGAAAGTATTCGCCTGCGGTGCCCGAAACGGAGTTCTCAAGACCGTCACGCCCAGCGACTTGAGGGCAGAATCAAGCTCACTCGAGTAGATGCTGTCCCGGTCGTGGATGACGAATCGGTAGGACTGCTCCCCGGTGACGACCTCTCGAAACTGCTGGAGTGTCCAAGCTGCGGTAGGATGATCGGTCACGTTGAAGTGAGCAATCCTGCGGGTTCCTACCTCCATGACCACAAAGACATAGAGAATTCGAAAGCGAGCCGTCACGACGATGAAGAAATCGCAGGCCCACATCGCCTGGGCGTGATTTCGTACAAATGTCATCCACTGCTGAGAAGGGACGTGCTTGCTAGGTCCAATATCGAGAGGCATGTACCGTCGGACGGTCCGAGGCGACACCCGAATTCCCAGTTTGAGGAGCAATTCAGCAGCGATCCGCTCTTCTCCCCACGTGGCATTCTCCTGCGCCATCTTGAAGATCAGTTCCTGGAGTCTCCCGGGCACACGAGGCCTCCCTCGCGGCCTCGATTTCCATCGCCAGAGCAAGCGAAATCCTTTCCGATGCCAACGGAGGAAGGTCCCGGGCTTGACGTTGATCAAGGCAGTCTGCCATGCAAAAAGCCGAGAGAGCAGAACCAGAGACAGGCGAGTAGCGTCGCTTGCCCGCCGAGGCTTGATCTCGCGTTCGAGATAAAGGGCGAGCTGTTTCCGTAAGAAAATATTTTCCGCTTTGATCGCAGCACTCGAACGAGTCCCCAACAGCAAGAATCGCAGAGCGTCCTGGGCCAGAGAGAAAAGTATGAAAACTAAGCGTAGCAGGGAGTGAGCGGTTCTCATGGGGCTGACGAGCATGCCACGGGTGCGCTGATGGCAGCAACCTTGCCTGTGACGTAGATTTGCGCCTATAAACTCATCGTGTACCGATTTTTTGCGGAGGACAGGTAAAAATAGAGGAACATGAGTGATTACACTGATCACTGCCAGCGCAATCCTGATTAACCAAGATAGCCAACCCATTCCACTAGGGTCAGTCATATTGATGGGATCGTCGCGAACGTAGACGTAGCGGTTCCAGGACTGCGGATCTGCTGGCTTCCCCTCTAGCGGATCTACGCAAGAGAAGCGGCCGAAGCGGTTGATGTAAAAACGAGCCAACGCGTAGTCATTATCCGATTCGGAGTCTCGCTCTTGGGCGCAAGAAGCCATGCAGATGAGGCGCAAACTGTCCGGACTCGACCGTTATGCGGGGTGAACCGGATCAACCCACTTCACTTCGCCGTCTGGCTCTGGGCTAGCAATATCCAGATTGACGATAATCGGTTCCTGACCACTGCGCACAATCACAACCTCGACCGGGCAGTCGCGATTGGCGTTCATTTCCTGATGCGGCACGAACGGAGGGACATAGATGAAGTCGCCGGGGCCGGCCTCTTCCACAAACTCTAGTCGCTCTCCCCACCGAAACCGGGCCCGACCCCTGACTACATAGAGCACGCTTTCCAATTCCCCGTGGTGATGCGCTCCAGTCTTCGCATTCGGCTGAACGACTACGGTCCCCGCCCAAAGTTTGCTCGCCCCAACTCGCGCATGCGTGATCGCCGCCGCTCGAGTCATACCGGGAGTTTGGGGCGTATTTGAGTCCAGCTCCGACGCACGAATAATGCGGATACCATGTTCCTTCCAATCTGGTTTGGCGCCACCAAACTCATTCTGAACCATAAAACTCCCCCTTTTCACCTATCTGTTCGAGAGGATGGCACACATCGCGGTTCCTGACCCTTTGTTCTATTATTCACACTTCTGATAGTACATCAGACCAATCGGTTCTTTCTGTCCTTCTCCGGCCTCCACTTGCCTTACTCCGTTGCTGCAGAGGGCAAAGCTTTTCTCTTGACAACGAAGTTCAATGAGTTGTACAGCTCCTAGATTAACTTTAACTTTCACGCGCGGATAACAGCCTCCTAGTACTCTACTCTATGCGAGCACTATCGGTGTTCGAAGTAACGTTTGACGCTAATTGCAGTTCCTTTACCATTCATTGCTGTTCGTTGATCTGACGGTCAGCGTAAAGGGCCCTAGGGGACAGAACGCCGCAAATCTACACTCCAAGGACGGTGGAGCGATGGCCACGCAGTCGAAGCTGCACAGTTTTTATACCGACATGATCGAACAAAAGTACTTTGCCAATGTGCGTCAGAAAAATCTTGCTGCGACCCTCGCGTGTTTTTGCGAAGACGCAGTCTTTACCATCCAATCCGCATTTGTCGTTCACGAGGGGCGGGACAGGGGCATCAAGAGAATGTTCGAACGTTTTTTCGAGAATTATACGACCGTCATGCACATGGACTTTGTACACATCGTTGATCCGGAAAAGGACCGCTGTGCCGTGCAGTTCAACGCTGTATTGGTCGCTCCCAACGGGAAGAAAACGACCATGAGTAATTGTAACGTCCACCACTTTGAAAACGGTAAGTTTAAGCGCGTCTACGTGTACATGAGTTGCGACAACGTTCTGATTTAGGGCCCAGAAGGGCAGCGTAAAACTGCCCTGCTCTTTCTCGAGTAGCTGATGGTTCGGCCCGTGAGATCGATCACAGAGGGACGAAGCTGCTCGCGAGAGCCACCCCGGCCTGCTCCATCAGAAAGAGCGCCTCTTTGCGCGAGATTCCACGGCCGTCTGTGGCTCGCGTCAGAAATGGTTCCACATTTCCGACAATCGTCAAAGCTGTCATCCTTATAATGGCCGAGATCAGTTCCAAAATAAAGTACTGCTATCGCTGCCAGAACGAAGCGGTTCCGACTCTCGTCCGGTCCTTCAGAAGAGGTACTTCAAAGCGACCTGTATGATTCGCGGATCTCCCGCCGAGAGGACCCTTCCGAAAGCAGGCGAGGTACATGGCGCCCCAGTTGTGGAAGCGGTGCACAAACGGCTTGGAATGTCGAGATTCGCGTGATTGAAAAGGTTAAAAAACTCGGCGCGGAACTGGATTGACTGATGTTCCCGGATGACGATGTTCTTGAGCAGAGAAAAATCCACCGTAGCGAGCCCCGGAGCAGTGACGACGTTCCGTCCGGCATCACCGAAGGTGGACTGGCCCTGGAGCTGGAAGCATGAGGTGTTGAACCACTTCTGCGCATTGTGGGGCCCGTCATTGGGATTACAAATGACGTTAGGACGTTGGTTGAGGTTACCCGTGTTGGCCCGGTCTGAAGTTAAGTTCACCGAAAAAGGCAGTCCGGTTTGGACAGTAACTATGCTTCCTACCTCCCATCCCCCGAAAATCCGTTCCAGAACTCGATTGGCCGACACGGATGGAATGTCATAGGTTCCGCTGAACACGAAGCGGTGACGCTCATCGGAGGTGCACAAGCCCCGCTCAGCCCTGAAATCGCGCGGATCCTGAGGCGGGTTTGTGCCGAGCGTCCCAGCCGCCAAAGAATCCTCGTCAATACACTTAGAGTACGTATAGTTAGCGACGAACATTAGCCCATGTGAGAGGCGCTTTTCCGTTCGAAGAATCAGGCCTTCGTAGCTTGAGGTGGCCCAGGAAACTTCCTGGGCATTGCCCCCAAATTGAGGATACAGGCGCCGCGGAGCGATGGGCCCGGAACCGGGGGCCGGCGCGTTGAAAAGGTTGTTCGTCAGCAAGTGCGTGCCCTTTGACCCGACATACTGGATTTCTACCAACAGGTCTCTATGCACGAGTTGCGCGAGACCAAAGTTCCACTGCTGATAATAAGGGGTCTTGAAGTTCGGGTCGTAGGGGGACCAACCGGGAACGCCTGACAGCGGATTGGTGAGAATCGTCGTAATTGG
Organism: Candidatus Dormiibacterota bacterium; assembly: GCA_035602605.1. Classification (GTDB taxonomy): domain Bacteria; phylum Acidobacteriota; class Terriglobia; order Acidiferrales; family UBA7541; genus DASQHY01. The sequence goes on from DATNLZ010000029.1 coordinate 12,037, forward strand.
AATCTGATTTGTCAGCGAGTTCGTAGCGTTCACATTGTTAAAGAATGGAGGCGCCGCGCTACGCAAGGACAGATTGCTGAGCGAGATCTGGTTATAGAAGATTCCGTACCCACTGCGCAATACCGTTCTGTGGTTTCCAAACACGTCAAAGGCAAATCCGAACCGAGGGGCAAAATTCAGCGGATCTTTGTTTACCAAGGCGCGGTTAATCCCGGCCTGCTCTGAAGTCACAATGGGTATCTTGATCACAGACTGAATTCCCGGGACCCAGAGGCTTTGTGGATAGGTGTTTCCGTCCGAACTGGCTATGATCAGCCGCCAATTGGGGATGTCCAGGTCGGATAACCGGTTGTGAACCTCCGAAAACGGCGAATCATACTCGTAACGCAAACCTACATTGAGCGTCAACCGAGGCGTCACCTTCCAGTCGTCTTGGGCGAAGAAGTGCCACTGGTTGGCGCGTAAATAGATCAGGCGGCTTCCCGTGGCGCCGATCGCGTTGAACGGCAATCCCAGCAGTAGGTCGGCCAGGGCGTTTCCCGTGAAGGCGCCCGTGAATGTGAACTGCCCTGCGGATGCGGGATCGACGTCGGGATTAAACTGAATCCGCGTGTACTCGCCACCAAACTTCAAATTGTGCGAGCCGCGAACCCACGAAAGATTGTAGTTGTTCTGGAAGTCGTTATCGCGCCGCGTGATAGGATTTGTCGCATCGCCAAAAGTATTGTAGATGCCCGTGACGATCCGCGGGTAACCAGCCTTGGCGGGATCGCGCGTTGTGCCTTGGATGCCATGTTGTTCGTCAAACCTATTTCCCGCATTCTGGCGAGCCTGGCCGCCAGCGGTACGATTAAATCCTATTCTCAGCTCACCAATGAGGTTTGGCCGGAAAATATGTGTCTCGCCGACTGCAACGTTTGTGGCGCGAAAATCAAGGAACACTCCAAAACCAGGGATGGCGGCCGGAGGAGCTCCGGACTGTACAAAGCCAAACGGCTGGAGCGAAGCTACATCGTAGATGGTGAAACGGCCAAAGAGATTGTCTTTGTCAGAGAACCGATGGTCCAGCCGGATGTTTCCCTGGTTTACATTGTCACTCTCGTTGGGCGAGCCACGGAGGATTCCGGCTTGGCCAGGCACGTTGGGCAAAGGCACCAGAGCGAGTAGATCTGTGGCGACGGGCAAGATTCTATTTTCTGGGATCTGGTTGTTTGGAAAAGGCTGACCTGTCCGAGGATCCTTAATCGCCGGCAGGCCGCTGAAATTCCCAGTGCGGACCTGTGCATTGGGAACGGAGAATGTACCGGTGAGTGCCTTCCGAATCCGCAGGCCCTCGTAATTCATAAAGAAGAACGTCTTGTCCTTCCGAATCGGCCCTCCAAGAGTCGATCCAAACTGATTCTGACGGAACGGTGGTTTTTGAGATGGATCAAAAAAATTGCGTGCGTCGAAAACCTGGTTTCGCAAGAACTCGTACGCTGCCCCGTGAAAGTTATTGGTACCGCTTTTGATGGTTATGTTGACCTGTGCGCCGCCGTAGCCGCCAGCATCAGCTGAGTACAAGTCCGACTGAACTTTGAATTGATCGATGGCGTCGATGGCAGGTGACGCCGCGAGGGTGTTGAACATACGGTCCTGCAGCAGAACGCCGTCGAGCGTAAAATGGTTATCCGTTTCGCGCGCTCCCATCACCGTAATGCGGGGACCCGTCAGGCCACTCATCTGCTGACCGAGGCCTCCGCTGGCATTTATCGTCACTCCCGGTGTAAGCAGGGCCAGTTGCAAGAACTGACGTCCGTTCAGCGGAAGCTGCACGATGCGCTTGTTCTCGATCACCTCGCCCACCTCTGCCGTTTCCGTCCGAATTAACGGAACCTCACCAACCACATGCACCTCTTCGGTCACTCTGCCGATTTCTAGGGACACGTCGACGCGTGCCTTCTGATCAATTTCCAAGACCATGCCTGACAAGACTTTGGTTTTGAAGCCATTGGCTTGTACGGTCAACGTGTAGCTCCCCACTGGCAGCGAAGTGAGCACGTACTCGCCGGATGATTCAGTAGAGGTTTGGCGTCCGAATCCCGTGGCTTCGTTCACCGCGCTCACTCGGGCATCGGGAACTACCCCACCCGAAGCGTCGTGCACGGTTCCAAGAATCGTTCCGGTAGTCGTCTGCGCCGAAGCGTAGATCGTCGCTAAACAGAGGGCCAGCAAGATACTCCCGACGAAGCGAAAACAGCGTTGGCTCGCAAACATGCCTCCTCCGTTCTGGCGATTACGTTCGCACCTGGTAGGTCAAATCGCTCCACGCTCGCCGGTAGAGTCAGACGCCGCCGGTTGTGCAGAAAATAAGTGTGGATTCCTAGGAATGGCGCACGCCTCGAAATCGAAACTGGAACCGGGGCAGACGACAAGACCACTCTTCTCCGAGAAAAGTACTGCAGCAGTCGCCGGTGATTGAGTACTGTGGTCCACAGCGTTCAGAGCGTGCGGTCTTACGGAGTGGCAACTTCGCCGTTTTCCTGTTCTCTTCAACTGTTTATAGTTAGTGACAATTGTGCCGTTATAGGACAACGCCGCACCAGGTGTCAAGGAGAAAACGGCCCTAATCTTGGTCGACTGGGAAATGCCGGCGGACGAGGTTTGACATCTCCTTGACCTTGACGTGAAAGATGTCGAATTGAAAATTGGGAAGATCTAGATAGATTGCGCCGGGAGGCAGAAAGGGCTGCGATCTGGCGGTCTGTTCGAAAGCATCATCGTGCGCCGCGAAGACGATCAGAGGCTGGGTCAATGCTTTGAGACGAGTCGCCATCGGATACGAGTAAACAGCCTTATAAGCGAGCCCTGCATAAGGCCGGGCCTTCAGCTCTTCGATCGTATACCAGTGCAAGTAAGGCAGGTCGTATGGGGGGTGCCGATAAACAAATCGGCGTCGCCATACAACAAGCAGATGCGAGCCATCTTCGGATGGGGGCGGAGGAGGAAGGACGCGCGTCGCACGGCGTTCAGCGATTTCCGCTTCCGTAAAAAGTGGCACGCCGACGACCCCTACGCGCCGAATTTTTCGGGGAGCAGCGAATGCCAGCTCCACGGCCTCGGTCGATCCTGTATGAATTCCGAAAACGTCAACAGTGCGGCATCCGAGAGCATCCAACACGGCGAGGGTGGCCCTAGCATAATCCTCCATAGAAAGGTCGCCTCGAGGGGTGTCCGATGCCCCGTATCCGACGCGGTCGGGAGCGATCAACATCCGCTCACGGCCCATTTCCAGCATGAATTCCTCGAACATCGCGCCCGAAAGCGGAGTCATATGTAGCAAGAGGAGTGGCGGTAGTCCCCGGCCTTCCGTAGTGCGGACGTGTACCTGTCCAAACGGCGTGCTTACGATGCGGCGGCGTATGGTGACATCACTTTGCACTTCCAGGTGAGCGTCTCGAGGCGGCTTTGATTCCTGGCTCTGCACCTCGGCAAATGGTGTTGAATTCGGGAGAGAAGCAGCCGCCAGCGTACCGGCAAGCGTAACCCCTCTCTTCACGAATTTCCTTCTGGATTCTCGACTCATTCGCGACCGTTTTGTTTTGGTGCGGTTCTCAAGTTCTGGTTGGCGCTTCGTTACTCTGGACAAACTCCACAATTTCTCCTGAGCGGCCGCTGCAGGCCAGGGCCGCACTACCGCGATACGGCGGTTGGGACAGGCGCGACTCCATTTGGCTAAAAGGAATCTCTGCGGTTTTCAGTGCTGCCGCCACAGCGCCCAGGTTGGGAACCTCGAGCGTGCACATAGACGCGCCTGCAGGTAAGTTGCCGCCGGGGATAGGGCGCGAAGGTACTGCTTCGGGATAGCCATCGAGTTCAATCAAACTGGTGGGACCGGATCGTGCCGTGGCCAGAATTCCGTTGCGGTCGTCCGGCCATCCTATGAATTGATTGGCGAAGCGCAGCGGACGAGGGTGTTCCACGCCCAGCTTCATGCCAAGTGTCTGTACATAGAAATCTCGTGTCTCGAGGTACGGCCAGCAGGCCAAGACCATGATGAAGAGTGTTCCCACGTTATTCGGCCCCAACTGGCCACCTGGATATGCTCCCTCAGGGTCTACAAGGCTTTGTGTGCAGTACAGTGCTTCGCCACTAGGGCCCAGGGCCTGCACGGCACGTAATACATGCGACTGCGTCGTAAACTTCAGGTCAGCAGGTCCGCCGATGCGCCTGAATGAGCTCCCTTCCAGATGCCGGGCGAGCTCGTCAACATTGCGGGTTCGGATCTCCAGTGCCGTCCACCCGCGCGTGGTGAAGGCCTTTGTCGGCCTCGTGGATACCTCGACGAAGCGAATCAGGCCCCGCTGCATATCCTTCGGACCGACAACTGCGCTGGGATGCCCAGCTACACCGGGCGCACCCCACATTGCCGCCTGAGATACCATCACTTTACCGCGCCAGTGGACAACATAATTGAACGCTTTGCGGTATTCGTTAATGCATTCGTTAACATTGAAAACCGAGGCCGTTCCCGCTGATATCCCGGAAGTTAAAGGGGCCACTCCGGCGTCCGGTTTTCCAGTCTCCAACTGTCCTGGAGTTAGGGCCGAAGCGCTGCTCGTCGTGCCGAGGACAGCCGCGCTGCCGATTCCCGCCAGCAGTGAACGAAGAAGATCTCTGCGTGCCAGCTTCATCTCATTCTCCCCGCCGTCAAGATGCCGGAATGTGCGTTTGACGTGTTCAATCTATTGGGTGTCTGGCCGAAACGCTAGTCAGCGAAGAACTGAACAATCCTAACGCGAGACCGGAAGATGGTTCTTTTGCGCAGCGCTAGCGCACTAGAAACTTGAAGTGTTGGATGCCGTTATTTCCGTAGCCGAGGCGGTTCCATTCGAATTCTGGCGGCTGAGTGTGTCCTATTTCGTCTGTCGCACGACAGTGTATATAATACTCGCCGGGCTGCGCAGACCATTCTATCTCCCACCGGGTCCATGTCCAGCGATTCCTGGGCTCCAACAGAGATGCGACGCGCCAGCTAGATCCTCCGTCGAAACTAACTTCAACTCGGACGATGGTTCCGGATCCGGACCACGCATAACCGCGTAACATCTGCCTCCCCGATTCGATGGGTTTATCGGGCAAAGGATCGGTGATGAGTGAATTTACTTTTTGGGTCGTCACGAGAAACTCATGCCGGCCGTCCTGCCAGCTGTATACGTACCGGAGCTTTTGCCAGAAGCCTTCGAACCTGGTCTTAAGAACCTGTATCTGACTAATCCACTTGACCCACCAGACGCCGTACCACCCGGGAACAACTAGCCGGATGGGCGCGCCGTGCGCATGCTCCAAGGGCTCGCCGTTCAGCGCCCACGCGATCATGGTGTCGGGCGAAACGAACTTTTCCCAGGGGAGGCTTTTGGCGAATGTAGACCGCACGTTTTCTGGCTGCGCAGTTCCACTGTCTCGGCCTTCAATGAGGACTTCAACCGCATCGTCAATTGGCTCGGCCTTGGAGACTAAAGTCGCGAGCGACACGCCCGTCCATTCGCCGCAGCTCACACTGCCATTTCCTAATTGCGTGCCCGGTGTTTGCGGCTTCAGGAATTTCCGACTGGTTCCCGCACATTCGATGAGGGCCATCACGCTACGCGACGGAAGTTTGCGGAGGTCTGCATATGACAGCGTATAAGGTTTGCGAACTGCCCCCTCAATGCGAAGCGATAGAGTCTCTTTCTGAATAGGGGGCGGTGCATCGTAATGGTTAAGAATGTAGAACAGATTGGTGGGCGTGATGATGCCCTCCGCTGCCGAAGGTATGGTTTCTGACGCGCGAATATTCCCGTTTGAATCCCGAGAATGAATGATCAGTTCATGCTCGCTCAGGGCCCCTCCGCCGGCAAAATTCGCAATTGTGCTCATATGTAGTTGGGATCTTCAATCGGGGTAGAGCTGTGCGTGGCACCTTTTCCATACGTCGCCTCCAGCCAATAACAGCCGATCTGGGTAACCACGCCATCGGCCAAGCCAAAGATGCTCATGGGAGCGCGTTCTACGTAAGAGTATCTGCCTAAGGTAATCTTCTCAGCTTTCTGACCCGGCGCTTGGTAGGTTTGTATGTTCAGGTCGCCGGCCAGCACGAAGGTGAATTGATAGCCCTGCTTGTAGTAGTAAGCACGCGCAAACTGCGGCGAACGCGAGCTATTCCATTCCGGCTCGAGGCGGTACAACATGACTCGGAAGCCAGTGGTCTGATCAAAAGTCAAGTATTTGAAATGCAAGCCGGGCACGTCCGGGTCCGGTTCGAAGGGCATTCCGCCAATCGTGTCGATGATCCGCGGCACCGTCCATTGTTTGACTTTCTTGTAATCTGGATTGTAATAGCTCACTTGCGGCTCAACGCTGTAAGTGCCACTCCACACATCTTGCTCTTCCATGAAGAACCAGGAAGCGCCCGACTGAGATCGCATAAAATCCTGGCGGCCCCTCTCTCCCCCGTGCAGGCTGTAAGGAGGGCGATCCAAGTAGTAGCCTTCCCGGAATCGCATCAGAGGCCCGTAGTGCTGTTTGGGGTGAGTGGACTCATTGTTGGTGGAGTCGCCCGACAGCATGTATCCCCATTCATGGAACGTATGGTAGTGGACCGGTGCCCCGCCCCAACCGGCGGCACGAAAAGTAAGCACTAAAGCGCCTTTCGTCTCCGGATTCTCGAAGAGCACTTTTCGAGCGGCCGCATACTTCTCAGGGTCTGTGGTCGGGGCTTTCACCCACGGCATGCGATCCGTGTCCAGCACTCTCACAGGTTTCCACGGCGCCTTCGAGCTACTCAGTTTTTCGAACTCCTGCCGATTGCTTTGCGACGTCGAGTACGACGGCGCAGTGACACGCGCGCCGGCGACGATTCCGGGCATTGCAGCCAACGCCGCGCCCGTCTTGATAAAGACTCTCCGAGAGCTGATGGCCATAGTGCCTCTTTCAAAGCAAACTGTCTTCACATTAGGACAATTGACAAAACTTCGAGACTTCTATCCTCCGTCGCTAAGTTTGTCAAGCATAAAGTTGTGCCGGAAGATCAGTGACATTGCGATGCGACGACCAATTTCGGCGGTTCCGCCTTTGGTTTGGCCGCGTAAATAACTATTTTATCGCCTTCCAACTGCTAGCGACGGTCGACGAATACCTGACATTCGTTTTTTACTGACGTCTCTTAGAAAGAGATCCGTGGCGCACGGGTGAGCCAGAGTACCTCCCTCTCAATCCTCAACTGTCACTGGGATACCGCGTCCATTGCCGGCTTCTCCACAATCGTCCGCTCTGGGTGAATCAATAACCATACCAAGCCGCCTACCAGCGATAACGCCGCGGCGCAATCAAGTGCCGCTGTCCATCCAAACGCTCTTGCAATCAGTGGAGTGGCAATCGGTGCTATCGTGCCGCCGGAATTTGTCCCTACAATCGTCAATCCTGTTACGGTCGCTGCCGATTCACCTGCGATATCGACGACCGTTGCCCAGAAAGCTGTGATGGCGGCAAAGAGACACCCATCACCGACGGATAGTGCGGCTATCGCCACATAGGGATTAGCCACTCTAGCGCCCCAAAACACCATAATTGCCGCCAGCAACATCGTGCCCAAGGCGGTTCCATTCCGACCGATCCGCTTGCCATAACGATGAGACAAATAATCGCAGAGCTTGCCAACGGGAAACGGCAGAACTGCACTCGCTAGGAAAGGCCCTGTGGCATAAAAAGAACCACGCAACATGCTAAAGCCGCGCACCTCGGTCAAATAAAGATAAAACCATGCAGCGTACACATTCACCACATATCCAACACAGACTTGACTGAAAGTAATCAGCCAAACGTTCTTGTTGGACAATATCGCCAGCCACGGCGTTGGTTGCCTAAATGTCCCTGCCGACTTATTGACTAGGCTTGTAGCCTGCTCATCGGACTGCAGCGTGAGCGTCGCGCCCATCGGAACGTCGTGAGTCTTCGCTGGCGCGTCCGATCCATATCGGTACCAAATCCCCCCCAGAATGATACCCAGCGATGAGCAGATGTAGAATGCAGCCGGCCAGCCCAACAACCGCATGATTAAAGCGATGAATGGCGGCGCAATGGCCCCTCCCATCCCTAGACCTGCAAGGACAAAACCGCTCGCCCAGGCCCTCTTCTCAGGAGCCATCCAGTTTGCAATTACTCGATTGTAAGTGGGAAGCGCAACAGCCTCGCCTAAGCCGACAAAAAATCGAATAATGATAAAGGATCCAAGAATACCGACAGCGGAGAAGCCGATGATCCGATATGCGACGCCCGTTAAGGCCGTGAAAACAGACCACCAGATGACAGCTCCCGTCAGCACCTTGCGGGGGCCGAATCTATCTCCCAGCCAACCGCCCGGGATTTGAAGGAGTGCATAGCCGAAAACAAACGCGGAAAAAATCCAACCCATCTGAACACTACTGAAGCCAAACTGTGGAATGATGTATTTGGCGGCGATTGAAATGTTTACTCGATCCAGGTACGTGACGATGCTGAAGATCAGTAGCATCATGAGGATGAATCTGGTCTTTTTTTCAGCGATTTTGCTCGGACTCACACTACTCATGAACGCTCCACCCCACAGTTCCATCGGCTCTCGAGAAATGAGCCTTTGCACAAATCTGCATCGATTGGGAAGGCCTGAACTTTGCCTGGAAGGGTGTATTTAGGAAAGATGTGGCCGTGTAGAGGCACGTTGTCCAGCTGGAAAGTTTTGCGCCGCCATGATGGGAAGGCAAATTCGTCGCTGTTAGGCCTGAGTGAGAGTCCGCATAAATCTCTCCATGAAAGCATCTCGCTCCCGCTGCATATCGGCGACATGATCAGAACTGCCGGCAAGCTCATCAATCATGTCGCGGGTTTCGATTCCTTTGCTCTTAAGGACTTGTTCGAGTAATGAAAGCCTGTCCTTCACTACCCATAACTCAGCACCCAATGCCAAGATCATGCCGAGTAGTTTGTCTTGCACGACCTCTGGAAATGCATGGTAAATTTCAGTCATGGAATCTTTCCCTCTGCGTTGATCACTTGTTTTTGCCATCGCGTTGCTGCACAGCAGGCTTATCGCCTTGAGTGACCCAGCGATTATAGGGCTTGAACTCCCCCGTTCGCATCAGGGCAGCCGAGCCCCAATACGTGGGTTCCTCGTAGTCCAAGGGACCCTCACGGACCTCGACAAAACCGAATCCTCGCAACACCGATGGCAGATCTCGTGAAAGGAACGGGCCCCAAAAAGCCTCCCCGTTGCCCCGGGTGTCAAAGTCCTCGAGAAAGGCGAGTTCAGGGGGCAGAACGCCATAACGTGGAGATTCCACAATGATGAGGTGGCCTCCTGGTCTTAACAAGCGGAAGGCCTCGCGTAATATCTGGTCGCCGACCTCAGGCGGCACTTCGTGCAGCAGGAGGTGTGCGGTAATCAGCTCGAAGCTCTCGCCGGGAAAACCTGTGTTGGACGCATCCGCCTGCGCGAACCTGATCTTGAGCCCCTGTTCCTGAGCAGCCAGGCTGGACCACTTCAAGATAGCCGTCGACAAATCGATGCCAATCACTTCTTCAGCCTCCGGATAGACCCGCCGAAGAGCCATGGTCAGCGCGCCAGTGGAGGAACCCATGTCCAGAATGCGCCGGTATTGCCGTTTCGGAGCACAGCCGGCAATCTTCAGGAAGGCCCCCGGGTTCCGGCCCCGACGCCAAGACGTGGAGTAGATACCCAAGACGCGCTGATACACAGGACCCACTAGCTCCTGCCCCCAGTAGCCGCCCGGGGTCAAATGGATATCGTGCTCGGTATACCAGGTGGGCAGTTTCAAGCCAGGATTCAGTTCCAAACGAACGCCATCGCCAGGTGGTTGCTGCATCATGGCCAGAATTTCTTCATGGTGTTCCTTCACCGAATCAGCGCCCGCCGACCACATCATGTGCTGCGCGACGTGCTGAGTAGCACACGCGAATTGGTAGAGTAAATCGGGTTCCAGCAACCGCCCTGCCTCTTCCATCGTCGACGGAAGATAGCCTTTTTTCTCCTGGAATTCGGACGCCTTCTCTTTATAGTTCTCCAGAAGACCTTTCACATTTCGCGTGTAGTTATAGATTTTCAATCCCTCGATAAAATCGAAATAAGCACAATCCTGCTGTGAGGGTGGCGGTAGCTGAGGCATTTGTGCCTCCTTTCCATGAGAAAAGTTCCCACTCTGAAAATACACCTAGGTCGGTACACTACGGATCCCGAGTCGCAGCCATTGACTGAGAACTTCTGCAGTGCGCCGGTGCATCCTCACTGTACCGGTTTTCACTAGCGGCACGCTCGCTCCGGAGCGCAACTGTCTATTGAATATTCAACAGGCAGCCGGCTCACCGAGTCGCTCTTAGACCAGCACGTTTTCACCGCTCATGTAAACGAAGACGCGTTTAAACTTGCCGTTCTCGAAGTAGTGAACATTGGCATTGCTCAGCTTGGTAACGTGGCCATTGGGCGCAACCAACTCGACGTTAAACTGAACGGCACACCGCTCATTCTCTACGTCAATGATGTGGACGAAATCTTTGTGAACGCCGGTCTTATAATTCTGAAAGAAACTTTCGAACATCTTCTTTATGCCTGTGTCCCGCCCCTTGTGAACCGTAAAAGAAGATTGAATCGTGAAGATTGCATCCAGACAAAAGCAATCGAGCGTGGCGGGGAGGTTCTTAGCGTCAACATTGGCAAAATACATCTTTTCGATCATATCGATATAGAACTTGTGGGGCTTCAACGCTGTTGTCTTGCTACCCATATGATCCCTCCTCATATGCAATTGTGGTTTTGTTGCGACCCCACGGGCGGCCAGCAACGCTCAGAAGCCTAGCCCCGACCTTGGAAGTTTTTACGCGGCACCGTTGCTCCACCGCGAAGGCCTGTACGGTAGCTCGCTTGACGCGCACTAAGGTAGACATTATGTGCGCTGACGGCACCGATTCCCAAACAGTTTCCCAGCTCCGTCCTAGACAGGTGCGCTGTCTACAAATGAAAACATTCGTTTGATACGCCACACTCTTTCGCTTGTCAAGGAGATTCTGAGGGCGACCTCTTGCCTCCGAACCGGAGTCTCGTTTTGTCTCGCTACGATCATTGGATAGGAGGGACCGAGCCCACTATCTTTCTGCTTGACAAGCGCTGCGGCGAAGTCCTACATGTAAAACAATTGTCTATGAATCGAAACAGGAGGGCCAGAAAGATCATGCGGCTGAAAGGAATGAGTCGCGGAATCACACCTGACAGAGCTATTGGCGTCAAAACCCCATGCGACTTTGGACTGCTCCCTCCACTGCGGAGACAAAGCCCGAAGACCCGGGACGCCTGTTTTCTTACTGGACCACGCGTGTATGTCGAGGCAAGGATTCTATGTCGTCCTAGCTTTCGCTCCTCCAACATTCATTCGCGGAAATGGAGACACTCAACTTACAGCGGCTTGAGAGTCGAGGACAGAATCAAGATGACACAGATGCGTCGAGATGTCCCCGTCAATTCTAAGCATGAGTCTCAATAACTCGGAGGCCCCATGAGACGTCCAGCATATTGTTCTCTCGTTTTGGTTGGGTTCACTTTGGCAGCGAGTCAAAGTGTGTCCGGGCAAATAAATCTCGAACTACGAGACCGTGGCAAGGAATTCGTAGGATGGGTTCAGCCGGAGAAGATGTACTGGCGTCCTTTTGTTGTGAGCGGAATGCTTCCCGCGGAGTTCAAGTTACTGAGTGTCGACGATTCCTTGGGGGCGCGTACGTTGATTACGAGGTTGTCGGCCGGATGGAAACACCCGAAGGGTTACCACAACAAAAACGAAGAGATCTTCCTTCTCAGTGGCGACCTCACGATCGGCGGCAAGAAGATGACAAAATATTCCTATGCCTATTATCCCGCCGGATATGCTCATGGGCCGGCGTTCAGTGAACATGGCGCAACGCTGCTGCATTGGTGGGACGGAGAACCAGACTTCGTGCCGAGCAGTGCATCGAAGGCGGGTACGCGAGTCGATGAGCTGCTCGAGGACTGGAATTTTTATGAGAAGCCTTGGACTAGCCCCGACCAGTTCCCTAAGTTTGCCTCCTTTCTCCCACCTCCCGATTCACGATTGAAGTTGCTTCGTCAGGATAAGGTCACAGGTCAAATGACCTGGATCAACTGGCCGCCACCATCGCGGATTCGCACAAAGGGCCGGGTATGGGAAGTTCACACGAGCTTTGAGGAGGCGATGCTGCTCGAGGGGGACCTGACTTATGGAGAATGCCTCCCGGGAGGCGAGGTGGTTGGCACCTACACCGCCGGCGGCTATTTCTTCCGACCCGCTGGAATTCTTCATGGCGGTCGAAGTGCGCACTCCAGTTCATATAGCTTGTTCATATTTCGGTCGGGAAAATCGCTTTGGACGGATTACTTTGAAGAATGCGATCAGCCTCGGAGCAAAGGCAACACGCAGTAAAAGGAGGAGAAATGACTCGTAGCTTCGTTGCAATGTTTCTTGGCCTTGTTGCGTTCATGAATCCGCGTTTAATGGCCCAAACACCTCCAAGAATCCCCGCCGGATACGCAACGGAAGGGCGAAAAGCCGCTACCAGCCAGTTTCAAACAGCGCCTGGCTTCGTCGATGTCTCTTCGTTGGATTTGTTACCTTGGCAGGATGTGGATTTTTCGGGCACCGCAAAGGGGATGAAAACTAAGATTCTGAGCAGGGATGAAAAGCGCGGAGCTGTAACGCTGCTGACATATGCGCCGATGCGTTATGTCGATCAGGAGCGAGGTTACCACACTGCTGATGAAGACATTTTTGTTCTCGAAGGAGACCTCACGATCGGTGACCAGAAGTTGCTCAAGTACTCGTACACGTTCGTCCCTGCCGGCATGGTACATGGCCCGGTTTCCAGTCGTGGTGGTGCGCTCTTTCTTGAGTGGTTTAATCAGAAGCCGGATTTTGTTAAGTCCAATGATAATGCACCCGGCGCTCGCGCCTACGCGGCTGTGCGCGATTGGAATTACTATAAGGCTCCTTGGACAATCGATTTCCCCCCTTTTCGCAAGGATCTCCCCGCTTTAGGAGCACGCTTGAAGCTGCTCAGGCGGGACCCTGATACCGGAGAGATGCTGTGGATTAATGCAGCGATCCAGGTGCGGCAACGTGGCCTTCAGGCGCGGCAAGGCCTGCTGTGGGAAGTGCATCCGACCTTCGAAGAACACTTCGTGCTGGAATACTCTGGGGACATGGTGGTGGATGAATGTTTGCCCAGCAGAGCTGTTGCCAACAAGTGGCCCGATAGGAGCTACCACTACCGTCCTGCTCAAATTCCGCACCTCATTCTCCGCACAGGCTTCGGCCTTATCCTCTGCCACACGGGCGGACCACTCTGGGCTGATTATTACAAGGCGTGCCCAAAAGGCGGAAAGGTGCCGGTTCCTCGTTAGACATGATGCTAGTTCGCCGAGAGTTTCTCCGCGTCTGGCTTCCGGCGGCTATTGATCTCGGGAGGTCACAATGCGCAAGAGCGCCTGCGCGGCATGCGAAATCTCGCCGCGGGAGAACTCCACACGGGAGGCATTCCAAGGCCACTTATTCGTCACGACGGCGGCAAGTTGGATCCGCTTGCCGCCGGCCGTGGGTCGTTTTTCCGCAGTTTTCATGCATTTTTCCTCTTGACACAGAAGCCCATCGGGGTATAAGAGTGCGACCGAATTGTTATATTGTCATAAGGATAAAACATGGTGAGAATGGGAGTGGCGATCGGAAAGAACAAGTCGAGAAGGGACTTTATCGCCCAGAGCCTGACCCTGGCGGCCACCATGGCCTCACCGTCGCTTGTCCGCGCCGCTCTGCGCGAGGCGGGGTCTCTGACCGGAATCACGTCCCCGGCGCCGGACGGCGCTTCCGATGGCGTTCCGCCTTATGAAATTCGGAGTACCGCGCGCGCCCCATGGGTTTCGATTCGGATCCTGGACACCGAACGCATGCCGTTAACCATGGGCCGTTTCGCGAAGCGGAAGCGGCTCTTCGAAGATCCGCAGACAGGATCCGCGCTAGAGTACCGGGAGCATCCCATCGGTGTGCCCGGGGCACAAGTCCACTACCACACGTTTCACGAATGGGTGTTCTGGCTCTGCGGTGATTTTAGCAACAACGAGTCCACCAGTCCCATGCAGCACATGGGACCCCTCCAGCGCTACCGGGAAGGCACCTTCCTGGATCGCCCGGCTTACAGCCTGCACGGCGGCGAGAAGGGTCGCGAGCCTTTCATGGAATCGCAGATCGGAGGCTGCGACCTGGTCATGGAGGAGAGCGATCCCTCCAAAGGAACCCTCTACGTGGAACCGGACTCGCCCAATTACGACCCGGACTACAAGAAGATCAAACAGTGGACGGTTCCGCGTTTGATCGACACGGTCGGGGGCATGCCCTGGGAGGCGGATCCCTCGGTGCCAGGCCTATTCCACAAATACTTAGTGGATGACCAGAGCCGCGGGTTTCGAGTCATCTTGAGGCGTCTGACCGCGGGATGGACCGGCGCGCAGTCACCGCAGGCAGCTCAGTTCGCCCGAACCTACTATTACAAGCAAGCCCGTCAGTTCAATTTCGTGCTGGTCGGCGATCTCGACATTCAAACGTACCAGAAACCTGGCGAGAAGGCGGAGAAGGTCGCTTTAGGCAGGTATTTCTTCGTAGACCGCGAACCTATGAGCATGTTCGGCTTGGCGGACGGCGTGGTCAGCCAGGAGGGCTGCGCCTGGCTCGAGGTCACCTACGGGAAAGGAGCCACCGTCAGCACGACACCCATCGAGGACCCCATTTATGTTTAAGAGGCAAGAAATCCATTGCCGGTTCGGCTTGGCCCGAAAGGAATCGCCATGAACGAGCACCTTCCAACCAACGTACTGCTGTCGCGTCTCCATTTATTCCTCCTCGTGGCTGCTCTTCTTTACCTGCTGATCGGAAGCGGCGTGCTTTGCGCGCAGAACATTACCGGCACCATTACCGGCAAAGTCCAGGACACGAGCGAGGGTGTAGTGGCCAACGCCCAAGTACAGGTGAAGAATGAAGGCACCGGCCTGACCCGCACCGTCCTGACGAACAGCGAAGGTAATTACACCGCTCCCTTGTTGCCGGTGGGGACCTATACCATTTCCTTCGAGCTGCCGGGCTTTAACAAGAAAGTGATCACCGGCATCGCTCTCCAGGTGGACCAAACGGCCACGGTAAATGCCGTGCTCGACGTGGGCGCGGTGACCCAGGAGGTCACCGCTTCCGGCAGTGCTCCGCTTACCAACACAGAGACCTCGGAAGTCGGGGAAGTGATCGGCAACCAGCGGGTTGTGGAGTTGCCGCTCAACGGGCGGCAGTTCATCCAGCTTGCCTTCCTCAATGCCGGCGCCAGCGTGACCAGCGGTTCGTTCGACACCCAGTTGCAGTTGACCGGGCCGCGGCTCATCATCAACGGCCAGATGGAGCAGTACAACAACTACACCATCGACGGCACCGACGCCACCGACGCCTTCTATCACACTCTGGCGATCTCCCCTTCGGTGGATGTGATCCAGGAATTCAAGATTCTGACAAATAACTACTCGGCTGAGTTCGGCGGCTTTACCGGAGCCAACCTTAACGTTTCGATCAAGTCGGGCACCAACACCTTGCATGGAACAGCCTACGAGTTCCTACGTAACGACAAGCTGAACGCCTATAACTTTTTCGACGACAAGACCAAGCGGATCCCACCCTTCCATCAGAACCAGTTCGGGGCTACGATCGGCGGGCCGATCAAGCGCGACCGGACGTTCTTCTTCGGTGGCTACGAGGGGCTTCGACGGCCCAAGGCGTTCACCAACGTCGCTCAGGTTCCCAGCGAGCTGATGCGAGCCGGGAACCTTTCGGAATTTGTCGCTGCCGGCCAGAAGGTGCCGATCGATCCGCAAACCGGGCGGCCGTTCCCGAACAATACCATCCCCGCGCAGCGCTTTGACTCGGTGGCCAAGGGTCTGCTGGACATTCTGCCCCACGTTACCAGCGGCACGAGCCTGATCGTGGCGCGAACCGACAACCAGGTGGATGACCAGTTCCACATCAAGTTCGATCATCAGTTCACCAACAAGAACAGCTTCTTCGCCCGCTTTTCTTTTGACAACTTGAGCGATCTGCAACCGAACCTGGTGCCGCTATTCGACAGGCTGGCCACCTCCGTGGACCGGAACCTTTCCCTGTCGGACGTTCACGTATTCACTCCTGTGCTCATCAACGAGTTTCGATTTGGTTTCAACCGCATCAGTGGTGGGCAGGCTTTGGCCGTTCCTGGATTCGATTTCGCCCGGAAGACCGGGCTGCAAGGTGTAACCAGCGAACCCAACAAGATAGGAGTTCCCCTCTTCGCCATCACCTCATTCCCCACCCCCTTTGGCAACACCTTTGGCCCGTCCTCAAGCAATATCACGCGACGCGACAATTCGTTTGAGTACGTCGATAATGTGACCTTTACGAAAGGCAAACACAATTTGAAACTCGGCGGAAAGTTCAGCCGCTACCAGTTCAATCCCAATTCCGATAGTTCGTCGCGTGGCACGATGCAGTTCACCGGAGTGTTCACGGGAAATCCCTATGCCGATTTCCTTCTGGGGTTGCCGGCCTCGGGCACCGTCGGCGTGGGTGATCTGCAGATGTATGGTCGCAGCTATCTACTGGCCGGTTACTTCCAGGATCATTGGAAGGTGTCGTCCAGGCTGACTCTCAATATAGGCTTGCGATATGAATACCTCGCGCCGGTAACGGATACAAAAGGTCTGATTGCCACTCTCGATCTACGCGACATCACCCGTCCGCGGTTTGTAGTGACCAACTTCAATCCCGCCCTGTTCCCACCGGGCATCCTGTCACGCCTTCCGCTCCCCGCGGTGTCAGCACAAGACGCAGGGCTACCCAGTTCCCTGGTCCTCCCGACCAAACGGAATTGGGCGCCACGGTTCGGGTTTGCCTATCGCCCGTTCAATGACGACAAGACGGTGATACGCAGCGGCTACGGAATCTTCTACGCTTTTCCGTCGTTCAATTGGCCCTTCCAGTTGAAGTTCTCCCAACCCATCCGTGACACCAAGACCGTCTCCAATCCTTTGAATGCTCCGTTCAAGGCGGAAGACCTCTATCTGGCGCCGTCGCTGGGCAACACTAGTGCCTTCCCGATGGACGTCAACTTCCGCGTGGGCTATAGCCAGCAGTGGTTCTTCAATGTCCAACGGGAAATCATGCACGACCTATTAGTGGAAGTGACCTATATCGGAAACAAGGGCACGAAGCTGATGGAAATCTACCGGCCGAACCAGGCTATTCCGGGCCCTGGACCGCTTGGGCCGCGCCGCATCATCCCCCAATTAGGAATTTTCTCCTGGAACCAATCCGTCGGCAAGTCAACTTACAACGCCCTGCAAATGCGTCTCGAGAAGCGGGCTGCCCGGGGGCTGGGACTCGTCGTCCAGTACAACTTTGCCAAATCCTTGGATAGACAAAGCACTTTGAATGGCACCGCTAACGACGGGGGCAATGCTCAGAACAACCGTGACTTGAATGCAGAGCACGGGCTTTCTTCCTTCGATCACCATCATCGCCTGGTGACGAACTTCGTCTACGTCCTCCCCTTCGGACCGGGGATGCGTTTCTTCGGCTCGAGCCACGGATTTGCTAGCAAGCTGTGGGAGGGTTGGCAAGCGCAAGGCATCTTCACCGCTCAAGACGGCCTGCCCTTCACCGTTCTGGACGGAAGGGACCAGTCCAACACCGGTGACACGCAAGACCGCCCCAATCTGGTCGGGAACCCCAATTCTCACGGGTTCAAGCCTAGCGTGCAGAAGTTTTTTGACACCACCGCCTTCCGACTCCAGCCCCAATTCACCTTCGGCAATGAAGGACGGAACATCCTGCGCGGACCTCAATTGTGGAACCTGGACTTTTCGCTGGCTAAGAATACCTCGATCACCGAACGGCAAAGGCTGGAGTTTCGGGCAGAGTGCTTCAATATCTTGAACCATCCGAACTTCAACTTCCCCGATCGCACGCTGTCATCTTTGACCTTCGGGCGCATTTTTTCGGCGCAAGATCCGAGAGTCATCCAGTTTGGGCTGAAGTACATCTTCTGACGGGAGCACCTCGAATCGGACGATGCAGGGCGGCTTTCTGGAGAAGATCGAAGACGCTAGGTTGCTCTCCCGGAGTCCGGCCGGACTGGGGCTGACCACTCTGCAAAAACTTCTTCTGTGTGCTCTCCGAGCAATGGCGGTGGAGCATAAACGCCTAAACGTGAGCCGTCGAAGAGGACCGGGAAGGGGATTGTTCTGGTTGATCCGCCAATCGGCAATGGCAGGTTCTGCACAAGACCTCTTCCGATGACATGCTCGTCGCTCAATATCTGAGCGTGGCTGTTGACAGGGGCACATGGCACGCCGCGCGATTCGAACTCCGTCAACCACTCGCGCACGGTCCGCGTCTTGAATATCGGTTGCAACAGTTCAGCGAGCGCCTTCTGGTTGCGAGCCCGCTCGCCGATTGTTTTGAATCGTGGATCCTCCGTAAGATCGTGACGGTCCACCGCGGCGCTCACTTCGGCCCACAAATTATCATTGCCGGCGGCTATGACGAACGGCCCGTCCAGCGCGTCGTAAGCCTGGTACGGGGCGTTATGCGGATGCGCGGATCCCATCCGCTTCGGTGGAATCCCGGTGCCCCAATACTCGCTCGTTTGCAAACCTGAAATGCCGAGGATACAGTCGAGCATGGAACAATCCAGATTGATCGGACGATGCTCGCGTGCTGCGACGTCGCGGGCTGCGAGGATACTATAGGCCGCGTACAGGCCGGCAACGAAGTCTGCGACCGGGACACCGCTCTTCGCGGGGGGCCCGTTTTCCTCACCTGTGACGTTCATCAGTCCTGAAATTGCTTGCACAACCACATCGAAGGCACCTCGCGACTTATAAGGTCCCGTCTGCCCATAACCCGATAGAGAACAATAGACGATCCTCTCGTTCATCGCGGAGACGTGAATAAAGCCAATGCCAAGGCGTGCCAAGGTGCCGGGCCGATAATTTTCCACGATCACGTCGGCCGACGCGCAAAGACGCAACACCCGCCCCCTCTGCTCCGAGTCCTTCAAGTCCGCTATGATGCTGCGCTTGTTCCGGTTGAGAGCGGCGAAATTCAAGCTCATCCGGGCGCCATTGTCACCCTCGACGATCGGCGGCCAGGCTCGTAACCCATCGCCTTGCGGCGGTTCCACTTTGACCACATCCGCACCAAGATCTGCCAGCAACAGGGTCGCGAACGGTCCTGAGACGATGTGACCGAACTCTAGAACGCGCATCCCCGACAGCGCATCGCGATTTTTCATCGTCATGCCGATACGCATAGTCGTGCTGCACGAGAGCGGGGTAACTGCGGCATTTTAGATCCTGGCAAAGAAATGGAATCCATTGACTGCGATTACACAAGCGAATCCTTGGGTGCAGCTTTTGAGAAATCCCAAGCCCTCATCTTTTCGGGTTTGATCTTGGCTATAATGAACTCCCCGCGCTCCTTATAAAGCAGGTTTCCAGGGTCACTCTGTGCCTGCTCCATAGCTGCCTGTATTTTCAGGGGATCGATGCCCAATGCACCCTGCTCGGGGCCTAATTGGTATCTCTTCAAAAGCAACATCCTGGCTCGAGAGACTGGGTATGTATCCTTCCACGGACCGGCTGAGATGGTGATCTCGCCTTCTGGTGGATGCAGTTCAGCCCGTCCCGTGATAATCACGCCCCTGGCGCGGTTGTCCCACATTCCCCAGATAATCCGCTCGTCCGTGTCGATAACGATCGAGCACCAGGGGTTCAGTGTTAGATTCTTGGCCATCTTCCTCTTGGCCTTCATCACGATATAAAGGTACTCGCCATCCCAGTAATACCACACGGGGTTGATGTGAGGGATGCCGTCAGACCCGACGGTGGCAATTCTTGCGACCAGCCGTCCCGAAAGGAAGGTATCTATCTCCTCCTTGCTCATCGCTACTGCGGGACTCCAGGTTAAAGCAAACCCTTTGACCACTTATGCTCACCTCCCTGATCTGCGATAAAATCCCTTCTCCCATTCGTTGCAAAAGCGCTTCGCACCGTGATGAGCGATACTTCATTGGGGTGCGATCCCCGCAACGTCGGCAACTTTTCGAATCCCCCGCGAGAATACCTACAGAGGGATCCGACGGAATGGAGAGAGTCTTGGCGAGGACCAAGCTACCCATCCTCTCATTGAAGAGAAGCGAATCCGTGAAGGTTCCGCCCAAATCAGCGGCCAATCGGTAGCCCATAACTGGTTCCTCTGGAGGATGCAGCGAAGATAAATCAATTGTTTCAAAAATGAAACACAAATCTTCGTTGTTTCAAGCAGCTCTGGGCCAGAAATGAGAGCCGTCATCAGTCGAGGACTTGGCCCTAGTCTTCGCGAACACGAACGCACGCGCCATGGTGACTGTAACTCAGTTCATTGTCGGCCAGCACTCTCTTGCCAGTGCGAGATAGACTTTCCGCACGATCTTAGGGCTGATGCGCGTCTGTCGCTCACATCACACATTGAGGGAGCGTGTCACCGCCTCGCAGAACACCGAGGAGCAAATCGAGCCTGATGCTGCTGCAGAGCACTGTGTGTATCCAAAACAGATTCCATATTGCGTCGTCTTTCGGGCGAAGCAGCTCAGTTCGGGTGGAAGGGTTGATTTTTTCTTGACAAAGGGCAGTGCGTGATATATCCATTTCAATTGTCTCAAAATTGAAACAGTAGGCAAGGGCCAAGCCATCGCATGTTGGCATTCGGCAAGGCAACTGGGGCATTACCCTATTAGGTCGCCGCATTTTCTGATAAAACGCCGGAAATGCCAAGTGGTTCCATGCCGGTTATCGTGCGCAAACCCGAACGCACTGGCCGACTCGTGGCGCAGGGCGCAAGGAGATTTCGGTTGCAGATTCGATGGCCTCACCAATCCGGTCCAGGGGGAAGGGAGTGACGGTAAGTGATACTCGGATCGAGGAGCCGAACTATTTTTGAGTGAACAGTTTCTATATTCCTTTGTTTTTTGTAACGGAGACTGGACGATGGACCAGAGGAGGTCCGATGACAACGAGATCCCGGCGGGAGTTCCTTCAGGGAAGCGCCCTGGCAGCAGCGGCCGCGCCGGTGCTCGCGGTGTGGCAGTCCAGCGAAACAAATGTGCCAGCCGGACGAAGTGCCCAATGCGAAAGCTCGTCCTACGAGGTCCACACAACGGCAACTTCCCCCTGGGTTCCGGTTCGAATCCTGGATACTGAACGAATGCCGTGGCCTCCTCCGACCGGGGTTCTGGGTTGGAGGAACAAGGTGCTCTTCGAGGACAAAGTAACTAAAGGCCGACTGCGCATCATTGATGTCCCGATCGGCGGGCCGGGTGGTCACATTCACTATCATCTTTTCCATGAATGGGCCTACTGGCTCACCGGCGACTTCACAAATAATGAGTACACGCATCCGGATCAGCGCGTGGGCCCATTCATGCAATACAAAGAGGGCTACTTCCTGGATCGTCCTCCCTACAGCTTGCATGGGGGAGAGAAAGACCGCCTGGATTCCCAGGCGGGAGGCACTTGCTTGATCATGGAAGAAGGGGGCCGGAGCGTTAGCCCTTTGCCCGGCGAACCCGGATACAATGAGGAATGGAAGCAAGTGAAGCAGTGGGCGGTGCCGCGTATCATTTACACACTGGGCTCCATGCCTTGGGAGCCGGAGGGCGGTGTGTCCGGTCTGCGCGTCAAGCGCCTTGTGGATGATCAGGTCCGCGGCTTCCGAGCCATCCTGCGTTGGCTTCCTGGAGGATGGAACAGTGGGCAGTCACCGCCCTTCGCGCGCCCTTACTATTTCAAGCAGGCCTACCAATTCAATTTTGTGTTGAATGGGGAGATCAACGTCCAAACCTACAGAGCCCCCGGCGAGAAGGCGGAAAGGATTGCGCTGGGTAAATACTTTTACGTGGAGCGGCCGCCAATGAGCATTCTTGGCCTGTCCGACGGAGTCGTCTCGGAGCGTGGTGGATTCTGGTTGGAGGTCACCTATGCGAAGGGAACATCCATCCCCAACCTCCCCGTTGAAGCACCTCATTATGTGTGAGCCGTGTTGACAGTGGAAAGGGTTCTTCCCGGAAGGGGCGGCAGCGAATGAGTGACCGGGCGAAAACGCAGTCGGCGGAACCCTATGTTGGCTGCAGAGTCCGCAAGCTGAACGGCAACGTGTTTGTCACGTACCGGGCGCGGTTTGTCGCCACGTTGGCAAGACTGGTCCTGGTCGTCCTCCGAAGCCCCCACGCCCATACCGGGAACCAAGGGATTGAGACAAGGCGGCAGCGTGCCGGCCTCGCTGGGTCATGAGGCGCACATGACAAAGACTCTCACTTACTACGCTCCGGCCAGCCTGGAAGAGGCCCTCGACCGCCTCAGCCAGCTTGGTACCGACGCCACGGTGCTGGCCGGCGGCCAGGACGTTGTTCCGCGGATGAATCAAGGACAGCTTTCGCCCACTAACATCATCGACCTGAAGGCGCTGAAGAATCTGGTTGGGACCGAGACTGCGAACGGCGCCATCGTAATTCGGGCCCTCAGCACTCATCGAACCATTGAGCGGTCCGAGGCGATTCAAAATTGGTGCGGCCTTCTGGCCGATGCAGCAAGCCAGATTGGCGGAGGAATCCAGGTCCGCAACCGAGGCACCATCGGCGGAGCAGTTTGCGCGGGCAGCCCCGCGTACGATTTTCTTCCCTGCCTAGTGGCACTCGACGCCGAGTTCCGACTGTTGAGTTCTGTGGGCGAGCGCCGCCTGCCGGCCTCCGAGTTTTTCCGTGATGTCGGCAAAACCGCCTTGCGGCCGGATGAAATCCTGACGGAGATCACCGTGCCCAAGTTGAGTCCCGACACGGGGTTTTCGTATCAGAAACTAAAGTTCAGCGATGGCTGCTACTCGATCGCGAGCGCAGCCTGCACGGTGAAACTGAATTTGAACGAATCTTTTGCGGCCGCCCGGCTTGCTTTGGGCGGCGTGGCGCCGGTGCCGATTCGCTTGAGACAGGTAGAAGCAATGGTCGGCGGCGCCCGTGTGACGGAAAAACTCCTAGGCGAAGTGGCCGCAGCCACCGAGCAGGCCGTCACCAATCCCATTACCGATGTCCAGGCGGACGGAGAGTACCGGCGTGCCATGGCCGGCGTGATGGCGAAGCGGGCGCTGACCTCAGCCTTTGAGCGGGCGCGCCACAAAGGAAAAGGGGAGAGGACATGAGCAGCGCAAGGACCACGCTTGCTCCGGTGTCGAAGGTGAAAATCGAGGTGAAGGTCAACGGCGAGGTCAGGCAGGCCGACGTCGATCCGCGGATCCCACTGGTCCAACTGTTGCGGGACGAGTTGGGCCTAACCGGGACACACATCGGGTGCCTGACCGGCCACTGCGGAGCCTGCACGATTTTGTTGAACGGCAGCGCCGTTAAGTCCTGCACTGTCCTGGCTGCCAGCGCCAACGGAGATGAGATTAGAACTGTGGAAGGGCTTGCCGATGGCGACCTTCATCCCGTGCAGAAGGCTTTTTGGGACTACCAGGGTTTCCAGTGCGGTTACTGCACCCCGGGGATGATTATGACCACGCTAGAACTTCTCAGGGAAAACCCCGACCCGAACGACAATGAAATCAAGGCTGGTATCTCCGGGAACCTCTGCCGCTGTACGGGATACCAAACCATTATCCAGGCGGTCCGCGGTGCGGCAGAGGCACTTCGGCGAAACCCGCAACCTGCTGACAAATCGTAAGGAAAAGGAGCCTGCCATGGCGACGAAAGCGGAAGTAAAACATGCCATTCGAACCATCAAAGCAGAACTTCTGACTCGGGAAGCTTTTGCTCCTTTCGGCGATGTGCTTTCCGCAGATGGTCTCCGCCGACTTCCGATTGAGCTGTACGGCGACCGGATCGACGTCTACCGTCCGGCACTGTTTGAGTCCGACCAGCCGGTGGAGTTTCTGCTCACGCGCTCGAAACTTCGCGAGTTCCGCATCATTTTCATCGAGCGACACTTCGAACTCACGCAGAGCTTCATCCCCCTGGGCGGCCATCCCTTTATCGCTGTGGTGGCGCGCCCGAACGCCCGCGAGGAAGATGGCATCCCGGCGCACGACGAGATCCACGCGTTCTTCGTGCCGGGGGATACGGGGATCAACATTCACCGCGGGACCTGGCATGAGGTGCCGCTACCGTTGGTGGATGGCGCGCTCATGCTCGTCACCAGCCATCAGGCGCTTACGCAAGGCTTGGAATCGAAGCTCAGCGAGCAGCACGAGATTCACAAGCTCGATGTTGAAAAGCGAAACGTCACCGAACGGACGGGTTTGGTCCTGAGAGTGGAGCTTCCTTAGCGTTTTCCGGTCGAGGAATCGCATCGGCGGGAAGCCACTTTGGGCGGCGAATCGGAAGCCGATCGGCTCGAACCTCTGAGGACCTTGCAGGGCTGGGAAGAAACCCGCACCATGGAAAATCCCCGCGAAGGAAGCCTGCATGCCATTGAGATTTGGCCTGGCTCTCGATTTCTGGAATGAGGCTCGACCACTCGACAAGCTCCTGGACGACTATACGTACTTGCTCGGGCGCGCGGAGAGTTATGGGTTTGATTCCGTTTGGGCTGGAGAAAACCGCCCGCGTGAGCCTGGCCCTGGGCATGTGTCGTCTCCGTTGCTAATCCTGGCGGCATTGTCCAGGAACACGCGCCTGCGGCTGGGCACCGGAGTGCTTCTGCTGCCCCTCTGGCATCCGCTGGCCCTGGCCTATGATGCCGCTGTGCTGGACAACCTTTGTTCGGGACGCCTCGTCCTGGGGGTCGGCGTGGGCCTGCCGCAATTGATGGAGCGCTATGGCCTGCCACCGGATGAGGCCGGCTCGCGCATGGACGAGACGTTGTGCGCGCTGAAGAAATTGTGGGCCGGAGAACAACGATTTGCAGGCAAGCACTTTTCGATTGAGGGAGGCGTGTATCCGGCCCCACTCCAGCCCGGCGGACCTCCTCTTTGGGTGGCAGGAAAGCTCGCTCGATCCGCGGAGCGTGCCGCTACGCTTGGTGACGGGTGGTATGCGGCCACGCCTTACCATTTCGCGCTCATCCAGAAACAATCCCGACGGTACCGCGAACACCTCGACGGTTTGGGCAGAGATCAAGCAAGAGCGACTGTGGCGGTAAACCGAATCGCGTTTGTGGCGGAAACCGATGAGGAAGCACGCAAGGAAGGCAAGGCTTACGTCAGCCGGGTTCTCGAGTTCTACAGACAGATCGGCCAATTGTGGGACACCCAAGGAAACCTGGTCGGGGCTCAGGAAGACCTCTACGAGATGGGCGATGCCCTCTACTTTGCCGGCAGCCCGGAAACCTGCGCAGCGAGCATTCGCAAATACCGCGACGAGGCAGGCGTCAACTACTTCAACCTGCGAATTTCGATGGGAGGCATGCCTTTGGAGTTAGCAGCCCGCACCGTCACTCTTTTTGGAGAGCGAGTGCTTCCGCAATTCCGCTGAGGACCTCATGGCGGATTGCGCAAACCAGCCGGCGCTTCAGAATCCTGGTAGCGACGCGTACGGCTTCGAAGCTTCTATTTCCCGCAAGGAGGTGGTCCGTGCGCTTGGTGAGGATTCACCACATTGACTACATTGTTCGTGACCTGGACCGCGCTATCGAGAGGTACCGCCAGATCTTTCACGTCCCGCTCGAGGCACGATTGGAGGAAGCTAACCGACATCGAACCGGAGGACTTTTGGAGTGATGATCCAGTTGGTGGACCCCAACGCCGGTTAGAAAAGAAAACTTTGGTTCGCTGCGTCTTCGCCGTAGACGAATTGATTTTTCTCTTGACGATCTGCACGATTGTGTATTACAAGCGAGCCAATTGTTTCGGATCTTGAACAGCAAGCGAAGGTGGTGCCATGAAAAAGCTTCTACTTTGCTGGGTCGTTTGTCTGCTTCACGCCGGGACATGCTTCGGGCAATTAACCACCGCGACTATCGATGGCCGGGTCACTGATCCCACTGGAGGGGCGGTCCCCGGCGTGCAACTCACCATCACCAATCAGGAGACTCACCTGACGCGGACCACCACGAGCGACAGTCTGGGCGCCTACTCGGTTCCCCTGCTTCCGCCGGGGACCTACTCGTTGACGGCCGAGAAGGAAGGCTTCCGCCGGACGGTGCTCTCTGGGATCACCTTGCAGGTGGCGCAGGTGGCGCGGCTCGACGTCTCCATGGCTCTGGGCGAGATCTCCCAAACAGTGGAAGTGTCGGCTCAGGCCCCGCTGTTACAATCGGAGAACATCGAAGTGGGCCAGGTGATTGAACGCCAGTCAGTAGAGAGCCTCCCTTTGAACGGCCGACAGTTCCTCCAGCTTGCCCAGCTCACCCCGGGCGTGGTGCAGAACGCGGGAGGTACGCCTGCGCAGAATATCGCCGGCACTCAGGGCCCACAATTGGCCATTAACGGCAACCGCCAGGACGCCAACAACTACACCATCGACGGCAGTACGGCGCTGGACTTCCTTTATAACACGCTCTCCGTCTCCCCTTCGATTGACACCATCCAGGAGTTCAAGGTCCAGTCGAGCCTTTCCTCCATCCAGTGGGGCGGTCAGGGTGGCGGTTACGTGAACATCGTCACCAGGTCTGGGGGCAGCGCGTTCCATGGCTCGGCCTGGGAATTCCTGCGCAACGATAAGCTGAACGCCCACAACTACTTCGACAACAAGTCCCTTCCCGCTCCGCCTTACAAGCAAAACCAGTTCGGAGCCACGTTCGGGGGCCCTTTGGGCCCGAGAACCTTTTTCTTCGGCAGTTACGAGGGCTTGAGAATCCGCCAGTCCCTCACTGGCCGGTTCAGCGTTCCGACGCTGGCTATGCAGTCGGGGGACTTCTCCGCCTTCGTCAATAACCCCGCGGCCCGCCAACCGGCACCGAAGGACCCGAGGACAGGCCAGCCGTTTCCCAATAATCAGATACCCCAGCAGCGCATTAACCACGCCGCCCAGGTTTTGCTCGGGCTTCTGCCGCAGCCTACCAACCCCGATCCCCTTGCATTGGCAGGCAACTTTACCGGCGTGCCGATCAAGAGCGTGACCAGTGACCAGTTCAGCGTAAGAGTGGACCGGCAAGTGGGCAAGCAGGATAGCTTCTTCGCGCGCTTTCTCTTCCTGGACCACCGGGGGTTGGACCCCTTCCCGTTCCAGCAGTTCGTTAGTGGGGGAACCAACCTGCCGGGCTTCGGAGAGTTCGTGACCAATGCCGCGCGCAACTTGGCCTTGGGGTACGCCAAGGTATTTTCGTCCGTCACCATCTTGGACTTGCACTTCGGTTACAACCGCACCTCCGGCGGCCAGCACGAGGAGGCGCTGGCTTTGGATTACGGACAGCTCACGGGTATCCAGGGGCTCACGCGCAACGCCGATGAATTCGGTCCGCCGGTAATCAGTATCGCGGGTTTCAATCCCTTTGGCGGCCCTAGCGGGGACACCGGCCGGTTTGACGAGACCTTCGAGTGGAGGGCAAATCTGACCCACATTCGTGGCCGGCACTCCTTCCAGTTCGGGGGTGACGCTTCCCGGCTCCATTTCAACCCCACCAGCAAGGGGCATCGCGGGATGTTTACCTACACGGGCTTCCTGACCGGGAATGCGTTTGCCGATTACTTGCTGGGAGTTCCCTTCTCAGCCACCAATGCGTTCGGGGACAACCGTGTCACTCACCTGAGGGCACTCGGGTATTCGTTCTATGGAGAGGACAAGCTGCGGCTAGGCACCCAGTTGGTGCTGGAGTTGGGAGTGCGCTACGACTACCGCTCGCCCTTTACCGAGATCAACGGGCGTCGGGCGGGGTTCTCCTTAAATCCCCTGGCCCTGGTGCTGCCAGGCTCGACCGGAAACTTCATCGGGACGCCGTGGATGGATCTGAACCAGCTCAAGGACATTCAGGCTCGCATCCCGGTTGTGGGGACAAAGGACATTGGGTATCCGACCTCCATCATTCGGCCCGACCGCAACAACTTAGCGCCTCGGGTGGGCTTTGCCTGGATGCCGTTCGCCAACCAGAAAACGGTAGTCCGTGGCGGCTACGGCATTTTCTATGACTTCGAGCCGGGATGGCTGACCCTGGTGAGCGTGGCTCAAGCGCCCTTCAACACCAGCAAGTCCACCCTTAACACCACGCTCCGGGCGCCAATGGAAACGGCCCTAACCAATGCGGCGGCGCCTACGATCGGCCTGACGGTGTTCCCCACAGACTTTCGCACTCCCTACGTACAGCAGGCCAGTTTCGGCATCCAGCACAGCCCTCTGCGTAACCTGCTAGTGGAATTGCGCTATAACTGGACCAAGGGAACGAAACTCTTCACCTCGGATCGCTTTAATTTCCCGACCGTGCTGGGAAACCAAAACACTAAACCCATTCCGTATCTCGCGCCCACTGCGATTTACATCACGAATGGCGGGTTTTCCACTTACAACGGCATGACGCTCAGAGCCGAGAAACGTATGTCCCACGGGTTCAGCCTGAGCGGCAACTGGGTTTGGTCGCGCTCCATCGACAACGACTCCCTGCTTGCCTCCACGACGAGCACCAACCTGGCCCAGAGCCGGAACCTCAAAATTGAAAAGGGTCTTTCCACCTTTCACACGTCGCACCGGCTGGTTGCCTACTATCTGTACGAACTACCGTTTGGAAGTGGCCGGAGGTGGGGGAGCAGTCTCACCGGTGTTGCCCACACAATAGTAGACGGCTGGTATGTCACCGGAATCACCTCGTTCCAGACCGGCCTGCCGTTCAGCGTCAGCATCGCGCAGGACCGCTGCGGCGGCGGGATCGGGAACTGTCGCCCGAACCGCACCGCCGACGGCAACCTGCCGGCCAGCCAGCGCGACCCTCAACACTGGTTTGACACTTCGGCCTTTGTGCCCCAGCCCTTGAACACGCTTGGCACCTCCGGCCGCGATATCCTCTGGGGACCAGGGATCAAAGACTTCGACGTGAGTTTCGGCAAATACACCAAGATATCGGATCAACAGATTCGCTTCCAGGTTGACTTCTTCAACTTTGCAAATCATCCGATGTTTGACTTTCCGCAGCGGGTCATCGACGCTGGGGGATTTGGCCAAATCTTCACAGCCAGGGACCCAAGACTGGTGCAGTTCAGCTTGAAATATAGTTTCTGAGGAGCCTTTCGATGAGTGGCTTGAGCCACGGGCTTTGCGTGGTTGCGCTCGCGCTGTTGGTGACCGCGGACGCGGACGCCCAGAAAATCACCGGAGAGTCCCGTGACCGTGGCAAGGAGTTTGTGGGATGGGTGCAGCCGGAAAGGCTCTACTGGCGGCCTTTCGTCGTCACGGGCTTGCCGGATGCTGAGTTCAAGTTGCTGAGCTTCGACGAGACTACCAAAGCCCGCTCCCAGATCACTCGACTCCCGGCCGGCTGGAAGCAGCCGCGGGGCTATCACAACACCAACGAAGAGATTTTTGTCCTGAGTGGCGACTTCACCGTCGGCGAAGAGAAAAAGATGACGAAATACTCCTACGCCTACTATCCCGCCGGATATGTGCACGGCCCTTCCTACACGGAATATGGCGCGACGCTCCTGCACTGGTGGGACGGGACGCCTGACTTCGTGGTCGGCAGCGAAACGAAACCGGGAACGCGAGTCGACGAACTGGTGGAAGACTGGAACTATTACGACAAGCCCTGGACCAAGAATGATGATTTTCCCAAGTGGGCCGCGTTTCCGCCCCCTCGGGACACGCGTCTGAAACTACTGCGCAAGGACAAGGTCACCGGCCAGATGACCTGGATCAACATGGGTGCGGGCGGCGGTAGCTCGGTCCGGACCGGCGCGCCGGGGAGAGGACACTGGGAGGCGCACCCGAGCTTCGAGGAGGCCATGCTGCTGGAAGGTGAGCTGACTTACGGCGAATGTCTGCCGGGCGTCGGAGAAGTGGTTGGCACCTACACGGCCAGCGACTACTTCTTCCGTCCCACCGGCATCCGTCACGGTGGCCGCAGCGCCTCCTCGCCTTCCTATACACTCTTCATCTTTCGCTCCGGGAAACCCATCTGGGCGGATTACTTTGAGGATTGTAATGAGCCCAGGAAGTAAGCGGCTGGCAATTCCACAGAGAGGGTGGGCGATGATGCCCGGAACTGTTCGCAGGTTTGCGGCGCTGGCGATAGGAGCCAGCACGCTTCTGTCCGCTCAAGAGCCTCCACCCAAGCCAAAACCAGGATACGCCACCGAGGGCCGTCCCGGATTCGTGGCCATCTACGACTCCGAAACCGTACCCTGGCAACGCCTGGAGGTCCCCGGCATGCCTTCCGGCCTCGAAGCCAGGGTCCTGAGTCGTTCGGAAAAACTCGGCGCGCTGGCCGTGCTGACGTACATCCCCATCGGCTGGCAAGAGGAGCGAAAGGGCTACCATAACGCGGACGAGGAGATGTTCTTGCTCGAAGGCGATCTCTCGATCGGCGACCACCAGGGTGAACAGAAACTCACCAAGTACTCCTACGCCTTTATCCCGGAAGGCATGGTGCACGGCCCGGTGAGCACGCGGCAGGGTGCCGTGATGATCCAGTGGTTTAGCAAGACGCCGGACTTTGTGGCTTCGGTGAAGAACAAGCTCGGCGCGCGCGCTCACGCGGCAGTACGCGACTGGAACTACTACCGGACGAAGTGGGATGAGGGCTACTTCCCGGTGTACCGAAAAGGCCCGCCGATTCCAGGACTTCGGCTCAAGCTGCTTCGTAAGGACCCTGACACCGGGGAAATGACGTGGATCACTTTTGGGATCGGCGGAGGCGGGGCGCGGAGCGCCTCGGTGTGGGAGGTGCATCCCACCTTCGAGGAGTATTACCTGCTGGAGCGCTCCGCGGAGTTCGTGGTCGGCGAGTGCCTTCCGGATGGGCCCACACCCATGAAGTATGGGAACCGGGGCTACTGGTGGCGGCCGGCCAATGTGGGTCACATTGGGCCGATCTCCTACTCCCCTGCAGGATATTCGATATCGTTGGTTCGCACCGGCGCGCAGCTTTGGGCCGATTACTACAGCGACTGTTCTTACAAACAGCAGATCGAGCTGACGAACGACGGCAAGTGGGTGCCTGTGAAATAATAAGTTCTCCGAAGGAAGGCGAGAATGAAGCTGTCGCGCAGAGAACTTCTTCGTTCCCTGCTGGTGGGGGGCGGGAACCTGGGCTTTCTCGGCCTGTGGGGTCGCTCGGCCTTCAGTCTGCGGTCTCAGGAAAAAGCCAAATCCGAACCAGCCCCAGCACCGTTGACTTCCGGGATCGCAGCGGGAACCGCGTCGGTGCCCAGTGTGCAGGAAGCCGTCAATCAATATTGCAAATGGTTTGACTACGTCGTCCATTGGCGAGGAAAAGTGACGGCGGCTCAGGCTACGCTGTGGGATGCGCCTGGTGTGGCCGGCCATCCGGCCGCGCTGGTCGGCCCCAAGGACATGCAGCGGGGTCTGATCCGCTTTGTGGAGGTTTCGGCCAAGCCCACGCCGGCTTTCACCACACGTGGCTGGACAGCGCTTGAACTCCGGACGCGCAACGTGGACGAGCTCGCCCAGCGCCTGGAGGCGAGCCCCTTCAAGCGCATCGGTGGACCCGCCGATCTGAAGTTTAGCGACCCGCCGCGACTGCGTGCCATGCAGGCTTTGGGACTGGGCGGCGAGGCGCTCTATTGCACTCAGAGCTTGGTCGATCCGAATGGGCCGTATCCGGGCGGCCAGTTGGGCCCGAACAATGTGGGAACTCTGTTCATCGTTGTTCTGGCCTGTTGGCCCTACCCAGCCACGCGAGACTTCTACATCCAGACCCTCGGCATGAAGCTCGGATTCGAAGCCGAGTTTCCGCTGAGATTCGCCAACCGGTATCTGGAATGGCCCGCCGACCGCAAGGGGGTTCTGGCCACCGCGCGCTCCGGACCCAGCAGTTTGATCGAACTCGACGGCTATCCGGAGGAGGTGTTGTCGCGCCCCACTCCTGGTGGCAGCCTGCCTTCAGGAGTGTCCATCTGCACCCTGGACGTTCCCGACATCGAGAAGGTGGCCGTGGCGCTCCAGACCGCCTCGATTCCCTTTCGCCGGTTAAGTTCGCGCCTATCTGAACCACTCTATCGGAATCGACCGGCGCTGGCCTTGCGCGGGCGCTCGGGCGAGATTGCGGAGTTGGTGGAGAATAAGGAGGCACAGCCATCCGGCGGCTGAGAAGATCCGGCTCTCTCACGCAGGAAAAGTGTTTCCTGGCGATTCGGGAGTTGCCGCGAACCCGGCAAGAATCCAACAGCTCGCTGTTTGCTTGACGGGAAACCTCCTTCTAAACCTGGGGACTGATCACCTATGGTCAGGTCAGGGCTTCACAAAGTGCCTGTACGGGGGTGAGCCCGCTCGGTTCACTTTCTTCTTGACACTTTCGAAAGCCGCGTGCTACAAGCCGCTCTTATTAGTCATATAGTCATATCATTATGATGTTTTGTGCTACGGCCATCGCGTCGTCGACCGCGCTTCAAGCTGAACTGAATCAGCCCACCATCCTTCGTGATCAGGAAGGTCTCGAACCGTGCCGCATCTGATGGGCCATTCCGCCATTCGGGTCGTTTTGCTGGTTACCGGCCTCGCGGCTGCGGTAGGCGCGCAGTCCTGGAGGATCATTGAGTCGCGGGACCGAGGCAAGGACTTGGTCGCTTGGGTTCAACCGGACAGGCTCTATTGGAGGCCTTTCGCGATTCGCGGTATTCGAGATGCAGAGATCAAGCTGCTGAGCGTTGACGAAACCACTCAAGCCCGCTCGCAGATCAAGCGGCTGCCGCCGGGTTGGTCCCGACCCACCGGATATCACAAAACCAACACAGAAATTTTTGTCTTGGACGGTGATCTTGCCATCGGGGACAAGAAGATGGGAAAGTACTCCTATGCTCATTACCCCGCCGGCTACGCTCATGGGCCGGTGCATACCGATTATGGAGCCACGTTTCTCGAATGGTGGGATGGGCCTCCTGACTTTGTGGCCAGCCGGGAATCGAAGCCGGACGCGCGCTCTGACCAAGTCATCGAAGGTTGGAATTACTATACGGCGCGCCTCGCCAAAGCAGAGGATTTTCCGAAGTTCAGCAACCGTCCGCTTCCGCCCGACTACCCGATTCATCTGAAAATCATCCGACGCGACCCGGTGACCGGACAGCTGACCTGGATCGCGATGACGCCCGGCGGAGGCGCAGGCAGCCTGACGGCCGGCAAGCGCCGACCCTTGTGGAGCGCCAATCCCGCCTGGGAGGAAGGCTACCTACTCGAAGGAGACATGACCGTAGGGGAGTGTCTGCCCGTAGGTGAGGTGGTAGGCAGCTATGGCCCGGGCGGTTACTTCTTCCGGCCGGCCAGCGCCCCCTACGGTGGGCGCAGTTTGTGGTCGTCCACTTATAGCTTGTGGCTCTTTCGCACGGGCAGCAGTTCCGGCCTGAATTACTTCGATCGTTGCGATAATCCCAAAGAGACGGAGAAGGAGGGCCGCGAGTGAAGTTACAATTGGTGCTGCTGTGCGTACCCCTTCTCGAGGCGGCTGCGATCTCGCTACCTGCCCAGGAGCCCACGCCGCCTCCGACGCCGAAGCCCAGCAGTTATGAAGGTGAGGGCCGTCCCGGCTATGTCCTCATCGAGAACCCCGAGACGATGCCGTGGGAGCACTTGAATATTCCGGGCATGCCGGAGGGGATGAAAGCGAGGTTGCTCAGCCGCTCCCCCAGCATAGGCGCCGTCGCGCTGATGATCTCGCTGCCGATGGGCTGGCGGCAGGAGCAGAAGGGCT
The DNA here is from genome assembly GCA_035602605.1 of Candidatus Dormiibacterota bacterium. Classification (GTDB taxonomy): domain Bacteria; phylum Acidobacteriota; class Terriglobia; order Acidiferrales; family UBA7541; genus DASQHY01. Next base: position 45,956 of record DATNLZ010000029.1, read on the forward strand.
ACCACTCGAGCGATGAGGAAATCTTTCTGCTGGAGGGCGATCTCAGCATCGGCGACGCCAAAGGCGAACAGAAGTTGACCAAGTACTCCTACACTTACATTCCCGCGGGAATGGCGCACGGTCCGGTGAGCACGCGGCAAGGCGCGGTTTTCATCCAATGGTTCAAGGCTCCGCCGGACTTTGTAGCCTCTGAAGGGGACAAGGCGGGAGCGCGGGATTACGCCGTCGTGCGTGACTGGAACTACTATCGCCAGAACTTATATATCGGGAAGCCCTTTCCCGCCTATCGTGTCGGCGGCAATATCCCGGGATCCATCCATCAACTGCTGCGTCAAGATCCGGACACCGGCGAGATGACCTGGATGGTGTTCGGAGTCGGTGGTGGAGGCGGCCCGGCTCCAGCCATTCCATCCTACGAAGTCCATCCTAGCTTCGAGGAGTATTATTGGGTGGAGTCGAGTGGCCATCACGTGATTGGGGAGTGTCTCCCTCAGGGACCAACGGCAGTCCGCTACGGCAATCGAAGCTATTGGTGGCGTCCGGGCGGCGTGGGACATCTAGGTCCTCTCTCGCACAGCGATTCCGGCTATACCCTCTCGTTGGTGCGCACCGGGGTACGGCTTTGGGCCGACTACTACACCGACTGCACGTATCAGCAGAAGATTGAGTTCACCAGCAACGGCGCGAAACTGGTGCCCGAGAAAAAATAGAGCGAGGAGCCATGGGCGCCAGTGCTACGAAATTCGCTTCCAGCGGACCGGAGAAGTCGCCGCTGTTTGTATCCGATAAGGTCCCGTTGTACTACCAACTGCAGAGTATCCTGACGGACAAAATCCTTTCGGGAAGTTTGGCACCGGGTTATCGGCTTCCCACCGAGGCAATGCTGGTGGAGGAGTACGGAGTGAGCCGCATTACGGTGCGGCAGGCGTTGGGGGCGATGGAGGAGGAAGGCCTGATCCGGCGCGAGGCTGGCCGAGGCACGTTTGTCAACAAACATAGGCCGTTTAGAGGGGCGCTGCAACTTGAAGGATCGATGGACGATCTGATCACCCTGGGTTTGACGACCACCGTGGTGAAGGTGCTTCACATTGCCACGGTGAATGCCTCCGCGGCGGAAGCGAAGGTGTTAGGTCTCGAGCCGGGAGCGCTTTTGGTGCGGTGTGCCCGCGTCCGCTCCTACCGCAATCAACCCTACAGCCACGTGGTGAACGACTTGCCATATGAAATCGGGCGACGGCTCACCCGGGCGAACTGGAAGGGCTCAGTTTCACGCGTGCTGCAGGAAAAGCTGGGCATTCCGCTGCTGGAAGCCCGGCAGAGTATTCGAGCGTCCCTGGCCAACACAGAACTGGCGCGGCTGCTTTCCACACGCATCGGCGCGCCGCTCCTCTCTGTGGATCGCGTGGTGATGACCGCCAATGGCCGTCCCGTGGATCACGTACGCACGCATTACCGCAGCGATATCTTTTGTTTTAACGTGCACCTGCGGAAAGACCACCCCCGCGAGAACTGGACGTTTAAACCGCGGCGGAAGTCGTCGTAGTAGGGAGAAGGTTGGAAATCCCAGTCTCCGGCTGCGGCGGAACCTGTGCTGCGGGCTCCGCCGTCGAAATCTTCGGCATCGGATTTGACTTTAGATCTCGGGTTCTAGATTTTGGAGCACTCTTCCCCGCATTAAGCGCCAAATGCGAGGTGGGTTCAGCGGTAACTCGCGAATCTCCACGCCGAAGGGCGCGAGCGCATCGGCTACGGCATTCACGACGGCGGCCACGGTCCCCCCAATGCCAGCCTCCCCTGCTCCTTTCGTGCCTAGCAACGTGAACGGGCTGGGCGTGCAGTGGTGCCCAATCTCAATGAGGGGAATGTCGGCGGCCCGCGGCATCAGGTAATCCTTGAGCGAAGTGGTTAGTGGACTGCCATCGTTGTTGTAGGCTACCTCCTCTCCCAAGGCCGCGCCGATGCCCATGGCCACCGCGCCGTGCGTCTGCCCTTCCACCAGGAGCGGATTCACCACGACGCCGCAGTCATGGATCGCGGCGACACGGATGACCCTTACCCGACCGGTCTCCACATCCACTTCGACCACGGCAATGTAGGCGCCGTTCGAGTAGCTGGGATACGGATTCACGTGGCCATGTTCGTCGGGGATATGGCGGACATGCGTGGGTTTGTAGGTGCGGGTTTCTTCCAGAGACGGCTCCACAACGCTGGCCACATCATACGGGCGCGTGTAGATCGTGTAGGCCACCTCTTGAACGCTAACGCTTACCCCCGGGCGATCCTTGGGATGGATGCTGCCTCGGTGGAAAACAAGCTCTTTCCAATCCTCTCCGAGAAGAACGCCCGCAACTTTAGCTATCTTCTCCCTCACCGCGCGCGCCGCGAGCGCCGCCGAAGCTCCGCCCAGCATCAGGCTGCGGCCGCTGAAGTTACCAAACCCATAGGGGCAGGAGTCCGTGTCCCCCTGGAGAACGCGAATCTCGCTTAAGTCCACACCCAGCTCGTCGGCAACGATCTGGGCGATACCTGTATCGCTGCCGCCCCCCGGATTGGTCACACCAGTGAGCACCGTGACTTTGCCCGCAGGATCAACCTTGACGGTGGAGGTGTCGTATCCGGCTATCAAAGTCCCGGACATGGAGCCGCCCTCGGGTGTCAGCTCGTAGCCGATGCCGATGCCCAAGTAACGCCCCTGCTGTCGGCTGCGTTGCTGCTCCTCGCGCAACTGGCGGTAGCCGATCAGGTTCAGGGTCTTCTTCAGAGTGGTCTCGTAATCTCCGCTGTCAACCACCAGGCCGGTTGGCGTCTGATACGGGAAAGCATTCGCAGGGATGAAATTTCGGAAGCGGACTTCCGCCGGATCCATGCCCAGGTGGATCGCCACAAGGTCCATGATGCGTTCCATGACCACGTGGGTGGCTTCCTTACCGTATCCCCGCGAGGCGTTCCACGGTCCTTTATTCGTCACCACGGCGGAGAACTGCACATCGATGTTCTCGATCCGGTACGCTGAGGGCATGGTCAAGGCAGTGAGAAAAACCATGGCCCAACCCGGCGTGGCGGTAGGAACTCCGACGTTGCCGAGGAAATCGTCCTTCAGACCAGCGATCCTGCCATCCTTATTGAAAGCCACTTCGAAATGGTGGATCTGCTCGCGGCCTCCGATCAGCAGACATTCGTCGCGCCCTTCCATCCACTTCACCGGGCGGCCGGTCAGCTTGGCCAGCAGGCAGACCAGAGGCTCTTCCGGATGCCCGTGCATCTTCAGCCCAAAAGCGCCGCCGAGGTTCGGAACAATGATGCGGATGCGGTTCTCCGGGATGCGCAGGGCCTCGGAGAGAACGTTCCGTAAAGGATGAGGGTTTTGCGCGGTGGCGTAGAGCGTGAGGCTTTCGTCAACCTTGTCGAAGACGGCTAAGTAGGCGCGTGTCTCAATGGGCTGCGTGGAATAACGCTGGATCCGGAGCGAGTCCCTGATAACGTGGTCGGCCGTGCGGAAGGCCAACTCTACATCGCCCGCGGTGAAGCGGTGGCACACCATGACGTTATCGCCCCACTGCTCGAACAACATGGGCGCGCCGGGCGCGACCGCTGCTTCTGCGTCCAGGACCACGGGCAGCGGTTCGTAATGCACTCGGACCAAGGCGGCCGCCGCCTGCGCATCCTGTCGGCTCGCCGCCACCACCGCAGCCACCGGCTGCCCGGCGTAGAGCACCTTGTCCGCAGCTAGCGCCAGGATGTCTGTGCGCTTGCCCCCCAGCTGCCGCGGGTCCATGAAGTAGGGGATTGGATTCAGATGCCGGCAGGCCTCCTCTCCGGAAAGCACCCTCGCCACACCTGGAGCCTTCTCGGCCGCGCTCGAGTCAATGCCGCAAATCCGCGCATGCGCGTGCGGACTGCGCACGACGGCCATATGCAGCGTGCCGGGCGGACTGAAGTCGGCCACAAAAGGCGCCCGCCCAGCGACAAAGAGTTCCCCCTTGAGTTTCTTGATGCGCGAGCCGACATAGGGTTCGTTTGTTTGCGAAGGGGCACTCACAGGTAGGTTGGATCCTCAATCGGAATATTGGGGATGGAAGTACCCTTCGCGTAGGTCACTTCGAGCCACACGGCGCCGCCCTGGCTCACCTCCCCGTCGGCCAGCCCGAAGATGCTCATGGGTGGGCGTTCCATGTAGAAGTACTTGCCCAACCTGTAGCTCTCAGCCTTTTCGCCGGGCGCCCGGTAGGCTTGAACCTTCAAATCACCGGCGATCACGAAGTTCAGTTGGTAGGCCTGCTTGTAGTAGTAGGGGCGAGCGAATTCGCGTGACTGCGAGCTGTCCCACTTGGCGGGAAGGAACCACATCGTGGCGCGAAATCCGCGTCCCTGGTCGTCCACCAGGTGTTTCACCTTCAGCCCGGGCACTGTCGGGTGCGGCTCCCAGGGCATCTTATCGATGGTATCGATAATCCGCGGCACCGTCCATGTCTTGATCTTCTTGTAGTCCGCGTTGAATTTCATTCCCGTCTGTCCCGGCTCGACAGTAAAGGTGCCGCCGCTCACCTCCCCTTCCTCCATGATGAGGATGATCGCACCCACCTGGGAAGCCATGAATTCCTGCCGTCCCTTCTCGCCTCCGTGCAGGCTGTAGGGCGGGCGATCGAGGAAGTTGCCTTCGCGGAAGCGTTGCAGCGGCCCATAGTGCTGGTCGGGAGAAGTGGACTCGTTGTTGGTGAAGTCTCCTTCAATGTTGTAGGCCCACTCATGGAAGGTGTGGTAGTGGACCGCGGCGCCGGGAGCGCCGGGCGGAACGTAGAGGATGGTCAGTTGATCGCCGGTCTTCTTGTTTTCAAAGAGGACCTTGCGGCCCCAGCCCAGCGCGCCGACCGGGGCTGGAATGGGCATCTTCTCCGTGTCTAAAACCCTTATCGGAAGATATGGTGCGGCGGCGCTGCTGCGGGATCCATAGGCGGGCAGAGCCTCGGCCTGAGGAGCAAACGGGGTTGTCCCCGCGGCATTGTCCGCGGCAAAGGCGGACCGGAGCAGTTTCGGCGCCGCCAGCGTCGCGCCGGCCAAAAGGACGGTTTGCTCGAAAAACTCACGCCGGGATTTCTTGTGCATGGGAGCTCCTTTGTCGCTCCTGAAGCCGGGGGGCCGCGAGCGACTAACTAAATATCATAACGATATGACAATATTACTAATGGGAGGAGTTTCTAGCACGCGTTTTTCGGGCACGTCAAGAGGAAACTGCAAGGACGATGAGGCCCCCGCCATGTTAACAGGCGCGCAAAGGCCGCTGGGGCTCCAGAAAAAGCCACAGCAAGCTCCCTAGGAGGATCACTCCGGCCGCGCTCTCAAGCGCCGGCGTCCATCCCCAAGCTCTCGCCAAAACGGGCAATAATAGGGGCGAGATGATCCCTCCCGTGTTTCCCGCCCAGTTCATGATTCCGGAAACGGTTCCGGCGTGCTCCTTGCTGATGTCAATGGTCACCGCCCACTGGGAACTTAGCGAGAAGTAGATCGCGCCGGCGCCCAGCGAGAGCCCCACGATGGCTAGATTGATGTTGGCAATCCGAGCACCCAGATAAAGGGCCATCCCCGCGACTAGCATGCCGCCCATACCGACCAACCTGCGCCCTAGGTTCTTTCCGAATCGCCGCGCCGCTCGATCGCACAAGATTCCTCCGATAGGCGTCAGGGTGGTGATGGCCAAGAACGGCCCCGTGGTGTAAAGCGAGCCGCGCATCAAACTCAAACCGCGCGCTTCCAACAGGTAGGTATAGAACCAGGTTAGATAGATATAGATGACGTAGCCGCACGTCAAGTTGATTGCCGCCAATAGCCACACGTTCGGTTCGGTGAGGATGGTCCGCCAGGGAGTGCGCGCTTCGCGGGGCGGCGAGGGAGGAGAATCCGCCGCCGACTGCCCTTCCGCCTCGTGGATCACGAGCAATTCCTCCCGGTTCACGTGGGGATGTTCTTCGGCGCGGTCGCGCGCGTACCACAACCAAATCGCAGCGACGACCAAGCCGATGACGGCGGAGACGTAGAACGACTGCTTCCAGCCGTACTTGACCATCAGCCAGGCGATGAGGGGCGGCGTCAACGTCGCGCCCAAGCCGCCTCCAGCCAGCGGAACACTGATCGAAAAAGCACGGTCTTTAGGAGCCATCCAGTTTGCGATCGTGCGGTTGAAGTTGGGCCAGGCAGCTGCTTCGCCCATACCCAGACAGAACCGGACGATCACCAACGACCAGGCCACCGGAAAGAGCGACAGCGGGAAGCGGTGTGCCGCGACGGCCGTCAGCGCCGTGAATGCGGACCACCAAACCACTGCCACGGTCAGAACAATCCGAGGGCCGAAGCGGTCGGCCAGCCAGCCGCCAGGAACCTGGAACAAGGCGTAAGCGAGAATGAAGGCGCTGAAGATCCTCCCCATTTCCGCGTTGCTCAACTGGTATGCGGTCATGATCTGCTTGGCCGCGATCGAGATATTGACCCGGTCCAGGTAAGTCACCATGCTCACCAGCAGCATCAAGATCAGCATCCGCCAGCGAACTCTCGTCGCCACGTGCGGAACAGGCTCGGTTTTGACTGGCGATTCGCTGGACATAGGCTAAATAATAAATCTCGTTCCTTTTGCCTTTGGCGTTTTGCTCTTTGCCTTTACAAGGCCTCCGAATGCGATGGATGGCGCTCCCGTTCGCGCGTCTCGACTCAGGAGTTTCATCTCCACTCCGCTGGGGGACTCCCTGGACAACCACAGGCCGATACGCCAGCTCTAGTCCCGTTCACCAAAGCAGCGAAGCGGAGGCCGTCTGATGAATCCCGACAGCGCCACAAGCGGCAGCACGGAGCTTCGCGCTATGATTCATGCAAGCCCATTGGTCTCTTGAGGAACTGTCCGGAGGGTGCTCCTTGAGTCGCGCCCGAGCGGAAGACGACGCGACCGCGCAGCAGCGTCTCGACTGGCCAGCCGGTGAAAGTGAGTCCTGCAAACGGCGTGTGGTCTTGGGCGGAATGAAGCCCTGGCAAGCTCACCGTCTGGGTTTTTTCCAGGTCGCAGATGACCAGGTCGGCGTCGCTGCCGACGGCAATCGTACCCTTCTTTGGGTAAAGGCCGTAGAACCGGGCGGGGTTCGTGGAGACCAGCTCGACGGTCCGTGCCAGGGAAAGCCCGCGCTTGCGGACCGCTTCGGAAAGCAGGACCGGATAAAGCAGCGCAGTTCCTCCGAAACCCGGCAGCGCCGACCAGAGGTCCTTGCGCTTCATTTCTTCCAGGCAGCAGGCGTGATCGCTCACCACCGTGTCCACCTGGCCAGCCACAAGCGCCTTCCACAAGGCTTGCTGATCCTCTTTAGCGCGGATGGGCGGATTCACTTTAGCCGTAATCCCCCGCGCGTCCTCATAGTTGAGCGCCAGGTGATGCAGCGTGGTCTCGAGCACAATGCTCAAACTCGTGTACCTGCGGCGCACATCCATGGCTGACTCAATTGCCTCTTTGCTCGAGAGATGCAGCAAGTTGATCGGGCAGCCAGTGGCGCCGGCCAGTACGGCGGCTTCCTCGATGGAGAGGCTCTCCGTCAGCGGTGGGCGACCTTTGCTGTAAGCCTCAAGGCCGGTCCATCCCTCCTTCTTGGCTCTGGCAATGAACACCCGGATGAGTTCCGAGTTTTCGCAGTGCAGGCTCAAAGAGATCCGGATCCGGCGGCGGCGGGCCTCCTCCGCCACCCGGACCATCAACTCGTACAGATGGCCGAGGTCGTAGTCCTCGGCCATAATGTAATCCTTGCCGCGAGTGGAGTCGGCGGCCAGGTTAAGGCCCTTATAGAACATGTAAAACTTGAACGAGCTCACGCCCTGGTCCACCAGCCAGGCCACTTCATCGAGCTGCGGGGTCGTCATCGGCGCGATGTGGTAGCCGTAATCGCACCAGAAATTCCCGGCCGAGAGAGAAAGGAGTTCGGGAAAGATCTCCTGATAGGGACCACTCTTGTTCAGATAGTGCTGGCCGGTTCGGAAGTAGCTGAGGATGGTAGTTACACCGCCGGAAATCGCCGAAGCTGATTCCGATTCCGCGTCCTGGCTATGAGGCCGGTAAATCCCGATGTGGAAGTGCGAGTCAATGGCTCCCGGCAACACGTGGTGGTTGCGGGCATCCACCACCTCGTCTCCGTCGGACGAGGCGAGCGCATCGGCCATCACCGCGATCTTCCCGTCTTTCACTCCCAAATCCATCCGCACGGGCCCAAGCCCAGGCAGCACCACGGTTCCGTTCCGAATCACCAGGTCGCACCGCTTCATGGTTGGACTCCGATCCGCATCTCAAGCCGGGCTCGCCGCCGGCCGGCGATCGGCGGTCGCCCGCGCCATCGGGGCCATCAGCTCTTCGATCGAATACTTTCCCATTTCCCCAATCATCGCCGCCAGTTCTGAGGCTGCACTCGGCTCGAGCACCCGCGCAGCATTGATGCTGAATTTCAGCTTCAACTCCTCGGCGCTCAAAGGATTGCCCGGACCTCCCCGGTTGGAAAGCACCTTCTGTTCAAGCACAGTGCCCGAACGTGTCCGGACCCGCAGGATTGCGGGGAACTGATTCGGAAAGATGGCGTCACATTCGGGATCGGCTACGCAGCGCACCTTGGCAGCCAGTTCCAGGTAACGAGGATCGCTAACACGCTGGTCGGTGAAATCGTCCAGCGACACACCCAATCCACCGCCGCCCAAGAGCGCCGTGGCTACCACAAAAGGGCCGCTGAACTGGGCATGGTATCCCGAGAGGGGGCGGGCCTTGGCCTCGGCCGGCTCGGCGATGGTGCGCAACGTCGGCGAAGCCACCCGGAGCTCGATGTCCGCAATGTCGTTCACGTTCACGGACTCGCGCAAGGCGAGCGCGGCATCTATGGCGGCGTGGGTGAAATGGTTGGCCGGATAAGGCTTGTAGAAAACTCCCGGGACGCTCCATTCCGTCCCCAGACCGCGGGTGATCTGCGAGGGATCGAAGCGGCCCCGGCAAAAGGCTTGGTAAAAACCGAATCGGCCTTCGAAGGCCGACATCGGACCCGTGAAGCCCGCGCGGGCAGCCTGCGCCGCCGCAATTCCGGCATGGGCGGCCCAACCGCAGTGCAGGCGCTTGACCGACCCGCCAGCCCGATTCCCCTCGATCACCCCGGAGCCCATCGAAACCGCAATACCCAAGGCATTCCCGATGCCGTGGGCGCCCATCCCGTAAAGTTTCGCCGCAATCACGGCAGCCGCCAAAGTGCCGCAGATCGAAGTGGCGTGCCAGCCGTCCTCGAAGAAGACCGAGTTGCCAAGGGCGCGGTCATAGGCTGCCATTCCGGTGCGGATGGTGACCTCATAACCCGCCGCCGCTGCGGCGATTACTGCCTCGCCGGAGACACCTACAGTCTCGCCCACTGCCAGCGCCGTGGGAATCACGCAAGCGCTCGGATGGAGCACCGAAGGCAGGTGTGTGTCGTCGAAGTCCAGGGAATGTGCCAGGACGCCATTGACGAACGCCGCCCCAATAGCTGGCAGCCGCAGCGGGAGCCCGACGACCGTAGCCTGTTCCGGGCCACCCCAGCTGGCCGCAAGCTCAGTCGCCATTCGGCTGGTATCTAGTGGAACCGCCGCCAGACAGATTCCGAGCGTATCCAAAACCCGGTCTTTGACGCTCGCAGCGACCTCGGTCGGCAGCGATTCGTACGTCACGTTCGCGGCAAAGGCGCTGAGCTGTTCGAGGAGGGTAGGTCCGCTCGTCACGTGACCACCGCCACCGGGCGCACTGGGACGCCTGTCGCGCCCACCACTTTGAGCGGTGTCAACACAAAGAGAAACTCTGAGATCCGATCGCGGGCCAACTCGTCGAGGTTCAGGACTTCGATCACGTGGATGCCGTTTTCGACGAGAAGGATGCGATGCACAGGCAGCAGGGCGTGCCCGCGGCCGGGATAAATGCACTCGTAAGCGATGGTCTCGGCACCGGTGGCGCGCACCCGGCGTTCGACGAGCCAGCGCGCCGCGCTTTCATCCGGCCCGGGGACACCCTCTACCAGACCCGTAAATTTTTCCGGCTCGGTCCAGAATTTTGGCCATCCGGAACGGATCAGCACAGCGTCTCCAGCGTGGATCTCGACGTTCTGTCGCGCCACCGCAGCGGACAAATGTTCCGCGGTGATGGGAGCGCCGGGTGCAAGCACGTCCACACCCAGCAGCGCTGGGATGTCGAGCATGACGCCGCGGCAGAAAATTGGCGCGATGGTTTCGACGCCATAGACGGAAAACAGTCCGCCCCTCTGGGCCTGCTCCGCATCCTGGCCGCCGTAAAGCCGGCCGTTGTGGGAAACGTGGCAAAGCGCGTCGACGTGCGTCCCGGTGTGACCTCCCATCACCATCATTTCGTTGGCTGCGGAGCCGCCGTCGGTGCGGACCATGTCGCCGTGTCGGCGCAGCAATGCCATGCGGAAGCCCGGATGGTTGGGCGATACGGGCATGCGTTGTTCGAGCGGCTGGGCCAAGTCGTAGATTTTCGCCTTGGCCAGAAGAGTCCACAGCCCGTTCTTCTCACCGCCGGGCATCAGTTCTCCTCCGCTTTCGAAGCTCGGGTCAGGTGCGCCGCAAGGTTCAACACCGCGCGCGCCCGCTTCACGATGGCCTCGTCCACAAACTGGTCGCCCTCCATGACGAACGCCGCGGACCCTTTGGCGGTCGCTCGCTCGAAGGCTTCCACCACAGCGCGCGCCCCGGCCACCTGCTCGGCCGTCGGAGTGAAGACCTCATGGACCACCGGAATCTGCCGGGGATGAATGCAGGAGCGGCCAAAAAAACCCAGGCGGCGCGCCGCCTCGGAAGTCGCACGCAGACCCTCCACGTCTTCCACCCGGGTGTACGCCGGCGCGATGGGCGGGTTGAGCCCGGCCGCCCGCGACACGAGCACCAGGTACGATTGTGCGTAAAGCGCCGCGGTCCCGGAAAGGTCTGTTTCGGCGCCGATGTCGCGAAAGAAGTCCACTGCCCCGAAAACCAGCGCTTCCACTCTCGCCATCCTGGCTATTTCCCGGGCGGCGAGAACGCCGGCGGCGCTTTCGATGGTCGGCACGACACGGATGGAGCGGTCCGGTAAGCCGGCTCGTGCTTCCGCAGCCGACAGCGCCTGGTTCAGGGCGTGGACTTCTTCGGCAGACTCCGCTTTGGCCAGTCGCACACCGAAGATCGGGGAGGTGACCACGGCCTCGACGTCCTGCCGCCACAGACCGCTCGAGACGGAATTGATGCGAACGTAGATCGGCGTATTCTCGCCGCGCCGCGTTCCAAGCGCCTCGGCGACTAGCTTCCGAGCCTGCTGCTTGCGGTCCGCGGCGACGGCGTCTTCGAGGTCTAACACAACAGCGTCCGCGCCGGCGGTGAATACCTTCCGGAGCAGGCGTTCGTCGTTCCCCGGTGCAAACAAGTACGAGCGGGCCAGAACAATCCCTGGGTTCAGATGACTCCTTTCTCCGCCAGCTCCCGGAGGCACGCGGAATCCAGGCCTAGCAGGTTTCCGTAGACCTCCGCATTGTCTTCTCCCTTCCGGCGTCCCGCCCAGAGCACGCGCCCCGGAGTCTCGGAGAGACGGAACATGACGTTTTGCATTTTCAGATGGCCCAGTTCCGGATCCTCCACCTCAATGAGGGAATGAAGAGCTTGGAACTGAGGGTCCTCGACGATGTGCCGGATGTCGTAAATGGGGGCGACTGCCGCTTCCGCCTTTTCAAAGGCCGCCAGCACCTCGTCGAACGAGCGCTCCCCGATCCACGAGCCGACCATCCGATCGAGCTCGTCGGTGTGCTTGGCGCGTTCGGCGCCCGAAGCGAACCAGGTCTCCTGGATCACCTCCGGATGTCCCACGAGGCGCATCACGCGCTCGGCCACGTTCTGGGCTGAGGTGGAGATGGCCACCCAGCGCCCGTCCTTGGTGCGATAAACATTGCGGGGAGCGTTGTTCACGGAACGGTTCCCGCGCCGCTCCTGCACGATGCCAAGCTGGTCGTACCAGGTTGGCTGGGGACCCAGGATCGTGAGGATGGGCTCAATCAGAGCTGTGTCAATCACCTGACCTCTGCCCAAGTGGTCTTTGGCTCGCAGTGCCGCCAGAATCGCGATCGCCGTGGCCAGTCCAGCGATACCGTCGGCCAGGCCGAACGGCGGGAGCGTCGGTGGGCCGTCCGGCTCACCAGTCATGGCTGCAAAGCCGCTCATGGCCTCGGCCAGAGTGCCGAAGCCGGGCCGCGACCGGTAGGGACCGAACTGCCCGAAACCGGTGACTCGGGTGAGCACCAAACCCGGGTTATCCTGGTGCAGCACGTCCGGCCCCAGGTTCCAGCGCTCCAGCGTCCCGGGCCGGAAGCTTTCGACCAGGACATCCGACTTGCGCACCAGTCCCCTCAGCAATCGCTGGCCTTCCGCATGGCTCAGGTCGAGGGTCACGGTCCGCTTGTTGCGGCTGATCAATTTCCACCACAGCGGGACACCGTCTTTCTGGTAACCGTGAGTGCGGACCGGGTCGCCCTTGGGGTGCTCGATTTTGATGACCTCGGCCCCGAGATCGGCGAGCATGGTAGCCGCCAGTGGGCCGGCGAATAACGTGGCGGCATCAAGGACCCGGATTCCCTCGAGAGCGTTCATCGGCGCAACTCACCGTAATATCATAACAATATGACAATGGGACCAGAGGTGATGTAACATGCGCCCTTCCGGGCTGTCAAGAAGAAGCTTGGAGAAAGCGCTCCGACGACTACGCGGCTTCACCGCCTCCACCCCCGTGGCCATGAGAGTTCTCGCCAAGCGCCGTTTGCCGACCTGCACCCCTCATCCTACCTCAAAACCAACGGTCGCTCGGCGCAAACCCCGGGGGTTCGCCGGCAGAAAGCTACCTGATCCCGACTTCCTCGCGGCTTTAGAGAAGTACAGCGGGAACTGGAATGGCAGGTACGCACCCGGCCAGCGTTAGTGCTTCCTTTACTAGTTCTCGGCTAGTTCTCATTCTTGCTCCTCACGTTTAAGTTAAGGGCACGAACCCCGCCAGTGGGTTGCAAGAGTTTTGGATCAATGGCATACACCACCAAACCAATGGAGTAGTAAAGCCGAGGCACTATATCTGGAAGCCCGACTTCCGTGTTGATTTTTACAGTACTATTTGCATCCAGTATCGACGCATGGATTTCCCGATGCCAATGCTCTATGGCAACTCCACACGCAAGGACATGCCTGTTCGTTCCTCTATATTTCGTTTTTCGACGTCGAGTTGATGAATTTCGCGTCCTTCGCTGACTTTAGATTCGAGACCTTTGGTCAGCGCTTGGTGGCTAGTAACGAGCATCAACGCGCCTTCTACCAGGGGGAAGGGAAGTTCATGCCATGTTCCGCGGTGGATGTTTATGGCGGCATGTCCGGGAACCAGGAACGCGTGCATCTCGTGCAAAGCCGGAATGCCGTCCTCTTCCGGTGAGTTGGGGCGGGCGACGACCGAGATGAAAGGATGTCTGGCCAGGGGAATGAAGGTCTGCGTCAACTCTAAATGGCGCTCAATGTAAATCACTCGAAACTCGCGAATCTTCGAACGCGTAAGCAGAAACTCTACAGGTTGGTCGGACTCGAAATAACCAGGGCGATAGACATCGATTCGATCCCCGTAGAGTTCGATCGGAAGCGGATCGAGGCCTTCCAGAGAAAGTACCTCGCCGAAGGGAGCAAAAGCTTTCCTTGTCAACAATTCGGCCTTGATGGTTCGAACCTCAATTTTTCCCTTCGCTTTCAGCATTCTGTTAGCTCGCCACTGCCGCACGTTGTCGGGCATCTTGAATCAGGCGCCAAATCCTTGGGGGGTTCAGCGGCAGTTCATTGATCTCCACGCCAAAAGGAGACAGGGCATCGGCAACCGCGTTTACGACGGCGGCCTGCGTGCCCCCGATCCCACACTCACCTGCGCCCTTATTCCCGAGTAGTGTAAAAGGGCTCGGGGTGCAATGATGTCCGATTTCAATGGGAGGCAGGTCTGGCGCGCGCGGCATCAGGTAATCTTTGAAAGAAGTCGTAAGCGGCTGACCAAGGTCGTCGTATGCGATGTGTTCACCCAATGCAGCGCCGACACCCATCGCTACAGCACCCCGAGCTTGTCCCTCGACCAGAAGCGGGTTAATGATCACACCGCAGTCGTGGACGACCGCTAACTTGAGAATCTCGACCTTGCCCGTTTCAACGTCCACTTCGACGGCTGCTATGTAAGCACCATTCGAATAGCTCGGATACGGATTAACTCGGCCCTTTTCGTCAGGTGTGTGGTTGATGTGGGATGGTCTGTAGGTGCGTGTTGCTTCGAGCGGCGGTTCGACTATGCTGGCAACATCGTAGGCCCGTGTGTAAACAGCATACGCCGCCTCATGAAAGGTGACGCTGAGAGCAGGATGGGTTTTTGAAGAGATTCGGTCGCTGTCAAACAGTAGATCTTCCGCCGCGACCTGCAAGAGCGCGCCCGCCACCTTTGCCATTTTTCCCCGCACCTCTCTTGCTGCCAAAGCGGCTGATCCTCCCCCCACCATCAGACTCCGGCCACTATAGTTGCCAAATCCGTAAGGACATAAATCGGTGTCGCCTTGCACAACTCGAATGCGATCGAAATTGACCCCGAGCTCGTCAGCAACAACTTGAGCGATAGCCGTTTCGTTACCGCCACCGGGCGTAGTCACTCCCGTAAGCACCGTGACCATCCCGGTTGGGTCAACCTTGACTGTCGATGTGTCATATCCAGCCACCATAGTTCCTGGCAACGCACCGCCTTCTGGCGTAACTTCGTAGCCGACACCGATACCCATATATCGGCCCTTGTCGCGCAACCGCTTCTGTTCCGATCGGAGTTCGTCGTAGCCGCTAAGACTCATGGCTTTCTTTAATACGCCGTGATAATCGCCGCTATCAAAGATCAGTCCCGGGATCGTCTTATAGGGAAAGGCGTCGGATGGAATAAAGTTTCTGAATCGAACTTCAACTGGATCCATCCTCAATCGCGCCGCAACCAAATCCATGATGCGCTCCATCACTAGATTGGCTGCCTCTTTGCCGTAGCCGCGACAGGCGTTCCACGGACCCTTGTTGGTGACAGCCGCAGTGAATTGGACATCCATGTTTTCGATCCGGTAGCCACAAGGCATCGTGAGACCGGTCAGGAAAACCATTCCCCAGCCGGGCGCTGGCGAAGGCGATCCGACGTTGCCGTTCAACCTGTCCTTCAGGCCGACAACTCGGCCATCGTTGTTGAAGGCCACCTCAAAGTGGTGGGTCTGCTCACGAGCGCCGATCAACAGGCAATCCTGCCTGTCCTCCACCCATTTCACGGGGCACCCTGTTAGCCTCGCGAGGATGCAGACGAGGGGCTCTTCTGGGTGGCCATGCATCTTTAGTCCGAATGCTCCCCCCAGGTTGGGGACGATGATTCGAATCCTGTTCTCCGGCAGGTTCAGCGCCCCCGCCAGCACGTTTCTGAGCGGATGAGGATTCTGGGCTGTCGCATGTAACGTCAAACTATCGTCAATCTTATTCACAACAGCGACGTACGCACGAGTCTCGATCGGCTGCGAGGAATAACGTTGGATCCTGAGCGAGCCTTTTAATGAATGGTCGGCGTTGCGAAAAGCTTCCTCGACATTTCCACCATTGAACCCAAAACGGAAGACAATGTTGTCATCCCATTGTTCGACCACTCTTGGTGCATCTGGCTCTAAGGCCGCCTCTGCATCCACGACGTACGGTAACGGCTCATAATCGATCTTAATCAGTTCCCGTGCAGCTCGCGCATCTTGCCTGGTCGTCGCT
Source organism: Candidatus Dormiibacterota bacterium (assembly GCA_035602605.1). Taxonomy (GTDB): domain Bacteria; phylum Acidobacteriota; class Terriglobia; order Acidiferrales; family UBA7541; genus DASQHY01. Next base: position 61,787 of record DATNLZ010000029.1, read on the forward strand.
ACTATTGCGACTACGGGTTGGCCGACGTAGAGGGTTTTCTCAACAGCCAGGCAATATATATCAGCATGCTTGCCCCCATATACGGCCGGGTCGATGAAGTGAGGAATCGGGCCGGTGTAATGTTTGGCTTCAATCCCGGTCAGAACCTTAACCACACCTCGGGCTTGTTCAGCGGCGCTGGTGTCAACCCCACGAATACGGGCATGCGGATGCGGACTGCGGACGATCGCTAGGTGAAGAGTGCCAGGTAAGTTCAGATCCGCGACGAAGGGAGCCTGTCCAGTAACAAATTGGTCGCCGTTGAGCTTCTTGATCCGCGCTCCCTTGTAAGGTCCCTTCAACCCGGCTTGGATATGCTCACGCATTCGCTTCTATTCGTCTGTTCCACAAATTTCCTAATTGTCGATGATGGCTCATGATGAGGCTTGAGTAACTAACATCTATGAAAAGCGATTCGACAACCCGATTGTCGCCTATTTTTTCATCCAGTAATTTCCACCTAAACTGTTTATATATATAAACAATTGATTTGACATGGGTACGCGTACAGAATGCGTTTGTCAAGGCAAAAAATGTACCGGTCGCTTGAAGGTCCGACTCAGATGGGAGCTTCCGACGCATCAGCGGATGAATTGCCCGTGCCGATAATACCTTCGGCACTCAGCCGTTCGATTTCCTCAGAACTCATACCGAGCCACTCGCCGAAAATTTCCGCGTTGTGCGCGCCGAGCGGTGGACCTGCCCATTCAGTGCCCCCCGGGGTCTCGCTGAACTTAGGTGCGAATGCCGGCAATTTCACGGTCTCTCCGGGTGCGATTTCAGTGTCTTCGAAGATACCACGCGCTTGGTAATGCGAATCGCGAAGAATATCGGCAATCGAATAGATCGGTCCGGCCGGCACTCCGGCGGCTTCGAGCACGCTTACCGCCTCTTGGTATGTTCGCTGTCCGCTCCAAGCACTTATGGCATGATCGATCAGTTCCTCATGCCGCACTCGACCGTCATTTTGTTCCAGTCGCGGATCGGCGGCGAGGTCTGATCGGCCGATGGCATTCATCAAACGTTTGAAGATGCTGTCTCCGTTTCCTCCGATAATCACGTATCCATCGGTACATGAATAAGTGTTCGTGGGAACGATCCCGGTCAGCTTTGACCCTTGGCGCTCGCGGACAACACCGAGCTTGTCGTATTCCGGTAACATCGATTCCATCAGGTTGAAAACCGATTCGTAAATCGCGACATCGACCACCTGCCCTCGTTGCGTTGCGCCGACATCTCGGCTATAAATAGCGATTAGAATACCCAGGGCAGCGTGTAAACCGGCAATTGTGTCACCAAGGCTTAAGTTTGAACGCACTGGCGCGCGATCCGGGTAACCAGTGACGTAACGGAGGCCGCCGACGCCTTCCGCGACGCTCGCGTAGCCCGGACGAGGTGAATATGGCCCGGTTTGGCCCCATCCCGAGACGCGTGTGAAGATAAGCCGTGGATTGATCTTTGATAACTGCTCGGGTCCCAAATTCCACTTTTCCATGGTGCCCGGTTTGAAGTTTTCTAACACGACATCGACTTTGGCCGCCAGCCTTCGCACGATCTCCTGCCCTTTCGGCGTGCGAAGATTGACTGTGATGCACTTCTTGTTCCGTCCGAGTATGTACCACCAGAGCGCGGTCCCGTTGTGCATGGCACGCCACCTGCGAAGCGGATCGCCGGTGCCCGGGGGTTCTACCTTAATCACTTCCGCACCGAACCACGCGAGTAGCACCGAGGCGAATGGGCCTGCCAGCAGTTGACCGAGCTCGAGGATCTTAAGACCTTCAAGCGGTTTGCGTCGCTGCATCATGGCAGCTCCTTTGCTTTGACGATGGCTACGAAATAGGTGCGAAATACCGACGGGCCATGGCAGGCTTAACGCCGACGCCGGTTCCTAAGCACGCTCACCTGGCAACTGTTAGTAAACCGAGACAATTGACACATGCGTCAGTGAACTGTATATAGCAGCGCGCGCTAAAATGCAAGAGTGTCGCCGCGCCGACCTCGCCGGCGCAACCAGGAGGCTGTCGAACAGGCGCAAAATGAGGTTCTTTGGCCTTCAGCGGCCACTTGGGTCATGCTACATCAGTCACCCTATATCAGATGTCTACGAACGCGTCAGCTCTCCCGGGAAAGGGAGAGAATTGAGCGCGAGATGAAACTGAAGTGCCGCAAGGTGGGAACGATTCGTCGCACATTAGGTGCTTCGTTGCCTCAGCATTTATCGTTCTTCTACTTACGAATGTGAGGATTGGTCGCACCGCAGCTGAGGAGCTTCTTTCTTTGCGATTTAGGCCTGTTGTCGACGCTCCTGCTTCTGGACTTCGAACTATCCGATAGGAGTGGAGCGAAACAAAAGCTGTCGGAGTACTGGAAAGAGCACGCAAACTTCCCAACGCCTCGAATGAATTATGATGGAGCGAACGCCACGGGCGCGCTACACTATGATACCAGCCTTAATACGAACGCTCTCCAACGATGCTAGGTCGACCTCCATCAAGGGCCGGGTGAGTCGGTTGTGCTTCTTCAAATCGTCCGGTACCTGTTCCCAGATTCGGTTGCTAATGATGACTTTGTGATGCTTGCCTGTCGCTAAGTACTTCTGGAGATTAGGTACCTCACTGAATGGCATTGCGCTGAGCTTCACCGTATCGTTGATCAAGAGCTCCCGGTAGCTTGCGAGGATTAGGCTGAGCGACGGATAGTCGTCGTCATCGAGGATGAGCGCAACCGAGGCCTTATTCGGCAGGCGGCTGAATTCGTCTAGCATTGCCGGTGCGAACGAAAGACCAAGGGGTATGACTTCAGACGCCCGCTTGCCCACGACTTTTTGTACCTGATCAAGACGAAAGTAATTGGTCAAAACCGTCACCGGCCGTAAACGCCCAGAGCGAGTCAGTTCCGTCAGTTCATCTATAGCAAAACCCGAAACATTTGCCTGCCAGACCTCCGAAATCTTGGCCGATCTCTCGAGCGCTAACCGTTTGGTCGCGTCTACGTACACTATGCTCGGGGCAGAACGCTCGTTCTCTCCCGCTTTCTGATAGAGGTAACGGGCAAACGCTGTCGGAGAAATGCCGAGGTGGCGGATCTTTGACAGAATCCCTCGTGAAAGATCCTCACACTGTTCCAGCAATCTGGAATCGTGTTTGTAGTTCAGTTGCTTCGCGACAAGAACTCCCTTCCCATGGCGCAAGGTAAGGACACCGGATTGTTCAAGTTCCAGGTAAGCTTTGCGAACGATATTTCGGCCTACACCTGTCTGCTCTTCCACGTCGCGAATCGAGGGCAGCGTGTCCCCCGGGCGCAGGCGGCCGAGCAACAGGGCGAGCTTCACCTGTTCTTTGATCTGCAGATGAGGGGCTAGTGGGCTGTGACTCTCAAGAAAAAATTCCATTGTTTCTTCTCTCGCGCTAGAAACCCTTCGCAGCTCCCGAAAGGACAGGGTAGCTCCTAACGTCCTTTGACTTCATATTAACCTGAGATCATATATCTTCAGGGTGAAACCAGTAACAAATATAGGATCTGCAGAGACGTCTCGGTTCCGACGCCCCTTCTCTCTGCCCTCTGTTCCATTTGGGTGACCGTGGCGATTTCAGCCGCGTTTGCGTTTTTCAGTGCAAGATCAAAACAAAAGTCCGTCGCGAATCTCGCGGACAATGATGACCGGCCTTATTGCGCCATGGGAAATCGCGCGCCGCACGAAGCGTTCCTGAATCTTTCAGCTGTACTAAAAACCGAGCCCCTGAGTCAACCGGGGGCCATTACACGGTTTTCGTCCAGCCGGGCGGCCATCTCCACCACTCTTCTGGCTCATGCACTTTAACCTCGGCACGGGGCACAACGTGGGTAGGCTCTCCAACCCGCGTCTTCCCATTGACAATAGTTTCTCCAGTATGCCAGCATCTCAAAAAACTGTCACTTAAGACAAACAGTTGTTTGTTAAGTGAAGGCCAAGGGCCGGATTCAGCAAGTGTAGGCCCGAGGCAGACTAACTAAAGACGAATCGAGCGATTTGTGGCGAGGGCTGGAAAGTAAAACCCGGAGGCATGGTCCATGACTTATCGACTGGGTATAGATGTTGGGGGAACGTTCACGGATTTTCTCTTGTTTAATGAGCGAACTGGTGCCATGCAGCTGACGAAAGTTGCGTCCACTCCGGCGGATCCGTCCGTTGGGGTCCTGCAAGGAATTCGCAAAATCGCAAAGCAAGCCGGCATCAAAGCTAACGAGATTTCCCTGATTCTGCATGGCACAACAGTTGCGACCAACGCCGTGCTCGAAGGCAAGGGCGCAAAGGTGGGGTTGATTACTACGCGTGGCTTCGAGCAGATTCTGCACGTCGCGCGTGGGCAGACACCCGGGCCTCTAGCTGGCTGGATCATCATGACGAAGCCCGATCCGCTCGCTCCGCTGGAATTCACCCGCGGCATTTCCGGACGACAAGACGCGCGCGGGCGTCTTCTTGTTGCGCTTGACGAAGCGGAAGTCCGGGTGTTCATAACGGAGTTGCACCAGGCCGGAGTGGAGGCGCTCACTGTTTCGCTTCTGAATTCGTATGCCGATCCGCAAGTCGAGCAGCGCATCAAGGCAATTGCTACTGAGATGTACGACAATCTGCCGGTGACGATTTCAAGCGACATTCTTCCAGAATTCCGCGAATACGAACGCACGCTGACCACGGTAATGAATTCATACTTGCAACCAATGTTCCGTGTGTACTTGAACGGTATGCGCGAAAAGCTTGTTGCGGGGGAACTTCGGGGAACCATGAGCATCGTACGTTCCGACGGCGGCGTTATGAGCCTGGAAGCGGCCAAGGATCGCCCGGTCAATACGCTACTTTCTGGGCCCTCGGGCGGTGCCGTCGCCTCCGGCTATATCGGGGAATTGACAGGATACAACAATGTCCTCTCGTTCGACATGGGCGGGACCTCGACGGACGTGGCTATTTCTTACGGAGGCAAGCCTAACGTAGTCCGTGAAACGCGTGTGGGCTATTACCCGGTTAAATCGCCCAGCGTAGACGTGCGAACCGTGGGCGCAGGCGGAGGTTCCATCGCGCATGTTCCCCTTACCGGCGCACTTCGAGTCGGCCCACAGTCGGCCTCCGCCGTCCCAGGCCCGGCCTGTTATGGAACCGGTGGAACACAGCCGACTGTAACAGATGCCAACGTCGTACTCGGTTACTTACCCCCGATGCTGCTCGGGGGAGAGATGAAGCTCGACACAAAGCTGGCGTCGGAAGCTGTATCCACAATCGCGTCAGCAATGGGCATGCCGCTGCATGACGCGGCGGAAGGCATCTACAATATTGTTAATGAGAATATGTTCGGCGCGCTGCGCCTCGTATCGGTGCAGAAGGGATACGACCCGCGCGAGTTCGCACTCGTAGCGCTGGGCGGCGCGGGGCCGCTCCACAGCAACGCCCTCTCCGTCTTGTGCGGATCTTGGCCGTCGATCATTCCACCTATACCGGGCGTTCTTTCTGCGCTCGGCTTCTTGCATTCCGATATCCGTAACGAGTTTTCGCGCACGGTGATCAACACGATCGACAAGATGAAGGGAACCGAAATCAAAGCGTCACTCGAGACGCTCGGCAAGCAGGCCCGCCATTGGTTGACGGAAGAAAAGATCCCGGCCAGGCAGCAAGAAATTCATTACCAAGTGGACCTCAGGTACCACCGGCAAGGTTATGAATTCCCGATCGATATTGATCTCACGTGGCTGAACGGCAAGCACAATTTCGCGCCGATTATCGAGCGATTCAAGAAAATCCATCAGCAGAATTACGGCTTCAACATCAACCATCCGATCGAGATGGTAAACCTGCGCGCTGTGGCTATCGGAAAAGTGCGAAAAGTAGAGCTAAAAAAGACGAAGGGAAGAGGGCGAGATCCGAAGAAAGCACTGGTCCAGAAACATCGAATTTATTGCCAGGGGGGATGGCTGCAAGCATCCATTTACGACCGCTACCGGCTACGGCCCGGTAACGAGGTTGTTGGTGCGGCGGTAATCGTTCAGAATGACTCGACGACGCTGATTCTGCCTGGGCACGTCGGAAAAGTGGACGCCTATCAGAACATCCTAATTTGGCCGGTGAAACAGGGTACGGGGAGGAAGGCATGAGAAAGACTGAAAAGAGCTCGAAGTCGGCACGGGCAAAATCGTCAAAAGTAGACCGCATCACCCTCGACATCATCGAAAACGCGCTCCGCAATGCACGCAACGAGATGGATGCGGTGTTATTTCGCTCCGCCATGTCACCGGTGATTCGGGAACAGCATGACGGGTTCCCCATGATCGCAACTGCCGACGGACGCATGGTCGTTGGGCAGTTTGGCAGTTACATTGCTGGGTTTATCCGTAACTGGAAACGAGGTATCAACGCAGGCGACGTGTTTCTGTGTAGCGATCCGTACAAATGCGACGGAGCGATTTCGCATATTAACGACTGGCTCGTGCTGTTGCCCATTTTCCATTCGGGCGAGCTTGTTGGATGGGCCTCTCAATTCGGCCACACGATTGACATCGGCGGACCTGTTTCGGGTAGTCTCCCAACCGATGCCACCACGATTTTTGGCGAGGGAACACGAATTCCGCCGATCAAGCTGTTTTCCTCGGGCAAGCTCAACGAAGACGTGCTTGACCTTATCTTGAACAACTCGCGCATGCCCACCATGAATTATTTCGATTTAATGGCCATCGTGGCTGCCTGTCGGACGGCGGAAAAGAGGGTGCGGGAACTGTGTGATCGTGTTGGCAAACCACTTTATGCCTCAACGTGCGAGGCTTTGCTCGATCGTACGCGTCGAGCAATGAGTCAACTCATTTCGCGGAACCTGCCTGAGCATAAGGTCAGCTTCGAGGACTATATCGACGACGATGGCCGCGGGAATGGTCCATACAAGATGAAGCTGACCATCTGGCGCGAGGGCGATCACGGCTATTTCGACTGGACGGGCACGGATCCTCAAGCACCTGGACCCATCAACTTCTTTCTGAATGAAGAGATGTTCAAAATGTTTATCGGAGTGTACCTGATCATGGTGTTCGATCCTCAGATTCTTTTCAACGATGGTTTCTATCCTCTCCTGCATGTCATCATGCCCGAAGGCACACTGATCCAGCCGAAGTTTCCCGCAGCGCTGGGATGCCGCACTCATGCACTCACGCGGTTGTTCGACGTTCTCGGCGGTTGCCTAGGCGCCAACACGCCGGAGCTCTCGACAGCCGCAGGTTATGGTACGTCGCCATACTTACTTTACAACGGCTACGATGAGGCGCTCGAGTTCTTCCACCTGATGGAGATCAGCTTCGGAGGCATTCCCGGCCGCCCGTTCGGTGATGGCATGGACGCCCATTCCTGGTGGCCGTTGTTTGAGAATATTCCGAGTGAGTATCTCGAAACATATTACCCGTTAACGGTGCTCGAATACGGCTCGCTCATGGACTCGGGCGGCGCTGGGTTTTTCCGAGGCGGCAACGGTGTCCACAAGGTATATCGCTTCGAGGCTGACGGCGAGATCGCTATCCACGACGACCGCGACCGCTCGCAGCCTTGGGGAATACTTAACGGCCTACCCGGCTCATCTAGCACGAAGACCCTAGTTCGCGCAAACGGCGAGACAGTTCTCTTACCTTCCAAGATCTCGCAGGTAAAAGTATCGAAAGGAGACCAGTTAATCTACCGCACGGCCGGCGGCGGCGGGTGGAAAGATCCTCTGGATCGCCCTCCGGAAAGAGTACATGCGGACGTCAAGGGTAAGCTAGTTTCGCACGAAAAAGCACGGCGAGACTACGGCGTGGTCCTCGATTCCCAGACGCTGGCAGTCGACATTGCTGCCACTAACGAATTAAGGGAGAAGATGCGCAGCAGCAGAGGCGACTCATCGACGTTCACCTTCGGCCCGGTTCCGAGAGCAATCGGTTTGAAGAATAAGGAGAAGCGTGGCAAGGGACAAGCGGTATGACCAAAAAACCAACTCCTGTTGAGGGTGTGCGGATTCTTGAAGTGTTCGTCGGTTTGCGTCTCGTAGCTGTGGCTTAGTTCAACCTAGGTCATAAAGGTTGAGCCTCTCGGATTGCGCGATCCGTTGAAATCCGGTGCCCATAACGTTGATAGGGCCCCGGTTCGATCCCGCTTCAGTCTTGGCCGATAGGCTGGCTGACCTTTAAAGGGCTCCCGGAATTCTGATGGCTGATAACCCGTGCCGCGCTGGCTATATTGTAATCGGAGGAAACGAAGACAGCATCTTCAAACGTTTGAAATGGGAAATTGAGACTGGGAGGAGCGGGCACAAGGACAGCCCGAAAGGACGCTGTGATGGACCAGAAAGATTCCAAGCGTACGTTGCTGCAGTATGAAAAGAAAGGAATAGGTGACCGGGTCGGTTTCGGCGCGCGTCCGGCTGTCATCGTAATCGACTTCATCGTCGGTTTTACGGATACAGAGTCACCGTTGGCCGCCAATATGGGTCGGCAACTCGCCGCAACGCTGCGTGTGCTTGAAGCAAGTCGACGCAAGTCGATCCCTATCATTTTTTCAACAGTCGCGTACGATAGCAGCTGTCGCGAGGCGGGACCCTTCATTCGCAAGGTTCCATCTCTGCGGGTACTCCGAGCAGGATCGCGATGGGTGCAAATCGATCCTCGTTTGAAAAAACGATCTGACGAAATATTGCTCGTCAAAAGGTTTGCGAGTTGTTTTTTTGGGACGCATCTGGCGTCATATCTCACTTGGCAGGGAGTGGACACGCTCATCCTTACTGGCTGCACGACCAGCGGTTGTGTGCGGGCCACGGCCACTGATGGTATGCAGAACGGCTTCCGCGTAATCGTTGCCCGCCAATGCGTCGCGGATCGAGCCCAGGGCCCGCACGAAGCGAACCTGTTGGATATCGATGCAAAGTATGGTGATGTGGTTTCCATCGAGCAAGTGCTTTCTTACGTGAGGCGAGTTTGAAAGCGAGTACCGTGGAAGTCGATCCGCGTGACGGATTCCAAATGGGGAGAGTCCCCATTCCTACAGACGTGAAGATTAGCATTATTATCAACGCCATCGCTCGCATGGGTCCGCGAAAGATCCCGAGCCCCTCCGCCACCTGACGGACATTACTGTGCGTCGGATTGCGATGTGGGATTCTCAAGTCTGACGGGATCGGCGATGGAAATCTCGCAGCGGCCGATGGGCAGTTGATCCGACCAACTTTTCAGACTGTTATGAATTTAGGACAATTGGCTTTAGTTTGTGTCAGACTTTTAAATTGTCAAGTAAAAAGATGGTTGTGGGCAGGTGAGATGCCTTATTCAGCCTTTCGATGGGGAGCGAATTTCTTAGCCTCGCTCTCACGCACTCTTTGGTAGAAGTGCGGCGGTGTCCCGTGGGTGAGCAGGTAGCTTGGCAGCGGCCGCCCCAGTGCTTGCTGCGCCAGCCGGGCCGCAACCAGGATTTTGTCGATGTCCACGCCCGTCTCGACTCCCATCTCGGTAAACATGTTCGTCAGATCCTCAGTCGGAACGTTGCCACTCGCACCCGCGACCACGACGTCGGATCCGCCGAGTCCGCCGATAGATGAGTCGAACTCGTCAATCCCCTCTTCCCAGGCAGCGAAGATGTTCGCCAGCCCTAGACCGCGGGTGTTATGAACATGCAGTGAAAAACGGATTGTTCGAAAGTTGTCCTGGAGTAAGCGCATCATGCGCCGCACCTGGACCGGATTGGCGAGACCCATCGAATCTGCAACCGAAATCTCCTTGTACCCCTGCGCCACGAGTCGGCCAGTGATCTCGACGACCCGTGAAGGGGATATCGGGCCTTCAAGTGGGCATCCGAACGAGAGGGCAATTACGGTTTCGGCGCGCATCCCGTGAGCTTGGGAGAACTGGAGAATTTCACCGCAGTCACGGATAGACTCTTCCACCGTCATGCCAACATTACGACGGTTGTAGCTATCGGATGTGCAGAGCACAGTCTTGACAACGTCGGTCCCGGCCGCGAGAGCCCGCTCAGCGCCCTTGAGGTTTGGTATTAGGGCCATGTAGGTGACCCCTGGAACACGATCAATGGAAGCCATGACTTTGGCCGCGTCGCGCAACTGCGGAATAACCTTCGGGCTGACGAAGGAGGTGACCTCCATCGAGCGGATACCAGCACGAGCGATGGCGTTTACAATAGCGATCTTAGTCTCGGTCGGGATGAACTCCTTCTCCATCTGCAGACCGTCACGCGGTCCGACTTCGACCAAGGTAACTTTGGCTGGTGGTATCATCAGTTCATCGCCCCGAAGGATCCACTAGTTGAACCATCAGGCCGAAAGTCTCCTCCAACTCGAGATCTACCAGCTTCCACCCGTCGACTCCTTGCCGGGGCGTTTCGTTCCTCAGCCGAACGCCTGCCGCCTTCAGGTGCGACACAACTCCCGGTAAATCCTCTACCTCGAAGGCAATGTGGTAGAAGCCCTCTCCGTGTTCGTTCAGAAAGCGCTTCACCGGGCTGCTTTCCAGTATCGGCTGCACCAAAACAATCCAAGTGTCCCCCAGTTGGAAACGCACCAGTTCGACACCTCTGCTTTCCAACCGTTCGCGCGGTCCAAAACGTACGCCGAATAGCCGCTGATATTGCTGAACAGCGCGATCGAGGTCCTGTACGATGAAATCAATGTGATGGATCCGGGTCAGGTTCATGCTCGCCCCACTTCCGCAGTAGTTAACCCCACCGGGATAGAATCGCGCGGCCTGCTCGGCGGGCTGTCAGAGAAATCTTGAAATGTAGTTTCGGATCAAGTTGCGATACTAAATCAATTGTTTCACAAATAAAACAGAAATCTTAATACTGCTTTGCAGAGGGAATCGCTTCGTCATAATTGCATCGGCTAACAAAATTGGTATGTGATATGTGGCCGTGTGCAGCTTCCGCATGGCCGACGATCCGGGAGTCGTTGTGTCGGTCTACTCCCGGGGTTAGAGGCATTCATGAAGATGCGAGTTTCGCGCTCACAACCTCCTTTTTGCTACCTGAGGTTGTGCGAAGCAATATCAACAGGGAGAAGTTGTCGTTGGACACGGCGTTGCGGCTGGGGGTCAAGAACGACGGCTGCAAGGATAGCGGCACCCAATATCGTTATGTGGTGGAACTCGATTCGGATGCTATTCGTCCCGACGATCACCTCTTCGAGAACGAAGGAATTCGGATCCGAGTCGACCGCGAGAGCCTGGCTCATCTGGATGGGCTCCAGCTAGGGGGCCGGCAAGGGCCCAAAGGAGTCGAATTCATGTTCCTGAATTCTCCGCGCGAAACATAGCTGTGGGTGCGGAAACACGTTCTCGGATCGGAAGAAACGCCGAACACACAAGAAAAGATAGTCGAAGCAATCAAATGGTCGTGAACGAAGCGATCATTCTCGGCCGCGATTGCGAGGCGATAAAAATCCCCAGCGGTGTGAAACTCACCCTTTCCGCTGGTACACACGTCCGAATCACGCAAGCGCGGCAAAAGTCAGAATCTTCGAGCGCAAAGTCCAGCGCCGATGACCCGTTGCCGCGTGAAGTTCCCGGTACCGGCAAGCATTGGTATCTCAGTGAAACCAAAAATAAGATGGACGACTCTCTCGAAGTTGCTCTGGCCGGTGAGTCAGAGGATAAATCCGCTAGTCTCGTCGTTCGATGTATCAAACGAAAGACCGAACTCTATATCGACACCGGTGCAACAGTTCATTCTACGTCCGTGCGGACACGTATTGTTCGGAGGGGTCGGGCCTCGAATTCTGTCACGGCGAGATCTCGAATTCTGCAGAGTCACGTCACGATTGAGCCGATGGAGTAACGGATTATCCGCTTTCACCGCCCGTCTCGATTTCGCCAGTGCCGCCGCATGTCGAACAATCACCGCTACCACGACAAGCCGAACAAGCCGATTCGTGTCCGAATACGATGATAGTGTTGGAGATCTTCTCTCGCAGAGCTTTTCCTTTTCCGTGGCAGACTGGACAATTCCCATCACCAGGAGAGTCACAATCAGGGCAGGTCTGGGTGGCCATGCTGCACGTCCCGACAGTTTCGGCAATTATGGTCTGGTTTCAGTTCACTGTCAAAACAATGCCCAAACGCGGGAGGTGAGGAGACGGCAGTCGGTGGTGGGGACGGTCTGTGTGGATAAGGATGAGTTGCCGAGGCCGTTTCCGAAGAGGATTCGGGTGACAGTTGAGCCGGTGGAGTGAAGCCATCAAGAAACTGGCGGGTTGGGTGCGCTAGAATCTTGGTAACCAGCCAGGGCTTGGCTCGGCGGCCAATCCTTCTGCCAGGATTACTTCATCTTCACCTGTTATGCGCGGGATGAGTATAGACGCTGGAAGTTCAGCTAGCCTCCGAGCATCGATCCGACCGCTCTTGTTGCCATCCTTTAACGCGCATACCGTCAATTTGAAACGCCTGCAAATACCCCGGCAGAAACGGTTACACCGCGTGGGACGTAGCTCAGTTTGGGAGAGCACCTGCCTGGATCGAAAGTGCTCTGTTTTTGTGTGAATGGGAGTGCGCTGCGCTCGAAAGTGGTTTAGAATAAAATGGTTACAAGGATGGGCGTGTAGCTCAGCTGGGAGAGCATCTGCTTTGCAAGCACGCCATCATCTCACCTAAGTCGTTGAATCGGCGTCTATTAAGAGTGCAAACCCTCTGCTAGTTGGGCTACTCATTGGGCTACAGATAATTAAGGACACATTGTCCAAGTTTGGACAAATACTTCGAAAAATGGACTCGAAATTCGAGTCGAGTGAGCGCTACCAGAAGAACGACCTCGGCTTCCGTTTCTGCAATAGGCCGATGCATCCGTATTCGATAATAAGCTCCGCGAGAAATGATCCGTTGCTTGGTGTCGCTCACGCGTCACCTCGCTCCGGTCAGCCGAGGTAGTAACTAACTATAAATGCTTTGGGCGTCAGAGGTGTGGAGTGACCCTAATTCCAACGGACCGCACGGCACCATTATAAATAATCGTATTGCCAACAACGGGGCTGCCATCAAACGGGTCGTTAAGAGGATGGTCGTAATCGAAATCGGCCAGTTCACCGTCAAGTGGGGATTCCGGACGATGGTGATCACCGATTCCGGGCGATCGTGATCGCGATTCCGGGGTGATCGTGATCAGGATTCCGGCGGAAGGTGATCACCGATTCCGGCGTGATCGTGATCACTTTATCGCGATCCCCGGAACGGTGATCACGATGCCCCGGAATGATTTCCACAGGGGGGAGTGGCGCTGGACATCACAGAAGGCAAGCTAGTCTCCGAAGGTAACTTAGGAGAGAGAGACAGCGTGCCAACCAGGAGATCGTCCATGCGTAAGATCAAGGAAGTCCTACGTTTAAGATTTGAATTGGGGTTGGGGCAGCGGGAGATCGCCCGAGCCTGTTCGATCAGCCAAGGTGCAGTCCATAACTACCTGAAGAAGGCGGCAGGAGCAGGAATGCAGTGGCCGCTACCGGAAGGCTGGGACGAGAAGCGGATTGAAGAAGTCGTGTTTGGGAAGCAGCCTGCGATAGAAGAATCCTTCAAGCGTGCAGTTCCTGATTTTCCAGCCCTCCACGATCAGCTCCAGCAACATCCCCATCTGACACTGCAGTTGGCTTGGGAAGAGTACCGGGAGAAGAACCCGGAGGGCTATCGTTACAGCCGGTTCTGCGAGTTGTATCAGCAGTGGCGGGGGAAGCAGGACGTGGTTCTTCGCCAGGAGCACAAGGCTGGCGAGAAGGGCTTCGTCGATTGGGCCGGAGCGACGATGCCGGTGCATGATCCGGACACGGGGACGATCTGGCAAGCCTCGCTGTTCGTGATGGTGCTGGGGGCGAGTTCCTACACCTACGCCGAAGCGACTCGCGATCAGCAGCTGACCTCCTGGATCCGCTCTCACATCCATGCTTTTGAATACTTCGGCGGAGTTCCTCGGTTGCTGGTGCCCGACAACCCACGAACGGGAGTAAGCCGCGCCTGTCGCTACGACCCTGATCTCAACCCCACCTATCAAGAAATGGCTATGCACTACGGCGTGGGAGTCATGCCGGCGCGTCCTTATCGTCCGCGGGACAAGGCCAAGGTCGAGGTCGGTGTACAAATAGTTGAACGCTGGATCGTGGCCGCGCTGCGTCACCGGCAGTTTTTCCGGCTGGAAGATCTAAACCACGCGATCCGGGAACTACTGGAGCGGTTGAACCAGCGGCCGTTCCGGAAGCGCGACGGATCGCGTGCCAGTCTGTTCGCTTCTCTCGAACGCAGTGCACTACGACCCTTACCGGCTGAGCTGTTCGACATGAGCCAGTGGTCGCGCGCCCGGGTGAACATCGATTACCACATCGCCTTCGACGCCAATCTGTACAGTGTGCCCTACACGCTGGTTCAAGAACTGGTGGAAGTGCGAGCGACTCCCACAACCGTGGAGATCTTCCACAAGGGGCAACGCGTGGCCGCGCATCTCCGTGGGCGTGGCCGAGAGCAGGTACTTACCGAGCGAGAGCATCGGCCCAAAAGTCACCAGGCGCATCTAGAGTGGACTCCCTCGCGCATGGTGAACTGGGCCGAGCAGATCGGACCGCACACGGCGCGGTTATTCGAACGGATCTTGGCCGAGAAACCGCATCCGGAGATGGGTTATCGATCGTGTCTGGGAATCATCCGGCTGGCCGAACAGTATTCGGCGGCCAGGATGGAAGCGGCAGCGGATCGGGCGCTGCGGGCCGGCGCCTACCGCTACCAGAGCGTGAAATCGATCCTGAAGAACTCGCTGGACCAACAACCGTTGACCCAAGAGCCCTCGCTTCCTCCCCCGCCCTCTCACGACAACATCCGGGGCGCCGGATACTTCAGTGAGGGGGTCTGAGCGATGCTACAACAACCTACGAAAGAAAAACTGTGCGCCCTCCGATTGCACGGGATGATCGAAGCCATCGAGCGGCAGGAACAAGATGAGGAGGCGCGGGAGCTAAGCTTCCTCGATCGTCTGGCGCTGCTGATCGACCAGCAGTGGAACTGGCGAGAGAACCAGGCGATGACGCGACGGGTAAAAGCCTCGCGCTTGCGCGGCGCTGCTTGCGTGGAGGACATCGACTATCGCGTGGAACGGGGGCTGAATAAGAGTGTGATCCGTGGGCTGGCCCAAGAGTCTCGGTGGGTAAAGAATCACGAACACATTTTCGTGCTCGGACCAACCGGTGTCGGGAAGAGCTACCTAGCTTCGGCATTGGCGCAGAAAGCCTGCCGGGATGGCTATGCGGTTTACTACACCAGGGCCGCAGCGTTGTTCCGGGATCTAAACCTGGCCCGGGCCGATGGCAGCCTGCGGCAACTGCTAAAGCGTCTGAACCGAATCGACGTGCTGGTAGTGGATGACTGGGTCATGGCTCCGATGTTGGAACCAGAGCGCAGAGACTTCTGGGAGATCGCTGAAGATCGCTACCAGACGCGTTCGATGATCCTGACCTCGCAACTGCCGGTGTCCCGCTGGCACGAGCAGATCGGGGATCCCACGCTGGCCGACGGGATCCTCGACCGGCTGGTGCACAACGCCCATCGTATCGAGATGCGCGGCGAATCGATGCGGAAACCTCGGGGAGAGAAGGGAGAAAAATGACAAATCATCGGCGGGTAAAAAGCTGTGGAAAAGCAGGGCAAAAAACGCCCTTGGAAATCGCTTCGCGATTCCCACTTTCCCACAGCTACGGCGGCGACCACACTTTTTCCTTGACGATCGTGATCACTTTCTGCAAGATCCTCCGGCCAGCGTCGCTTCGCTCCGACGACTGATCACCTCGATCCGGAATGCTGATCACGATCAGCCCGGAATCCCGATTACCTTCGCCGGAATCCCCA
>DATNLZ010000062.1:0-68087 GCA_035602605.1 Candidatus Dormiibacterota bacterium
CCATATTCCCGTTGAGTAAGAACTCGATGTGCATTACCAGTGCGCATGCCTGGTACGAACCGAGGGCCACATGGTCTCTGAGGGTTCCTCCAGCTCCGGCGCGTATGGTTCGGTCTCGGTCAGTTTCAATTTGAAGGGAGAGATGAGATGCGTTACTGGAAAGCATTGCTGATTCTTTCAGGTCTTTTTTGGATGGTCTCAACGGCGACAGCTCAAGTGACGAACAGTACGATACTTGGTGCCGTCACGGATCAATCAGGAGCGGTGGTGGCCGACGCGGAAGTGACCGTCACGGACCTTGCCACAGGTAACCAACGAACAGTCAAGACGGGAGTCGATGGTGGTTACATCGTGGAAAACCTGAAGCCCGGCTCCTACGAACTTGCAGTTGCAAAGGAAGGCTTCAAAGAGAAGAAAATAACCGGAATTGTCTTACAGGTTTCTCAGCGTGCACGCATTGATATTTCAATGGAACTTGGAACGATGCAGCAAACCGTAGACGTCAGCGCAGCAACCTTGACCCTCGAAACTGAGAATTCCTCAGTTGGGAAGGTAATCACCACGCAGGATATCCTAAACTTACCCCTCAATGGCCGCCAATTCCTGCAATTGGCAACCCTCACTCCTGGTGTTCAACAAACCTACGTAACTAACCTCGCAACCACAGGGGGAAGTATTTCTGCTAACGGCATGTCCCTTTACTCGAACAACACCATGGTAGACGGCATGATGAACCAAGAAACTGGGGCGGGACGAATGACTTTTTCTCCCAGCATCGACATGATCCAGGAATTCAAGATGCAGACCAATACTTACGATGCTGAATACGGACGGACTGGCGGATCGCAGATCGAGGTTGTAACCAAGCGGGGAGGCAATGCGTACCACGGCTCCGCGTACGAATTCATACGCAATGACGCACTGGACGCCAGGACGTTCTTCACTCCAGGCAAACTTCCACCTTTTAAGCGTAATCAGTTTGGTGCAACGATTGGCGGGCATATTCCGCACTTGAAGAAAGACTTCTTTTTCTTCTCCTACGAGGGGCTTCGTTTGACCCAAGGGCTAACCGCTGTGCTGACTCTGGCTCCTGCGGCGCTCCGGCGTGGGGATTTCTCCAGCACCGGAACCACAATCTATGATCCTCAAACGCTAGACCCTGTCACGAAACAGCGGAAGCCTTTCCTTAACAATGTGATTCCCGCAGACCGAATCTCACCAGTGACTACATTTTTTCTACAGAAATTCATTCCCCCCGCTACCCCGGGTCTTGGATTTACGAATAATTACGTATCGGCTCCAACCCAAACCAATCAGATTAACCAGTTTAGTATCCGTTACGACCGAGACTTTTCTGCCAAGGATTCTGTAAACTTCCGTTACACCCGGAATAAGTTCACAGCCATCCTTCCGTTTGGAGATTCAGGTCGTGCTACACCTATTACTGGCCTTGGGGAAGACGTCACGCTGTATGGAAATAATCACAAGGGTGGCTGGACGCATATTTTTAACAATACAACTATGAACACGTTGAATGTCGGGTTTAGTCAGTACTATCAGTTCCGCTTCAACCTGACGACCAACAAAGGCATCATTGCAGCCTCCGGACTGCAAGGAGTAAACGATGTCGAGGCCGGTATTCCCACGATCACCATAAGCGGTTTCTCGAACATAGCAGACAACAATGTGTCTCCGATAGACCAATCTTTTAACAACTATTTCATCACGGATACATTCTCGAAATACTTGGGAAAGCACTCGCTCAGGTTTGGAGGCAGCTTCCTCTATTCACGCACACAATCGCTTCTGAATCTGTTCGACCGCGGCACGTTGAACTTTACCCCGCAGTACACAACTTCTGCTGTCGGTAAGCCCGGGAACCAGTTCAACGCGTTCGCTGAATTTCTTCTAGGGGTTCCGAGCTCCACATCCATTTTCCTTAAACCTTTGATATCAGACTGGCGGTCCCACACAACATCTGGATTTGTCCAGGACAATTGGCGCGTGACACAAACTCTGTCGGTCAACTTGGGTTTGCGGTATGACCTTTACACTCGGCCTTTCGACACAGAGAACAGGGAGGCGGCATTTGATCTTGTGACGCAAAAAGAAATTTATCCCGGCGCAGTCCCCAATTTACCGGGGGTTCCCCCCGGATCTCTTGTGGCCGAAACCCTGGGCTATCCTCGTAACCTCCAGTTTCCGACAACGCGTAACAACTTTAGCCCGCGGATTGGTTTTGCATGGAGAATGTTTGGCAGTCAGAACACGGTCCTGCGCGGGGGCGCCGGTGTTTTCTATCATTGGCTTGTCATCGATTCGGCGACGAATCTAGCTCTCGGACCTCCTTGGGTGCCGTCAACATCGATCACTTGCAACCCAGATGTCCCATGCGTCAATGCGACGAGCCCGTTTTCTAGCAATATCGTCGCGAACTTCACCGGGAACGTCGCCAACAAAACCAACAGAACGCCCTATGTCGACCAATTCTCGCTGGGTATCCAGCACGAATTCAGTCCAGGCTTGAGCCTCGAAGTGAATTACGTGGGGAACGCGGCGTTTAAGAATCTCTTGCGCCTAAATGTTAACCAACCCGCTCCAGGACCGGGTGCCGTTGCTCCTCGACGTCCTTTGCCAGCGCTGGGAACTCTTAACGACATTAGGACTATCGGCAGGTCGCATTACGACTCGCTGCAAACTACGCTTCGCAAGGTCATTCCTTCGAAAGGATTGATGTTCTTGACGGCTTATACTTGGGCTCACGCCTTGGGTGACTCAATCAGTGGGCCGCAAATCAGTGAGGGACCGGTCGGAGGCATCCGTGACTTTAGGCACTATACGGATGAATACGGAAATACCGTCTATGATGTGCGTCACACTCTCGCGCTAAGCTGGATCTATCAGCTGCCTTGGGGCAAAGGCAGGCCCCTGGCTAGCAGTCTCACCGGCATACCGAATGCGATCATTGGCGGCTGGAGCTTTGAAGGGATTGGCACGTTCCGCACCGGGAACTATTTTACACCTACTGATATCGTGGATAACTCGAATGCGGGCGGCAGCCGGCCCAACGTAATCGGCAATCCCAATAACCAGTCGCATTCCGGTACCGGATCGAAGGTAGCTAAATGGTTCGACACAAGTGCTTTCCAGCGCGCCCCGCAGTTTACCTTTGGGAACGCCGGCGCGGGATTCATCAAAGGACCTGGCTATGCGAGCTTTGATCTCGCGATGCAGAAGCGTTTCCCTATCAAAGAAAAGGCGGGCCTTCAGTTCAGGGTGGAGTTCTTCAACGCCTTTAACCATACCAATCTTGGCAGCCCTGTGACAGCGTTCGGCGCCGCTAATTTTGGGACAATCACCACGATCGTGGGCACTCCCCGCGACATTCAGTTCGGACTACGCCTCGACTTTTAGGGGACATCGTTGCACGCTTTGGAATCAGGCGGTCAACAGCTCGGAGACACCCGATTACTCCTAGATGGTGCCCCGAAGGGATTGCGAAATGTGAGTACAGCCCAGGCGATTCTGTACCTTTCGCCGGCCATGTTTCACTTAGCATCCCTCGTCTGCGTACGATCATGAGGCTTGCCTCTAGCCCGCAACCTGGGGTGATGAGGTCTTTGGAAACAAGAGATGCAGTTATCGCCGGTGGGGGCGGATACCGAGCGCAGAGAACTCGAATGGGGTTGATGATGTGCGCGGCGGTAAAAATCAGTTCCGCACGGGCGCAAGAATGTCACCGAAAGGCCGGGCCAGATTTATTTGGTAATGGGCCAGCGACAACGAACGCTGCAGGAGATCCCAACTTGATCGGATTCAGGGAAGCGTTATGTCAAAGACACATTTAACGCGTCGAGATTTCTTGCAGTCGACATCCATGCTCGCGGGCGCAACGTTACTAGGCGCTCCGACAGGGTTTGTTACGCAGTCCGTTCAACCCGCGAAGATCAGTGGCGACGGAGGAGTGAGCACCTTATTAAAGCTGCGACTCCAGACCGAAGACGTAGTGGAGTTCCAAATACGCGAGTACTTGATGAAGAGAGTTCCTCGGCTTCCGAACCCTAACAGCGCAGCGGAGTGGACCGTGGAACAGAAGAGATTACGAAAGCACCTGCTCGAGGATGTCATTTTCCATGGATGGCCCAAGGAATGGGTGTCTGCGCCCCCCAAGTTTGAGGATCTCGGACTCATCCCATCGGGGAAAGGGTATCGGCTCCGAAGGCTTCGGTACGAAATTGTCCCTGGTTTTGCAACAACCGCTTTGCTATATGAACCCGAGAAATTGAGCGGAAAGGCTCCGGCAACAATAAACTTGAATGGGCATGCGTCCAATGGAAAGCAGGCCGACTATAAGCAGAAGCGTTGCGTTAATAATGCTTTGCAGGGCATGTACGCGCTGAGTTTGGAATGGCTGGGAATGGGCGAACTCGCCCTTCCGGAAAACAACCACTGGCATGGAGCACACCTCAACCTGGTCGGCGCGAGCGCCACGGGACTGTTCTACTTGGCAATACGCAGAGGACTCGACTACCTGTGCGAACATCCTGGCGTCGACGCGCAGCGCATCGGAGCGACCGGCCTATCCGGTGGCGCGTGGCAAACAATCACCATCTCGGCTCTCGACGAACGTATTGCCGTAGCCATCCCCGTAGCCGGCTATTTCTCGTTTACGTCGGCAATTGAGCGGAATTCCGATGTCGGAGATATGGAGTACCACCCTCACGATTTGTTTATCGACGGAGATTACTCGACGCTTACAGCGATGGTTGCTCCTCGGCCCGTCCTGTTAATGTACGGGGCGGAGGACGAATACGGACTGCGAGCACCACTACAGAAGCCTCATCTTTATGACGAGGTCCGCCCATTCTATAAATTGTATGGCAAGGAGAATAATTTCGCGTGGCACGCGAATGTTGACCCGGGAACTCACAACTATGAGCTCGACAACCGTCAACAGTCGTACGCGTTCTTCACCAAACATTTCCATATGCCGGTTGTGGAGCGCGAAGTGCCCGTAGATGCCGAGGTCAAAACATACGAAGAACTTGTGGTGGGGATCCCAAAAGATAATCTGACCATCGTCGGCCTGGCCAAGAAGCTCGCAGCGACAAACGCGCGCGCGCCAATACCCACCGATGTGAAATCTAAATCGCAATGGGCCCGCCTGTCACGGGCACGGCTGAAGAGCGTCGTACGCTATACCCCGGTAGCAACCAAGCACGCCTGGCCTCTGTTCAGTACCAGGAATGGTGGTGTTGAGAGCCTCGCTTATCGCCTCGAATTCAGCAACGATTTAAGCGCAACGGCTGTGAGATTGAAAGCGACAACGACTCCTCCCGGTGCTCCCATCACGGTCTTGCTGGATGACAGCGGGCTGCGATCGGAGGAATCCGTTCGTTCGCATATCCAGCGGGGCGAGCAGGTTTTGGCAGTGAATCTGATCTTCACAGGTGACGCATCCCCCGACACTCCCAAGAATCCTGTGTATGTGCCCGCGCTGTATCGCGAGCTGTTGTCTACGCCGGCGCAATTGCCTAAGGTAGTGAAATGGTTGGAGACGAGGCCGCCCTCCGCGCTTTACGGACTGTTATTGTCCGCCGCCGGAGACCGCCCGCTAGGTATGCAGGCGGCGCAATTGATTGAGATTGCCAATTGGTTGCGGCAAGGGAGTAGTTCTCAGACGATCTTTCTGGAGACTGTCGGTATACGAAACCAAGTCACAGGGTTGGTGGCTTCAGCATTGGAGCCGTCCCATTTTTCGGCACTCTCGATTCGTGAAGGAATGAAGAGCTTGGCCTATCTTAGCGATAACGTAGTACGGTACCAGGACGCACCTGACCTTTTCTGCTTAGACCTCTATAAGAATTTCGATATCGACATCCTAGCGGCGCTCGGGGAGCCGACGAAAATCACTCAACAGTTTAGGGAAGCTCAGTCAAGCTAGGCACGCAAAATAGCCTTCACACTTTGTGCAGACATGGTAGAGGGATCTTGTTTTCGGGTTGCAAACGGCGCTGAGGAAAACCGCCGATGGGGAGGCGCCGTACTGTAGCGCTGATGTACGCCACCGGAACTGTCCGCCGGTGTAGAGGACTCGATTACGCGGCCCGCCGCCAATGCCTCCGATCCCTTCGCGACTGGAGACTTTTCCTCGTCGACTCACATCTTTCCGGGCTCTTCAATGCTCCCCGCGTCCATCACATAGCTGGCATGATCTTGAGCTAGCTCGAACCCGGTTGCGGCAAGGCCCTTCGCGAAGCATCGCTCAAAATCTTGTCGAAGCCTAGATTGCATGCTGGTGGCCTGTTCCGGATCGCGAAGACAAACCTCACGAATCGATGATGGGACCGAAATGCGTTCGGAGGGTTCGCGATCCATCCGCGACCTGCCTTCCAGTACATCTTTAACATGTTGAGAGCGCACCCACCATTCCGCAACCACCCGGTCGGTGGGAAGCCCTGCGTGTAGGGGACTCGATGTTAACCCATAAAGGTTGGGCAAATACTTGCGAACAATCGCGCCTAGCTTGGCAATGTTGAAATGCGCGTTTTTGATCTGCAACGGATCAAACGTCCATTCAATAAGGTCAATGCCACGAGCAATGGCGTGGTCTCGCTGTGCGAGTTTTAGACGTCGCCCTACTCCGATATCTTGAAACTCCGGCAAGACAGCCACCATGTGCGAGAACAGATGAACGCGGGTTTCGCGAATAGCGGGGAAGCTCAGCGCAAAACCGACGGCATGGTTGGCACGGAAGGCCCCGATCACCTGCCCGCCGGTCTTGGCAGCAACAACGAAGATGGGTCCGGGAACGACATCAATGTCGTCATATTCCCAAACGCGCCGTTGCAGCGAGACGCAAATCTCCATCTCGCGCGAGTCGCGAAACGGACGGACAATCACGTCTGGCGTGCAAGAGGGGTCATCCATGAGTCATGCTACTGCACTCCCTCCAGAGGCTCTTGCCCCGCGGCGCCAAACGAAGTAGACGGGCACGCCTAGGAAGACAATTCCGAGTCCGCCGGCGGCTTGCACTGGTTGACTCACAATTGTATTTACAACGAGGGCCACAGCAGCAACAACGAATGCCAACGGCGTGAACGGATATCCGGGCACACGGTAGGGCCTTTCTGCATCGGGCAATCGCTGGCGATAGACGAAGATACTTGCAGCGGCAAGCGCGTAGAAGATCCATCCGACAAATACCACGTAAGTCAGCAGCTGCTGAAAAGTGCCCGTGACTGCAAGCACCGCGGCCCATACTGTCGCCGCAATGACGGCAAAAGCCGGCGTCCCGAAACGGGGATGCACGTCTGACAGTCGTTTGAAGAACAGACCGTCCCTCGCCATCGCGTAGCAAACGCGGGGAGATGTGAGCATGATGGCATTCGCGGCACTGAACATTGAAATCAGAATCGTGACAGCAACCATTTTCCCGGAGATGTTCCCCAACACCATGGACATCGCCGCGGCGGCCACGCGATCGGAAGTAGCGACACCATCGCGCCCAAGTGCGGCGACATAGGCACAGTTTGCAAAAAGATAAATGCCGATCAGTGATGCCGATCCGGTAAGAAATGCCAAAGGAAAGTTCCGACCCGGACGAAGAGTCTCACCGGCGCTGAAAGTCGCGTACTGCCATCCTTCGTATGCCCACAGCACGCTAATCATTGCTAATCCAAAACCTGAGACAAGGGCTCCAGTACTCAGTTGCGCCGGCGCCGCCGGTGCCTTCGCAAAGCTCTTGCCCAACAACAAAAGAGCGCTCCCCATGGCGAGAATTGCCGAGACCTTGAGAACAGTGGTTACGTTCTGCATGTTCGCGCTCTTGCGCGTCCCGCAAACGTTGACTACGCCAATAATCGCAATCATCAGTACAGAAGCCAGCTTCGCCATGAACGGCGTCAACACAATGAACTCGCCCAGGTAGTTGCTAAATGCAACCGCAAGAGTTGCTACTGATCCCGCGCCGATAACGAAGAACAAAGTCCATCCAAAAAGAAACGCCGGGAGCAGACCGAAACAATCGCGAATGTAAATGTAAAGTCCACCGGCTTGCGGGTTCATCGCACTCAACTCGCCGTAGGTGAGTGCCCCCAGCAGCGAAAGCACGCCGCCAGCCAACCACGCGGTCATAGCCAGTGGAAGCGAAGTGCCGACCGATCGCAGCACTACGCCGGGCACTAGAAAGATTCCCGACCCGATCACCGTGCCGACGATCAGCAAAACAAGATCGAGAAAGCCGAGAATGCGTGGAAGCTGGCGTTGCGTCGCGGGATGTTCGGGCCGCACCCCTGTCTTGCCCTGGGCCTGAAGATGGCCATCGAGTTCTGATTTCATCATCTTTAATCGCTAGCGGGCCTGTCGCTCGAATCGCGACCGCCGGAGCCTCATCGACTCGCGCAAAGCAGCCAACTAGTCCAGTATGACATTTAAGTAGGAACGATCGAGCGCCGCAATTGATGGACATCCGAGAAGGATTAAGGTGCGCTCCAAGTCTGCGCGTAGTATTTCAAGTGACCGAGCAACACCAACTTTGCCTGCGGCAGCAAGACCGTAAGCATACGCACGTCCAATCAAAACTGCTCGGGCACCGAGGCAGATCGCCTTGACGATGTCGCTACCGCGACGAACGCCTCCATCCATCAGAACTTCGACTCGGTCCCCTATGGCTTTGACGACTTCGGGGAGCGCTCGCAACGAGGCCGGAACGCAGTCGAGCTGCCGTCCCCCATGATTCGACACGACCACTGCTGCGGCACCGTGATCAACCGCTCGCAGAGCATCTTCGCCAGTAAGAATACCCTTCACGACAATCGGCCCCCGCCAAACATTCTGTATCCAGAGAAAGTCTTCCCAGGTGACTGCTGCATGAGCCAAAGCGGCGCTTACTTCAATCAGCGGCATAGGTCCCTGTCCGGGAACAACAATGTTGGGTAGCTCAGACAGCCCACCATCCAAAAGAAAACTGGTAAGCCAGCGCGGACGCGCGAGCAATTGGGGCAAAAATGGAACCTTGGCAAGTAGATTGCTACCCGTCAGCTCCTTCATTCCATTACGGTGGTCCCGCTCGCGCATTCCTGCTACAGCTGTGTCAACGGTTACCGCCAGAGCAGAAAAGCCCGCGTTCGACGCTCGTTCGAGGGCCGCCTCGGCGGCCTCACGGCCGCCCATTAAGTAGAGCTGATACCAAACGGGACCAGAAGAAGCTGCCTTGACATCTTCCATCCGATGCCCTGAGATTGTGGAGAGAATATACGCAGTCCCCGCCCGACCCGCTGCTCCAGCGGCGGCAATTTCGCCATCGGGATGCATGAGGCGGCTGTATCCGATTGGCGCAAGGAGTGCCGGCAAGGAAAGCTCGAATCCCAGCACGCGCGTGCGCAGATCGGCTTGCGCCACCGCGGCTGCTTGGCGTGGTCGGAAAGTAATCAGGTTGAATGCCGACCGGTTTGCCGCCAAGGTGACTTCACCTTCAGCACCTCCATCCAGATAGTCGAATACCACTCTCGGCAATCGCTTCCGCGCCAAACATCGCAAGTCTTCAATGTTGATGGCGCGTGGGGAACCGACTGGACGTGAAAATTCATTGATCACACTCATTTACTCTCGCACCGCGGTTTCACGTACATTGGCCTTCCAGCCTGATCATGGATGCGATGTCTTGGCCCTTTCGCCCGGTGTTCCCGGTCGCTCCGTTCGGGGCATCGTCCATGGCCGCGAACCCACGCAATATTCCACATCAACAATGCTTCGCGACGGCTCACTCCCAGCGTATACCCAGATCATTGCCATGGCACCCTGCGACTCGTTGAGAAAACGGTGCGGAGTCCCTTGAGGTACGAATGCAGTATCGCATCCACTTAGGCGGTAACGGCGACCGGCCACTTCGCAAGTTGCTTCACCCTCGACGATCGTGATGGACTCATCGAAGTCATGTATATGACATGGCAGCGAAGAACCCGGCTGGAATCTGCCGTAGCCACCGCAAATCCCAACAGATCCATATCGCCCGGCGAACAAATCCCAGAATTCCGTACCCTCCGCTAGTTCATAATTATCTGTTCTGCTGACCCGAGCGATATGCTCCGGATCTTCGGGACGTGGGTCAGCGGTCGAACGATCTATCCTTGTGAACTGGTCGGGCACAAGATTCCGGCTAGGCGTCGAAGATGCAAATGCCCACAAGGCGAGCAGCGGCGCTACCTTAGAGGCGTTGACGACCGCGTGCGCCAAACCGGCGGGTACGTGCATACAATCTAATGGGCGCAAAAGGTAGGACCTTCCTTCTACCTCAAAAACCGCCTCTCCCTGCAGGATCGTCACTGCTTCACTGAACCCGTGTTTGTGATAGGGCAAGCGTTCCGCGGGAGCAAACGTAGCAGTACCCGTGCTCATGGCTTTTGCGCCACATTCGGCCGAGGCAAACGTACGGAGCGCGACCTGCGGCATGAATGCAGGAGAAGGTTCACGTTGTCCGGAGACGATCTGTTCAGAGATGGCCATCAAATTTCCTTTTCTCCGACATGCTTTTCAAGTTCCGCCCTAAAGGCACGCGATTGATTAAGTCGAGCATTGATAGCTAGCCTTGGATATAAACGACGTGGGATTGCATAAATTCGTAGAGGCCATGCTTGCCATCGGCACCGCCGATTCCGCTCTTTCGCCAACCTGCATGGTAGCCTTGCATGGCCTCGAAGTTTTCGCGGTTTATGTAGGTTTCGCCAAAGCGAATTTCGCGGCTCACTTTTAGCGCGACGTTAAGATCGCGGGTATAAACAGAAGAAGTGAGTCCGTAGTCGGAATCGTTCGCGTAAGCAATTGCCTCATCGAGGTTCTCAAACGTCACGACCGGCATTACCGGGCCGAAGATCTCGCGGCGTATGATCTCCATTTCCTGCTGACAATCCACAATAACAGTTGGCTCGTAAAAATAGCCTGCGTCGCCCGCCCCGCGCTTTCCACCGGTGATAATAGTCGCGCCAGCCGTTACCGCGCCTCGAACCAGCGCGTCGACTTTGCGGTAGCCCGCTTCATTGATAAGCGGGCCATAATCAACGGACTCATCGGCCAGAGGGTCGCCAAACCTTGTGGCCTTCATCGCCATGGTGAGCTTTTCAACAAATTCGTCAGCCACATTGCGCTGTACATAGACACGCTCGGCACAATTGCACACCTGCCCGCTATTGATAACGCGCGAAGCCTTCACAGCTTTTACAGCAAGATCGATGTCGGCATCCGCCAGAACCAAGACTGGTGCCTTTCCGCCCAGTTCCAAATTCACCTTGGTAATGTTGGGTGCAGCGGCGGTCATGATGGCGGAACCGGTTTCAACGCTTCCGGTGAAGCTGATCATGCCGATGTGGCGTGACGATGCCAGATACTTTCCGACCGTTGGACCGCGCCCGTGGACAAAGTTAATAATTCCCGCGGGCAGGTCCAATTGAGAGAGGAGTTCGCAGAACTTCACCGCGTTGTGCGGTGTTTCCTCGCTGGCCTTGAGGACGATGGTGTTCCCCGTGACTAGCGCCGGTGCAGCTTTGCGGACGATCAGAAAAAAGGGAAAGTTCCAGGGAAGAATCCCGGCAATGACGCCGATGGGCTGTCGGAAAAGGAAAATGGTTTCCGCGACGCGGTCGCTTTCCAGAATCTCGCCCTCAATGCGCCGGGCCCATTCTGCCATGTAGTCGAGATAGTCAGCCGTAAACGAAACTTCAATCCGAGCGAGGCTTAAAATCTTGCCTTGTTCTTCAACGATTACACGAGCGATGGGCTCCGCATTCTGGCGAATCTGTTGGGCAATGCTACGCAGTGCTTTGCCGCGTTCAACGGCGGGCTTCTTTGCCCAACTGATCTGGGCTTTCTCCGCCGCGGAGACGGCGGCCTCGACATCAGCTCTCGAGCTATCGGGAACCGTGCAGACGACAGCCCCGGTCGAGGGGTTGGTTACCTCGATCCGATCACTACTAGTGGAAGGACTGAAATTGCCGTTAATGAAATTGTCGTAGTGCTTCATGAGAATTTCCTTTGCCTTAGGCAGTGGTTTCGCAATACTCGTGGATCGGTGCATCTCCCATTCCTGCATTTCGGGATTGACAAGATTCGGCGGGCGCTACCATTTGAGCGCAGCCAGCAGCACTGGCAAGCAGGCCCCAAGCGCAGGCGGGTTGCGGTGCGCCGCGGCATCAGAACCACACCCTTCAGCCCTGCAGGCTCGCCGGATTGCAAGCCCAGGCCTTGAGGCCTTTGAGCAATGCGACACGCGGGAACAGTTTAGACGTCTGGCCTCCACGCCCCAGGATCGGGTGGCTTTCCAAGGGTTTCCATCAGTTCTGTAACCGTCTTAATCAACAGGGTACAGTCGACTCCCAATCCGATCATCTGAAAGCCTTGCCCGATTCGGAACTTTCCGTTGTTCGCATCTGTGACCACGATGCCGCAGGGAAAACCTTGCGCTCGTAGCCGGTCCTTGATCCGAACGAGTTCATTCGCGATTCCTGGTCCTTCCCACTCGCCTACGAATCCTGCCGACGCCGAGAAGTCAGCGGGACCAAAAAAGAACCCGTCAATGTCCGGCACCTGCATGATGGCTTCAAGATTTTTCCCCGAATCCACTGTTTCGATCATGGGTAGAACAATCGTCCTCTTATTTGCCGTTTTGGCATGGGCAATGCCCTTACCCCACGAAGTGGCCCTCTCAACCCCCATCCCACGCAAACCTCGCGGAGGATATTTCGCGAAGCAAACGGCTCGCTCCACTTCTTCAGCTGTTCGAATCCGCGGCACCATAATTCCGTGTGCTCCCAAGCCGAGAGTCCGCTGGATCAAGCCGTGTTCGATCTCAGCAATTCTGACCAGACCGGCCGTGGAACTCCGGCTGATGGCTCGTAAGTGATTGGCGACTTCCTGAAGATCAAGTTCCCCGTGCTCGGTATCAATACAAATCCAGTCAAGGCCAATCCGAGCGGCAATTTCGCTGACTGTGGGAGATTCCATTGTCACCCACAACCCGAATGTGGTTTCCCTGTTCTGAAGTTTCTGTCTCAACCTGTCGCCGGCGTTTACGCTTTCAATCATTGGCTCGCTTTCCGCTTGACGGAACTTGCTGGTGCGCTCTGTCACTACCCTCCAGGACAATCTTCGGATGCCTCAATGCGGCACTTTCCGCATCTCTTGTTCCGGAATTCGCTCCCTATCCCCTAATTCCCTATCCCATATTGATCCTGCAGGAACGATTGCAGGCCCAGTCGCTCCAGTCGGTCGAGCGGAGCGCGGAAAGTGATCTGCACGACCCCCGGATGGCGTCCTATTTCGATGCCACCGGTGATCGTCGCCCGGTTTCTGACCTCGGGAACAGTCATTCCAAGAATCGCGGCGGCCCGGGCTAGACCATTGTCGGTAGCGGCATTCAAGTTCGCGCCCGTACCGACAAATGAAATCGGTGCTGATTTTTCAACCTGATCCACACCCCACTGCTTGGCCAGGCCCATCGCTTGTGCCTGCTCGATTTCCGACAAGGGCCGTGCCAGATAGGGTAGGTCCTCGAGTAAAGGCAAAATAATCGGCCCGTCGAGGGCCAGACCTTTCATTAGATGAACTTGCAATGTGACAATTCCTGCTACGTCGCAGGTATGGCCTGCGATTTCGCCGTCGCCCTGAAGCGCGTGCATATCCCCGAGATAGATTCCCCCGCCCTTTACCTTGACCGGGCAAATCAGGATCGAGCCGGCGCGAACGATATCGATATCCATGTGCCCGTCGGTGCGGAGCTCCAGCTGCTCGGCGGTAATCGCATATTCGTGAGGTGCGCCTAGTAAGAATGAGCCGAAATCGCCCGCGTTGTGCGATTCGGGCATACAGATCGCGGGCACAGTTCCCAGTTGTCCCATGAAAGGGCGCACGCGGGCCACAAGTCCGACCAGATCGTGCGGAGCGAAAGTGAGAATGCAATTCTGGACGGAGTTTTTGGGCAGCGCGGCATAGCGCTTGGCATCACGAGCAATCTCCTCCGCCGCTTCCTGCGGCAAGGTTAGCCCCACACTGCGGCTGTTATCGAATGCGATGGTATAGCCGTTGGTAAAGGTGAATGGGGCCGCTTCCGCGCCGCACTTCACGCAGCGTACCGCCGTCGGGCCAATACCTTCAATCCGCGTCTCGGGATAGAGAACACCGCATCCGGGGCAGAGCCCGGCAACATAGGGATCGCCCAAATAGCGTCCGGTCATGAACTGGTCATTGCCTGAGGCCGTGGCAATCGAAGTGACCTTAATTTCGCGGACCCGGATGGCGATAGCGTCGCCGATCTCTGCACCGGCAACCGCGATCGGCCGCGTCACCTCATGACCGCCCCGAATGGCCGGAGTAATCATGGGTCCCCAACATCCCGGTGCTGTATTGGCCACGATATGGCCGCCATCTTTGACCGGGCCAAGCATGGCCCGCGCCGGGTCCAGCAAGCCGTCTGTAAATTGGTCGACGAAAACCGTCTCGCTCCCCGTCTCGACCTTCGTGCTGTGTCTGGTGCTACCTACCGTTGTTGTGGCCATGGTGGGCTCCCTCCCATTTGAAGTTTTTTGCTTTGCCCGAATCTTTACGGCAGCCGCGTCAGTCGCGTCAGCCGGTCTTCCGGCGGCGTTTCCGCCATATAAAAGTTGCCGCGTGAATCCCCAAACACGCCGTGGGAATTAAAATTGGACGGTCGACAGCGCCCCACCAACTCTCCCTCTGGCGACAGCATGCTGAGCCGTGGCACTTGGTCCGAGACATAGACCATTCCGCTTTGATCGATATACAAATCCATGGGATGGTAAAGATCCCGCCATTGGTCGAGATATTCGCCTTCGGACGTAAAAACCTGGATCCGATTATTCTCCCGGTCGGCCACTAAAACACGTCCATCCGGATGGACTCTCACGGCGTGAGGGGTGGTGAATTCTCCCGGCCCGTCGCCAGGCTTACCCCAGGTACGCCGCAGTTTTCCCTCCGGCGAAAACCAGTGAACCGTGGAATTGCCGTAACCATCGGCCACATAAATATCGCCATTGATTGCAACGGCCACGTCGGTCGGTGCATTGAAAGGCGCCTGAAAGCTGGGGCGATGCCGCGCGCCGATTACCCGCTGCAGATTTCCATCGGTATCGTATTCTTGAATCTGATGAGCGTCGCGATCCACCAACAGAATCCGTTCGTCGATACAAAAAATGCCGTGTGCATCGACAATCTTGCCGGAACCCCAGGAACGCAAGTATTTTCCCGATGAATCAAACACGATCACCGGCGGATCTTTTCTCTGAAACAAATACACGCGATCTTGGGAATCGACCGCAACATCCGAAACCCAAAATAACCCCATACCCGGGGGGAGTTCTCCCCAGGGCCGCTCCACCGCATAGAAATTCTTGCCAAGGCTTACGACTAATTCCGTTCTGGCCAATTCTCCTCCAAGTCGATTGTCAGCCCTTAGACTGTTTTAGGGGTGGCACCGCGCCGACTTGCTGGAGTAGGCTCAAGCTATTCACCATCGCATGGATTTCAACCACCTTGCCATTCGCAAAACGGTAAAAATACATTGCGCCCATTTTTACGCGCTTGCCGGTGGGAGCGAGCCCTCGGAAGGTTCCTGTGTGGGTGCCCGCGAATGTCCAGCGAGTTGCCACATGATCGTTTTCGGCGACCTGCTCCTCAATCGTCAATAAAGAGTCTGGAAAAGCGGCACGCCACGAAACCACAAATTGCTTGAGAGGCTCGAGTCCTATGACTTCCCCGGCAGACGGCTCATGATAGAAAACATTCGCATCATAGACTTCGTCCGCAATCGCCATATTGTTCTTGTTGAATCCTTCGCTGCACCAGTGGCGAATGAGAGCTTTGTTTATTTCCGACATTGGGGATCTCCCTTCCTTGGTTCCGACTCAGTGAAAACATTGTTTGTAAAAACTGCATCGACACCAAACCAAACTCGTCGCCTCTGCGGTTCTCACCCGGCCCCAGAAGAACGGATTCTTGGGAGCCGAAAACCCAACCGCTAAAGCAATCACACCGTAATACGCCCGCAAAACAGTATATGCCAGGCAAACCAAGGTAGCTTCGGATGACCATCGGAATGCCCTTGTCCTGATCCATGTCTCTAAAAATCGAGGCGCAGCCCTAGCTGAATGTCCCGAGCCGTACCTACGATACTGCTAATGGTACCGAAACCGGCTGAACCGAAGCTTGTCGATGGATTACCAAGATTCGTGTGATTGAATGCGTTGAAGAACTCGCCCCGGACCTGCAGGCCCATGCTTTCCCGGATGAGAAAGCGTTTTTGGAGTGCGAGATCGAAAGCGTTGTAACCTGGTCCTTCGATGATTCCCGCCCCGGAATTCCCAAAGGTAAACCGCGGGGCGCGCTGAAATGCAGCCGTGTTAAACCATTTCGCTACCTTCGATCCCGTATCGGAATGCGAAAAACCATTAGGGCGTCCGATGACATCGGGTCGGCTGTTGCCGGAGTTGGAGACGTCGACAATGTCAATTGGCGTTAAGTAGTCCCCGGTGCGGTAGCTGGCAATCCCCTCGACTGTCCAGCCGCCGATGATCGCGTTCGCCACGCCACCGAGATTGCTGGCTAGAGGCCTGCCCTTACCGAAAGGTAGCTGATAGATCCCGCTTACCGAGAGAACGTGACGCACATCATTAACGGTATTTCCGTATTCAGCCTGATAGTTCTTGAAGTAGCGAATCCCCCCGGGCGGTGTTTCACTGATTTGTGGCCCACTGACTGAGTCACCTAGAGCGTGACTATACGTGTAGGACACCAGGAGCACCAATCCGGTGCGGTCGTAGGTCTTGCGAACCGCCGTCTGCAACGAGTCGTAATGCGATCTACCTATGGTGTAAATATTGTTTAAAGTACCGAACGCCGGATAGGGACGCCGCGAGGCCACCGCACCTGGTCCCGGCGCCGGTTGGTTGATATTCAGCGTCAAGAGGTTTTTAAACGCCGCATTCCCCACATAATTTACTTCGAGGCTCAGGCTCGGGGTGAGTGCGTGCTGAACACCCAACGAGAATTGCACTACGTAGGGTGTTCTGTTTGTTTTGTTAGCGACGTTCGCGGTGGGGGTAGGCGTTACGACACTAGAATACGGGCTGGTCGAACTGACGCAGGGGATGTCATTGTTACAACTAACCGCCAGGGTCGGTACCCAAGGAGGAGCCGTGGATAAAGCCGTCGCCGAGTTGACGACCAGCCAATGATAGAAAACGCCAGCGCCCCCTCGCAGGACGGTTTTCTGGCTGCCAAACAGTCTCCATGCAAAACCAACCCGCGGGCTAAAGTTGTTATATGTTGTCGGAAACTGCAGGGATCTACCGTAGCCCAGGCTTTCAGCCACAAGAGATCCTGGGGGAACTCCCGGTATATTGGGAACTGCACCGGGATAAATCTCTTTTTGCGTCACGAGATCAAAGGCCGCCATCTTGTTGTGCTCTTCAAAAGGTCGAGTGTAGATGTCATAACGCAAACCTAAATTGACCGACAGACTTTGTGTCACACGCCAATCGTCCTGAACGAACGCAGACTCTGTGCGTGACCTCCAGTCGGTCTTTAGGGGCTGCAAGAAGATGGAGGCGCTGACCGGAGTTCCCAACAGGAATTCGGCAAACGAATTGTATTGGTTCCCGCTCGCACCGATAGACGCAGTTGTATACGTCGGTGCAAAATTCAGCGCGCCGCGATCATTTTGATCGAAATGTGTCTGTGCGCGATTATAAATAAGACCACCGCCTAACCGGATCGAGTGTTTTCCCCAGACTCTACCGAAAGAATCAGTCAGCGCATAGTTGTTAAACGGTTGGTTAACCGGTGACCGGGCATTGTCGGTTAGGCTGGAAAAGCCGGCGATGTTGAACTGCGGAATCCCGGCGTCCAACCCCCCGGTTACGCCTTGCATCCCGGACGCGGCAATAAAGCCTTTTCCGGTGGTCTCGTTAAAGCGGTCCTGATGGTACTGGCTGAACCCGAGACTCAGCGTGTTCATAGTTGCGCTGCCGAACAGATGGGTCCAGCGCACTAAGTGATTTAGTCCCCACAAGGTGAGATTCTCCCCAAGGCCAGGCACGGGCGTTGAGTTACCGCCGTCTCCCAGGGGCAGAATCGCAGTGAACTTGTTCCGGGTGTAACGAAAGGTCACAGAGTCCTTATCGGAGAAGTCTCGGTCATAGCGGAAACTAATCTGGTTAATATTTTG
This sequence comes from Candidatus Dormiibacterota bacterium, assembly GCA_035602605.1. Lineage (GTDB taxonomy): Bacteria > Acidobacteriota > Terriglobia > Acidiferrales > UBA7541 > DASQHY01. The sequence goes on from DATNLZ010000062.1 coordinate 18,233, forward strand.
TGTCAGAACTGGATTTGACACGAAGTTGTTGGCGACTCCGCTGCCCGAGGCAGGGTTGGGTAGAAATTTGTTCAAAAAATACAGATCCACGGAATTGAGTCGGCCCGCGGGAATCACATTGCCGGGAAATGGCTGCCGCTGACCGGTGGTTCTGTTGAGCGTGAGGGGATCATAGATTGTGGTTCCGGTACTGGAGAAATCCCCACGCCGGAGCGCCGCTGGAGGCAGGCTCAACACCGCAGTTAGCCCCTGGCTCAAACGAAGCCCCTCGTAGGAAGAGAAAAAGAAGTCTTTCTTCAAGTGCGGAATATGCCCACCAAATGTGCCACCGAACTGATTGCGCCTAAAAGCTGGGAGCGGCCCTCGTTGAAAGTAGGGCCTAGCGTCCAGGGCATTGTTGCGCAAGAATTCGTAGAGTGAGCCGTGATAGGTATTGCCTCCCCGCTTGGTTACAACCTCGATCTGCGATCCGCCAGTCCGCCCGTATTCAGCATCGTAAGTATTGGTCTGCATCTTGAATTCCTGGATCATGTCGATGCTTGGTGAAAAGTTCATTCGGCCCGCACCGATCTCCTGGTTCATGACGCCGTCTATCATGCTGTTGTTGGAGAAGACCGACATGCCGTTTTCGGAAACACTACCCCCGGTATTTTCCATGTAAATCGGGGTGTAGGTTTTGTGAACGCCGGGAATTAGGGTTGCCAACTGCAGAAACTGGCGACCATTGAGAGGTAAATTCACCACATCCTGCGTGGTGATTACCTTGCCGACTGAAGAGGTCTCAGTTTCGAGAGTCGGCGTCGCGCCTGTGACTTCTACGTGCTCGGTGACCGAGCCCAGATCCATGGCAATGTCAATACGGGCCCGCTGGGAGACCTGCAATACAATTCCAGTGATTCTCTTCTCTTTGAAACCGACCTTTGCGGCCACGATTTCGTAAGCGCCGGGCTTGAGATTTTCCACGATGTAACCACCATCGACTCCGGTCTTGACGGTTCGTTGGTTACCGGTAGCAGCGTCCTTGACGGTCACTTCCGCGTCGGCTACTACCGCTCCTGATTGGTCGGTGACAGCACCCAGTATCGCACCGGTACTTACTTGGCCGATTGCCGTGGACACCATCCCTACCAGTCCCAATAGGATCGGCAATGCCTTCCAATTACGCATCTGAAGTTACCTCCTTTCGAAGTGAAACTGATCATTAAGAGGGGGCGGGACACCCTTGCCGGGTCGCGTCCCCGACGGGCGAGGGCTTCCGGTCAAGTAGCAAAACTCCCGGCTCTGCGTTAGTCAACAAGTAACCTTATAGCATACTATAAGAATTCTTGAAGTATACTACACCCATTACGGACCACGCGGCAACTACTTTCTTGAACTGTCGGATGCTCTTGCTCGGTTGTTAGAATCGTAGCTTCGATGGCCCGGTTTGTGCGCCGGCGCGAGTCATTACGTAACGGATGAACTCGATGCGGAGCCGATCACTCGGAGGTCTTCTGCGACGCCGTAATCCATGAAGAGCAGACTAACCTAATTAATTAGCGGTTCTGCGCTTCGCCTGTTGCTGTTCGCGGGCCTCGGCCTGGAAACGATGAGATCGGCGGTGTCGGAGAGTTTTAGTAGTGCTGGGGCCCTATGTCTTCGGCCTTCGACCATTAACTTGCCCGCACCCTCGGCTCGAGAGGCTCGGCTCTTGCTTGCTCAGGGAAGCCCAGCATTGAATTCACTGATCCCGGGTCAATGCACGCAGCTACCTACCAAACAAGTTGATCATCTTTTCTCGCGAATTGTCGATGTGCACCTCCATAGCCCGGCGAGCTTCAGCAGGCTGGTGCGTCTCAAGAGCCTGCAGAATGTCCGCGTGCCCAATCCAGCCCGGGACAGTTTGGGTACAAAGCGTATCGAGGCGCGTCACGTAGGCAAGTGTCAGGCTGAGTTGGCTCGTTACCCTCTGGTTGCCCGCGAGTTCAGATAGCCGCCGGTGGAATTCTCCGTTGGCACGAAGGATGTCTGCCAACTTCGCCACCGGGTTGTTTTCAGGGGCAACGATTGAGCGCAGTTCCGCTATCTGTTCCGGAGTCACTGTTTGCGCTACCGTTTCCGCCGTGAAACATTCCAGCACCTTGCGGTAGACATACATGTCAATGATGTCACGAGGGGAGATAGGGGTGACCAGAAAGCCTTTCCGAGGGATTCGTGACAGCCATTTGTCCTGCATAAGGCGTGTGAAGGCCTCCCGCACGGGAGTGCGGCTAGTTCGACACCTGACTGCCAGATCGATTTCAGAAAGAAACTCGCCCGGAGGAAGTTTGGCGGTGATGAGCCAATCGCGCAAGATGCAATAGACCCGCTCCACTTCCCCGGATTTGGGGGTCTTATGTTTAGTCGTAGTTGTCAATCGAAGATCACCGTTTTGTTTCCGTAGACGAGGATACGATGAGCGAGGTGCCAGTGTACAGCGCGCGATAGCACCACACGTTCAAGATCGCGGCCCTTTTGCACCAGGTCTTGAGCCTGATCGCGGTGCGATATCCGCGTGACGTCCTGCTCAATAATCGGCCCCTCATCGAGCTCCTCGGTTACGTAATGGCTGGTAGCTCCGATCAGCTTCACTCCACGTTCGAAAGCGGCATGATAAGGCTTTGCTCCCGCAAAAGCCGGAAGAAATGAGTGGTGGACATTGATGATCCGCCGCGGGTATCGGGCCACGAATTGCGGCGACAACACCTGCATGTAGCGCGCCAAGACAATAAGGTCCACATTGTTCTGCGCGAGCAACGCGATCTCACACTTCTCCACTTCCAGCTTGTTTTCGGCTGTCATTGGGAAATCATAGAAAGGAATGCCGTAAAAGGCGGCCCGTGGCCTCGCGTCGGTGTGGTTACTGACAATTAACGCCACTTCGCCTGCCAGCTCCCCGATCTGGTTGCGGTACAACAAATCCACTAGACAATGCTGATAGCGGGAAACAAAGATAGCGATTCGCGGGCGCCTGGCAGGCCATGCCAGGTGCCAGTGCATCTGGAATTTCTGAGCGATCAAATCAAACTGTTCTCGGAACGTTGGCTCCTCCAAGTCAAACCCGGCGAGCGACCATTCCACCCGCATAAAGAAATTCCCCACCAAGTTGTCCTGGTGCTGGTCCGCGTGCAAGATATTGCCGCCGTGGTCGTATAGGAATTGAGCGATCGCGGCCACGATTCCCCGGCGGTCCGGGCAATCCAGCAAAAGAATTCCTGAGTCCAAGAAAGTGCTTCTCTCCAAAAGGATACTTGCAGTATACTACGAGGATACTAAAACGACCATGTGCGGAATTATAGGCTACTTCGACAAAACGGGTGCGAACGAAGGATCCTTGGGCGAAGTCTTGTTGCGCATGTTGCAAGCCCTGGCTTGCCGTGGACCGGACTCCGCAGGTGTAGCGATGTTCGGAACGCATCGGCCCAACTACTTCGTCGCCCAAGTCAAACTTGGTGACAACGGCCAGCACGCCGACCGTGCGCGCCAAGTGAATGCTTTGGCCCTGAACTTTGGGGCCCAGGAGTTTTCCCAGAGCGATTCCTATCTGCGCTTTATGATCCGGGAAGTGGATAACTTGAAGCCGTTTCTCTCCTCTATCGAATCCATCGGCAGGGACGTCGAAGTTGTCAGCGTGGGCCGCCGTCTGGAGATCGTCAAGCAAGTTGGCTCTCCTTCTCGTCTGGAACAAGCTTTTAAGATCTCAAAATTCAGTGGTCGCTATGGGATCGGGCATACCCGTCTCTCCACCGAATCCGTAGTTGACCTGAGCCACTCGCAACCGTTCTGGGGGCACGGGTATCCGGATCTCGCCATAGTTCATAACGGGCACATTACCAATTACCACCAACTGCGGCGGCGCTATGAGCAGCGCGGTGTGCGTTTCTACACCGAAAATGACTCCGAGATTGTAGCCATATTCCTGGCGGAGAAGCTGAGACAGGGCGCTGACTTGCAGGCAGCCTTGGCAGCTATGATCGTGCAGCTCGATGGTTCGTTCAGTTGTCTTGCAGCCACGGACTCCGCGTTTGGTTTCGTAAAAGACGCGTACTCGTTCAAACCCTTGTTGGTTGCGGAAACTGACAGTTTTGTCGCAGTGGCGACCGAGGAGATCGCGCTCCGCGGAGCAATCCGTGGAGACTACACGGTGCGCGAAGCGCAGGCCAAGGAAGTGCAGGTATGGCAGAGATAGACGCTACAGGGCGCAGTACCCGCGAGATTAACCTTGCGATCCGCCAGTCCATCGCAGAAGGCAGTACGAATATTACGGTCGTCAATCCGGGGGCCCGCCACAATCTTGCTGTCGCAATTCTGGAACCTGTGCACATCCGAATTGCCGGCAGCGCGGGCTACTACTGCGGTGGGTTGATTGACGGCCCGTCTATTGAAATCGAGGGCAGCGCCGGCTGGGGTCTTGCGGAATCCATGCTGAGTGGCACCCTGCGTGTGCATGGAAACGCGGGCAGTGGCGCTGCGGCGGCAATCCGCGGTGGAACGGTTGTGATTCGAGGTGATGCAGCCGCCCGGCTCGGGGTTTCGATGAAGGGCGGCTTGGTGATTGTGGCTGGTAATTGCGGCTATATGGCCGGTTTCATGGCTCAGAAGGGAACGCTGATCGTGTGCGGCGATGCGGGGGACGCTTTTGCCGACTCGATGTACGCGACCGTCTGCTATGTCGGGGGGAAAATCAACTCGCTAGGCACGGACGCAGTTGTAAGCACGATGGAAACAGGTGACACCGAACAGGTGGAGCAGGCGCTGAGCACCTACTTTCCAGCGGACCTGCGCAAGACTAAGCCGGCCGCCGCTAATTTCAAGAAGGTGGTGGCCGGCCGGAAATTGTGGAATTTCGATAAGCGCGACTGGCGTATCTGGCAGGAGGCTCTCTAGCGTGTCCGAATTGCAGCCAAGCGGAATCTTTGCGCCAAGAGTGATTGAGGAAATTCAGTCTAAGGCTGAGTCGGGGTTGTACTCCATCCGTGGTTTCGGCACATTACGCGAGCGCCGGTGGGCGACGTTTGATGATCTCACCTTTCTTCCTTGTTCTCTTACGCGTATCCCCCTCGAAGGCTATCGCGAAAAATGCTCGACCAAAACGGTTCTTGGGACGCGTTTCGCCAAGAAGCCCATAGAGTTGGACATTCCGGTGATGATTACGGGAATGAGTTGGGGTGCGCTTTCGTATAACGCAAAGGTTGCCCTTGCCAAGGGCGCAGCGGCGGCCGGTTCCTCGAATACCACTGGTGACGGAGGCATGCTCCAGGCCGAACGTGAGAACAGCCGGACGCTGGTTTACGAAGTTCTCCCATCGCGTTATGGCATCAATATCCACCACATGAGAATGTCGGACGCAATTGAGCTGACGATCGGCCAGGGCGCCAAGCCGGGTACCGGCGGCCTGTTGCTCGGCTCGAAAGTGTCCGAGCGCATCGCCGAGCAGCGGGACTTGCCAATTGGCGTCGATCAACGCAGCCCTGCAAGGCACCCGGATTTTCTGGGGCCGGATGACATGATCATCAAGGTTGAAGAACTGCGGGAGGCCACCGACTGGCAGGTTCCCATCTTCATTAAGATGGGAGCCAGTCGCGTTTACGATGACGTCAAGTTGGCCGCCAAAGCGGGTGCCGACGTAATTGTGGTTGATGGGATGGAAGGCGGGACGGGAGCTTCGCCGGCAATTTTCCAGGAACATACCGGCATCCCAACACTTGCCGCCGTTTGCGAGGCGCGGGTCGCGCTCGAAGATATCGGGCTCTACGGCGAGGTGCAGTTGATCATCGCCGGCGGCATTCGGGATGGCGTTGACGCTGCCAAGGCGATGGCTCTCGGCGCTGATGCCGTTTACATCGGAACAGCGTCACTCATCGCCCTAAATTGCAATAAGCCAGTCTACCTGGCCGATTATCAGGCGCTCGGTGCCGCGCCATACGCTTGCCATCATTGTCACACCGGGCGTTGCCCAGTCGGAATCACTACCCAAGATCCAGAGCTGATGAAGCGCCTCGATGTCGAAGAAGGCGCCGAGCGTGTGCGTAATTTTCTGCACGCGATGACGTTGGAGATCCAGATGCTTGCGCGTTCTTGCGGAAAGTCCGATGTACATCATCTCGAACCGGAGGACATGGCCGCGCTGACGCTTGAGGCGTCGGCCACTTGCAACCTTCCGTTGGCCGGCACGAGAAAGGTGTTTGGCAGGTAAATGTCTTTTCTGATCCCTTGTCCTAACTGCGGCCGCCGCTCCGTCTACGAGTTCCGATTCGGCGGCGAGGTGCAGCAGGCTCTCGCGGCTGACGCTTCGGTGGCCGACTGGATAAACTATCGCTTCAATCGCTTAAATGTCGCAGGCATGCAAACAGAATGGTGGTTTCATCGTTCAGGCTGCCGGCAGTGGCTGAAGGCCGTGCGAAACACCATATCGAACGAAGTCGTGGAGTCGTTCTTGCCGGGAGAGCGGGAATAGTGAAATTTCATTTTCGAGGCAAGCCGATCGAGGCCAAGCTCGGCGATACGATTGCAGCGGCGCTCTACCGCAATGGGCAGCGTATCTTCAGTCGTAGCTTTAAGTACCACCGTCCCCGCGGATTGCTGTGCGTCTCAGGAAGGTGTCCTAACTGTTTAATGAATGTCGACGGTGTTCCGAACGTGCGCACTTGCATTACGCCCGTTCGTGAGGGGATGAGGGTGAAAGCACAAAACGCCTTCCCCTCGCTCGAAACCGATTTTCTGTCGGTCACGCAGCGGTTCGACTGGCTGATGCCAGTGGGCTGGTATTACAAAACGTTCACTCATCCGGCAATGTGGCACGCAGCCGAGTCGACCATCCGCAAAGCTGCGGGCCTGGGCGAAGTTCTTCCTACTCCACGGACAGAATACGAGCACGCTTGGATGCACGCCGATACGGCCGTTATCGGTGGAGGATGGTCGGGAATGCAAGCCGCGCTGGCGGCCGCTGACCGCGGCGAGCAAGTCGTACTGGTTGACGACCAAACAGCACTGGGCGGCGAAACCCGATATCGCAAACGCGCAGGCGAGATACCCGCCGGTCTCATCAGAACGATTCATGCGGCTGCGAATGTCAAGATTCTTCAGAGTAGTTATTGTTTCGGGCTCTACGAAGGCAACCTGCTCGGGGTTCTCCAACACAGTCCTCATCCGGGTGCCGCTGAGCGGCTCGTTCACCTGCGGGCGCGCCACACGGTAGTAGCTGCGGGCGCTTATGAAACTCCGCTTCTTTTCCCGAACAATGACCTCTGTGGTGTGATGCTTTCCACTGGGGTGCAGCGCTTGCTGCGCCTGTATGACATCCCTGCAGGCAAGCGGGCCGTCATCGTAGGAGGTCCTGAGAGAACCGCTGAAGTGTGCTCGGACTTGCGTGAGGCGGGAATCGACATCATTGGCCTGCTGGATCCCGCCCAAATCGTCGCAGTGATCGGGTCTGGCAGCGTTAGAGGTGTTCGTACACGCAGCGGAAGTCTTCCGTGCGATTTGGTGGTGGTTTGCGGCCCGCGCATACCCGATGCTGGCCTGGTTGCTCAGGCTGGCGGGAAGATCGAGTGGAGCGATGCACACCGGGCGTTCTTGCCCAAAGCGTTGCCGACAGATGTTTCGGTGGTTGGCGATGCTGCCGGAGAAACGGTCGGCAATACGAGTGTGTCCCTTCCCACGAGCAAGCGTGCCTTTGTTTGCCTGTGCACCGACGTATCGAGCAAAGACCTCTGCGATGGCGTTGCCGAGGGATTCGATCAGATCGAGACGCTGAAACGCTACACGACCGTAACCATGGGGCCGTGCCAGGGTCGCATGTGTCAATTGTCGGCAATCGAGGTCTGTGCCCATGAGACCGGCCGCTCGGCTGGGCAAACTGGTGTAACCACTTCCCGTCCCCCGAACCCGGGGGTGACGCTCGGTGTTCTCGCTGGACCACGGCATCACCCCATTCGTCGAACTCCCATGCACTACGCTCACGAAACCCTAGGTGCGGTGTGGATGGATATGAGCGACTGGAAGCGGCCTCGTTATTACGAGGGTTCCTCCAGTGCCGGCGAAAAAGAATGCGTTTTGCGCGAATACCGCGCTGTCCGGGAGTCGGTTGGGCTGATCGACGTTAGCACTCTAGGCAAACTCGACGTCCGGGGGCATGACAGCGGCAAGCTTCTCGACAAGGTATATACGCACCGCTTCTCCGACCTTCGGCCCGGACGCGTACGTTATGCCCTGATGTGCGACGACGGCGGAATCGTGTTGGATGATGGCACCATTTCGCGGCTGGGCGACGATCGTTATTTTGTGACGACCACGAGCGGCAACCTCGATTTTGTCCATCAATGGCTCGACTGGCACCTCATCGGCACAGGCTGGGATGTACATATCGTCAACGTAACTGCGGGTTACGGAGCAATGAATCTTGCCGGGCCAAAGAGCCGCGACGTACTAGGCAAGCTGACCGACTGCGACCTGAGTTCTCACGCGTTTCCCTACATGGCGTGTCGCGAAGCCCAGGTCAACCGCATTCCTGTGGTTCTGCTGCGTATCGGATTTGTGGGTGAGACCGGGTGGGAAATACACTGCCCGGCCGAGGCCGCGGAGGAGTTATGGCAAGTCTTGATGGAAGAAGGCCGCGAATTTGGCATTCGTCCTTTTGGCGTGGAGGCCCAGCGCTTGCTTCGCCTCGAAAAGCGTCACATCATTGTCGGTGTCGACACCGATGCTCTCACCAACCCGTATGAGGCTGATATGGGCTGGGCAGTCAAACTCGAGAAAGATAGTTTCGTGGGTAAGGTTTTGCTTTCCCACGCGGGCAAAGAACAGTCCCGCGAACGCCTGATTGGTTTTGTCTTGCAAGGACCAGGCGTGCCCCCCGATGGCGCGGCGGTCGTAGTGGACGGCCGACCCGCTGGTCGCGTCACGAGCTCTCGTTACTCGCCTGCCAAAATGGCGGGAGTTGGTCTCGCATGGGTGCAGGTATCGAAAGCTTGTGAAGGAGCGTCGATAGAGGTTCGAATCGACGGAAAACTGGTCCAGGCCACGGTAACCATGCGGCCTTTTTACGATCCGGAGGGTGCGCGGCTTCGCCAATAAAACATGAAGCGTTCTGCACTCTTTCATCTGCATCAGCGCGCCGGCGCCACGTTTGTCGAGTACCACGGCTGGGAGTTGCCGGCTTTCTTCGCATCGCCACAACAGGAGCGCTCCCAGGTACGTGAGAGCGTGGGTCTTGCTGACCTTAGCCATCTGGCAAAGTTCGACTTGAAGGTAAAGCCCGAGGGACATTGCTGGAGTTTAGGCGCGGACCACTATCTGGTGATAACCGAACCACGCCTCGATCCGCCTCCGGGAGCGACCGATGTCACCAGCGTGTACACAAGCTTTCGTCTGGCTGGTCCCCGAACCAGGGACGTGCTCAACAAGCTGACGTCGTTGAATGTTGCCGACGCTGCGCTTCCAAATCGGTCCTGCGCTCAAAGCAGTCTTGCCCATGTGCACACGATTGTGCTGCGCGAGGACATGGGATCGATTCCCGCGTTTCATCTTTTGGTCAGCCGGGAATACGGCGAATCGGTATGGGAAGCGATCGTCCATGCCGGTAATGAGTTTCATCTTTGCCCCCTTGGGTTGGAGGCCGTCCAATTGTTCCGAGATTGAGCTATGCAGCTCTTCAACAAAGATCGGATGTGGCGGCATCACGAACTGCGCCCGAGCTATGACGTGGTAATCGTCGGGGCCGGCGTGCACGGGCTGGCTGCCGCTTACTATCTCGGCAAGGAGCATGGCATTCGAAAAGTAGCTCTTCTCGACAAGAGCTACCTCGGGGCCGGAGCCAGCGGCCGCAATACTGCGATCTTGCGCTCAAACTACCGCACTCCTGAAGGCATTCCTTTCTACAACGCCTCGTTGCGGCTGTACGAACAAATGTCGCGTGAGTTGCAGTGGAACGTGCTCTTCAGCCAGTGTGGGCATCTGACGCTTGCGCACAATGATTCCTCCGTGACCGGTCTTCGTGTCCGCGCCGAGAACAATCAACTGCTGGGCGTGAACAGTCGCATGATCGATCCCGAAGAAATCGGTAAACTTGTTCCATCGCTCAATCTCAGTCGCGAAGCACGTTATCCGATTCTCGCAGGTCTTCATCATCCGCCAGGCGGCATCATCCGGCACGACGCCGTGGTGTGGGGATACGCCCGGGCCTGCGACCGCATGGACATCGAAATCCACCCTTATACCGAAGTCACCGGCATCTCCGTCCAAAACCACAAGGCGGTGCACGTGACTACGAATCGCGGGCAGATTGCTGCGGGAGCTGTTCTCAATGCAACCGCGGGCTGGGCAAGCACGATTTCGCGTATGGCGGGAGTTCCATTGCCGATCGTAACGCATCCCCTCCAGGCGTGTGTGACTGAACCGTTGAAGCCATTCCTTAACGTCGTCATCGTGTCTGCTTCCCTGCATGTCTATTTGAGTCAGACCGACAAGGGAGAACTGGTCATCGGTGCAGAAATCGATCCTTATCAGTCCTACAGCATGAAGGGCACGCTTCCGACACTCGAGCAGATGGCGACGTACACGCTGGAATTATTTCCTCAGCTACATGGCGTGCGCATCCTGCGCCAATGGGCCGGTATATGCGACATGACGCCTGACTTTGCCCCCATCATGGGTACTTCACAGGAAGTCACAAACTTTTACATGGACATCGGCTGGGGAACATATGGATTCAAGGCTGCTCCCATATCCGGTAAATGCATGGCCGAATTGATTGCCACGGGCCAGACGCCCGATTTAATCGGGCCATTTTCCCCCGCGCGTTTTGCAAAAGGACAGCTAGTCGGGGAAAAGGCAGCGGCAGCCGTATCCCATTAAAAGGGGATCTAGAGTCATATGATCGATAAAATCAAGTCGCAACTCGAGGAAAAAGGCGTCGAGTACCTCTTCTGTTCCTTTGTGGAGTTAACCGGTGCGCCCAAGGCAAAGCTGGTCCCTATTTCGCACATCGAGGAAATTGCGCGGGACGGTGCCGCCTTTGCTGGCTTTGCCTGTGGCGAAGTTGGCCAAGGACCGCAGGATCCGGATATCTGTAGCGTCCCTGATTTCCGTTCGTTAACCGTTCTGCCCTGGCGGAAAAATATTGCCTGGGTGACCGGAAATTTGCACGTCAACGGCCAGCCGTGGCCACTCTGTCCTCGAACGGCTCTTACCCGCCAGCTAAAGCGAGCACGTGAACATGGTTATATCGTCAACGTCGGTGTGGAACCGGAGTTTATGCTCCTCAAAAAGAGTTCCACGGGAGAATACACTCCATGGGACTCGCTCGACACACTCCCTAAGCCCTGCTACGACCTGCGTGCGCTCCACCGTAACCTCGACGTAATGACGAGTCTGCTCGGTTTCATGCAGGAACTGGGGTGGGACCCTTACGCTAACGATCATGAAGATGCGAACTGCCAATTCGAAATAAACTGGACCTATTCCGAAGCCTTGACCACCGCCGATCGCTATACCTTTTTCAAATGGATGGTTCGTAGCGTGGCCGAACAACATGGCCTCTGGGCCACTTTCATGCCAAAACCATTCGGAAATCTGACTGGCAACGGATCTCACGTACATCTAAGTCTGGCCGCTGTCGACACAGGTGAGAACCTATTTCTTGATTCGTCCGCCGATCTCGGCCTCTCGCAGCTCGGCCGTTGGTTCATGGGCGGCGTGTTGCATCACGCCCGTGCCCTTTCCGCCCTGGTTGCTCCGATTGTTAACAGTTACAAGCGTCTGGTGCGAAGCGCTCCACGTTCGGGAGCGACTTGGGCTCCTGTTTATGTGACCCATGGTGCATCCAACCGCACGCAGATGATCCGCATACCCTCTCCGGGCCGGTTCGAAATTCGGGTGGTGGACGGCGCGGCTAACCCATATCTGGCATTTTCCGGTATCGTTGCCGCTGGTCTTGACGGGATTACGAACAAAATCGACCCGGGACCAGCTAATTACGACAACCTCTACGAGGTGCCGGAGGAGGAACTATCGGCGCGCGGGATCGGCGTTCTACCGGCTACGCTTGCGGAAGCGCTGGGCGCTTTGGCCCAGGACTCGGTCGTGCAGAGCGCTCTTGGCCTGGAGTATGCCAAGCGGTATCTGAAGATCAAGCGTGATGAGTGGCTGTTGCATAACCTTACGGTCACGCCGTGGGAGCGTGAATTTTACATTGCGACATACTGAAGCTGACAGTGCTCTCCCCAAAGGTCGATCGCATGCCAAATCGCAGACGCACGTTGGGCCTTCTGTTCTTAGTGAGCGTAGTTACCTACCTTGATCGCATAAATATTTCTATCACCAGCTCATCCATCAAGAATGAATTCGGCCTGGATCGCATTCAGATGGGAATGATCTTCAGCGCCTTCGTGGTGGGCTACACGCTTTTCCAGATTCCTGGGGGATGGGTCGGCGACCGCTTCGGGCACAAGAGATCCCTCACATTGGCTCTGGTGTGGTGGTCAGTTTTCACCGCGCTGACCGGGTGGACCGGGAAAGGGTTTCTCACTACCGCTGCCTATCTCTTGCCTACCTTCTGGACCATACGCTTTCTCGTGGGTGTCGGCGAGGCCGGTGCCTATCCGTGCGCGAACGGCATCATCGGCGATTCGTTCGGCCCCCAGGAACGGGCCTTAGCGGCTGGTGTTATGTTTGCCGGCATCGGCACCGGGTCGGCCCTCACTCCCCCGTTTGTGGCTTGGATCGTCATGCATCTGGGCTGGCGGCCGGTGTTTTACATTTCCGGAGCGATTGGAATCTCGCTGGCTCTTCTCTTTCACATCGGAATGCCAGAGCGTTCCGCGCCGACCTTTGGCCGCCAATCCGGATCGCAACCATCGCTCCTGCCAAAACCGAAAACTCCCTGGAAGCTCATCCTTTCCAATTCGCAAGTCTGGCTCCTGGTTGTCTCGATCTTCTTTTTCGGCTACGTCACCTACGTTTATTACTTCTGGTTCTTCCCTTACTTGGTGGACATTCGAAAAATCTCCATGTTGCGTAGTTCATTTTTCACCGCCATGCCATTTCTGACTATGGCGATAAGCGCGCCTCTGGGCGGGGCGTTGAGCGATCATCTGATTCCGCGGATCGGAAAAGCCGCGGCCCGTCGCCGCGTCGCCATGGTAGGACTTATCGCCGCGGCAATCCTCATCCCCTGCGGCGCGGTTATCCCTGGTGCTTATCTTGCTGTCGCCTGCCTCTCGTTGGCCGCCGGAGCGTTCTATCTGGCCATCAGTTCTTATTTCGCAACCGCCATTGAAATTTTCCCCGACTACTCGGCCACGGTTTCGGGAACCATGAACACCGGGGCAGGTCTCGGCGGCATTATTGCTCCGGTCCTCACACCCTGGGTCGCAAACCATTTTGGCTGGGTAAGCGCTCTAAGTCTGGCGGGAGTCTTCAGTTTGATCGCCGCTGTTCTGTGGAATTTCATCGGATCGCCCGATCATGCCGTCGTCCGAACCCCTTCCGGCACGGTTGATTGAGCAATAGGCTAGCGCTAGCAGCGACCACCGTTGAGCTTTTCCTATTCGAGCTTGGCCGAAACATTGAGCGGGCGCGGCATCGCGAGCAGTTGCCGGAGAGCCATCGTAGGTAGAACAAGACCGCTCACCGGCGTGGGAGTTGGGAGGAGTTCCCAAGTCGCTCGGTCCGTCTTTAGGCAGGCTTGCTTTGGCATGTAGCGTTCAAATCAAGCCCAAGAGCATCCGAGCTTTCCTCATGAGATCCGACCCCAATCCCGCCTTCGCCGTGAGCCCATGCTTTCATCGTCTCATCTGATCGTCCACGTCGATGAGGCGGAATACCAGGAACTCGAGGTCAAGAGAGAGCCGGTCGAGTGCTCAGCGGTGTCTGAACAACTTTTGTTGGCTCGGTCAGTGCGGTCAGGCTTTCGATATCGAATTCCTTATACAGGTCTAAGCAGAATAGTTCGGGCGCTTCCTGATAGCTTACGGGTTTGTCTAGGAGGTGGCCCAAACTTTCCATACCTTCACGGATGAGAAGTTCAGAATAGGCGCTCGGCTCCAGAGCTGACGCAACGAGAGCGATGACTTGGCTGCGAATGCCTCTGCTTTCCAGAAACACATGCTGGGGCCGTTTGCTTTCTTGCAACCACTTTGTTGCCGCAATCAACTGCGCAGCTTCTATTCCGAGCGGCCGCTCTCCGATCGATGCCAACAATTGGGTGTAGAGGTTCGACGGGTCCCAGAGCGTTTTGGCCGCACCAGGCTTATCTGGCGATGCATCGCCAATGAAAAGCAAGTCAATCGCCAAAACTTGCTCGCCCCGGTTCACATGCCAGGCTACAGAATCAGCGCGGCATTCTGACAAAATGGGGGCCCGCGTGGGGTCGGCAAACACTTCCGTCCGCACGGCCTGCCTTCCGTCGTCGGTAAGCACGATTGCGATCGGAGCATTGGTTGGAGCGGTGATCGCCTTCAGCCAAACCCCCGTTGCGCTCAGCTTATTGCTAAACTCTAGGCAATAGGAGAGAGTCTCGAGGCCTTTATTCCTGGTGCTCGAGACTGGCCAGGCATGCTCGACGGTTACTGGATTGTACCGGACGACACTTTTTAGCCGGCCCCTTGCAGCATGCGCCCACTTTGCCCGGGAACTCGCGTCATGAGGTAGCGGCGGACGCCTGGTCTCAGCCGCCAGCTTCTTGGCTAAGCGGACAATCGTCAGGTTATTTTCAGGCAATCCCACCACAAGCTCCTCGCAACTCTTGATCTCGCCGTCTACCGGAATTTCCTGCTGAATGACCGGCATGTTGAAATGTTTAGTAAAAAAGGAGTAGGACTGCTGACGGTTGTCCAGCTGGTAATTGTGCGTTCCGGGGTCGACATTTTCGTGCCAGGCGAAGTCGTCCTCCTTGCCATACAATTTGAAAAACGGCTTTATTTCGTCATAGAGGTGGGGTTTTTCGAGCGGCGCCCTCATCCCATACTCGTCCTCAGCACCGTATACCAGCAGGGTCGGACGAGGCGCCCGCATCGCGGTGAGCACTGTGTAATCACAATCTGAGCGGAGGTCGGGCGGATTATATTCGATATCGCCCACATCGGAGTTGCGCTCTATGGCCGACGGAAGCGCGAAATAACCGGATATGGGAATGGCCACGGCAACCCGCTCATCAAGAGCGGAAATGAGTATGGTTTGCCATGCGCCGCCGGAAAGGCCTGTGACTCCGATTCGGTGGGCGTCAACACTGGGGTGTTTGCAGAGGTAGTCAAGTCCTTTACGAATAGCCAAGTAAAATAGGCCTGTCGCGCAAGCACCTACCAAATTCAAGTGCGCTCCCATCCAATGCGCGTTCTCCGGAACGCCCAGCTCGCCCATTCCCAGCCATTCCAAACTCAAAGCAAACATACCTTGCAAAGCATTATTGATACATCGTTTCTGCTTGTATTCGGCGGCCTTTCCTTGAGAGGCATGGCCGTTTAAATTGAGTGTCGCTGGAACCTTGCCGCTGAGTTTCTCAGGTTCGTACAGAAGCGCAGTTGACCAAAAGCCCGGGACAATTTCGTATCGAAGCTTTCGAGTCCGGTAGCCTTTGCCCGAGGGAATGAGTCCCAGATCCTCGAACTTAGGTGAAGCATTCACCCAGTCCTTGGGCCATCCGTGGAAGATGACTTCATCCAATACCTTTTTGCGCAAACGATTCTGTTCCGCGGTCCACTGTTCAGCATTGGCGGGGGCGGGAAGAGGGGCTACGCGCTTCATCAGGTACTGGCGAAGCTGGAATTCGGCAACCTCTGGAGTTTGAATCTGCTGTTTCAAAACCGTTGCGACCTGATCGGTATTGACTTGGGCTGTCGAAATAACGGGTGCAAGCAGAGCGGCCGACCCCCCGATGAATGTCATCCCGGCAGCCTTACAGGTTGTCTCAACGAAGTCCCTACGAGTGAGCTTGGTGTTGGACATACAGGTCCTTTCGCAATCAAAAATGGGTGGTAGTGACACCTAAGTCTCGGCGTGCGTTGCTCGGGGAAAAGGTTCGATAACCCACCTTAGATCCCAGCGGCTCAGTGCGCCTCGACTCCTGTCCCATGAAATCCCGGATTTCTGTGACATTCTCAGTTGCAGTAGTTTTCTAGCAGCGTAACACCCGGTCTAACCGGTCAAACGAATTCGCGAGTGGAACTCGGGTACTCCGCGGATTCCCGTTTGTACGCGGAATACCGCTCCGCTGTCCGGTTGCGCGTCTGCATTTTCAGCATCCCTGGCAGTCGTCACATACATGTCAGCAAGGCGTGGCCCGCCAAAGGCAACGCTGGTGACGCGTTTCACCGGTAATTTGATCCTTCGTTCTTCTACGCCTTCTGGCGAATATCGGATAATGCATCCGCCACCCCAACGCGCAGACCACAGATACCCTTCCGCGTCGCGGACCAATCCGTCCGGGTAGCCGTCCGCCTCGACGCCGCGTATGGCCACTTCCTGATTGGTGATATCGCCAGTCTGTTCCGCATAGTCGAACCTGTAGATTACGTGGGCGTACGAGTCTGTGTAATAGAGGTGCTGGAGATCGACAGAAAATGCCAAGCCATTACTGCATTGTATTCCGTCCAACAGCTTGGTGAGCGTGCCGTCGAGGTCGAGACGATAGAGTCTCCCAGGGCATTCCTTGCTTGGCATGGTTCCGCAAAACACCCTGCCCCTTGGGTCCGCAATCACATCGTTGAATCGGGTGTTTCGCTCGTCCGGAATTCCATCGATAATAATGTTCAGTTTCCCATCTTTCAACTGGGCGATAGCCCCTTCCGCCATGAATAGCAGGAGACTGTAATCCGCCTGAATCGTAAACCCGCCAACCACCTTTCCTTCATAAATCCGCTCACAGGTGCCCGAGCGCGGTGAATAGCGATAAATGCGACCGGCGGGAATATCAATCCAGTACAAGCATTGTTCAGCACGGTGCCACAGAGGATTCTCCCCGATTTCGCATCGGACATCCGACACGGTTCCTAATCGATTGCTTGCGACCATTCACTCATTCTTTCTTTGCAAAGGATTTCGCATGTTCCACAATGCGGACCGAACTAGGCACAAAAGTATAACAAATATGAAACGGAACGTACCGTTTTCTGAAACAAGTCTTGACATGGCGGCAGTATGTAACTATTATCCCGCCGCTAAACTGCGAGTCTTATTCATTCCTAGGGACTGGATTTCAGGCGACTCGTCGCCGTTTCGTCATCATCACGGCAATCACAGGGGGTGTGGAATGCTCGGGAGGCATCGGCGTGAAGTCAACCGAAGTACTGAGATTGAAGGAATACGCCTTGCCTGAACCAGCTCAGGCTCTCAAGGCCACCAGTCTTGGTATAGCAGGTGTCGCGGCGCTGGGTGCGGTCATGATGGCGCCTGCCTTGGGCATATACGCCAACCTCGGCCTGATTTGCGCCAGTTCGGGGCTGGTGGCTCCGGCGGTCTTTCTTGTCGCCTTGCTGTGTACCTTGCCAACCGCAGTGAGCTACGCGTTGATCGCGCGAGAAATTCCCTCGGCGGGTAGTGCTTACACTTGGCTTTCCGATGCGGTGAATCCGTGGGTGGGTACGTGGATGGGCGTTCTGCTTCTGGCAACCTATTTTTTTTGCGTGATCCTGCAGCCTATTTTGTTCGGCTTGTTCTTTAGTGATCTCTTGTCATCGCTTTTGCATTTCCAGGCGGGATATGGCACATGGCTGATCGGCGTGTTGGTCTCGACGGGAATAGTGGCCTCGTTGGCTTACCGAGGCATCGAGATAGCGGCCAAGACCTCGCTGGTCCTGACGATCTTCGAAGCAGTTGTCGTCCTGGCACTATCGGTAACGATCTTTTTTGTTTTGGTGGGGCGAGGTGAGATTCATTTCACACCGTTCAATCCCCTCGGCTCTTTAGGAGGGTTAACTGGATTTTCCCGGGCCTTGGTCTTTGGTCTGCTGAGCTTCGTGGGTTTTGGAGTCATTGCAACCGCAGCCGAAGAGACCCACTCGCCTCGAGAAGTGATTCCGAGGGCAATGATACTTTCCTGTGTTATTTTGGGTTTATTTTGGGCGGCTACTTCCTGGTTCTTTTGCCTGACTCTCCCGGCGGAGGCGTGGGGGACCTATGTGGCCCGGGGGACGAATCCCATCGCAGTGGTCGCACGGACCTACTGGGGGCCCGGTTCTATTCTCATGATCGTTACTGCTATCACCGCGGTATTGGGCGTCTATTTGGCCTCGGTTGTTGGATATTCCCGAGTGGCGTTTGCAATGGGTCGGGATGGGGCGCTCCCGGCGTTTTTTGGAAGACTGCATCCCAAATACCATACACCGTGGAACGCCCAGCATGTCGCATTTGTTGCCGCGCTATTGATAGTGCCTGCCTGGGGCCGCTGGGTCGGTACCTATCTTTCCTACGATTGGTGGGGAAGTGCGGTGGTTTTCTTTTCCATGGTGTCCAACATCTTGGTAAGTATCGGATGCACGGTTTTTTTCTATCGATTTCGGAGGGATCGGGCTAACTGGTTTCTCCATGGACTGGTTCCATTTCTTGGCATCCTGGCCAGTCTTTTACCGTTGTATTTTGCCTTTGGGCCTGAGCTCTGGAGGCTTGGTTGGAAGCAGGGTCAAAGCGTCATTCTTTTTTGTGTCCTCATAGTCTTTAGCTCGGCGGTGTATGC
Source organism: Candidatus Dormiibacterota bacterium (assembly GCA_035602605.1). Classification (GTDB taxonomy): domain Bacteria; phylum Acidobacteriota; class Terriglobia; order Acidiferrales; family UBA7541; genus DASQHY01. The sequence continues at coordinate 36,918 of DATNLZ010000062.1, forward strand.
CGCGGTATTGAGAAAGGCCGGAAAACCAAAGTCTTAAAAGCAGCGGACGAAAGGACGGGTCAATGAAAATTGTGGATTTCAAGACTACGGTTGTAACTGTGCCGATGGAGGCTCCGCTCCGCTGGAGCCTTGGGGTGGAAACAGGTACAACCCGAACGGTGGTGGAGGTTATCACCGATGAAGGCATTGTCGGACTCGGGGAAACCTATGGAGGCAACGCCACGGTTCGCTCCCTGGAATTCCTTCGTCCCATGCTGAAGAATACAGATCCATTTGAAATTGAAAAGATATTGAAAAAACTTCAAGTGTTCTGCATTTCTTATGAAACATTTGTGCCGGCGCACGCTGTTGCTGCCGTGGAAATGGCCTGCTGGGACATCATGGGGAAGGCCCTGAACCGTCCGGTGTGCTCGTTGCTCGGTGGAAAGTTTCGTGACGAGGTTCAGTTTGCAGGTTATGTTTTTTTTCGTTATCCCTCGCCCGATGGTAAGTGCGGAGAAGACACGCCCGAAAAGCTGCTTGTTTACACCGAAGCCCTGGTTGAAAAGCATAAGTTCGACGTATTGAAGATTAAAGGCGGCGCCCTGCCTCCGGAGCAGGAATTGGAAGCGGTACGGCTGATCCGCAAACGGTTTCCAAAGGCTCGGCTTCGGTTCGACCCCAATGCTGCCTGGTCGGTCGGAACAGCGATTAACACCCTCCGCAAAATGAGCGAATACGACCTCGAATACGCCGAAGATCCCACGTGGGGTATCGAAGGGATGTCCTTAGTGAGAAAAGATGTACCGGTCCCATTCGCAACGAACATGTGCGTCATCAACTTTGATCAGATTCCTCTAGGTGTACGTACTCGCTGCGTTGACATCATCCTTTCAGACGTTCATTACTGGGGTGGTCTGGCCAGTAATAAGAAACTGGCTGGAGTCTGTGAGACGTTTCAGATCGGCTTGGGTATGCATAGCGACCGGGAACTAGGAATTTCTACCGCGGCTCAAATACATCTTGCCGCCGCCCTACCTTACATGACCTATGCTCCCGACTCCCACTATCACCACCAAGTCGATGACATTATTACCGATCCGTTCCGTTATCGAGACGGCTGTTTTAAGGTACCGGATGCGCCGGGCCTCGGAGTGGAATTAGATCCGGAAAAATTGAAGAAATATCACCGCTATCATGAGGAAAAAGGAGAAGCCGGAGAATTTTTAGACCCGTTCCGTCCGAAGTGGTCGCCAACTTTACCCTTATGGTAGAAATCGGAGGGATCACCCATCTCATCCGTGAGTCATGAATTCCTATGCCTGAGCGACAAATGTCGGCGCCCAAAGTGGCGGATGGTTTGCGGGGCGCAAACTTTCTCAAAGTCGTGGAGAAGGTGTTTCGTCTGCTTGAGACTTTGGCGCAATCGGAGCAGGGCATTCGAGTAAGCGAACTTTCGCGTGTTCTGAAGCAACCCAAGGCCACCGTATATCGCATTTTGTTCACTCTTCAGGAACTCGGGTACGTGAGGCAGGATGCCGATACCATGGCGTACCTGTGCACTGCCCACGCGGGGTGGCTGACCCGTGATCGCGCAAACGAAACACTGCGGCAGACTGCGCGTTCACAAATGGAGCGGTTGCTCGCCCGCTTCGAGCAGACTGTCAATCTGGCAATTCTTGACCGCAACAGGGTGTTCTACATCGAAATTCTTGAGGGCCTTCGTTCCATCCGCATGGCTGCGACGCCAATGACCTACGCTCCGATGCATTCAACGGCGGTGGGCAAGGCGATTCTTGCCTTCTTGCATCCCGTTGAGGCGGAACAGATTTTGAAACAGCGGTCACTGAAGAAACACACTCCGAAAACCATTGTTTTGGAACGCCCAATCCTGGCGCACCTCAAACGGATACGAGAACAGGGCTACGCACTCGATAACGAAGAAACAGAGATCGGGGCCCGCTGCGTCGCTGCACCAATCTTCAACGCGCACGGCCGACCTGTGGCAGCCATCAGTATTTCGGGACCCGTGAATTATATGAAAAGCAATGTATGTTCGCAGATAGCCAAAGCTCTGAGGGAAGCGACCCGTCAGATTTCGAGTCAGCTCGGCTTTGTCACGAGAAGGGAATACAAGGTAAAAGCTGGTGACAATGATCGAACACAATCGAGGAACTAAATCTTACCATTCCATTTTTCCAAGGCTGCGGTTGCTTCTTGCAGCTGCATCTCTGGTCATCTTGCTACCGGCGATGCCCGGTTTCGCCGACGAAGCGTCTGCCCAGCGTGAAGCTGAAGGGCAATAAATTTTACGTTGAAGCTTTTCGGAGTGGCCGTGGTCACCCCTTCAAGCAACGCTTAGCAACAGCTCGAAGGTAGCGCAACAGTTGAAGCGAACGCATGAACACTACAATTCTCGATTTGCGCAGCGACACGGTAACGCAGCCGACGCCTAGGATGCGTCGCGCGATGGCGGAGGCGAAGGTCGGGGACGATGTGTACTGCGAAGATCCGACGATCAATCAGTTGCAAGAGCGAGCTGCCGAGATCTTCGAGCGTGAAGCGGCCCTGTTTGTACCTTCCGGGACTATGGCGAACCAGATTGCGATCAAGATCCATACCCACGCTGGTCAGGAGGTCATTTGCGAGCAGCGGGCGCACATCTACAACTCTGAAGCAGGCATGATGGCCTCATTTGCCGGCTGCCTGGCCCGCCCGATTTGCGCGCAGAATGGGATTTTGACTTGGAACCTCATAGCGGCGCAGCTCCGTCAATCGCCTTCCAAACGTGGCGGGACGGGGCTTATCGCGCTGGAAAACACTTCGAACTTCGCCGGTGGGACGATCTACTCCCCGAATATATCGGCGGAGATTTGCAGTCGGGCCCATGAAGCCGGCATTCCCGTCTTCGTAGATGGCGCACGAATATTCAATGCCGCCGTGGCTCTAGGCATTTCGGTTGCGAATTTAACTCGGATGTTCGACTCCCTGATGTTCTCCCTATCGAAGGGACTTGGTGCCCCGGTTGGTTCGGTGTTGGTAGGCGACGCAGATTTCATCGAGGAGGCACGGCATGTCCGGAAAATGCTAGGAGGTGGAATGCGGCAGGCCGGTATCTTGGCTGCTGCCGGACTCGTGGCTCTCGAAGAAGGCCCTTCTCGGCTGCATGTCGATCATGAGAACGCAAAGTTTATAGCGTCCGGCCTTGCTGCGGTACCGCGCCTGCGTATGGACGTCACTAAAGTTGTCACCAATATCGTCTTGATGGAAACTACGGGTTCCGGTTTCACCGCGCCAGATTTGGTGCGCCAGTTTGCCGCTGAGGGCGTCCTTGCCAATGCGATTGGTCCTGATACGGTTCGTCTGATAACCCATCGCGATGTCAGTCGCGCGGATTGTAAGCGAGCATTGCAGATCATCCGTAGTGTTCTTCGTGTTCCTGTGCGCAAGAAAAATTGAATTGAAGCACGCGTGTCTGCGAAGCTTAATGCATAAACTATATGGTCAACAAAAACGACAGCGCCCGAACCCGTAACAATCAACTCAAAGGTCACGAACCCACGCTTCTCGTCGAAATGCTGCGGCGAATGATGTTGATTCGAGCCTTTGACTCACAATTGCCCATCTTGTCCACGCAGGGTCTGATCCGCGGTTCCAGTCATGCCTGCATCGGGCAGGAGGCGACGGCTGTGGGCGCCTGTTTCGCGCTTCAACCATCGGACTACGTTACCAGCACCCATCGAGGACATGGACACACTATCGCCAAGGGTGGAAACGTCAGATTTATGATGGCGGAGTTGCTGGGCCGCGCAGACGGATGCTGTCGTGGAAAGGGAGGAAGCATGCATATCGCTGACTTCTCGATTGGAATGCTCGGGGCCAACGGAATCGTTGGCGGTGGAATCGGCATTGCAACCGGCGCAGCTCTTTCGTCTGCAATCCGCGGAAGCAAACAAGTGGCATTGTGCTTTTTCGGAGAGGGTGCCATCAACCAGGGCATTCTTCTGGAATGCGGAAATATGGCAGCTTTGTGGAAACTACCCATGGTTCTATTATGTGAAAACAATCAGTTTTCAATGTCCACGCGGCCCGATGATGTCACGTCCATCCAGGACCTTCCACGGAGAGCTAGCGGGTTGGGCATTCCCGGTTTAAAGGTTGACGGTACCGATGTCCTGGCTGTGTTTAACGCCGTGTCGGATGCCGTGGAGCGTGCTCGAAATGGCGGGGGTCCGTTTTTCATTGAGGCCGTGTGCTATCGCTTCGAGGGCCATTTTCTCGCCGATGACTTGAAATATCGCTCGAAGGATGAATTGGCAGCCTGGCACCTCAAAGATCCTATTCCCAATTGGCGTGATCGCTTAGTCAAAAGCGGCATTTTGACGGAACAAGACGCTATCCGGATTGCTCGGGAAACAGAAGATGCAGTGAATCACGCAGTGGAATTCGCAAAACAGAGTCCTCTCCCGAATCCTGCGACCGCTTGGGAAGACCTGTATGCCTGACGAGCGTCTGATCACCTATTCGGCTGCGTTGAACGAGGCATTACGCGAAGAGATGGCCCGCGATTCAACCGTTTTTCTATTGGGAGAAGAGATTGGTGTTTGGGGGGGCGGGGGCGGCGTGTTTGGGGTAACCAGAGGCTTGGCAAAGGAATTTGGACGCGAGAGGGTACGTGACACTCCTATTTCTGAGGAGGGTATTGTTGCTGTGGCTATCGGTGCCGCGGCGACGGGGATGCGACCGGTCGTCGAGTTGATGTACGGGGACTTTCTCCCGCTGGCAATGGAGCCGTTGGTCAATCAAGCCGCGAAACTGCGATACATGTTCGGCGGCCAGGCCCGAGTACCCATGGTCCTCAGATCCAACGTTGGGGCTGGGGGAGGCAAGGCAGCGCAGCACTCTCAATCACTCGAGACTTGGATCATGCACGTACCGGGACTTAAGTTAGCGATGCCGAGCACCCCATACGATGCCAAAGGTTTATTGAAGACCGCCATCCGCGATGACAATCCCGTTGTCTTTCTCGAACATAAACTCCTTTACTTCACAAAAGAGGTTGTGCCAACGGAAGACTATACAATTCCACTTGGGGTAGCCAGTATTCGTCGCCCTGGCAAGGACATCACCGTGGTGGCGATGCAGGCAATGTTGCACAAAGCTTTGGCCGTGGCTACGAAGTTGGCGGAGGAAGGCATTGAACTCGAGGTGATTGATCCGAGGACGCTTGTACCGCTGGACATCGACACCATCGTCGAATCCGTTCGGCGGACGAACCGCCTGGTCATTTGTCACGAAGCGGTCGAACGAGCTGGCTGGGCAGGAGAAATTGCCATGCAAGTCATAGAGCGCGCCTTTGATTTTCTTGACGCCCCGATCGTGCGCGTATGCGGAAAGAATGTTCCCATGCCTTACAGCGCTAGCCTGGAAAACGTTGTCATACCGACAGAAGAAGATTTGATATCGGCCATTCGGCAACTGATTGCCACGTGGTGCTGATCGGTAGATGGCCTCGCTTTGCGAGAATCGCTACGCCCGTGAGTCCGAACACTTGAGCATAAAGAACCATAAAGAACCGCGATGAGAATCATTCGCTACCAAACCAGCGGAACGGTTGGTTAGGCCCTCGAACAGAGTGCTACGGCCTTGAGTCTTCCCACTCATTTGAAGAGGCGATCGACTATAGAAGCACCGCCCTTAGCAATTATGCGGGAACGAGCGGAAGGATAATGTGCGAAGGATAGACGTGGTCATGGTAAACGGTCTGCTTCGCTTTACGAATCTCCGCGTCCTCGCCAAGTGGCCGCCCGGTATTCGGATTGCGATCGTAATTTGGGAAGTTGCTGCTGGAGATCTCGATTTGGATCCGATGCTTTTTCTTGAATACGTGGCTCACTGACATTAGGTCGATGGTGTATTCGTAAACCTTCCCCGGGGTGAGAAACTCTTGTTTTTTAAACGAATTGCGGTAGCGAGCTCGGATGATACCGTCCGCCAGGATTCGCGCATAACCATCAGGACCGACATCGTTTAGGATCGCGGCAAAATCCGTGTCGCGTGCACTCGATGCAGCAAACAGTCGTACCAGGATTCTTCCCGTTACTTCCACATCCCGGTCTAATTCAGAAGTCGTGTAAACGAGAATGTCGTCGCGCCTCTGGATTGCACGGCGGTCCCGGGGCCCATCAACGTCGTTTGCCAGGTAATCTTGCCACGGCTCGACATTACCGTAGGTTGGGACGGGATCGTCGGGGTCATAGACGAATGTGTCCGCAGTCTCGGTGCTGGGCTCCGTGATGCTGAGTTGGCCGTCACCAAACCGGCTGTTGGCTTTTCCCGAGCTGTGGAAGTGATACTTCGTGGCCACTGCGCGACTGACCGGCCAGCGCATTTCACTTCGCCACTTGTTTTCGCCCATGACGAAAACGTCCACTGGCGGTTCGTCCATGATGCCATTTTGAATCCCCTTCAGCCAAAAGTCGTACCAACGGAGTTTAATAGGTTTCAGATCGACGTCTGCCTCCGGGCCGAAGTCAATATCTCCCGTTTTCCTAACGTAAGTCGCGTGCCTCCAGGGGCCGATAATTAGGCGATGCTTATCCCGAAGCTCTTCGGGTCCGTATAAGACCATTTCCATGTAGTTGTTTATCGTATCCTGCTGAACTTGGTCGTACCAACCGGTAATGTTGAGCGTAGGAGCTTTGACCTTTGAATATTTCCCCGGCGTCAGCTCGCCCACACTTGGCCAGTTCGCGACGCTGAATCGCCAGTACTCATCGTGGTCAGGGTGATCGAGGAAGTCCTGCCATAGGCGGACTTTCTTGCCAACAAAAGTCTGATCCATAGTTCGGAGCGGCAAGTGCCGATATACCTTGGCCCACTCGAAGAAAGAACGAAGATCGTCATTATTAGTGCGGCTTCCCCCTAGCTTGGTCAGGAAGAGCACGCTGTTCCCAAGCTGGAAAGCTCCGCCGGGAAAAACATTGTTGTAGTGGTCGCCCGGACTGCACTCGGGAACCATGGCTTTTAAATAAGGGCTACCGAGATAGGCGCCCATCCACTGGACCATGGCGAGATAAGAAGGGCCTTGCATTGCGACTTGCCCGGTCGACCATGGGCGCTCTCCCAACCATGTGAGAACATCCTGGACGTCCTGACCCTCAAACCCTCCGTGCTGCCAGTCACGATGCCAATATAGATATGAATCGCCACCTGAGCCATACCTTCCGCGAATGTCGATTCCCGCGAAGGCATATCCGCGCGAAGCGTAATATTGAGCTTCGCCCACAACCCAGCGGCTGGTAGAGTCGTACGGGGTGTACATTAGGACCACTGGGTATTTTGCCAATGCCTTGGGACGCCAGATGTTGGCCGAAAGTTCAACTCCGTCGCGAAGCGGAACCTTAACATCAAATTCAAACACCAGGTCGTGTTCTGGCCTTGACAGCGATTTCTTCCACGCACCGTCCTCCTCCAAAAACCAGGCGCTCTCAGCGCCGGTTTTTCCCTTGGACGGCGATGCTTGTGCTTGCAACGCGTTGGGTGCGGCCATTGCGCTGCCCAGAACAATGGAACCGGTCCCAGCAGTTTTGAGGAAGTTCCTACGCGACCAGTTGTTTTGCATGCCAAACCTCGCTAGAAAGGGTGTTAAGTTGCCGTCGCCATACGCCCTGACCGGTGATTGCCGTTCTGCGCCGCAGGACTACTTGTTCTCACGGTTCTCAGTACATGTGGCCTTTGTCAGAGTCAATATCAAATCTTTACAAAGTGAAATACATCGACAATTTATCCGCACCGCGAATTACGGCAGTGAAGGAGTTTAGACAAATGCGACTTCAGCACTGCTCTGCCAGGTAAAGGGTGCGCATAGAGACGCGCGGTGACAGATTGCTCCAAAATGGAGGCCGACAGAACGTAGACGGCAAGCAAACACCGTTTTCCCAATTCCGTTACGAAGTAGGCCAGGAGACTGCGCCGCGGTATGCGAACATCTTGTCTTTGAATCGGAGGGACAAAGGTACTAAGCGAGGTACCGATTTAGTCTCGTGGTATCGCCTCATCTTTCTGTGTGTAGAAATCCGGTAAGTTGTCAATTGTGAGGACCACATGATCGGTATAGGTCACAAGAGGTGGATGTTCTCCCTCGAACAACTTGGTGGCCAGCTTAAGCACCCGCTCACCATAGCATTCCGGGAAGTAAGCGACCGATGCTCGCAAAGCACCGCCGCGCAAGATGTGACGGCGAACCTCGGCGGTGCCTCCCTGGCCGACGATCGTCGAGCGATCCTGCAAACCAAATTCCCGGAGGGCCCGTTCCGATCCTATCGCCAGAGGATCGGAAAAAGCCGCTACCAGCAAACGAGCCGGTCGCGCCAGTTTGCGGACAAACCGTCTAGTCTCTGTATACCCTTCCTGCGCGGTAACGCCGGGCGTTGCAAATTCGATCTGGGGCGACGCCCACCCACGCGATGGTTGGCGAAGGGCCTCCAGAAGGCCGACCTTACGAGTGTTTTGTGTTGAGCCTAACCCTTTCGATGGAAGAACCAGGCACCTGACTGACTCTCCCCGCCAGTGTTGGCGAGCAAACTGTCGCAGGTAATCACCTGCGAGCCAGCCAGTCCTGTGGCTGTCAGGGCCGAAGTAATAAGCTCCCGGCTGTGGGAAATTGATTGCAATCGCCGGAACATTTGCATTATGACATTTCGTGGCAATGAGGTGGCTTACGGCTTCGTTTCTCTGAAATTCGATTAAGACGTTAATATTTTCGCCCAACAGCTGTTCAGCATTGGACAGTGTCTTCGGAGGATTGTCTTCATTGTCCGTGGCGAATATCGCTATGCCGAATCGACGCGCCGCCGCCAACAGGCTTCGCGTGACTTCAGTGGCAAACGCAATTTTCCCGAGGGCTGCGTAGCCGACACGAAGCCTCTTCCTCGAAGGTGCCAGTACATAACGCCTCTTGTCCGGCACACGCATCACGTATCCACGCTTTTCCAGGGTATATAAAAAACGAAATGCCGAAGTGTAGGGCAGCTTTGCACGGCGAGCGACCTCAGTGATCGACAATTGCTCAACGTTGTCTGTAAAGGTCTCCAAAACATCTAGGGTCTTGGCTGCGGCCTCGATAAAGTAGCGGGGTTTAACGCTGAATTCAGATTCCATGATTTGTTCTACAAACGCAGACCGTATCCGATCCTGTTTGGTTTTCTGAGTCCCTCGAGAATAGCTTCAGCGATGGACACCTAAACCGGAACGAATCCCACGGTCAGTTGCCGGAGCTTCCGCGATACACGCTGCGTTTCTCGACGCCGCTGCCAGGATGCTCCGAGCGCAAGTATCTGAGTACGCCCTCGCCGAATCGGCGGCCTCGGGTTGTCGCCCCGCGTGCTGCGAATAGCGGATGGAGGCGTTACTATGCCTGCTCGCATCGGAAGCGACACCCGGGTTGAATCCTAGAGAGTAATTCAGTGAGCGAATAAAACAAACAATATATTTATAAGGCGAAGGGATTCCCTTGACAGGTCCCGAGCGTAAACGTAACTTGCGCCCATTGGAGGTGGAGTCCCACTCGGCTCCCTGGAATGGCAAGGCATTGCGTGTCGAGTTCTCTGCCCGAATCGGTGATGGTTTGCGCGATGGAGTCTTTGGTTATGAATTCTAACGAGGCCGCGGCTCAGTCGCTTAATCCCATACTGTTTGAGGTGATTCGCAACGCACTTTCAGAAGCGACCGAAGAGATGTCGGTCTGTCTGCAGAGGACAGCCTATTCGACAAATATCAAGACTCGACTGGATTTCTCCTCGGCTTACGTGGACGCGCGTGGCCGGATGGTGGCACAGGCGTTTTGCCAGCCAGCACATCTTGTGACCATCGGGCGCATTGTGCCCAGGGCTGTTGCCGAATACGGGGCTAAGAACCTTCGTCCCGGGGACGTCCTATTGGTTAACGATCCTCACCGGCAAGCCAGTCACTTGAACGACATTTTCTCGATATCGCCTTTTCACTACACAGACGAACTTCTCGGCTATGTCGCCAACATTTGTCACCACGTGGATGTGGGTGGGGGAGCTCCTTCGAGTATCGGAGCCTTTCGGGAGATCTACCAGGAGGGATTGATACTTCCGGTGGTGAAGCTGGTTTCTGAGGGCGAAATCGTTGCGGATGTCCTGAAGATGGTGCTGGCCAACGTGCGGGCCAAGAAAGAGGTGGCCGGAGACTTGCGCGCACAGATCTCTGCCAATCAGATCGGCATTCGCCGGCTGACGCAATTGCTAGACCGCTATGGAGCGCCGACGGTTAATTTCTACATTGAAAAACTGATTGAGTACAGCGAGCACCGGGTGCTTGCCGAACTCGCCAGGCTGCCGCGTGGGACGTTCGAAGGCGAAGACCAACTGGATGACGATGGTATTACCTCAGAGCCTGTGCACCTCAAGGCGCGAGTCACGCTGGATGGAAAAAGCGTGACGTTCGATTTCACCGGAACAGACAGCCAGAGACCGGCTCCCATGAACTGCAATCTAACGCAGACCTTTACCGCCTGTGTTTACGTTTTGAAGTGTCTGATTGATCGGGATATTCCGCTAAACGAGGGTTTTTACCGACCCATCCACATCGTCGCACCCGAGGGGTCGGCGGTCAACGCGACCCATCCAACCGCCATCGTGGGCGGATGGGAGGTGTCGATGCGCCTGTGTGAAGTGTTGTTCAAAGCCCTGTCGAGTGCACTGCCAGAGCAAGTGCCTGCCGGAAGCAAAGGTATGGTCTGTCATGTCGGATTCGGCGGTAAAGACCCCAATACTGGAGATTACTACTGCTTCCTTGAGACTCTCGGCGGTGGTTATGGCGGGAGGGTTAGTTCTGACGGTCCCGATGCCGTGCAAACCCACATTCAGAATACCCAGAACGCTCCCGTGGAAGAAACCGAATTGAATTATCCCGTCCGCATCCCCCGCTATAGTCTCGTGCCCGATTCGGACGGTGCCGGGCGATGGCGAGGAGGACTCGGATTGTGCCGGGAATATGTTTATGTGGGTCACCAACCGGTTGTGACTATCTTGGCGGATCGGGCCAAATTTCCAGCCCTCGGGCTGTTCGGTGGCGGTGCCGGGAAACTAGCGCGGTACTTGCTGATAACCGATACTTCAACGCGAGAGATACCTTCCAAGGGCAGTATGCAAGTAAAACCGGGAGAGATCATGCGGGTTGAGACCTGTGGTGGAGGGGGATACGGCTATGCCTGGGAGCGCGACGCAGAGTTAGTGCTTCGCGATGTGCGCGAAGGAAAGGTCAGCGCAAAACGTGCGCGGGACGCTTACGGAGTGTCCATTGATACAGTGAAATGGACAATCAATCAAGTTGAGTCCGAAAGATTGCGTCGACAGTTGCAAAGGAAAAAGCGATGAGTCGGCGCTTTCGTCTGGGGGTTGACGTCGGAGGGACCTTTACTGATGCCGTTCTGATCTCTGAGGAGACAGGCGAGATCCACATCGCGAAAGTCTCCACCACTCCGAAAGACCCATCGATCGGATTTCTTGCTGCCGTCACCCAAATACTCGCAAAGTCGGGCGCCCAAGCACCGAACGTTTCATACCTTGTTCATGGAACGACCGTGGCCACAAATGCCTTGATTGAGGGAAAAACCCCCAAGACCGCCTTCATCACGACGGAGGGTTTCCGAGATTTGTTGGAAATTGGCCGCCAAGTCCGGCCTTCGCTTTATGACATTCACTTTCAAAAACTCAGACCGCTCGTTCCTCGTGACTTGTGTTTCGAGATTTCCGAGAGGCTGGATGCATCCGGGAATGTGCTGCGGACCCTCGATGAGCACCGAGTAGTGGAGATTGCGAAGAAGTTCGAGCAGGAAGACATCCGGTCGGTGGCGATTTGCTTCCTTCACTCTTATCTGAATCCGATGCATGAAGAGCGGACCGAGCAATTGCTTAGAAAACATGCCCCCCATACTGTGCCTTCGGTTTCTTCCCACATCTGTCCAGAGATTCGTGAGTATTTCCGTGCGAGCACGACAGTGGTGAATGCGTGTATAAAACCCGTCGTAGCGAACTATTTGCAGGGAATCGAAAGCCAACTGAAGAGGCAGGGCATAAAGGCCGAACTTCTGACTATGCAGTCGAACGGCGGAGTTTTGACGTTTGAACAGGCTGCCGAGCGGCCCGTTTTCATGATTGAATCGGGGCCAGCTGCGGGAGTCATTGCCGCTAATTTCATTGCTGGAAATCTGGGCTTCAGCGATGTGGTGTCGTTTGACATGGGGGGGACTACCGCCAAGGCAGGACTCATTTTGGGAGGGCGCCCGAAAGTTACCAAGGACTACGAAGTCGGTGCCGAAGCGCGTCCGGGTGCGGGTCAGTCACGCGGAAGCGGCTATCCGATTCGAACGCCGGTCATCGACCTCGTGGAGATTGGAGCCGGGGGCGGAAGCATAGCCTGGGTCGATGCCGGCGGAGTGCTAAGGGTGGGTTCGCAGAGTGCCGGTGCCGACCCCGGACCGATCTGCTATCGGCGAGGCGGTACCGAACCAACCATTACCGACGCTAATCTGGCCCTTGGCCGTATCAATCCGCGTTACTTCCTGGGTGGAGAAATGGATCTGGACCTACAGGGCGCAACCGAGGGCATTCGCAAAAAATGCGCTATCCCGCTGGGTCTTGACACTATAGCCGCGGCCAACGGAATCGTCGAGATCGCCAACGCTGCGATGGTGAATGCGTTGCGCCTGACGACGGTACGTCGTGGATACGACCCGCGTGCCCTGGTCATGGTGGCCTTCGGAGGGGCGGGGCCGCTCCACGCCAACCGCCTGTGCGCAGAGATGCAGATTCCTCGATTGATTGTTCCTCTCAGTCCGGGCACAGCTTCGGCCCTGGGGCTGCTCACAACCGACGTTCGGCATGAGTTTTCGCGCACCCGGATCATGAGAGCGGACCAAGCCGATGCCGATGCGATCAATAGGATCTTTGTGGCCATGCAAGAAGAGGGCTCGGAGCTTTTGAGAAGAGAGGGAATCCCGGTAAGCCGGATGAGTTTCCTGCGGGAGATTGAGATGCGGTACAAGGGGCAATCCTACGAACTGCCAGTCACTTGCGGAACCGGACCACTGAGCGCCGAAGCTCTCGCGCAGGTTTGCTCCCAGTTTCACGGAGAATACGAAAGAGCTTACGGACGAGGATATCCGACAGAACCGGTCGAACTCGTGAATTACCGTGTGACCGCAGTCGGAGCAATTCCCCATCCGCCTGTGCGGAAGATCTCCAGCCGCGATTGCGGAGTGGATCAGGCGCAAAAAGGAGCACGGCAAGTCTTCTTTTCAGAATCAGGTGGATTCCTCTCGACGGGCGTGTATGACCGCTACAAGCTCGGACCCGGTCACCACATTGTGGGGCCCTCAGTCGTGGAAGAGATGGATTCGAGTACCCTTATCCACCCCGGCTTCGAGGCCAATGTCGATTCCTTTGGCAACCTATTGATCGGCGCTCGGGCAGTCTCAACTTAGACCCTGCTGGGCTGCGCACTGTAACGCTACCTTCAGAGATTCACTGGGTATCAAGGAGGAAATATGATGGAAACGGCTGACGCAGTTGTGATTGGCGGCGGAATCCTCGGAGCAAGTACGGCCTACTATTTGACCCAACTGGGCTTTGGCAAGGTTGCGCTGCTCGAGAAGCATACCCTCGCCTCGGGCTCGACGGGAAAATCAGCCGCAGTCATTCGTTCGTTTTACTCCAACGAAGTCTGTGTCAAGTTGGCGAAGCGGGCAGTGGACGTGTTCGAACACTTCCACGACGAGCTGGGCGAGGACATCGGCTTCAAACGAATCGGCTACATGGTCATAACAGACCAGCCTGCGACCATTGATAGAGTGCTCGGACTTCACCGTCGCCACGGAATCAAGTCTGCGAAGCTCTCCCGAGATGAGATAAAGAAAATGCTTCCGCATATGAATGTTGAGGACGTCGTCGTAGCGGGCTATGAGCCAGATTCGGGTTATGCGGATCCCCATTTGACGGTCATAGCACTCGTTCAGAAGGCTCGTGAGCGAGGACTGAAAACGTTTCAAAAGCGACACGTTGAAAAAATTAACGCCAAGAACGGCAAGATCGAATCCGTTGAAACCAATCGAGGATTGATTTCCACTCCTGTGGTTGTAAACGCCGGCGGACCTTGGGCTGCGCAAGTGCACCAGTTTCCCGAAATCGCCCTGCCACTTCGAATGAGCAGGGAACAGGACTGCGTCATGGAGGCGCCGGAAGCATTCAGAAACAATCCAGTGGTGTCAGATTCGATTCTGGGCGCTTATTCCCGCTCCGATGTCGGCGGCAAATTTCTCGCCGGTCTCGGATACCCAAAAGAGGAGGAGCCCTGCGATCCCAATCACTTCGATGAGCGATCAGACCAGGATTTCGCCGACAAGTTGGCGGTCAAGGTCGTCCAGCGATTTCCTTCATTGCGTAATGCCAAGTTTCTGCATGGCTGGGCTGGCATGTACTCGATCACGCCGGATTGGCATCCCATTGTCGGACAAGCTCCAGGAATAAAAGGCTATTACCTAGCGGTTGGCGGCAGCGGACATTCATTCAAAATCGGGCCGCCTATCGGCGAGTCGCTAGCGGCAATGATTGCAGGTAAAAAACCTCCAATTGACATCTCTGCTTTTCGGTATGAAAGGTTTCAGGAGAACCAGACTTTTGTTTCCGTGTGGGGACCGGGGAATCGCGCTTAGGGGCGAACGCGTGCGGCCTCGAGCTGGAATGCTGGTTGGCCAGACCCGGACTAATAGCACTTCACGGTAAGACCCCCGTCAACAACCAGGGAACTGCCCGTGATGAAAGACGAGGCGTCAGAAGCCAGGAAAAGAGCACTCTCGGCGATATCCTTGGGGCTGGCAATGCGCCGTAATGCATACTTCGAAAACACTTCGCTTCGGAAACGTGCCGGGTCCGCATCGCTGTTGAAATAGGCTTCGACCATGGGCGTGCTGACATCGCCGGGGCAAATGCAGTTAATACGCACTCCCTGCGGACCGTAAGTCAGCGCGGCTACTTTCGTTAAAGCGATCACTCCGCCCTTGGCGGCGCAGTATGCAGCCAAATCTGGGTCACCAACGAAGCCCAAAATCGAAGCTAGGTTGATGATGGAACCACCGCCGCAGCGCAACATCGCGGGAATGGCAAATTTGCAGCCGAAGAACACCCCTTTCAAATTCACGCTGTGAATTCGATCCCAGGCCTCTTCGGTGGTATCCACGAGCTTGGCCATAATCTGTACGGCAGCATCATTCACCAGAATGTCCAAGCGTCCATAAGTTTCCACGGTGGCGGCGACCATGTTCTCGACGTCTCGTCCGTTGGAAACATCGGCGTAGTGGAACTTGCTTTCTCCGCCTTGAGACCGAATAGCGTCCGTGGTTTTCTCGCCGCGCTCGCGATTCCAGTCGACTGCGACAACCTTGGCGCCTTCTTCTGCGAAGAGCTGCGCGATCGCTTCTCCGATGCCGGAACCTGCGCCCGTGACGATCGCAACCTTGTTTTTCAACTTCATAGCTGTGGCCTCTCCTTTCGTCATTTTCTAAGGCCAGGTGAACGTGCGTTCAACACTTACCTCGCAACCCCATTTCGATCATCCCCGAGTTCAGTCGTGGGGGCGATTCGATCCAGTCGTTTGGCCAAAGTATTCCGTCTGCCCATGAGCCCGACACGACAACGTCAAAATTCCAATCATGTATGTTGAGCAGTATGCTTTCCGCTTCCCCTCGCGGTTTACCGAGCGTTCGGGGAATGGATGATTGCACGCGGAGGGAACAGGGCAGGCTGAAGGTAGTCTCCACAGCTGGTGCTTCGATTTCATCCAAAACAATTAAACTGGCATTAGTTTTGCTTTGTGCTTCAGAAGTACTTTTCCGACGCTATCGATTGTCCGGGCCACGTCCTCCAGAGTATGGGCACTGGAAACATACCAACGACCGTCCGGCAAAAGATAAATACCGGACGCCAGCATGGCTTCTAGAAACACATCACGAGCCGAATTGTTGGAATCAAGGGTGTCTCGGTAGTTAAGCATTTCGCGTCGCGTGGTGAATGCAACATTGAAGCCCGCACCCACTCCATTGATGAGAACGGGAATTCCAGCTGCCTGAGCCAACCCCTCGATTCCCATCATCAACGATTTGCCCGTTCTCCCGATCTGCTTGAGCACCGCACCTTGGTCTTCATCCAAGGTGTCCAAGGTGGCACATGCGGCTGCCAGGCTGAGGGGATTTCCATTGAATGTGCCGGCGTGAATGACCTTCCGTTGTTCGATCAAGTCCATGATTTCTCGATTGGCTGCCACCACGCTGAAGGGAAAACCCCCCGCTACGGCTTTACCAAATGTGGCAATGTCCGGTTTCACTCCAAACAATGCTTGTGCTCCCCCAGGCGCCACTCGGAAGCCGGTAATCACTTCATCAAAGATCAGCAGAACGCCATATCGAGTCGCTAGATTTCTTAAACCCTCAAGATACCCGGGGGCAGGTAACAAACAATGACTATTGCAGAGGATAGGTTCTGTGATGATGGCAGCTGTCTGTTCGCCATGGTTTTTCAACGCCGCTTCCACTTCTTCCAAGTCATTCCACTGAAGCACCACCATCTCATCCGCGGCATTGCCATTCTTGTTTGTGGATAACCGCGCTTCTGGCTTGTGTTCGGAGGAGTTGAAACTCGGACGATAACCCACCAAGGCATCGTCAAGCCAGCCATGATAGTGACCCTCAAAGCGAACAATCTTGCGCCTGCCGGTGAATGCTCTGGCCAATCGGAAGGCTATTTGTACTGCTTCGGTTCCGGTAGTGCTGAAAGCCACGCGTTCTGCGCACGGCACCATTTGACATATTTTCTTAGCCACCAGAACTTCCAGCTCATTTTGAGCTCCAAGAAGCTGACATTGCTTGAGCTGAGCGCCTACGGCTGACAAAATTGCCGGATGCGAATGCCCCAGTATGAGAGGCCCCCACGCCAGGGTGTAGTCAATATACTGATTCCCATCCACATCGGTAAGACGGGACCCTGAACCCGACGAAAAGAACAAAGGCAGCGGCCTGGCAGCGGCGCGCATGCCGCTGCTGACTCCACCGGCAAGGTAGCACCGTGAGTCCGCGAAGAGCTCAGCAGAACGCGAGAATTGCGCGAGACTTTTATGCATGGGTAACTGCTTTAATTTTGATCCTCACCGAGGACTTGCTTAGACTGCAGTCGGCATGCAATTCGCGGTCATACTGAAACATGTCGTTTCATAGCCATGGGAGCTTAAGCGTAGTCAGATGGATTGTCAATATGGAACTTTGGCATGCGTAAATCATTAATAAATATAGCGGCAGAGGGATAATGCGGAAACTGCAAGACGTACGTACGATACGCAGCGTTTCATATACGAAACAAAATGATACAGTAAAGTCTTGGCAATCTTCTTCCGAGATTCGTAGTATGCGCTCGAGAAATCAAGTCGTGCACACGAAGCTCGTTACACGGGGGAGACCCTCGGGATGAGTTGAGGCTGTGCGGTCTAGTCAGGGGGCAGGTGTGTCCAAGGGATACGCTATGAAATCGACTTTGAGTTCAATGAAAAGAAGATCCCAATGCGTGACGGCATTATGCTGGCCGCAAACATCTGGCGACCGAGCCGCGATAGGACGTCAAGGAATTCGTGCCGCTACCGAGCCATCCAGCCGCCATCCACCACCAGAATGTGACCATTGACGAAATCTGACGCAGGGGAGGCGAGGAAAATCACTGCGCCAACTAGATCCTCAGGTGTGCCCCACCTCTGGGCTGGTACGCGGCCGGTAATTTCTCGCGAACGGGCAGGATCATCGTGAAGTGATTGCGTCATTTCCGTCAGGATATAACCGGGGGCGATGGCGTTCACATTGACCTTAAACTGAGCCCACTCGTTTGCCAGTGCTTTGGTCACCTGCGCCACGCCGCCCTTGCTTGCAGCATAGGCAGGCACGTTGATCCCGCCGGAGAAGCTTACGATCGAGGCCACATTGATAATCTTGCCGCTTCCCTGCTCAATCATGTGGCGTCCGGCTTCCTGGCACATGCGGAAAAGCGCGGTGAGGTTCAGGCTGATCACTTTATCCCAGTCTGCTTCCGCAAAGTGGGCAGCTGGCGTACGGATAGTCATGCCCGCACTGTTCACCAGGATGTCTATCCGCCCCCAACGCTTCACTACGCAATCGACCGTCTGGGCAAGAAAGCCCGTGTCGCACAGATCGCCTTGAAGGGGCAAGCATTCCCGGCCAAAAGCCCGGATCTGATCGCATGTATCTGTCGGATTTCGAGTACGCCCGAGTACGGCGACGTTTGCTCCCGCTTCTGCCAGGCCAATTGCCGCAGCTCGACCGATTCCCGTCGTCGCGCCAGTAACAATCGCCGTTTTCCCGTCCACACGAAATCTGTTCATCGCTTCGATCGGTTCACTTTGCGGCCTTCAGCGTTGCCGGGCCTGTTGGCGAGACGGCTCGCTTCCCGCATGCACCTAAATCATCACCGTCCGTTTGACGACTCGTTCAGAAACCGTGTGGTTCCCCCTCGGAACAAATGCGGTGTCGTACCCGCTCAACCTGTAGCGGGCGACCTGCCACCTCGCAAATCGCTTCGCCTTCCACGATCGTAATCGGCGTCAAACTCGTGAGTATGGCAAGGCAACGAGGTGCCCGGCTGAAATACGACCTCGCCTGAGGCAGACGCTTGCGCGCGCCCGGAAGTAATCTGCTGGTCACTGCAAGAACCTCCTGCCTCGATCAGTTGCTCGCCAGTGGGCTGTGCCGCAGTTTGCCCTGGATGACGTTTACAAGCCGACGCCCGGAGGCTAGGCGATCGATGTTGCCCGCTATCGCTTGGAATCGTTCTTCGAACGTTCCCCGTGTCCACCCGGCAATGTGCGGAGTCATGATCACATTCTGCAGTTTTTCAAAGGCATAGCGGGAGGGCGTTCGCGCGCGTCGACCCGTGGGATGACGGTACCAAACGTCGAGAGCGGCGCCTCGAATGCGGCGCGCCCGCAAAGCGCGATACAGCGCCACTTCGTCAACGATCATTGCGCGCGCGACATTAATAAGGACGGCACTGCGCTTCATCCAACCGAATTCCCGGTGTCCAATCAGCCCGCGCGTAGCATCGTTTAACGGACATGCCAGCACAATGTAGTCACACTCTCGCAGAAGATCCCGTAAACCTGCGGGGCCAAGCCAGGAATCAATCGTGTTGGGCTTGTCGGCTCGTGGCCGAGCGCTTAGCGCCCAGATCTTCATGCCAAAGATCTTGGCTCGGAGTGCTACCTCCTGCCCGATGTGACCAAATCCGATAATTCCTAGAGTTTTCCCCCTGATTTCGTCAACCGGAGGATCTCCCCAGATCCAGCTTCCCCGCCACGCTCCCTTGCGAAATTGTCTATCCATTCCCAGCAAGTTCCGGCTGAGCGCCAGCATCGTCATCAAAATGTATTCGGCCACAGCCGGCCCGTGGAAATACACATTCGCGACGGTGGTATCAGCAGAAAGCGCCTGCAAACACAAGCTGTCGACACCCGCGCCAACAGCGTGGAGCACCTTCAATTTTCGGGCCGCGCGCACCATGCTTTCCGTGAAGTACTGGGCCACCACAACGTCGGCATCGGCCACTTGCTTTCGAACGGTCGCATCCTCCCGGAGACGCGGAAAGGTCCGAAAAGTACACGGGCTCACCGTGTGCTTGCGGATTTGGTCCAAACCACCCGAGGGAACAGGTCCTACGAGCGCGACCACCAGTCTAACGCCCAATTGCCTCACGTTCATGCGCATTTCAAAAGCCCAGCCGACCTACGCGCCGAAAGTTTGAGTTACTTTCGTAGGCTCCGCGAGCTCAGCAAGGGTAGCGATGTCAACAAACTTGTAAAGGTCCAAGCAAAAAAGATCGGGCGCTTCCTGGTAACGAACAAACTTTTCAAGCAGGTGATTAAAGCTCTTCATCCCCTCACGAGTTGAAAGCTCCGAAAACTTTGTCGGCTCGAGAGCGGAAGCAACTAGCCCAGTTACCTGGTTTCGAATGCCGACAGTTTCGACGCTTATCGCTTCGGACGTACCGTGCGCGCCCACCCAATTTCCCGTGGCGATCAATTGTGCCGCCTGCAGGCCCAGCGGGCGGTCTCCTGAGGCTGACAGTAGCAGGCCATAGATTGCCGAGGGCGGCCGTGTTTCCAGCCAGTTGATCACTCCGGGCATCTGCTTCGGTTTTGTCAAAATTTCCCTGTAAACGGCCGGAACATGTACCGGTTCAGTCTTCGGATGGTCGGGGGAAGCGTCCCCGGTGAAGATGAGGTTAACCGCCACGACCTGTTCGCCGTGAGCAATACGCGATGCCAAGGATTGGTCATGTGAATCGCCGGAGAATTGATCGGAGAGCATCTGCAATGTAACGGCGCGCATACCTCCATCGTCCAGTAGCAACGTCGTGCGTGTCGTCTTTTCCGACGCGGCAGGTTTTAACCACACTGCGGTTGCACTCAGGCCATTGTTGAACTGCAGGCGGTAGGCCATGGCCGCAACTACTTTATTGCGCGTGCTGTATTCCTGCCACGCATGCTTGAGCGCCACCGGTTTGTAGCGCACAACATCTCTCAGTCGCTCCCTCGAACTACGCGCCCATTCGCGCCTCGCGGCGGCTTGCTTGGGTGGCGACGGGCGTTCGGTCGCGGCGGCCAGCTTCTTCGCCAAGGCGAGTATGTCGAGGTTGTCCTTGGGTAATCCCACCACGAGCTGGTCCTGCGTCTTTACTTCTCCGTCGACCGGTACTTCACGTTCCACGACAGGCATATGGAAGTGCTTCGTGAAGAACGCGTACGACTGCTGGCGATTGTCGAGCTGGTAATTGTGCGTGCCCGGATCGACGTTTTCGTAAAATCTCAGATTGTCGTCTTTTCCATACAATTTGTAATACGGCCTCACCTCGTCGTAGAGATGAAGCTTTTGCAGTGGCGCGCGCAGGCCGTACTCGTCGGTTGCCCCGTAGATCAACAGCAGAGGGCGAGGTGCGACCATGGCCGTCAAAGTCGAGTAGTCTCCGTCAACAAAGAGGTCGTGCGGGTGGTACTCCATGTCGCCGACATCGGAATTACGTTCGATCGCGGAAGTGAAGGAGAAATACCCCGCGACCGGCACGGCCGCAGCGACACGCTCATCAAGAGCAGCAATGGTGATGCTCTGCCAGGCGCCTCCGGACAATCCGGTAACGCCAATTCGCTTGGCATCGACCTTGGGATGTGCTGAAAGATAATCGACCCCTTTACGTATGGCCAGGTAAAAGAGCCCTGTGGCGCTCGCACCCACCAGGTTGAGGTGACCGCCCGTCCAGTGGTTATTCTCCGGGATGGCCATCTCTCCCATGCCCAGCCACTCCAGGCTCAGCGCGTACATTCCCTGGAGCGCGTTGTTGATGCACCGTTTCTGCTTGTACTCCGCAGCTTTTCCGTTGGGAGCATGGCCGTTCAGATTGATCGTGGCCGGAGCTCTGCTATTCGCATTCTCGGGTTCGTACAGGAGTGCAGTAGTGGAAAAGCCAGGCACGATCTCGTACCGCAGTTTGCGGAGACGATATCCCTTCCCTGCCGGGATAAGTCCCAGGTCCTCAAATCTGGGCGGTGCGTTCACCCAGTCTTTTGGCCATCCATGAAAAATGACGTCGTCCAGCAGGTGCTTGCGCAATCGTTTCTGTTGCGCCGTCCAATCGGCCGCCGTCTTGGCGGCAGGAAGCGGCGGAACACGCTTCATCAGATACTCGCGCACTTGGAACTCGACAACTTCCGGCGTCTGTATTGGCACCTTGAGCAGAGTGGCGCCCGATGTGTCCGGGGTGGTCTGCTGCGCATTGGGCAACTGCGTGATTACTGCCGCCGGGCTGACAACTGTCGCCCCGGCCAGAATAGTGGCAGTCTGCAAGAAACCACGACGACTCACATCCGTGTTCGACATGTTTTTTTCCTCTAAGCCCGTTGGTCGGGGTTAATGTCCTGCTGTGATCACTGCCCGATAGAAGTTCCGGGAATGCAACTGCTCGGCAGCCCATAGCAGCCCGCCCGGTTCTCACTAACCTTTCCCTCGCGCACATCACGAATGACGAGTTCAGGATTCCGCTCTGCGGGAGGTCCGTATCCTCCCCCGCCCGGACTTTCGATCCGGACGATTTGTCCCACCTTGACTTGGATTGTTCCCTTCGATGGCATCTGGCTTGACGTCTCGCCGGATAACAGCAGGTAGCGGGCACAGCGCCCAGGTTCCCCACCAAATAGCCCATGGGCGGGGAACTTGGCACGATCAGCGAGTGTAGTAAACACAACATCGTGATCTACGAATACGTACTCACGGCATATGCCTAGCCCGCCGCGCGTGCGACCCGGGCCATCCGAATCGGGAACCAGGCAGTACCGCGGAATCCGAACCGGATAGTTCAATTCCGTTTCCTCGACGGGAGCGTTCTGCGTGTTCTGAAAATGCGTCTGAACGGCGTCCGGGCCATCCGATTCCAGTCGGGCTCCATAGCCGCCCGCAATCGTCTCGTAGAAGCAGTAATACTCGTTGCTACGGGGATCCTTGCCGCCGAACCCAACCTGGCAAACCGTACCCTTCGTTCCCGCCGGAACCCTGTCCGGCATGGCCTCGGACAGCGCCTGGAAAAGTAACTCGCAAATGCGCATCGACACTTCCCAGCCCCCGACAATGGCCGTGGGATGGGTAGCGTTAACAGCGGAACCCTCAGGCGCGACGACGCGAATCGGTCGGTAGAAACCTTCATTCAACGGGATATCGGGGTCCGTGAGGCATTTCAACACGTATACACACGCGGTAAAGGTCTGCGTTAGATTGCAGTTCATCGGAGCGGAACGCTGCTCGTCTGTTCCGGAAAAATCGAATGTCACGCTTTCTTCGTCGACCGTCACGGTGGCCCGGAGTTGCACAGGCTGTGGGCTGATGCCGTCGTCGTCCAGTTTGTCCTCGGCTGCGTAGGTGCCCCGCGGGAGCTTAAGCAGCTCGGCGCGCAGAAGTCGTTCGCTGTATTCAATGAGCCGGTCGACGTAGAAGGTGATCGTTTCGATGCCAAATCGTTCGGCAAGATGCGTCAGCCGGCGTACTCCCATCTCATTCGCTAGCACCTGTGCGCGAAGATCGCCAGCCACCTCTTTTTTCGCTCGGACGTTCGCCAGAACCATCTTGAGAAGGTCATCGACGATTCGCCCCTGGGACACGATTTTTATGACGGGCAAAATGAGTCCTTCCTGATAAATCTCGCGAAACACTCCGATGCTGGCCGGTGCTCCCCCGCCGACGTCAACATGATGACAAGCGTTGGCAACATAGCCCTGCAGCTTCCCATCCACGTAAAACGGGGAGATGAGGAAAATGTCGTTCAGATGGCTGGCTTGGCGGTGCGGGTCGTTCACCATGAGAGCATCGCCCGGATGCAGGTTTTCAGGGCCATACTCGGCTACCGCGCGAGGCACGATGCGCCCGATTGTTACCAGGTGAGCTGGCTGGCAGAACGCCTGGGCCACCATTCTTCCTTGCGCATCTACAAAGCCGGAAGAATAGTCGAGGCGGGTTTTTACATTGGTAGAGTAGGCGGTTCTCTGCAGACACGCCGACATCTCCTCGGTCGCTTCGACGAGCGCGTTGCGTATCACTTCGAACAGGATAGGGTCGATTTGCTTTTCAGTAGCAAGTGTTTCCATGGGACCTTCGACCGCAAACTCAAGATCAACATTGTCGCAAAACGTCGGCAAGGGACCTGGATCGAGCCCTAGGCCGGTTGTAGATCGGTCGGCTGCGGCGAAATCCCCAGCCATAACGCCGCTGCGACCAAAGCGACTCCGGCGGCAACATATAACGCGTTTTCCCATCCGATGTGAACGGCGAGCACCGGAGTCAAAACGGGCGAAATCATTCCACCGACATTGCTTCCGCAGTTCATCACGCCGCCACCGGTGCCGCTGCGTGGCCCCGCCAGCTCCATCATGGCCGCCCAGAACGGGCCTTCCACACAAAGCACCAAGGCGGTCGCCAAAGTCAGACATGCGACGGCCGTGTAAGCGTACTGGGCGCGTGCGCCGAACACTAGGAACACGGCCGAAAATGTCAGTCCGAATATCGGGACTGTCCGGCGTCCCCAGAGAGCGCCGGCGCGCCCGGCTATCAGTCGGTCGGAAACGACTCCCCCCAACGGAATAGAGATCATGGATAGCAGCCAGGGAAGGCTACTTAGCCATCCGGCCCGAATCAGGTCAAAATGCCTCACTTGCACGAGGTACAGGTAAAACCAGAAAACGAAAATATAGCCAACGTATCCCTCCAACGTGTAGCTGAGCACTAAAAACGCAAAACTGCGGGACCGCAAAGGCGACCGGCCATCACGAACGACAGTAGGGTTTTCAGCGACGCTCGCGACAGTTTCCGTGTTACGCACGAAAGCCCAACTCACAGCCGCAACAAAAGCCGGCAATGCCGAAACCATGAGTGCGAAGCGCCATCCCCAGTGAACCATGACACGCGACAGTAGCGCTGGAGCAATTGCCGAACCTCCTCCAATCGCCGCCATCACAACACCATTCGCTAAGCCCTGGTTTGCCGGATGGATCCATCGCGAGATACCCTGAGCAGCAGCGGGAAATGTGGGAGCCTCGCCGATCCCCAGCAGAAATCGCAGCACGAGCAAGGCAATAAATCCCTCGCTTGCCGCCGTGGTCAGACGTATCGAGCCTAAAGCTGACATCAACAGGGTAGCCACGACCCACCAGGAGACGGCCCACACAAGAACGCGACGCGCTCCCCAGCGGTCAGATAAGGCGCCAGAAGGAATTTGAAACAGAGCATAACCGAGGACGAAAGCGCTGAACAGCCTCCCCATGTCTACTTGCGAGAATCCCAGCTCTCGCATCATCAAGGCGCCGACCACTGAGATATTTACGCGGCACAAGTAGCTTGCCGTAGCGGTCAGAAAAAGCAGTGCGACCAGCGCGTAAGGCTTGACGCTCACAATTCGGTCACAGCTCACTCCCGTGGGCCGGTGCAGGTGCTCCGCAGGTGTCCAAGCGTCTCCCACTGCGTCGGTTCCGACGGTGCGCCTTGTTTGCCCGGCGGTGCTGCTTGGTTCTGGGGCCTTCGTGCGGCGCACGTGCAGCGCATACTATGGAGCCTTCCCGATT
This sequence comes from Candidatus Dormiibacterota bacterium, assembly GCA_035602605.1. Classification (GTDB taxonomy): domain Bacteria; phylum Acidobacteriota; class Terriglobia; order Acidiferrales; family UBA7541; genus DASQHY01. The sequence continues at coordinate 62,127 of DATNLZ010000062.1, forward strand.
GTGTCAAGATGATTTTCTCCTCGTTTCAGCCATGAAACAATGTGTATCAGATTTCGTCCTTTTTTGGATTTGCGCTTGCGCCAGTGTCGCCTATCACCAGTATGGGACACGGACCACGGCCACGTTGCCAAGTCTCGATTCGAGTTCCTATTGCTCGGCGGTTCAAGCAAACAGCGAAATCGACGTGCGAGACGCGCCAGAAGTCACCGCGAGCTGGACTTCCACGCCAATGGTTTGCGGTGTGAACCGGTCCAAATGAAGCTGCTAGAATCGCATGGCAATCGCGCCAGTCACTTCGCGATCCCCGTTCGAGACGGCGGCCAGATCAAAGATGCAATGCTCATAGAATTAGAATTGTGATAGTAAATCGTAAACTGGCACACCAATGATGGAGACTGCGCCTGAGGGACACCGCTGGTGGCACTTTCTGAGTGCTCACAGATCGCGACCCACTACTCCCCGATGCCTTTCGATGGCTTCCTTTGTCACCGGAGATACGGCCAGAATAGCCTTCTGCGCACAATAGATCTTCGTGAGGTTTTCGAGAGCTTGCTCGCAACGGGGGGAAACTCGGTAGTCATTCTTCACAAGCTCATCGTCGATTAGAGCACGGAGGTAAAGAATCTGCCAGCGCCAGGAAGCTCGTGCCCGAGGTGAAAGTTGTCTGTCAGCCTGCCTGATCAGATTCCAGGCCTCTCCTGTCGCGCCGCTATGCTCGAGCACGAATCGGGGCACGCCCTTTTCTAAATTCTCAGCCCGGCGCGGAAGGTTCGTTTCTAAAATCTCAATCGCCTTTCGCACTGAGGTCACGACCGCCGGCGAAAACTCATAGGCGATGTATTCATCCACGATCGAGTCCGCCGTCCGATCCTTTTGCCAGTAGAACTGCGCGTACAGCGCCTTGTTGAGATCCTCAAAAATACCTTCCGAGTAGAGGAACCCGCCCGCGAGCAAATCTTTCTGTGCATTCCATAACTTCTGATGATGAGCCGGCGCCGGGTTGGCGCCAAAGCCTCCCCATGGGTAGGCTCCCCACATGCTGACCTCGGGAAACCCCACGACGGGAAACCCTCCGGGGGCCGGATGTGCAGGCGATTTGCCGGAATAACGCTGAACACCGATAAACTCGTCCACCAGAATATAGTCAATCCACTGGGGTTGCTCTTTGCCGAACCTCTCCTCGAGCCCCGCATACTCGCCCGACGTAAAGTAGTCAAATAGCCAAGTCGATAGAATGATCCTGCATCCCGGAAAGTCACGGCGGGCCATTGCTGCGATGGGCTCGGACAGGGTCAGGAACCCATTCGCCCCCCAAGGCTTACAAGGTGAGTCGGTACACCCGCCATTGTCGTAGGGCCAGGGAATGACATAATCGAGCCCCACATCCTGGAACGCGTGGAACGTTTCTTCCCGCCATTTCAACAACAACTCCTTCGCGCCAGGTTTATTGGGGCAGAGTTCTTGATGATAGTGGGCCGCAAGCTCATGGGTGTACCCGTCATGCCCGGCACTCCAGTCGGCACGCATTGCCGGCGGACTATTCGCGTAGGCGTCGTTCACAGCGATTCCGAGACCCATATCAAGACCTAACTTCTTTGTTGTCCTGGCGATCACATTCATGCGGCCAAGCAGCGCTTGTGCCGCCGGATCCTGGATGCTCTCAAACTTGTGTATATCAAAGCCAAAGACGATCAGGTTGAACCCCCACAAGGCAAGGTCTTCCAGGTAGCGCTGCATCTGCTCAACCGGCGCTACGTGATAGAAATTGAAAAAATGCGGGACAGCACAAACCCCCCGCAACGGCTTGTCAGGTAGGGAGGTTCCCCTCCAATTTCCCAGCGTGAACGAACCCTGATGATAGGTGTTGCTTCGCAAGAACTTCCCAACGCCATAGAGTAGTCCCCGGCTGTCGTTGCCGAGGATGCGCACCGAACCCCGGGAGACCTCTTCAATGCGAAAGCCCTCTCTGCCGATCCCTTCCTGAACCTTGAGTTCAACGCTACAGTCAGCAGTGCCGTCGAATGTGGGCTTAACCCCGGAGCGCTCTTGGACTCTACTGGTGAATATTTCGACCACGCGATCAAGCACCGGGCTCTTCGCACCGGTCAAGCGAATGTCTAACGACCTGCACTTCGTTTCCCTACCTATTGAGGACGACGTATTCGCAGCGTGTTTCAGGTATTGCTGCGCGGGGCAAGCGCCGGCCACCAGTTCACCAGCAGCGACCAAAGATGCCTGCGTCAAGAAATCTCGCCGTTTCACTTTCAGACCTCACTTTCGCGCTGTCGCAATTGCCGCCCCGACTTTCGTATTTCACCTTCTGAACAACAGAGGACGAGCGCAGGAGGTGATCTTGAACGATCGGAGCAGCGGGCGAAACTGGCAGGCGAGGGGCATCAATTCGGTGCGTGCCCATCCTTTACGGCGCCTTTTCACGGGCGCGCGCGATCGGCCTCAGGGCGTCGAAATGGGCCCGGCAGCCACTGGGAGCATCGAGAACCGCTCTCCCAGTGGCTAGCCGGCTAGCTGTTGCTCATGGGGATTGAGCAACATGCTTAGAAGTCGAACCGTAAGCCCAATTGAATGCTGCGAGCGGAGCCCACGATGCTACTGATTTGTCCAAAGTTAGCGGCGCCAAAGGCAGTTGACGGATTGCCCAGATTGGGATGGTTGAACGCATTGAACGCCTCCAACCTGAACTGGAGACCCATACTCTCCTTGATTGCGATCCGCTTGTGGAGGGCTAGGTCAAAACTGTTGTACCCGGGTCCTGCGATGATACCGGGGCCGGAATTACCGAAGGTGAACTGCGGGGCACGCCGGAATGCGCTCGTGTTGAACCACTGCTTGATCGATGCGTCCCGGCTGGAATGGTCCTGACTATTCGGATCACCGATGACATCGGGTCGACCGCCGCCTGCATTCGACACATCCACGATGTCACCTGGTGTCAGATAGGACCCAGTTCGCAGCGAAGCGATACCCTCAAACCGCCAACCACCGACGAAAGCATCGGCTACGCCGCTCAAGTTGCCGGCCAGCGGCTTACCCTTGCCCCAAGGCAGCTCGTAGATCCAACTGATCGAAGCAATGTGGCGCACGTCGTACGGGGTATTTCCGTATTCAGCCTTATAGTTCCTGAAGTCACGAAGAGGTTGACCCTCATTGATTTGTGGTCCACTTATTGAATCACCCAAAGCGTGGCTCCAAGTATAAGAAGCCAAAAGCACCAGCCCTACGCGGTCGTAGGTCTTACGAAGCGAAGCTTGTAGCGAATCGTAGTGGGCCGTACCAATCGTTTGAATCGCGGTTAACGAACTAAACTTGGGATATGGCAGTCGAGAGGTCACCGAACCTGGTCCTGGCGCTGGTTGGTTGATGTTCATGCGTATCAAATTGTTGCCAGATGCATTCCCGACGTAGCCGACCTGCAAACCCAAGGTGTTGGTGAGTGCGTACTGAACGTCGAGAGAAAATTGATGGACATACGGTGTCCTGTTCGTTTTGCTCGCGACGTTACCGCTCGTACTAGGCACCACCGTAGTGGAGAATGGACGAGTAGCAGTGACGCAGGGGACATCGCGATTACAAGAAATACCGGTAGATGGCACCCACGGAGGGCCGAGAGCTAGTCCAGTTGCGGAATCAATGACCAGCCAATTGTAGAAGAGGCCGTAACCTCCGCGCAGGACGACTTTCTGGCTTTGAAACGGTCTCCATGCAAAGCCCGCACGGGGGCTCCAGTTGTTCCACGTCGTCGGGAACTGCAGATTGCGAGGATAGCCCAAAGTTTCAGCTACCACCGAGCCCGCCGGAACTCCAGGCAAGGTGGGCACTTTGCCAGGATACACATTCACCTGCTTCTCTAGATCGAATGCCGCGAACCGATCCTGGGTGTCAAAAGGCCGAGTGTAAACGTCATACCGCAAACCTAGGTTGACGGTCAGGTTTGGTGAAACATTCCAATTGTCTTGGATGTAACCGGCGACGGTGTGCGACCTCCAGTCTGAGTCCAAGGGGTTCAAGAACACGAAACCGGAAGAAGGCAGCCCCAGGAGAAATTCCGCCAATGCGTTATATTGGTTTCCCGCTCCACCCACTGTCGCAGTCGTGTACCTCGGCGAGAAGCTGATCAGGCCACGGTCAAAAATATCAAGATGCGATTGTGTGCGATTGTAGAGGAAACTGGCTCCGATCCTAATCGAGTGTTTTCCCCAGACCTTGCTCAGAGTGTCCTCGACGACATAGTTGTTGAACGGTTGCCGGATGGGAGAAACATAATTATCCCCGATAGATGAGAATCCGGAGATTTGAAGGTAAGGAATTCCGGCTTCGACCGCATTTAACCCTTGCATTCCTGAGGCAACGACAAAGCCTTTCCCGGTAGTTTGGTTGAAACGATTCTGGTAATACTGGCTGAATCCAAGATTCAATGAGTTCAGCGTTGTATTGCTGAAGAAGTGGGTCCAGCCCACTTTGTGATTTTGCCCGTATAGGGTTACGTCTTCGCCAAGTCCTACGAGGGGTGTAGCGACCCCGGAGTCTCCTCTTGGAAGAAGGGCAGTGTACTTGTTCCGCGTGTAACGAAACATCACGGAATCATGCTCAGAAAAATCCCGGTCATAACGCACACTGATCTGGTTAATGTTCTGGCTTTGGGTTGGATTTGATACGTAGTTGTTAGTGATGCCAGTTCCGGCGGGAACCGGAACAAATTTGTCCAGAAAGAATTTAGTCACGGGCGAGATCCGGTTCGAAGGAATCATATTGCCCGGGAAAGGCTGCCGCCGGCCAGTCGTTGTATTCAGGGTTTGAGGATCGTAGATCGTGGTTCCGGTACCGGAGAAGTCCCCAGCTCGAAGCGTCGCAGGAGGGAGGCTCAATACGGCAGTGAGTCCCTGATCCGACCGCAATCCTTCGTAGGAGAAGAAAAAAAAGTCCTTCCTCAAATGGGGGATGTGTCCACCGAAGGTGCCGCCGAACTGGTGTCGACTGAACGGCGGAAGTGATCCAGGTTGGAACAGCGGGCGGGCATCTAGGGCATCATTGCGCCAAAACTCGTACACTGAGCCATGATAAGCGTTACTTCCCCGCTTCGTCAGTACTTCAATCTGAGCTCCGCCAGTCCTTCCATACTGAGCATCGTAGGTATTACTCTGAATCTTGAACTCCTGGATGGCATCGATGCTCGGAGAAAACGTCATTCGGCCAGCACCCGTTTCTTGGTTCATGATCCCGTCGACCATCGTGTTATTGGCGAAAGCAGACATGCCATTGACGGAAATGCTTCCCCCGGTTGTTTCGTGATACACGATGCTCGCCTTCTGAACCCCGGGCGTTAGCGTTGCGAGCTGAAGAAATTGGCGTCCATTCAGGGGCAGGTTAAGGACGTCGCGCGTGGTAATCACCTTTCCTACCGAAGCACTCTCCGTCTCGATGATCGGCGCGGTCCCCTGCACCTCGACCCTTTCCCCTGCCGAACCGACTTCCATTCCGATGTCGATACGCGCACGCTGCGACACCTGCAACGTGATGCCCTTGATGCTCTTCTCCTTGAAACCAGCTTTGACGGCGGTAACCTCGTAAGAGCCTGGCTTGAGGTCTTCGACGATGTAGCCCCCATCACCGCCAGTCTGTACCGTTCGCTGGAATCCTGTGCTCGTGTCTATCACTGTCACTTGAACTTGGGGGATGACAGCTCCAGAGGAGTCGGTGACGACACCGACGATAGTGCCATTTGTCACCTGCGCCGACGCCGTCGGGACCAACCACAAAAGAGTAGACGTGATCAGCAATGCCTTCCAGTAACGCATTTGTTTATCTCCCTTCAAATTGAAACTGACCGAGACCGAACCATACGCGCCGGAGCTGGAGGAACCCTCAGAGACCATGTGGCCCTCGGTTCGTACCAGGCATGCGCACTGGTAATGCACATCGAGTTCTTACTCAACGGGAATATGG
>DATNLZ010000082.1:0-95226 GCA_035602605.1 Candidatus Dormiibacterota bacterium
GAGGTGTACCTGAGTCCCGCGCGGTCAGAGACCCCGTGCACGTACGGAAGCACCTCGCATGGGAACCGGGAGATCCCAGGACTGCCCAGGGCCGCAGTTGCCTTGGGACGCATCGGGAAGTCTAAGGACGTACGCCGATGACGAACGGACCTGGGAAGTCGGACAGCCCTGTAGTGTGCGCTGGGCAGCGATGTGCTCAGGTGGGTTGAAGTCCCACTGGTGCTCGTATGGGGAGCACCATATCCAAAGGCGGGGGTAATGCCTCGCTGGCCTCGAGGAAAATCGAGGAGGGCAGGGTGTCCACCGCGAGGTGGAATCCGAAGGGCCTGCGGAGAAACTCCGGGCCGGAATCGATGGGAGCCATCCCGACGATGAACCGGTCGGCCAAAGAGGGGGCAAGGTCGAGTCGGCACTACAGCGACGAAGGCGTTATCCATCCACCCCTCGAACCAAGGTGTGTGCGGCCGGCACGGAGTGGAAGAACATGTCGTGACCCCAGGAGATCTCATCGGATGCTCGGCGCGCAAGGAGCGCCGGGCGAAGGCGCGCCCATAAGCTGACGAGGTGAAGGGGCGGCCGAGGTTCGGTGAGAAGTCGGAGGACGGCGAAGTACCTGAAGCGCGGAGACGATAACGTTCGTGGCTGGTGACCGGCGCCACAGTGACTCACCTTGTGGCCGGGCTGCTGTGCCTAGGGCTTGTGCTGTTCCTTCTGTGGCTTGTCCGAGCGCCGCAGACACTGCACGGGCACGATCCGCGCGGGGCAATCTGGGGATTGGAGATTGCCGCAGGCGTTCTGCTTCCGTTCGCGCTGCTGGTGCTAGCCGGAGCTTATGGGATGGCACGGGGCAAACGGTGGGGCTGGTGGCTGGCATTGCTCACTGATTTGGCAGTTGTACTGGCGCTGGCTTATGGCATGGTCGACGACGGGTGGAGAAATGTCGATGTGGGATTAGCCATCGTAACCACGGTTTCTTGCGCACCGCTCATTCTCTTGCTGCTGCCGGGAGTACGAGAATTTTATAGGGGAAAGGCAGCGGGGAGGGGCATGGGTGCTTATCAGCTACCTGGCCCAGGCTGCGATTATAAATAATCCCAGCGCTAGAATAGTAGAACGGCAACTGGGGTGTGGAGCTTGCAGTCAGGGCAGTTCTAGGACGTTCACAGAGTTCGGCTTCATGCCTATTCACCATTAATTCTCTTTTTTTTGTTGCATTCTCTGGGCGCCACTTTGAAGAACGGAACGCCAGTGCCCGCGACGACACGGGCCTGAAATCCTTTGGATCCCCGCCAGCCCAGAATCTCAGTGTTCCAAGTCACTCATTTCAAGCATCAAAAGGATAGTAGAACCCGGCGTCCCAACCCTCAGGGACGCCCATTTCGTCGTCTGCGGAGGCTGTGGTGCTTGAGACCAGCAAGGGCGCCGTGTTAGAAAATCGACATAGCTTGAAGAGTGGGTTTCATTACTTGCGCCCGAACGTTATGGTCGAGCCGCTTGTGGACGGCTGGTATGCCTGGGCGCATCTAATCCCCCCCGCGACGGCCGCGCGCAATCTGACCGAACGGCACCTCAAAATCATGGAGTCATACATCGAATCGCCGGAGAGCCATGCTGCGGCCACAAAGACGCCTGCGCTTCTCGGTGGGCCGTTCATGGATTTCAAAGGTGAACGCGTCGAGGATGTAAAACGCTTGCGTGATCGTACTCTATCGGGGCGCATCCGGCTGATCCAACTCTCGCGAGCCTTGGAAAGGCTTGACGCGGTGCTGCGCGAGGAAGCTACAGGCTACAGCCTTGAGTCTCTGTATGCCCAGGTGCCCCCGGAGCTGCAAGGCTATGTGGAGCTAGTCTACGACCTGAACAGTCATCCCTCGTTCAGGTTGATCGAGCCGCTCCTCTACAAAAGTCCGTATTACGACCCAACAGTCCAAACAGTTGTGATGTCGGAAATTTCCGGAGATGACCGGCCATTCGTGCTTAGCACTCCGCGCCTTGAAAAAGGGGACTCCTTGGAACTGAGGGTGCCGTTTGCCAGCGAGCAGCTCGATGACCTGTTCCGGATGAAACATGAGCCTTCGTCCATCGACGCGATTCGGGGGACTCTCGCTCTGAGCGACGCAGACGCCGCACGATTCAGCACATTTCTCACCACCGAGAGTCCGCGGACTTATCAGAAGTACGACGGATCTGCCGCGCGCTGGCGGTATTTTGGTCACGCTTGCATACTCCTCGAAACGGCCAACGTGAGCGTACTTCTCGATCCAGTGTTGAGCTATACGTACGAAAGCGACATCTCGCGTTATACCTACGAGGATCTGCCGGAAGTAATCGATTACGTTCTGATCACCCACAATCATCAGGACCACATTCTGTTCGAGACACTGCTGCAACTTCGCCATCGCATCCGCAACATTGTTGTTCCGCGCAATGGCGGAGGGTCTCTGCAGGACCCATCGCTTCGGCTAATCTTAAAACAGTGCGGTTTCAAGAATGTTATCGAACTCCCCGAAATGGAAGAGGTTCCGTTCGAACGCGGCTCCATCATGGCTATCCCGTTTCTCGGCGAACATGGTGATTTAAATGTCCAGACCAAATCAGCGTGGAGATTAGCGGTTGATGGGCATACGCTGCTCTTCGCCGCGGATTCGTGCAACATTGCGCCGAAAATGTATGAACATATTCACCGCGAAATCGGAAATATCGATGTTCTTTTCCTTGGCATGGAGTGCGATGGCGCACCGATGAGTTGGATTTACGGTCCCTTACTCACCCAGCATCTCGAACGTCCGAAGGATCATTCGCGCCGGCTCGCCGGTTCAAATTTCGAGCGCGCCAAAGCGATGGTTGACCAGTTCGGATGCGAGCAAGTGTACGTGTATGCGATGGGACAAGAGCCTTGGCTCAATTACGTGATGAGCATTAAGTACACGGAGAAATCCAATCCCATTATTCAATCCAACAAGCTGATCGAGTATTGCCAAGGACGCGGAATCGCCGCCGAGCGGCTTTTCGGCGAAAAGGAAATTTTGCTTCGGTGAGTTCTAACGGTTCGAGTACAGGGCAGGCCAAACCCATTATGAGCAACGAACACTCCCGGGCCAAATTTTCGGGGCAACTCGAGGGCTGGGCAGGAACGCGCACCGATTATCCACGATCAAAGACCGTCGCGCAGCTTTTCGAAGAGATTGCCGCTGCCCACCCTGACGCAACCGCGCTCGTATTTGATTCGACTCAGCTCACCTACCGCGAACTAAATCGGCGTGCCAATCGGCTTGCACACCGCTTGCGCCGGATGGGCGTTGGCGAAAACATGATGGTCGGAGTGTGCCTAGAACGCTCGCCGGAAATGATCGTGGCGCTGTTAGGCATTTTGAAGGCTGGGGCCGCGTATGTGCCCGTCGATCCAGCCTACCCGCGCGAGCGGCTCGAGTTCATGCTTGCGGACACCGCCGCACCGGTCATCGTCACCGAAAAATCATTGGCCGCGAAAGCGGCTGGGGATCGAAACGTGGAAGTCATACGGATCGATGAGAATCCGCCCGCTCCATTTGCGAACAACCGTAGCACTGATGACCAGAACCCCTCGCCCGCCGGCAGTCCGAACAGCCTTGCCTATGTGATGTACACCTCGGGTTCGACCGGCAGACCCAAAGGTGTGCTGGTTGAAAACCGCTCGGTCGTGCGCCTTGTTTTCGACACAAACTATTGCACGTTTGGCCGCGACGAAGTGTTTCTGCAAGGCGCACCGATTTCATTTGACGCGTCAACATTTGAAATCTGGGGCGCGCTGCTGCACGGGAGCAAACTCGTCATAATGCCCCCGGCGGCGGCGTCACTCGAGGAATTGGGTCGCGCGATTCATGCGCATGGTGTAACGACCCTGTGGCTAACGGCGGGTCTGTTTCACCTGTTCGTTGACCAACGATTGGAAGACTTGCGGCCGCTGAAGCAGCTTCTTGCCGGCGGCGACGCATTATCGGCAAGACACGTTCGGCGTGTTCTCGAAAAGCTACCTGAGATAACCCTGATTAACGGTTACGGACCTACCGAAGGAGCCACGTTCACTTGTTGCCATGTGATGCGTCATGGCGATGAGGTTTCGGATTCGGTGCCCATCGGGCGTCCTATAACCAACACGCGCGTTTACATACTGGATGAAAACCTGCAGCCGGTGACAGCAGGTTCGGTCGGTGAATTGTGCGCCGCAGGCGATGGAGTTGCACGTGGTTACTTGAATGCAGCAGAACTGACCGCAGAAAAGTTTGTAGCGGATCCATTCGTGAGTAAGCCCGTCTCGTGCGAACTGGCCTCTGGCGAGGCAGGCGCGCGCTTGTATCGCACCGGGGATCTGGCGCGCTGGCGCAATGACGGCACTATCGAACTCATCGGCCGCAAGGACAATCAAGTAAAAATTCTCGGTCACCGCGTTGAACCTGGCGAGATTGAAACGGTCCTCGGACAGCATCCCGGTGTTCGTGACGTTTGTGTTGTTGCGAACACAGATAGCACCGGCACGAAGCGGCTCGTGGCCTATTATGTGACCAACGTGAATGGCGCCGGCTCGCGTCAGGACATGAAAGATTTCCTCGCCGCAAGGCTTCCAGCATACATGTTGCCTTTTGCTTACGTTCCCCTGACGGCACTGCCTCTGAACCCGAATGGCAAGGTGGACCGCGTCGCGCTTCCTGCGCCCGTAATGGAATCTAATCAAACTGCGCCGGAAGCTGGAGGTTCGCGGCTCGAAGAGATGATCGCTGGCGTATGGCGAACAATTTTGCGCACCGATCGCGTTGGGCTGGACGACAACTTTTTCGATCTGGGCGGAGACTCGCTTCTGCTCGTTGCCGTCCATTCGACCCTCCAGAAGCTACTGCGCATGGAAATCAAGGTGACTGATCTTTTTGCTTACACCACGATTCGCTCGCTTGCCAACAATCTTGGGTCCTCTGCGTCGTCGTTCGACGCCGAGCAGGAGCGTGCTCAGAAGCAACGCTCCGTATTTGCCAGGCAGCGGAACGCGATGCAAAAAAACGCAACGCAAACGAACACGATGCAAGAGGAATTGAACACCAGCGAACCAGCATGAGCCACTGGAATCCCCATCTCGAAGGAATCGCGATTATTGGCCTATCGGCGCGTCTACCGGGCGCCAGGAACGTGGCCGAGTTCTGGCGGAACCAGCGCCACGGCGTGGAGGCGATCTCGCATTTCCGGCCGGATGAACTCGAAGTCCCCGATTGGGCCTCGCTCGGGGCGAAACCGAACTATGTGCTTGCGCGCTCCATCCTGGATGACGCAGACAAGTTTGACGCGGCTTTCTTCGGCATCTACCCACGCGAAGCCGAGCTGATGGACCCGCAGCATCGCGTGTTCCTAGAATGCTGCTGGGAAGTATTTGAGGACTCAGGCTACGATCCACAAAGCTACCCCGGAGCCGTAGCAGTTTTCGCCGGATGCAGCCAGCCAACCTACTTTTATTCCCAGCTTCTAGGTAATCCTGAATTCCGCCGGGACTATACCGGAGGCTATCAGGTAGGAAACTATCCCGCGATGATGGGTAACGGCCTGGATTTTCTGGCCACTCGAGTCGCTTACAAATTCAATTTGCGTGGACCGGCGTTTTCGATGGTGGCCGGCTGCTCGACCTCTCTGCTGGCGACCTGCCAGGCCTGCCAGAGCCTGCTGACGTATCAAGCCGATATGGCCATCGCCGGCGGCGTCTCGATCACATTTCCGCAGAAGCGCGGATCGTTTTACCAGGAAGGCGGGATGACTTCGCCCGACGGGCACTGCCGCACATTCGACGCCGACGCGCAGGGCACGGTGTTTGGCGCCGGAGCGGCGGTTGTTTTGCTCAAGCGATTAGAAGACGCGATGCGCGAGGGGGATCAGATTTACGCGGTGATCCGCGGTTTTGGCATGAACAACGATGGCTCCGCCAAGGTTGGTTACACGGCGCCAAGTATCGACGGCCAGTCGCGCGTGATCGCTATGGCGCAAGAGGCTGCCGGAATCGAGCCGCGTTCCATCGGTTATATCGAAGCGCATGGAACCGGTACGCCGCTCGGCGATCCGATCGAACTGGCGGCGCTGGCGCAGGCGTTCCGAGCAAAAACCAAAGACCGCAGTTTTTGCGCAGTGGGTACGGCGAAAACCAACCTGGGCCATCTGGATATCGCTGCAGGAGCTACCGGACTCATTCACGCCGCACTCATCGTGAAGCACGGTGAGCTTGTACCGACACTTCATTTCCATAAGCCCAATCCAAAGTTTGACATTGAGAATAGTCCGTTCTTCGTGAATACCAAGCTGCGGGAGTGGAAGCCGGAGGAAGGGCCGCGCCGCGCCGGTGTCAGTGCGTTCGGTGTTGGTGGTACGAATGCCCACGTAATCTTAGAGCAAGCCCCGGAACGTGCTTCGGGGCCGGCGTCGCGCACAAGCCAGTTAATTGTACTTTCGGCGCGCTCTGCCGCGGCCTTGGATGCGGTGACCGATCGCCTCGCAGAACATCTTCGTAGCGATCAGTTTCGGAACAATAGCGATCCTAATTTCGCGGATGCTGTCTTCACGCTGCACGTTGGGCGCAAATATTTCGAGCATCGGCGAATTCTGGTTAGTCGGAGCCCCGCCGATGCGGCAACAGCTCTGGCGTCGCGTGAGCCAAAGCGCGTTATCAGCCGGAACGTGGCCAAGCAGGATCCCGCTTTGTGCTTCATGTTTCCTGGGCAAGGTTCGCAACAGCTCAACATGGGGCGCGCATTGTATGACAGCGAGCCCCTGTTTCGGGAGCAGGTCGACCTGTGCGCGAAATTGCTTCAACCCAGTCTCGGTTGCGATTTGCGGACGCAGCTTTATCCCTCGGGCGATGCCACTGAGGAAGCGAGCGACAAGATCACGCAAACGATCCTGGCCCAGCCAACGATTTTCACGATCGAGTACGCACTGGCAAAGCTGTGGATGTCCTGGGGCATTACTCCGCGTTTCATGATCGGCCACAGTGTTGGTGAGTTTGTGGCAGCGTGCCTTGCCGGAGTTTTTTCTCTCTCCGACGCTTTGCAACTGATTGCCGCGCGGGGCCGCATGATGCAGGGACTGCCTCGCGGAGCGATGCTTTCGGTGCGCCTGGCTGAAGCCGATGTTCGCAGCCTGCTTCGCAAAAGCGAAACGCTTTCACTGGCAGCCGTAAACGCGCCTGCACTTTGCGTGGTTGCTGGCCCCACCGATGATGTGGCCAGGCTCGAGGAGGAACTGACTTGCCGAAATGTAGTCCATCGCCGCCTGCAAACTTCGCACGCCTTTCATTCCTCAATGATGGATCCGATCCTCGAGCCATTTATCGCCGAGTGCAAGAAAATACGTCTCTCTGCACCGAGTGTTCCATATCTTTCCGGGGTCAGTGGGAACTGGATCACTGCTGAAGAAGCGACCGATCCCGTCTATTGGGCGCATCATTTTAGAGAAGCTGTGCGATTTTCGCCCGGGATTGCGCAGCTTCGCGACCGCGATGATTGTATTTTGCTGGAGGTGGGGCCTGGCAATGTTCTGGCTACGTTGGCGCGGCAGCATCCGGCCAAGTCCAAAGATCAGATTGTCGTTTCTTCACTTACCGATGGCACACCTCAAATTTCTGAGACGGATGCCGTGTTGCAGGCTCTCGGCTCACTCTGGCTCGGAGGAGTGCAGCCGAACTGGAAGGCGTTCCACGCAGACGAGCAGCGTATCCGCGTTTCACTGCCCACCTATCCTTTTGAACGGCAACGATTCTGGCTGGAGGACCCGGCTCCGGAGTACAACGGAAAAAGCAACCAAGAGGATGCTTCGGAGGCATCAAAAAGCTCACCCGCTTCGCAAGCAGAACCCGCAGCGCCCGCTAGCAGTCCGTCCGAGTGGCAGGAGATCGCAATGACCCAGGCCCACGAGAGCGCAGTTTCCAAGCCCAACCGCAAAGAAAAGTTACTCCTCATGCTAGCGGAAATATTTCAAGATCTTTCCGGCGTTGATGCTTCGGCGGTTGACAAAACCGCGACGTTCACTGAGATGGGCTTTGACTCGCTCTTCCTCACCCAAGTTACGCAGGCATTGCAAAGCAAATTCAAAATTAAGATTACGTTTCGGCAGCTTTCCGACCAACAGTCCACTTTAGAACGATTGGCCGCTTACCTCGATGAGAAACTCTCGCCCGAAGCTTACAACGAACCTGCACCAACGACTGCTAACCCTCTTGCGGCCGCTCCGCGAACCGAACAGCACGCACAGGCACCGAGCAATCTTGCGCAGCCGGCCGCAGTTGTGAACGCAACCGCTTGGTCCGCGCCTCCAGGCTCGACGCTTGAACAGCTTTTCCGAGATCAACTCCAGGCGATGAACCAGCTGTTTGCTCAGCAGCTTGCTGCGGTTCGGGGAACGGGGCTGACACAGATAACTTCGACGCCGGAAGTTTCTCCGCTCGCAAGTATGCCTTCGCCTGCCCTACCTAATGCAGCCGCTAACGTGGAACCCGTAAAAGAGCTGAAGGGATTCACACCATTCAAACCGCTTCAGAAAAATATATCGGGCGAGCTAACGCCAAAGCAGGAGAGTTACATTCGAGCGCTTATCGAGCGATACACCACTCGTACTTCTCGCTCGAAGGCCAAGACGCAAGAATATCGGCAATTTCTCGCTGATCCGCGGGTAGTTTCTGGATTCCGATTGCAATGGAAGGAAATGATCTACCCCATCATTACGGTGCGCTCAGAGGGTTCGCACCTGTGGGACCTCGACGGCAATGAGTATGTCGACATCTTGAATGGCTTTGGCCCGATCATGCTCGGCCATCGCCCGGAGTACGTTCAGAACGCCATTGAAAAGCAGCTACGAGAAGGGTTTGAAATTGGGTCGCAGACGCTGCTAGCTGGAGAAGTTGCCCAGGCAATCTGCGAGATGACGGGCAACGAGCGCGCAACGTTTTGCAACACCGGCTCGGAAGCTGTGATCGCGGCGATGCGCGTGGCGCGCACCGTAACCGGCCGCAGCAAAGTGGTGTTTTTCTCCGGCGATTACCACGGTATGTTCGATGAAGTCCTGGTGAAAGGGATTAAGAAGCAAGGCGAGCCCCTGGCTGTGCCTGTTGCTCCGGGAATTCCGCGCGAAAAGGCCGCGAACGTCGTTGTTTTAGAATATGGCGTGCAAGGGTCGCTCGACTGGATTCGCAAGAATGCCGGGGAACTTGCCGCGGTGATGGTTGAACCGGTGCAGAGCCGCCATCCCGATCTGCAACCCGTTTCGTTTCTTAAAGAAGTGCGCGCCATTACACAGGAATCTGGTGCCTGCCTGATTTTCGACGAGGTGGTTACTGGTTTTCGCGTTCATCCCGGAGGCTGCCAGGCACTGTTCGATATTCGCGCGGACTTGGTCACCTACGGAAAAGTTCTTGCCGGAGGAATGCCTATTGGAGTGCTGGCCGGCAAAGCGGAGTACATGGATGCGCTTGATGGCGGGATATGGCAGTACGGCGATGATTCTTTTCCGAGCGTTGGGGTAACCTTCTTCGCGGGCACCTTCGTACGTCACCCGCTGGCCATGGCTGCTTGCGCAGCCGTTCTGAAGCACCTAAAGGAACAGGGGCCTACTCTACAACAGCGGCTCAATGAACGAAGTGCAGTGCTGGCGAAGCGTCTGAATGCGTTGCTCGAGAAAAATCAGGTTCCGACGCGCATCGAAAATTTTGCAAGCATCTTCTACTTCAGCTTCCCGAGCGGTTTCCGCTTCGGGAGCCTGTTCTACTATCACTTGCGCGAAAAAGGCATCCATGCGTTGGAAGGCTTTCCGTGCTTCCTGACCACCGCGCACACCGACGCGGACATCGAGCGTATCTATAAGGCATTTGCGGAAACCATAGCGGAAATGCAGGCCGGCGATGCTTTGCCCACGCCTGCGACGGGTAGTTCGACTTCCGAGTCGGAAACGAACCCGGCTGCCGCCGAGCCCGCTGTCGCCATCGCGAGTTCGCCCCCCGCTGCACACGGATTGACCCAAGGCGAAGCGCCAATTACAGAATCGCAGATGGAAATTCTGCTTTCAGCGCAGCTCAGCCCGGAAGCCAACTGCAGCTACAACGAATCGTTTTCATTGCATCTCCGCGGTGAGTTGAATGAGCCGGCTTTCCATGCATCGTTGCAGGAATTGATCAATCGGCATGATGGCTTGCGCGCGCTCTTCAATCTCGAGGATCAGAAACAACTCTTTGTGCCTGTTGAGCTCGACTTGGCTCTCGTCAATCTTGCTGGTTTGAGTGCCGCGCAGCAGCAAGCGCAATATGACGCACTCGGTGCGCAAGACGCGGGCGAGCCCTTTGACTTGATAAACGGTCCGCTGATCCGAGCGAGGCTCATTCGGTTCTTGCCAGAACATCACGTTCTCATGTTTACCGCGCATCACATTGTCTGCGATGGTTGGTCGGTGAACGTTCTCCTGGATGAGTTGTCGCGCCTTTACAACGCTCGTTGTGCGGGGACCAGGTGTGAGCTCGACCGGTTGATGAGCTTTAGCGCGTACGCGCAAGCGCAGAAGCTTCACTATGAAAGTTCAGAAGGACACCAGAATGAAGAGTATTGGACCAGGCAGTTCGCGACACTTCCTCCACCACTCAATCTGCCAATAGATCGAGCGCGTCCCACGATGAAGAGTTTTGCCGGAGCCACGTATCGCAAAAGGATTGATGCGGCCGCCTACAAGAAAATCAAGCGTGCTGGAGCGCAGCAAAAATGTACGCTCTTTGTGACTTTAGTTGCCGGCTTCCACGTCCTGCTGAGCCGTCTGTGCGCACAAGAGGATATCGCGGTCGGAATCCCGGCCGCCGGGCAGTCGCTTGTAGAAGATAAAACTCTGGTTGGCCACTGCGTTAATTTTGTTCCCCTGCGCGGCAATGTTGCAGGTGACCTGTCCATGGCGCAGTTTCTGGAGCAGATTCGCAAGAATTTGCTCGATGCCTACGAACACCAGAACTACACCTATGGCCGCCTGGTGCGTAAGCTCTCCATTCCGCGCGATCCCAGCCGCTTGCCGCTACTCGAGGTTCAGTTCAATCTCGAAAGGGTGGGAACCGGACTTAAATTCCAAGGGCTGGAAGTTGTGGTCGATTCCAGTCCGAAACGTTTCGTTAACTTCGACCTTTTTCTCAACGTAGTTGAGGGCGACGATGGACTGGTGCTCGATCTCGACTACAACACAATTCTGCTGGACGAAGCGACCATCGCGAGCTGGCTCGATAGTTATGAAGCTTTGCTGCTCGGAATGGCTCAGGATGCATCCCAGAAAATCTCACACTTGCCGTTGCTTAGTGAAGCTCAGCAACAGCAGGTAGTCTTCGACGGCAATCAAACTGCCGCTGATTACCCGCGGAATAAATGCGTTCACCGATTATTTGAGGAAAGGGTGTTCGAACAAGGCGCCGGGCAAGGTGTTGACGCAACTGCGCTCGTATTCGAAGAAAAATCTTTCACCTATGCCGAATTAAACTCTCGCGCTAATCAATTGGCACGTTATCTGGTGAGGCTTGGAGTGCAGCCCGGGGGGGTGGTAGGAGTTTATATCGAACGTTCATTGGAAATGGTCGTCGCATTACTTGGTGTGTGGAAAGCTGGTGCAGCATATGTGCCCTTGGATCCGACCTTTCCGCGGGAACGTATTGCTTTCGTTTTTGAAGACACCGCACCTCGCGTTGTCCTAACGCAAGTCAAGCTGGCGGCCGATCTGCCGCCGTCCGGCGTGAGCCTTGTGTGCTTGGATCAAGATTGGACGTTGATCGAGCGCGAGGCCGCCACAAATCTTGACATCCCGTACGACCCTGCTCGAATCGCATACACGATTTACACATCTGGTTCCACGGGGAAACCCAAAGGCGTCGAGGTCACGCATCGAAATGTTGTTAACGTGCTCCACTCTATGGCCAAGACGCCTGGCCTCGATGCCCGCGACACGCTTGCGGCGGTAACAACAATCTCTTTTGATATCGCTGCGCTCGAGTTGTTTCTGCCACTGATCACCGGAGCCAAGCTCGTTCTTGCCAGCCGGGCGGTAGCGAGTGACGGCCAGCAGCTGCTCGATCTCCTCAAGGGCTCCGGAGCTACCGTGATGCAAGCAACTCCGGTTAGTTTCCGGCTTCTGCTCGATGCCGGCTGGAAGGGCGATCCTAAGTTGAAAGTCTTGTGCGGAGGGGAAGCTCTTCCTCGTGAGCTTGCCAATCGAATTCTCGCCTGTGGCGTGCCGGTATGGAATATGTATGGGCCTACGGAGACGACCATTTGGTCGGCAACCATTCAGGTGGAAGAAAGTGATGGACCCGTAACGATCGGACCGCCGATCAGCAACACACAATTTTATGTTCTCGATGCTAACGGGCAGCCTGTGCCGCCGGGAGTTCCTGGAGAGCTCTGCATCGGAGGCGACGGCGTAGCGCGCGGCTATTACAACCGGCCCGAACTTACTGCGCAGAAATTTATCCCTGATACGTTCCGTAAAGAACCAGCGGCGAGACTTTATCGTACGGGCGACCTGGTGCGCCGTCGTTCCGATGGCAGCTTCGACTTTCTGGGCCGCATGGACGACCAAATCAAGCTTCGTGGTTTCCGGATAGAGCTCGGGGAAATCGAAAGCGGCCTGGCCGCACATCCGGCAATAAAAGAAGCTGTCGCGGCCGTGCGCGAAGATGTTCCTGGCGAGAAACGTCTTGTCGCTTACATGATTCCAGCCAATGGCAGCATTCCCTCCGCTTCTGAGCTTCGTAGCTTTTTGTCGACCAAGCTGCCCGACTACATGGTTCCCGCGGCTTTCGTGAGGCTGTCGCGGTTTCCCCTTACGTTAAACGGTAAGGTGGATCGGCGCGCACTTCCTGCTCCCGATTGGGACCGCCAAACGCGCGGCACTTCTTACGCCGAGCCGCGCACTCCGGAAGAGAAAATTATGACGGGAATTTGGGCTGAGGTATTGCACCTCGAACGTGTGGGCATCAACGACAATCTGTTCGAGCTGGGTGCCGATTCGTTGCACGTCTTTCAGATTGTGGCGCGAGCGAATAAAGCCGGCATTGATGTAAAGCCGCGGCAGATTCTGCAGCATCGCACCATTGCCGCCGTATTTGCCGATCTGGCGAAAAGCAACAGCGTTTCTTCGGGAGCGCCGGCGTTGGCGCCTGTGTCGCGATCGAAGTACCGCTTGACCCGCCAGCCCTCGTGACATCGATGAGATTGGTCTCAGCCGGCCACCCATGACTTCTGATCCTACTTTGAAGAACGTTTCAGTGGCCGGGCCCGCACCTCATACCTTCGATAAACTTCGTTCTTTCCCTCTCGCCCCAGGTCAGGAGCGGATGTGGTACGCACACCGCATCGATCCTTCCCATGCCGCTTACAACGGCTCTTTTCGCATGAACCTAACCGGACCAGTGGATGCTTCATTGCTCGAGAGGACTTTAAATGAAATCGTCCGCCGGCACGAAATCTTGCGAGCCGTCATCCATAACGATGAAGGACCGAGGCAATCGATTGTTCCCGACCTGCACATTCCTTTGGTGCTAACCGATCTGCGACCTATTTCCGCAGATACGCGCGACGCTGCGATGGAGCACATCTGCATGCAAGAGGCCCAGCGCAACTTCGATCTTTCACGAGATCCTTTAATTCGCGTCGGCCTCCTGCGCATGGATGAGGAGCGCTTTATCCTGATGTTGACGGTGCATCAGATCGTATGCGATGGGTGGTCCATCGGCCTCATCATGGATGAGCTGCAGAAGATCTACTCAGCTTCCGCATTGGGACAAGAAACGCCGCTTCCACCGCTTGAGACGCAATTCGGTGATTACGTCGCCTCGCAGCGCGCGTCCACGAGAACCGCGGAGGGTGCCAAGCAAATTGCCTATTGGGAAGAAAAACTTCGCGGTTATCGGCGCTTGGAACTATCGCCAGATTTGCAGAACCCCAATCGCGCATCGTACGATGCGGCGATCATTTCGCATCTTCTCCCGCGCGAGCTTACCGATCGGCTCAGAGATTTCGGCAACGCCCAGGGGAACACGTTCTTCATCACGACACTGGCTGCCTGTCTCTTGTTGCTGCATCGCTATACGGGGCAGAGCGATCTTGGTGTGGGCTCGCCGCTTGCCGGACGCAACCGAACCGAGCTCGAAACCTTGGTCGGACAATTCGTGAATCACATCGTTTTCCGCGCGGATGCTGCCGGGAATCCGTCATTTTCAGAGTTCGTTTCTCGCGTGCGCGATTCTGTATGGGAGGCCTTTGCAAATCAAGACGTGCCGTTCGAAACCGTGCTGCAAACCATTCGCCCGGGCCAGGACTGCAACCGCGATCCATTCTGCTTGATTAATTTTATTTGCCAGAAGGAGTACGGACGCGCCGCCAAGTTCCAATTTGATTTTTCGGGGATTCGTATGTCCTCTATGCCTTCGAAGACGCAAGGCGCGCTCTACGATCTGAATTTTTTTCTCGTGGAACGCGAAGTCGGCTGGCGCCTTTCTCTCGAATATAAAACGGCCTTGTATCGTGCGGAAACCGCTACACGTTTACTAGATCACTTCAAGGAGCTCCTGGAAGCAATCGCCGCTAACCCCAATCGTCGCCTTTCTCAGTTTCCGCTTTCGGGCGACGCGCCGTCATTTGTTGTCCCGAGCGACCCTGCACCCAAGAGCGCCGTTTACGCGATGCCCACAAGTCTGGCGCAGCAGCGCTTCTGGATGCTTGAACAATTAGACCACGGCAATCCTGCCTTTAACATGCCGGCTCGCGTGCGCCTGACCGGCCCGCTGTCAGAACAGGCGTTACAACAAGGCTTCCAATTCTTGATAGAGCGCCACGAGATCCTGCGCACCACATTTGAAGAAATTGATCGCAAGATCGCGCAAGTTATTTCTCCGGCCGCGCAGTTTCGTCTCGCCGTTACCGATCTCGCGCCAATCGCTGCAACTCCGGCCGGTCGCGAAGCACAGCTCGAAAGGCGGATTCGCGACGAAGCGAGCATCCCTTTCAATCTGGAAAAAGGGCCGCTTTTTCGCGCGCATCTATTTCGCCTCGAGCCGGACCAGCACGTCCTCATGACTTCGATCCATCACATCCTCGCTGATGGCTGGTCGCAAAGGGTCATCCAGGATGACTTATGGGCTGCCTATGACGCCTTCTTGCATGGGCGGGATCCATCGGTCGCGCCATTGTCAATCCAATATGGCGACTTCGTCGTCTGGCAACAGGAGTGGCTGAAATCTTCTGAGGCCCAGAAACACATTGAGTTCTGGAGTCAGCGGCTCCGAGACGAATTGCCTGTACTTGATTTTCCAACCGATCGGCAGCCGAGCGGGAAGCCCGCCTCTCACGGCGCAATCGAAACTCTGCTTCTACCCGACGAGCTCATTCAACAGCTCAAAAAAGTAAGCCAATCGATGGACGCAACAATTTTCGTGCTCACGCTGGCGGCATTTGGAATTCTTCTGTCGCGCCACTCGCATCAGGAGGATGTCCTGATCGGTTCTCCTGTCGCCAATCGCAAGCCTGAAACCGAGCATCTCGTAGGGCCATTGGCGAGTCCCGTGTGCCTGCGCCTTGATTTTTCAGGCAATCCGACCTTGCGCGAAATGATCGCGCGCGTGCGCGATGCCACCTTTGACGCACTGAGCCACACCGATCTGCCGTTTGAGGCGGTGCTCGGAGGAGTCAAAATGCGAACGGTGAAAGGCCGCAGACCCATTTTTCAGTTTTATTTTTTCTATCAGGCCGCCTTCCTCCAACCGCGCATCGCCGGCCCGCTAACGATCACGCCGATGCCGACATTTAGCACCGGAATTTCGTTTGAGATGCAGCTCGCGATGATCGAGCGACAAGAGGGAGTTCGCGCGCAGCTCGAATATAATCCCGACCTCTTTGATCCGGGGCGAATCCGCAACATCCTGAATGAATTTCAGGCTTTGCTTTATGCTCTAGCGCGGAACTTGTTTCAGAAGCCTTCGTTGGACTCTACGCGCGATTCTGCAACCCGCTTGTCGGATTTGCCCCGAGCGACTTGAGCTCACTCAGTTCGCCGGCGGAAATAAAATCCTGAGTAGTAGGGTACCGAGAAATCCGGAAAGAGTGGATTCTCAATCGAGAGCTCGAGTGCTCTCCAGCGATCTTTCGCTGCATATCCCTGTTTGCTGAATTCGTTCATCATGTCTCGGGCATTCCGCACCACACACGGAAACGCGCAGGTGTCCGTGCACTGCACGGTTACAAACGTGGCTTCTGTTTCGTGGATTGGCGTCCGGTTCAGCAGAATATGCTCCGGGGGCTTTGTGAATTGTTCCAGGAATGTTTGTACGCTGCCTTCCCAGTAATGAAACGAACCGGACACGAGCAAAATACAGTTGCTCGGCATTTCCCTCGCCGAGTTCGTGAAACGAAGATTTGCAGCGCTTCTTTCCCGAGCAATGCTGCGCCCTCGTTGCACCAGGGCCGGTAAATCAAAGACCGTCCAATGGACCTCCCGTAGTTGTTGCACATAGGGCAAGTAGCTGTAATAGAGGTTCCCTACATTCCCGCCAAAATCGAAAATGTTCAACTCTTTCGAAGTGAGCCGCAAGAGCCAGTACAACACCGCGTAATCGCTCGGACGCAACGTCTTCGCCAAGTCGATATGCAGATCCGCGATGCTGGGATGTTCATGCGCCTCGCCGCTCGCTTGCCGAGCTGCCCGCCAACCATCGTCGAAAGTTGCAAACACGCCAGAGCTCGAACTCAACCAGTTCAGGATTTTCTTTCCGGCGGCCACCTTATTCATCCGCGAAAGCACGGAACACGAGACCCGGGTAGATAGAAAGGCCTTGGTAATTTCCTTTGCGCTCAAGAATCTATCCTCGAATGCGGGGTTTGCGATCCCAGAATTCAAACAATTCTAAACCCAGCGTTCCTTCCGACGCGCGACCCGTTTGTAGTGTCGCGTTTACAGCCGCTGCCCACAGCTGTCACATACTAGAAGCATCGAACCGGTAGAATCAAACATTCTAGCGCGGGCGACGCAGCGAGACCTCGCATAGGCGATCTTTGCCGTTGGGGATTCGTTTGGTTTTGCGGTAAGTGCTACGGGTTTGGTGAGTCGCTGCTGCAAGACTATTAAGAGTTCTCTCTTACCAGGCTAAGTCCACACTTGCACGGAAGGGAAGCCGGGACCGTAACGGCTACTCGTGCAGGACCACGCTTAACAGCGAATGATTGACGTGCAGACCGCCGTTATATTCGATGAAGCCCATATTGCGGAATTTATTCATGAAAAAATTCACTCGTGACCTGGTCGTCCCGATCATTTCCGCAAGCATCTCTTGTGATATTTTGGGAACGATTTTCTCCGGTTTACCTTGTTTGCCATACCGCGCCAGGAGCAGCAGAGTTCTCGCCAGCCGTTTCTCGCTGGAGTTGAATAATTGATCCACCAGATCTTCTTCGATCCCGATGTTGCGCACCAGCATATGATTAATAAATCGGTCGGCAAGAGCATGTTCGGCGTGCAGTAGCCGAACCATCTCGTCTTTTTCAATCATCAGAATTGTGCTGGCGGTTATGGCCGACGCCGTTCCGATCCGTCGCGGGTGCCCGGCCAGACATCCCTCACCTAAGAAATCTCCCGGCCCCAGTATCGCCACCACCGCTTCTTTTCCAGTTTGTGAAACGACCGAAAGCTTCACACCACCTTTTTGAATGTACAAGACGCTGTCGGCAGGGTCGCCCTGTGCGAAAACGACCTGGTTTCGCGCGAACGCCACCACCTTGCGCGCAATGCCTGCGGAATCAAGAAACTCCGTGGCGCTGAAGAGTCCTTTCTTCTTACCTGCAACTTTTTTCTTATCGTTGTCACATCATTCCTAGTTGGTTAATAGTGACATAAATCGTGAACTTGCGCTAGGACAATCTACAGGTTGCGAGGCATTTTTGTGGTTCCAGCATTCAGCTGCACTCTTCGAGAACGGGACCATCCCCGATTCGGTGCATTTTGCTCAGGGCAACCCTCTTAGGCCCGAAAAAGTACGAACGGAAGCTCTTGAGCGAATGGCAACATTTTCCCCGTTGCCCCTGGCAGTACTCAAGTCACTCGACCGGAATACCCATAACCGGAATGGTCACCGATGACGCTGGCGCGAAGAAAGCTGCCTTTAACCCCACCGTCAACCTGGCGCCCAGCTCCGCGTTCACCGCGACAATCATTGGCGGTCCGAATGGGGTCAGAGACACGACAGGAAATCTGTTGTCGGCAAACTTTGTCTGGACCTTCACCACTGCTCCGCAGAACGAGCAGCCAAGCGTTTGTTCCGGGCTGGATCCGGGCAACCTCGCTATCAATCGAGGCTGCCGGGTCCAATTTTCATCGCAAGGTTTCCTATAACTATCGAAAAGCCTGTGGTAGCATCCGAGTTTGCGATAGTCTCGATTAACAAATCAATGGGCAAAACAATCCGCGTACGCGCGAAATTCTGTTTCGATAAAGAAAGGTCCCACCATGCCCTTGATCAATGTTTTGCTGGTCCTGATCGTCGTCGGTGTTCTCCTCTGGCTGGTCAATCGCTTCATTCCCATGGAAGGCACCATTAAGTCCATCCTGAATGCCGTGGTCATCATTGCCGTAGTTTTGTGGCTTCTGGATGTTTTCGGTTTGTTCCATTCCATTTCCAGAATTCATGTCGGCCGATAGGTCATTACGACGATTGTTCCGTAGCGCAGTAAATACGAAGCGTGCGTAACCTGGTTTTCTGCAGTTATTACGGCCTATCCCTGGCGAACTCGCGCAACATTTTCAAAACTGCATCATTTGCAGTTTGAACACTGCAGAAAAAAGCTCTTGATCATCGGCGGCGATGGCGAAGACAATACCAACAGCGCAAAATAATTAGAAATCGCAAACATTTAGAGGACTGGCTGCATCGTCGGCTGGTGCCCACCGTGGCTATACGCTTCCGGTGTGCTGTTTACCGAGCCATTCCGCGAGAGGGAAGCCAACACATTATGATCGATCGTATCCGCTCCGCGAACAAACATTTCTTTGAAGTTGGGCACCTCAGTCGCAGGGTGGGTTTTCTCGCTGCCGGCTTTCTCGTCATTGCCTATTGCACCAGCGCGTTTGGCCACTCGCAGGGCACTGCAGTAGCTGAAATCTCGAAATTCGAGCGTGCCGCCCCTGGCTCGCGCGAAGTATCGGAAGGCGGCGTTATTGGCGACATTATGGTCCCGCGGCTCGGCCTTAGAGTCGTCGTGGCCGAAGGAGTGTCAGACGGTGTTTTAAAACGCGCTGCAGGACACGTGCCTGAAACGTCTTTGCCGGGCCAGCAGGGTAACGTTGCCTTGGCCGCACATCGCAACTCTTTTTTTGGCCCGCTGCGCAGAATCCGCCTTGGCGACGTTATTGTCTTCAAGACCGCAGAAGCAACGTTTCTATATCAGGTCGAATCCACCTCCGTCGTCGAGCCCACCAATATTCAGGTCCTGGAAGCTTCAACCGCACCCACGCTGACACTGATTACCTGTTTCCCTTTCGATTATGTCGGTGCGGCGCCGCGGCGCTTCATTGTTCGCGCGCGCGAGGTTCGCGCCACTACCGATGAGGTGTCCATTCATCAGGATTGGTCGGTCGGGCAGCCATGAAAGTTCCGCGAATCACACAACACCCTTGGTCCTTGGCGTGGATGCACTGTTCTGCGCTGTAGTCTTGCGCGCAACAATTTCCCTGTGACCCGGCTGTTCCTGGGGCGGAATAAAAGTCTTAACTGTTCACAATTGTACAGACACAACCCCTAAACTCATCCAGCATGTTCAGGTATAGCGCTTGAAATCGAACTGGTTGTTGATTTCAGTTAGTTTATGGCGAGCGCGAGTATAATTGCACCGCGGAGGCCAACATCATGAAATCAACCACAGTAGCTGGAATTGTGCTGATCGTTTTGGGTCTTCTCGCTTTGGCTTATCAAGGCTTTACGTACACGCACCGTGAAACAGTTCTTGATGTCGGACCCATTCACGCCACAGCAGACAAGAAGGAAACAGTGCCGATTCCTCCGATTTTGGGAGCGCTGGCTGTAGCCGGTGGAATCGCTTTGGTCGTCGCAGGCTCCAGGCGAAAATAAGACATAAATAGTGCAGAAAAAGATTTGAATCGCGCCACGCAAAGATATAATCTCGGCCGCACCAGAGCTTGGTAGCAGCCGGACGTAAAGTTAGTTCAAGAAGCTTGCATTGCCTGGCGCCAGTGATACAATACGCTTTAGTTCAGTCAATCGCTTCCCCGCCCGTGATTGGTTTAGGCAGTAGGGGGCCCATGTTGGCGAGCATTGGCAGGGTTCGCGCTTCACACGCTTCAAGAACTCTCCTGGCTATTTTCCTGAGTACCTTCGCTCTTATCCTGTGTAACGGTTTGGCCCACGCCCAGGGCCCTGCCCGCGACGATGCGCGAGCCTCGGACGCGAAGCCTCTAGACTCCAAACCGTTCGACACGAAAACTGACGACGCGAAACTTCCCGACACTAAGTCGCCCGAGGTGAAGCCACCAGATGCGAAGCCCGTGGGCACCGAGACTGAGACTCTAAAAAGAGACACGCCTGGAAAAGCCATTAAGCCCGGCCAGTCGATTCGCATCGCGGTAGATCTCGCGCTCGTCAACATCACGATCACCGATCCTTACAATCGTCTTGTGACCGGGCTTGAGCAGGATAATTTCCGCGTGTTCGAAGATAACGTTGAGCAAGAAGTGGTGCACTTCTCGAGCGAGGATGTACCAATCTCAATCGGCGTGATTTTCGATTTGAGCGGCAGCATGTCCAACAAAGTTGATAAGGCTCGCTCCGCTGCCGTGCAATTTTTCAAGACCGCAAATCCTCAGGACGAGTTTTTTCTGGTAAGTTTTAATGAACGCGCCGAGCTTACCAGTCCATTTACGCAGAGCGTCGAGGACTTGCAGCAACGCATGCTTTACACTACGGCAAAAGGCCGCACCGCGTTGCTGGACGCTATCTATCTCGGCCTAAGTGAGATGCGTGGTGCGCGCAACCCCAAACGGGCCTTGCTCATCATATCCGACGGGGGCGATAATCATAGTCGTTACAATGAGCGTGACATTAAAAATTTCGTGAAGGAGTCAGACGTCCAGATCTACGCCATCGGCATCTACAATCCGCTGGGTTATCGCCCGACAAATGAGGAGGTCAATGGTCCGACACTGCTCTCGGAGCTCACCGAGCTCACCGGAGGCCGGGTATTCAACGTCGAAAACCTCGGCGATTTGCCCGACGTGGCGACAAAGATCGGGATGGAGCTGCGCAACCAATATGTTTTGGGATACCGGCCGAGCAATCACACCCACGATTCAAAGTGGCGTAAAATCAAAATTAAGTTGCACGCACCAAAAGGGCTTCCGCCTCTCAATGTTTATTCCAAGACCGGCTACTACGCCCCTAGCCACTAGTGCCCCCAAGTCGTTGCGCTTCGCAATTTTTTCAGCTGGCATTTTCCTTTTCCTCGCAGCGATTCTCGCCGTTGTGCCACTGGCTTCCGCGCAACTACCGGTACAAGTAACACCCCCGCCACCGCCCGGGCAAACGCCGGTTCCTCCGCAAAAACAGGAAGGTGGCTCGCGCATCAAAATTGATGTCAGCCTGGTGGTTCTGCACACCACCGTGGTGGATGATCGCGGCCGGTTCGCCGAGGGACTGAAGCAGGAAAATTTCCGCGTCTTAGAAGACAAGGTCGAGCAAAAACTTTCCGTCTTCAAGCGCGAGGATGTTCCGGTCAGTTTCGGCCTGGTGATAGACAACAGCGGAAGCATGCGCGACAAGCGCGAGCGAGTGAACGCCGCGACGCTGACATTCGTGCGGACAAGCAATCCGCAGGATGAAGGATTCGTGGTCAATTTCAACGACGACTTCTATCTCGATATGGACAAAGACTTCACCAGTAACATCAACGAGATGAAAGAGGCTCTCGAGCGGATCGACTCGCGCGGCTCAACGGCATTGCGCGACGCTGTGATTGGCTCACTCGATCATCTGAAAAAAGGGACGCGCGACAAAAAGGTTCTACTGGTGGTTACCGACGGCGAAGACAATGCCAGCCGTAAGACGATGGAAGAAACACTGAAAATAGTGCAATCCTCCGACGCGGTGATTTACACCATCGGATTGCTGAGCGAGGAAAGTAAAAAATCCGCGAAGCGCGCGCGCCGGGCTCTGCAGGAGCTTTCGCAATCGACCGGTGGCTTGGCCTTTTTCCCTGAAAATGTGCAAGATGTCGAATCGATCTGCGGGCAAATCGCGCACGACATCCGCAATCAGTACACGCTGGCCTACTACCCCACGAATACGCGCAGGGACGGCACTTTCCGCACCGTTCAAGTGGCGGTTACCCCGCCGCAGGGTCGCGGCAAACTGATCGCGCGGACACGCACTGGCTATTATGCTCCGACGGCCACCAGTTCCGCGCGCGGCGAGCACTAACAGGCGTCGACCGGCGAGCTTGAAAGGAGCCGCTCAACTCGTTAATCCTGGTTTTTCTTCTTCCATAGCTATTTAGTCTTCTGTGGTTTTTTACTTTTCTTCGTGCTGACTTCTCTTTTTGTGTTTCTGACCTTTTTTAGAGTGCCGGTGATTTCTCTGGTCAGCGTTGACTTGATGTTCTTAGTTCAGCGAGGAGAGAAAGCTCGCGCCGCGTGGGATTCGGCCACCGAAATTTTCGGCAACGGTCTGGCCCATGTCCGCGAGTGTGTCACGGATGCCGAGCGGCACGCCGGAGTTGGTTCGCGGGGAGTAGGCGAGGATGGGAACGTATTCGCGGGAGTGATCGGTAGACGGCCAGCGCGGATCGGGGTCACAGCCGTGGTCGGCGGTAAGGATTAGAAGATCGGAAGTTCCGAGCGTGGCGAGGAACGGGCCGAGCAGGGAATCGAACTCTTCGAGCGAGCGAGCGAATCCTTCGACATCTTTGCGGTGACCGTAAAGCATATCGAAATCCACCAGATTGCAAAAGATCAGCCCCTGCGACTGTCTGCGCAGCGCGGCGCTAAGCTTTTCCATTCCGTCGGCATTATTGCTTGTAGTGAGGTAATGCTCGACGCCGCGGCCGTTGTAGATGTCATGAATCTTTCCGACGCCAAAAACCAAGATACTTTTTTTGGCGAGAACGTCAAGCAGCATCGGGCGTGGCGGCTCGACGGCGTAATCATGACGGCGCTCGGTGCGCTGAAAATTTCCGGCGGTACCGAGAAAAGGCCGGGCTATGACGCGTCCGACGCGGTGCGGGCCATCGAGTATTATCCGCGCAATCTCGCACATGCGATAGAGCTCGGCTACCGGAATAATTTCTTCGTGCGCGGCAATCTGGAAAACGCTGTCGCCGGAGGTGTAAACGATCGGGGATCCGGTGCGCACGTGTTCTTGGCCAAGTTCCTTCAAGATTTCCGTGCCCGACGCGGGCTTGTTGCCAAGCGCTTTGCGCCCGATCGCACTCTCAAACTGCGCGATGAGCTCTCGCGGGAACCCGTTCGGGTACACAGGAAAAGCCTGGTCGAGCCAGATGCCTGCCATCTCCCAATGCCCCGTGGTGGTGTCTTTGCCGGGCGAGTGAGTGACGCCCTTTCCGAAGGCCGCGGCAGGCTCCGCGAGAGGAGCCAGACCTGCGAGCGGCGCAATGTTGGCCAGACCAAGGCGCACAAGATTAGGAATGGCAAGCGGCCGCGCGATGGCAGCGCGAGCTTCGGCAATGTGTCCCAGCGTGTTACGGCCGACGTCGCCGTAATCGGCAGCATCGGGCAGCGGGCCAATCCCCACGCTGTCGAGAACGATCCAGATGATGCGTTGGAACGTGGTCACAAAACTCCTCAGGGTTCAGGGAATGAATCTAGCACATCGCCAGTCATTGACTGGTCGAGGGAAAGGCCTCGATTCGCCGTGCTCGCTTGGGGCTCCGCTATCCTGGCCGGATACTCGGTGGGGAGTCAAGACGTCCGATGATTGCCGGCGATTTCTTTCCCGCCCAAGAGACTATCCTGATCGTCTTACTCGCGTACATTTTAGATCGTCTCGATCGTGATCAAAAAATGGTTTGGTTTACGAAACGGACGTTACTCAGTGGCATCACCGGCGGGGCATTGGTCGCGCGGTGGTCGCAGCTTTGAAGACGTTGTGCCGACGCGGAAACGCCATAAACATGTGGGTTTCGACCAATCGGTTGAACAAGGCGGCAGTCGGACTTTACGAAAGCCCGGGCGGAGTGGCCGAGAAAGCGCTAAGGGAAGAGCTTTCTTTACGCAATGAAGGTTTTGCGAAGGGAAACACCTAAAAACAGGATCAGCTTAGTGGCTAACGCTCAAAAGTTATGTTGTCGAGCAATTTGCGAAACTCGGAGCGGCCGTCGCCGTCCAAACCCAAGTTGGCAAAAACAACGTGAAACAACTGCAGATCCTTGCGGTGCGGGTCGCGAAAGAAAGGAAACGGCGTATTCGCGCCAATGGCCCAGAAGAAATGCGCGCGCTCCCCGCGACGATCGTCAGGCAGGCCGAACCGCTCAATATCGCCGCGCTCCACCGGTTGTTCCGCACGAGCCTCGAAAATAAAAAAAGTCTTTCCCTTTATTTCCAGCACCTCCATCGGGGGTATGTAGAAGTTGCGCCAGTGTCCTTCGACGCGGTCTCCGTGCCGAGTTTCGCGAAGGAGCACGCTCGTGCTGAGCTGCGAGGCAAAAAAGTCTGATGGGGTAGGGCTGAATTCACAGGTTTCGGAAAGACCGACGTGATTTCGAGCGACTGCCGATTTCTTAGGGTTTTTCTCCTGAGCTTGCTCTTCTTGTTCGCCCCGCTCTTCTTCTCTACGTTTGACCTCCTCGAAGGAGTTCTTCGCTCGGGCGAGGCAAGTGCGGGGCGGGGGAAAGAAAAAGTAAAATAAATCACGAACGAAGTCCTGATGCACGCCGATGTCGAGCTGCACGGCATCACTGCCAAGAAACGGGTTGTCGGAAACCCCCAGCTCCAGAACCCCGGGAGAGGTTAGGTTCTGGAGCAAGAGAAAGTCTGAAAAAACCAGGTGTGGCGCCGACGGAATCAGCAACGGTGGCGGAGGGAGCAGCACATCGGCGTAAACCGACCAGTCTCGCGGCAGATCCAGACGTGCTTGGCCGGCAAATGAAAATGACCGTGCGCTGGGGGCAGCGTCCTGCGCCCTAAGGCTTCCCGTGGCGAAAATGAGAATTGGAAGAAAGAAATACAAGAGCAAAGCGTTGCGCCAGCTGGCGATCTGCAATGCTTGCCTTGACAACTCTAGTCGGGCAACTGTGCCCAATTCTGGCTCATGGAATGAAGTTTGCTGGACCGAAACGCATCTGTTTTGCCAAACCACGGGACACCTCTGGTCGTCTTGCTCCGCACGACCTACAGAGTTAGTAGCCCGGATTGCCCTTTTGGTTTTCTACAGACTCGCGATGTAGATTCGTCCTCGGGGAGCTCGTGCATTCGAAGATGGGCGAGCGCGGAAATGGCTATAGCGGGTGCGCCGTATCCGGAGGTAATGGGGTTGCCTGGCTGGCTACTACCTGCCAACCCCTGGGACTATTTACAAAAACGTGCATGGCGCGCATCTGACTCGCAATGTGCTGACCATTAAAAGTGCCCCGCGACGTCCACAAGCAAGTGGCCAGGGCGGTATCGCGGAAAATACGGATTTCGATACCCGAAGCGTTGAAAAACTCATATCTGTGATCGCTTCGCTCAATGATATTAATGAATTCCCCCTTGCTTACGCGCTGTCCGTGCGAGAGCGTGCCACTGTACAAGTCGCTGTACACGCGCCGGAAAAAGGTTCCATTATTCAGTTGAATAGCTCGGGCGATCTCCTTTTCCAGGTTGATAAGTTCTTGCCGCTGCATCTCCGGGTTGGGAGGGGCCTCTTGATCCTGCAGAGCGGGAAGAAATGCCAACCCCAAGGCCAGCAGTGCTGCGACTTTGTACATGCCGTCCAACCTCCTTTAGGAAATTGCGGGCTGCGCTATGTAATTAGAGGGATTACAGAACCCTTATAAAGTATGACAGGTAGAAGCCGGTTGACTGGGAGAGAAAGAGCAGATGTGTCCGACGAAACAATCCTGCGTGTTGATGAGCCCTGCCAGATATGGCGGAAGAACCCGGTGTTGCCGCGCTAAACGGTGATGTTGTGCCGTCGAACCTCCGGAACGTGAAGCCTTGGAACGCTTCGTTATACGTGTCGCGTTGATCGCGAAGGACGCTGATGGCGAGGGCTTCGCCGAGGGTAAGCGAGTTTGCGTAATCGGAGCGCCAGTGAACCGCAGCGTGATTGCGGCCGATTCCAATGTTGGCGGCTATCTTGTGCAATTCGCCGCCAACGGTGAGCCTGTCGCGATCCAAGCCATTATAGGGAACCAGTGCAAGGCCATCGTCGCTCGATTGTACGATGTCAGTCATTTTCGACAGACGGATACTATCGTCGAAGAAAGCTTTGAGGATCGTAACGCAGGCGCCGGCCACGGTGCCGTGACCCTGGCCGTAGGAAGGATGCTGGGGACATCCCTCGGGTAATGCATGAGGCAACAAGTAGGTGCCGTAACGTCGAAACACCTCCGCGACCGCCCGCGAATTCAACACATCGCCGTGCAAGGGGTCATTGGCGGCGCCTATCTTCGTGAAGTGCACACGTCCGCCGAACTCCTCAGGGCGCAATGTGCGATGCACAAACCACTTGAAACCACACGACCTTGAGCGCCCGGGTGCAAACTTCGGCCAACAACGTTACGATGTGCGGGCCGCCAAAGGTGCCAAATCCCGCCTGGGTGCGCGACCTGCTCACCAAATAACTTGAGCCATACGGGTTACCCGGATTTAGTAAGGCTCCGTTGTCGAGCAACCATAAGCAGGCATGGAAGTAGGCCTGGTAGAGCACATCGACATGGACGAAGGCACTCAAATCGCGGCCGTTGCGTGCGTAGCGAGGCGTCGGATCAACGAAGTTGCGGTCCGAAGGTGGGTTGCCATTCTGCACGGCAAGCCACGCGGCGACGTTGGTCAGGTAGTCGGTTCCGGGAAGGTAGGTGTTAAATTTTTGGACCATGGTCACGGCGCCGAAGTCCATTGTCTTAAGTAAGAACTGTGAGACGTAGGGTCCAAGCACGTCATCCGAAGTAAAGCCGCGGAACAATGTTTGCGGCACCACCTCGCCGTTGAACTTCGGGCCACGGAAATCGCTGAGCCGCGTCAGTTCGGCACAGGCCGCCAGTGCAGTGGGATGAGTGGAATACTGGCTGAAATTGACATCGCGAAGCAGCGACATCCAATAGCACTCTACCGCTTCACCGGCTCTTTCCGCGCTGGCCAGCGTGGGTGGCGGCTCGAGTGCCATTTGATGGCAATCGGTTCCTTCGAGGTCGAACGCCAGTCCTGCCTGAGGATTGACCAACCCCACGTTCCCGCCAATTACAATGTTCTCGAAGTCAGCATCTTGCCCAGTCGAGAGAGCATTTAGAAAACTTTCGTAAGCCGCTGGATCGACTTCGCCAGTTGCGTTGTGTGGCAGTCCCTTAGAGTAGTTACCAATTCTGTTCGCATAGGCAGCTTCGTCACCGTTATCAGGATGAAGAGGAAGCGAAATTTTGCGCTCCCGAGCGGCAGCCATTCGGCGAAACATTGAAACATTTTTGAACACGGGGATCATGCGCAGTACCGTCGGCCTCTTGGCTAGCGGCTGGCGTGTACGCTTTTCCAAGAACTGGCGCTACTCCAATTGCCGCAGCGGCAGCGGTAGAGGCTACACCTTTACCCAAGACACCGAGAAACACGCGGCGACTCGGGTTTGCTGCCGGATGGGATTCAGTTCGCGATCCGTCTTTGGTTTCTGCTCCCAATTGGACGCTTACACTTTTTAGGGGTTGATCCATGTTCCACCTGGCGCGTTGCGTAGCGTAGTTTAGAGGCGTAACTTCGTGGCGTCTATCGAGACTGGGAGGCCATTCTACACAGATCCGAGTCTTAGAAGGTCTTTTTTTTTGCGCCAGGGTTTTCGGGGAGATTAGGTCGGCAGGTAACCACGGGGCGGACATTTTTTGAAGGGGAATACGTTGCAGCTAATTTGCCTCCTTTGCCAAGGAGCGTTCGGGAAATGATTCTGAAGTTCCGCAGCCTGCAAATGTCTGGTAGAATCGCCGCCATGAAAAGACGAACATTGCTTCAATCGCTTCCGGCAGTGGCGCTTATCCCCACCGCTCCCTGGATTATGTCCCAGCAAAAGGAGGGAAGCGTTTCACAAAACTCAACCGTGTACGAACTCCGGGTGTACCACACTTACGAGGGCAAGCTTGACGATCTGCTGCGACGTTTTCGCGAACACACGACAAAACTTTTCGAGAGGCATGGAATCAAAAACGTGGCGTACTGGACGCCAACCGACGAGCCGCTGAAGGGTAAGACTCTGATTTACATCGTTGCGCATCCGAGCCGCGAAGCGGCCACAGCCAACTGGAAGGCGTTTCGCGACGATCCCGAATGGAAGAGCGTACGCGATAAGTCCGAAGAAAACGGCAAGATAGTAGAAAAGGTTGAATCTACTTTCATGGTCTTGACCGACTTCTCTCCTGCGATACGCTGAAGCGCATTGGCCTGCAGGACGATCGCTGGGCCGGCCGCAAAAATTCTGCGCACAGAACCGTCAAGCGCACAAACCAACTCATTTCGTATCTTCATAAACTACATCCGCTGATAGCCCTTTATTCGTCGCCGCAGTCCGCCGGTTCCCGTGTGACACCCTCCAAGGTATTGCTCGGTTGGCGAACCGGGGGTAGGATGCGCTCAGGTCTCACCGAATTTCTTCCAGCGCTATAAAAGGAGGGCGTATGTCACTGCAAGGGAAATCTGCATTGATTACCGGAAGTTCGCGCGGAATTGGCAGGGGCATCGCGCTGAAACTGGCAGAAAAGGCGCGAGAGTAGCGGTGCACTATTATCAGAATGAGTCTGCCGCAAAGGCGACGTTGGCCAAGATACGCGCCCTCGGCGCGAATGGTTTTGTCGTGCAAGCCGATATTTGCAAACCGGAGGAGATCACCCGAATGTTCGGGAGTGTGCGGGTCGAATTTGGTTCCCTGGATATCTTTGTGAGCAACGCGCGTCCCGAAGCTCCCACGTTTTACCAGACCCCAATGGAGATCACCTTGGAGAAATGGAACACAGCGATGGACTCGCAAGCGCAGGCGTTTCTCGTTGGTGTGCGTGAGGCCGCGAAGTTAATGAGCAATGGCGGGCGAATCGTCGCCATCACCTTCGCTCCCGGATGCGGCACAGGAAGCTGGCAGCCCTGGGTCGCCATGGGTGCCGCCAAGTCCGCGCTTGAAGTGCTTTGCCGTTACTTCGCGGTGGCACTGGCGAGTCGCGGCATCACCGTGAACGCGATCAGCCCGGGTCTCTGATGGACCCCCACTTGCCTCTGGAAATCCAACAAGTCCCACCCCCGAAGGCAGCAGCAGCGTAAACCACAGCGCTGCCGGAATCGGCATGGCACCCAAATCTCGCTCACGGTTAAGCGACTTCGGCGATCAACTCAATCTCCACGCAGGATCCCATCGGAATTTGTGCCACGCCGAAAGCACTGCGCGCGTGCGGACCCTTTTCACCGAAGACCTCGCGGAAAAGCTCCGAAGCGCCGTTCGCTACCAGGTGCTGTTCGGTGAAAGCGGGAGCGCT
The DNA here is from genome assembly GCA_035602605.1 of Candidatus Dormiibacterota bacterium. Lineage (GTDB taxonomy): Bacteria > Acidobacteriota > Terriglobia > Acidiferrales > UBA7541 > DASQHY01. The sequence continues at coordinate 29,721 of DATNLZ010000082.1, forward strand.
GTTGACGAGGACCACAAGCTTGACGATGCGGGTAACGGTATTCAGATCGCCGGCGGCGGAATTTAGTGTGCCCATCAAGTCGATAGCGATGGCCCGAGCGGCTTCTGTACCCTCGGCGGTGGTCAATTGTGCGCCGAGCTGCCCAACCCAAGCTTGGCCACCTCTTTTGGCAATGTGCCCGGATATGAAAATTAAATTGCCGGTACGCACGAAGGGAACGTAGGAGGCCGCCGGCGTTGCCACCGCAGGCAGCATGATATTGAGCACGCGCAACTTTTCGTAAATGGACATCGGATCACCTCAAGCGAATCATGCAGAAGATGGCGGAAATGCAGCACGCATCGATAGCGCCGAATTGGCTGCACAAAGCCGCCGGGAGTTTCCCACAAACGCGGTCATTTTTAATGGATTTTTACTGAAATACCGCCTGGTGTCACGGGCATGTGTATTTACAACCGTGGTACGGCACTGAAGGTATCAGGATTGTAGCGCTCGGAACAAACCGTAGATGCTCAAACTAAGGCTAGCCAAAAAAAGGAGTGGAGCCAGATACGTTGAAACAAAGGGCTGAATGATGAAGGGGATATCCATTCCACTGGAGCCGCTCGCAAAGTAATAGATGATCAGCGCCAGCAACATCCCTAGCAGCCCGCGCCGGATCTCACCGCCACCTTGACGCGCGGCGCGTGACAGCCGAATTTCGGGGATCGCCTCCCGACAGATCGGGCATCGGTCCAAATTCTGCTTGATAGACTTTCCGCAGTATGGGCATCGCCGTACCCCTACCGAAGAGGCCTCAGTGGCAGCCGGCATGTAATCACCCCATACTCAAGCTAGAGCCCGGCGATTGTACTGTCAAGCTGATGGTGACAGAGAGTAAACATGCCGATCCCACCAGAGCGTCGGTGCTCCGCAGATCATTATCTGGTCATTGTCTGGCGGTGATCAGATGCTTCCCATAGATTCGTATTCTTTTTGTACATAAACCAACGATGTCACTCAAGGAGGCGGTTGGGAGCTTTTTTCCGTCTCGAGACGTAACCCCGCCAGGCTTTGCGCCCGAAGGGCTCTCTCAAAGGCAATCCCGGTGCATTCCCCGATCCTAGGAAGGCCAGAAAAACCTCAGGAGCCACCTAGTACCGAAGTCCTATTGAGCGGTTGTTTCGACTAGCCTAGACTGGGTATTGAGCCATAGGCTGCAACGGGGATGCGGAGCGGAGCAACCCGCCCTATTTCGTTCGACTTAGCCGTCGAATGAAACGTAACGTGCTGATAAGACGAAGATTCACTGCCGGATTGGCATCTTGTCGGTCATTTTCAGCATCGCACAGGTATCATGTATACGGAAGCCGCAAGAGAGTCCTAAACGGGAGGTATTGCGTGAAATCCAATTCCAAGTTTTTGGTTCTGGCTATAGCGTTTGCGCTCATGCTGTTTGTAGGTGTGCCCAAGCGGCTCCTTGCACATCCCGCAGCGCAAGCCCAGCAGGGGCCTAAAGAGGGTCCAGACCTCAACAGCGAGAGGGACGAAGGTCCTAACCTCGATGATCGCGAGGGGATAAACGACGAACGTGATGAAGATCGCGACATGGACAAAGAAGATGTGGACAACGATGCCGCAGGCGTGCACAACGATGGCGCGTTCCATGATGGTGCCTTCCATGACGGCGACTTCAATGAGGACCGCATCGAGGACCAGAAGGAAGACATGCACGAAGACGTGCCGGAGCCCCCGGTTGGTTTTTAACGGAATAGCCTAAGGCGCCCGCCCGAGCGGTTTGGCGCCGCGACGAGCTAGCGGGACCAAGAGAAATTGCCAGGGAGCGTTCGACGAGTCCTGACCAGCAGGATTGGGCAATGTGGCCACCCATGCTGAGAAAGACGAGTTGCGCTCCCTGTTTCGTTTTTACGCACAACGGTTTCTTGACGCTGCTGTCGCTGTCACTTTGGCCCCATGGCTCCGCGTTACTCGTACTAGTCCGGCGGCACTATTGTTATAGTTTTTTGTGGTGTGAGGAGCGCACGATGCGAGGACTGAGTTACTTGACAGCATTTTTATGGATTACGCTATGCATGACGATTCCCACATTTGCGCAGAACGAGCCTGCCAGCCAACAAGTACTGGAAGCCGGACGAACCGCCGTGCGCCAACAGAACTACGGGAAAGCGATTCGCCTGCTGGAAGATGGACTAAGGCAGTTTCCCAGCGACCGAAAGCTTAAGCTGGAACTCGGCCGCGCTTATCTTTACAACCGCCAGGACGACCAGGCGATCAGGTTGTTTCGGGAAATTCTGCGCGAAGAACCTTCGCATCCAATGGCCAAGCTGGAACTGGCTCGGGCGCTGGGATATCACCGCGACTACACGAATTCCACACAGCTTTACCGGGAATTACTTGCCTCTAATCCGGATAATGAGCCCGCCAGGCTTGGACTGATCCGCAATCTGATGCATCAGAAGCGGACTGCCGAGGCTCGCCGCGAACTTAATCGAGCCCTGGTTCGCCATCCCGACAGCACGCGGCTCCAGGAATACAAAAATCGCATGGACAAAAGGGGAGAAAAGGGAGGCGACGCTCCGCGACAGAGGAGAGAGCCGCCGCCGGCGGCGGTGAGACAACGTGGCCAACTCCGTGGCACTGGCGCCTACTTTTCGGATTCCGCCGGGAATCGTTCCTGGCGATCTACCCAAGCGTTTGAACATGGAATTACACGAAACCTTACGACCCGGTTGCGGGTCGAAGAGCGCTCACTGTGGAAGAATTCCGGGCCTCGAGCGAACGCTTTGTGGGCCACGGACGAATTGCGTATGCGGTTGTCGCCTTCCCTGTTGGTCAGTGCACGCGGAGGAGCGGTGCGTTTTGCGGATGGAAAGACTCGCATACTCTACGGCGGAGAGCTGGAATTGCGTCCGGCGCGACGGCTTTGGGTCACCGGCGGGTTTTCACGGAGACCAATATCCCCGACCTTTCGCTCCGCACAATTTGACCTGCTCGCGGATGACTGGCGCGCTGCGGTCGACTGGTATCCTCGTGCCTGGGGAATCAAAGCGACCTGGTCCCATGGAAATTATTCTGACGGCAACAGCGGCCAGAGACTGAGCACGGAACTCCTGCACTGGATGGGGGGGGCGGACCTTGGGTTTGCGGCTGGCTACCGCTTCAACTATATCGGGTTTCGGCAAGCCCTCCTTCATGGCTATTTCGATCCCGACAAATACTCTAGCCACCTGGGACTTACCGGAATCCGGTTTCGCCTAGGAAGAGCTTTTCGCGGGGAGTATCTGGCAGGACTGGGTGCGGAGTCCATTTCCCTTGGACCGTATCGTCCGGCATGGGAGCTGAATCTGCGTAACCGCGTACGACTGGGGAACTGGGAAATTGGCGGGGACTACTTTTATTATCATTTAGCTCAGGATACCGGTGCATTCAGGTCGCAGACCGCCCGCTTGACTGGCGCGTATTATTTTTAGCCGAGACCACACACTGATCCGCCACTACTTTTGGCTTTGCGTTGCTTCACTCCTTAGATTTTCCCCGCAGCTGCCCTCGCGATTCCTCATGCTTCGTCCTACACTTAACCGGTCATTTTACGACTAGCTGGCGCACTAACCCGCGCAAGGACAGACAGAATCGGTATATGCTCTACGGGCGGAACTCGGGGGCACGCCCCTGCGTATACAAATCAGGCGAGCTTGAAAGGCGTGTGATCTCTCTATGGAGCAAACAACTCCTTCAACCAACAATCCGCCGCCCCCCAACGCACCGCCACCGAGACGCCGACGGGGTTCGATCGGCAGCGGTTTAATCCTTGTCACCATCGGCATTCTGCTGCTGCTTTCCAATTTGCGACCCGATTTCCACCTGGTCGCCCGATACTGGCCACTCATCCTGATTTTTCTCGGGGTGGGCAAACTTTGGGATTACTCGCAGCAAAACTGGTATCCCGATAACCGAGCTCGCGTTTCCGGCGGAGGCATTGCTCTGCTGATTCTTTTGGTTGTATTTGGCGTGGCCGTATCGCGAAATCGAGGGGGCGCGCACTGGAACATCCAGCACAAGACTGAGGTCGTAGAGCTTCAGGACGCGGAGTCGGTACGCGCGGCAATTCACATGCCTGCTGGCGAGCTAAAAATCTCTGGCGGCGCAAGCAAGCTCCTCGAAGCCGATTTCGATTACGCTGAGTCGGAAGGCGATCCGCACGCTGAATATAGCGTTTCTGGGAAGCAGGGCGAGCTCAACGTCACTCAAATCCAATCCAGCAAAGTTCACGTGCACATGCTTGGCCGGCAAAACACCTGGAATCTTCGCGTGAATAATGAAGTTCCCCTCGAGCTCAGTGTGCAAATGGGCGCTGGCGAGGGTGATCTTCGGCTGCAAGGCCTTGCGCTTAACCGGCTCGAAGTCCACGTGGGGGCTGGGAAGCTGACGCTGGATCTTCGTGGAGGGTGGAAGAAAGATCTTGAGACTGAAATTCATGGCGGAGTGGGCTCAGCCACGATTCTCCTGCCCAAGAGTGTAGGGGTCCGAGTCAATGCCTCGGGAGGGATCGGTGCGATCAATGGCGGTGGGCTCAAACGCGATGGCGAAGATTACGTTAATGAATCGTATGGCAAATCGCCTGTCACACTGCGCCTCGATATACGGGGCGGCATAGGTGAAATTAGTTTACAGCCCGAACGGTAGTTTCTTAACGTCGGGAATCGAGATACCGGAAGGAATAGCTATGCTGTTCACGCCGGATATCGAATACCAGATGATGGCGGGCCGCCGCATCGTCTCAGCGAACGCGAAAAAGCGTGTTCACTTGTTTTCCGTCTGACAGTGCTCGCTTTTTCCAATGCTCGCCATGGGCCACGTAGCGCAGACTCCCGCGGCGGGAGAGCCAACGCAAATGCCGCAAAAAATCCCGTCATCAAGAGTAACGCGAAGCATAACGTCGGTCGCGGCTCGGGGCAAAAAGAATGTTACGCAATTCAAGTGGGGCGGTTATAAGGATCGCGAAGAAGCCGTAGCAACTCAGAACCAACTCTCCCGCCAGTTTCCCAACGCAAGTTTCGCAGTAGCCCTCGGCAATAAAATCTATCGGTGCGTGCGCATGCCACCGGCCTCGAAAGATGAAGCGAAACCCCTGGTAAGACGTCCGCAACAAACACGCTGGAACAAACCCTGGGTCGCTTCGGTGCCCTGCAGCTGGGTTTCTCGCTGCGTCAAGAGCAGCTTAGCTAAATCAGTTTCGTTTGTAATTTTGAATCCGTTGGAATCAAGCCGCACCAGCACCGTTTGCTCGCATCTCCCCGCCGCCGTATAATGGTTTGTTTAGCCTCATCCCAGCGAAGGCCATGTAGAGGGTCTGTTTGGCGACCGAACCGAATCTCACATCAAATCCTTCTACCCAGTTCGTTTCTGAACAAGGGGTGATACGTGTGCGCGGAGCCCGCGTTCACAACCTGAAAAACATCACTTTCGATATTCCGCACAACGCCATCACCGTGGTCACCGGTGTCAGCGGTTCCGGGAAGTCGAGCCTGGCATTTGACACCATCTACGCCGAAGGGCAGCGCCGCTACGTCGAGTCGCTCTCCGCATATGCCCGGCAATTTCTCGAGCGTATCGAAAAACCCGATGTCGACGAAATCTCCGGTATCGCGCCCTCCATCGCCATTAAACAAAAAAATTCCACGCGGAACCCTCGCTCGACCGTGGCCACTGCAACTGAGATTTACGATTACGTGCGTCTCCTCTTTGCGCGTGCCGGCTGCACTTATTGCCTGAAGTGCGGCCATGAAGTGCGCAAAGACACGATGGACGAAATTGCCGCTCGCGTCTTGGCATTGACGCGCGGGCGCCGTTTTTATGTCCTGTATCCCTTGGTGATTTCCCCTGCGTCGGCAGTCCCGGGAAAAAGAGGCGCAAAGAAGTCGGTGAAGATTGCCCCAGAAATGATCCGTCAAGCGTTGGTGGATTTGCAAAAGCGTGGTTTCAACCGGCTGTTTCAGGGTGGGCGAATCTTCGAGTTTTCTTCACCGGAGACTTTACTCGATGTGGATTTCGCGAAGCCGGTTTACGTGCTCGTAGATCGCCTGGCGGTTTCGGCGGAATCGCGCACACGCTTGATTGATTCCATCGAGATTTGTTACCGCGAGGGAAGCGGCGACGCAATCCTCGAATTCGTCCCCGACGAAGCCGGAAACGGCGCTGAGCGGCTCATCTTCAACGAACGATTTGAGTGCAAGCACTGCGCAATCGCCTATCAGGAGCCTGAGCCGCGCCTGTTCTCATTCAACAATCCTTACGGCGCATGCCCACGGTGCCAGGGCTTCGGTAACACCATCGATTTCGATTTGAACCTGGTCGTTCCTGACCCAAGCAAGACCATCGAGCAGGGCGCCATCGAGCCGTGGACCAGGCCGCGTTACCGCTCGCTGTATGCGGAGTCGAAGCGCTGGCTGCGCGCGCATGGCGTGCCAGTTGATGTGCCTTACCGCGATCTGACTCCACAACAGAAGCATTTGATCTTGCAAGGCGACCCTGACGAAGGGTTTGGTGGCATCAAGGGTCTTTTCGATTTGCTGGAACGGAAAAAATATAAGCTGCACGTGCGCGTGTTTTTGAGCCGTTATCGCGGATACGCGCTCTGCTCGGAGTGCGGTGGAACGCGCCTGCGTCCCGAGGCGCGCGCCGTGCGCGTTGACCACAGGTCCATCGCTGACGTCTGCCGAATGACCATAAAACAGGCCAGAGTATTTTTCGACACGCTGCATCTCAGCGAGTCACAGGCAAAAATAGCGGGCAAAATTCTCGAGGAAATTCGCCAGCGCCTGCGATATCTCGATGCTGTTGGTTTGGATTACCTCGCGCTTGATCGGCTCACCTCCACACTTTCCGGTGGCGAGGCGCAGCGCACGCAGCTGGCTACATCGCTCGGCTCGCACCTGGTTGGCGCGCTCTATGTTCTCGATGAACCTTCCATCGGGCTACATCCCCGCGACACGCAGCGCCTCATAGACATTCTGAAATCGTTGCGCGATCTGGGGAATACCGTTCTTGTCGTCGAGCACGACCCGGACACGATTGCCGCCGCGGACTACATCCTCGACCTTGGGCCAGGTGCGGGAGAGCATGGCGGCCGCATTCTGTTCGCCGGCCCCCGCGACCGCCTGCTGGGTGATCCCCATTCGCTCACCGCCCGATACCTCACCGGAGAATTGCGCATTCCCGTTCCCGTACGCCGCCACCGACCCACTGGTAAATTTCTGCGCGTTTTTGGCGCACGAATGCACAACCTCCAGAACATTGACGTGATGATTCCGCTGCAAACACTCACCGTTCTTACCGGCGTTTCGGGCTCTGGAAAGTCCACGCTCGTCTACGACGTGCTCTACAAAGCCTTGCAGGCAAGAAAAAACGGCGGAAGTGTGAAAGAATTCTGCGACCGGATTGATGGCGACGGGTTTCTCCAGGAAGTTGTCATCGTGGATCAGTCACCCATTGGCCGCACGCCGCGTTCGAATCCCGCAACGTATCTAAAGGCTTTCGACTGCATCCGCGATGTCTTTGCATCCACGCCAGAGGCCCAAAAACGCGGCTATGCACCCGGACATTTTTCATTCAACATTCCTGGCGGCCGCTGCGAAGCCTGCCAGGGCGACGGCACGGTAACCGTCGAGATGCAATTTCTGGCGGATGTCGAGCTGGTTTGCGAAGAGTGTCGCGGGACGCGTTTCAAGAGTAGCGTCCTCGAGGTTCGCTATCGCGAGCGCAATATCCACGAAGTTTTGCAACTCACAGTGCGCGAAGCACTCGCGTTTTTTGCCAGCGTCCCGAAGGTTACCTCCAGGCTCAAAATCCTTGATGAAGTGGGGCTCGGGTATTTGCGCCTGGGCCAGTCGGCAACCACTCTTTCAGGTGGAGAGGCGCAACGTCTGAAGCTGGCTGCGCATCTTACTCATACAGCCAACCCGGGCATTCTCTATATTTTCGACGAGCCCACCACCGGGTTGCATTTCGATGACATCCAGAAACTGCTTATGTCATTTCGCAAGTTGCTTGAAGGTGGCGCATCTCTCGTGATCATCGAACATAATCTTGATGTGATCAAGTCCGCCGATTGGGTGATTGACCTTGGGCCCGAGGGTGGCGATCTCGGCGGGCGCGTTGTCGCCACCGGCACGCCGGAGCAGGTCGCGCGGAACACGGAGTCTTATACCGGAAAATTTCTCGCTCGCGTTCTGAACCAAGATGGAAGTTCGCGTTCCGGAAACCACGGAAACCATGGAATACACGGCAATGGACCCTCCGCAACAGCAGCCCAGAAGCCGGCAGCTCGCATCGACGGCCGAGCAAGCAATGCAGGGTCAGGAATTAAGTCTGGAACCGGTGACGGTACTACTTCATTAAAATGATGCGTGGAATTAGCATTATCGCTTGTGTTGTTGCCGTTGTTTCGATCTGCAGGCAAGCCAAGGTTCAAGCGCAGCAGCCGCGGACGCCATCCAGCTCATCAGCGCGCAAGCCGCACAAGGTGGCGAATCCGCTGAACGACCTTTTGGATCAGGCCCAGGCTGCGATGGACCGGAACGATTACCGTGCCGCGGTCGAAACGCTCAATAAATTTGTCAGCGAAAAGCCAGACGTAGCCTATGCCCATTTTCAGCTAGCCTATGCCTACACCGGCCTCGAACGTTGGCGTGAAGCGCAAGCGGAGTACCGGCGCGCCACTGAACTGGACCCCAAGCTTGCCCCCGCCTATCTGAATTTGGGTCTTCTGCTCCTGGATCGCGATTCCGCGGTTGCCGTCGCGCCGTTGCGCAAGGCAGTGGAGCTGCTACCTGCGGAAAGCCGCCCGCGATTCCTGCTGGGATTGGCACTGGAACGCTCAGGTAAAATGTCCGAAGCCGCGGAAACTTACCAGGGAGCGGAGCGTCTAAATCCTCGCGACTTCGAAGTAGAATTTGCCTTGGGCCGGACGCTGCTGCGCTTGGATCGTGCCGCGGAAGCGGAGATGAAATTTCGCGCGGCCCTCGATATCAAACGTGATTCGGCGCCGGCACGGCTTGGCCTGGCAAATAGTTTGTTTGTGCAGCATAAGCCCGAGGCCGCCGGTCAATTCGAATCCTATTTGAAGCAGCAACCGCAGGACGCTGAAAGCCGCGAGCGCCTGGCGCGCATCCATTACGAACGAGAAGAGCTGCCGCAAGCCTTAGCCGAGCTGGACCGTGCTGAAGCGAATGCCCAACCAACGATCGATTCACTCAAGCTGCGCGCAGATATTGTCATCGCCCAAAAAAAGTGGGACGCCGCCATCGGAGTTTTGCTGAAGGCATTGCAGCTGGTCCCGCGCGATGCCGGCCTGCACGCTGGCTTGGGAAGGATCTATTTGGAGAAGCGCGATTTTACTGCTGCCGAAAAAGAACTTCGCGCTGCGCTCGCGACCGACAGCAGCCAGATAAACGCGCTGCGCGACCTAGGTACTTTGCTATATCTGCAGGGGAATTATGCTGCGGCGCTCGAGGCCCTGGATCTACTTGCTAAACGAGAAACGCCGCTGCCAGGTTCATGGTTTGTCCGCGCCATTTGCTACGATAAACTAGCAAGAAAAAAGGAAGCCCTCGAGTCGTACCAAAAATTTATCGATCTCGACGAGGGCCGTCATGATGATCAGAATTTTCAGGCCCGGCAGCGGATCAAGCTGTTGGCCCGGGAATTGCAAACTAAGAGATAAAATGTACACCCGCCCTTCATCACCGATGGTAATCATTTTTTTGTTTTTGTGTACGGCTATCGCTATCTTCGCCCCAATCTCATGGGCACAGGTACGGGTTCCTGACCTGCAGGACCAGTTTGTTCACGAATCAAACCCGATTCGTAAAGCGAAGCTCCTGCAAAGACTTGGCGACGCCCAATTTCTCCAAGCTCACCGCGAACAGGCACGGGAAAATTACGACGGGGTCGTCAGAATCTACGAGACCTACCGCGACAATGTGAGAGCATCGCTGACGGGACTCAGGGGTGCTCGTCCCGATGCCGAGCGCCACTCCGACGGTTACAGACAACTACAGATCCAGTTGCGCAAAGGTTTACGCGATCTCGAGGAAACAATCTTGTCTACGCCCGAGGAACTACGCTCGCGCCTCCAGTCCTTGCGCACGGATCTAATCACCTGCGACGAAGACTTGATCAAGCTGCTGTTTCCCCGTCGGCGAAAACCTGAGCCGCAAAAGCCCGGAGCTATGACTGGGTCAAAGGAACCCCCTGATGCCGAAAAGCTACCAGGCGGGGCGCAGGGCCCGCAATCTTCCAAGCTGCAAAAACCCGAGACTCGGCCGCTAGCGCAAGAATCGTCGCAGATCGATAAGCCTGTAAGCGCGACGACGGAATCGTCGAAACCCGGAACCGGGGAAGCAACTCGGGTTGTCGAGCCCACGGCTAGCTCTAGCGGGGAGGCGGAACAAGAAAGACGGGTAGTCCCGCGAACCTTCGAGAAAAAGGACTATCTCAGTGAGCTTGAGGCCGACAAGATTCGTGATGCCGAAACATCGAATCAGCGGATTAAGCTTCTGCTCACATTTGCCGCAGACCGCCTCAAGAAATTCCAGTATGAGCTCGCGCACCCCTCGGCCAGCGGACGCCACAATGAAATGCTCGTCTTCCTGATGAATGCTTACGCCGGATGTGTGGACGATGCGGCCGAATATATCGATGCAGGCAGGGAAAAACAGGAGAATGTTCACGACGGAATTAAGGAAATGCTCGCGAAAGGGAAAGAATTCCTCGTCATCCTGGAGGAACTCTCCGCGAAAGGCCCCGAGCGCGAAATTTATAAAGACACGCTTGACGATGCGATCGAGGGGACGCGCGACGCCGTCCACGACGCCGACAAAGCCAAAAAGGAAATCGCCGCACCTCCGGTGAGGCGACGCAATTAATGTTCGTTCGCAAACGCGCGCGACCGGTATGCGGCGGAGCGCAAACCTTTCAACGCATGTTCACGCGGCTTGGGATTCAGGGACGGCCACCGCGGTTTGAGGTTGAGTGGTTTCCGTATGCGAATCTTGTGCATACCATTCGCCTCCGCGAAGATACTGCGTATGTGCGCGTCTCGGACGTGCTGCAGCGGGCGCCGCAGGAAGTGCTTGCCGCTGCAGCGGCCCTGCTTCTCGCGCGTCTGTATCGCCACCGCGCTCCTCGGGATCTGCAAGAAATCTACAGAGGGTTCGTCGAGGCTTCGACAACCAGACGGCGTATCGAGCGTTTGCGGATGGCCCGTGGCCGGCGTGTTTGTGGGGGGCCGCAGGGTGCGGTACACAATCTCGCGGCTTTATTCACGCGGCTGAATCAGCACTATTTTTCGGGAGCACTGCGGCAGCCCGATCTGGGTTGGAGTGCGCGCGCCTGGCGCCGTCAATTGGGAATTTTTGATTCGGGAATACAGCAAATCGTTCTGAATCGGCGGCTCGATCGCGTCACGGTTCCGGGGTGCGCGGTCGAGTATGTTCTTTACCATGAGATGCTGCACGTCAAACATCCTGTGCGCCGCGCGGCCTGTGGGCTCCAGGCCCATTCGCCTGAATTCCGCCGTGCCGAAAAAAGATTTGCAGAGTACGACAAGGCGCGAAAAATCCTGGCCCGTCTAGCCTGAGTGTGGACCGCAGGGATCCTTAAGCCAGCGGCCAGCAAGCAAAGTCCAACTGACGTTAGCTTGAAGGGGATTTCCTCTTCCGGCGGTCCAGTTCCTGCCACAGCTTGGCGACATGCTTGCGGATTTTCTCGGCGTCTTCCGCGTGCGGATAAAGATTGAGATATTTCTCAAAAGATTTTGCCGCGGCGTTCTTTAATCCTTTTTTTTCCTGTGCTTCGCCGAGATACTTGTACGGCAGGGCGTAGCCGGGGTGGTACATTGCGGCATCCTGGAAGCGATCGATGGCAGCATCGTAGTTGCCTTTGCTAAGATAATATCTGCCAACCTCGATCGATTTTTCGGAGCGCTGCGGATCCCAGAGGGGTTGTGCGGGATCAGGAGCTGTCGCGGGCTCGGCCTTCCGGGGATTCTTCTGCTGTGCCTGCCCAAGGGCGCTTGCAACAAGAAGGCACGATAGACACATCGCGAGCGTCAAACGAATCCATTGGCTAGGGCACAAATTCATGCGTGGACCTCACCCGATTCGATTCGCTATCATGAAAGATGCCCGAGCCTCAGCCGAACCCAAAGCCAGCGGAAACGCATCCATAAAGTAGTATCTGAATAGCGATTGTACTCCGACCATGGATCTCGATCAAAAAGCCGCTGGTCTTCCCGTAGGGCCCGGGGTGTATCTGTTCAAGGGTGCCGGCGGGAAGATTCTGTATGTGGGCAAGGCCGGATCGCTGCGCAGCCGCGTGAAATCCTATTTTCTTGAATCTCGCTCGATTGATGCGAAAACCGGATCGCTGGTGCGCGAAATTACTGATCTGGAAACCATCGTTGTGGACAACGCGCGCGAGGCGCTGGCCCTTGAGAATCAGCTGATCAAGCGCCACCAGCCAAAATTCAACATACTTCTGCGCGACGACAAAACGTATCCGTACATCCGTTTTACCGCGTTCGAGAAGTATCCGCGCGTGTACGTGACCCGACGCCTGCGCAAAGACGGATCCATGTATTTCGGGCCGTATTTCCCGCACAGTCTCGCGCACCGGATTGTGCATTTCATTCACAAGCATTTTCTCGTGCCGTCCTGCACCGTAGACCTGGAGCGCCATCATCCGCGACCGTGTTTGCAGTATTACATTCATCGCTGCCTTGGTCCTTGCGTGCAGGGATTAGTCACCGATGAGCGTTATACCGAGGCTGCACAAGACGTGCGCACGTTTCTCGAAGGGCGCCGCCACGACCTGATCAAGAGCCTAGAAGCGCGGATGCAGGCGGCTTCCGGAGAAGAACGCTTCGAACAGGCTGGGGCGTACCGCGATTTGCTGCGGACTGTCGCGGATATCGAAGAGCGGCAGAAAATTGCGGCCGCGCAGGGCGACGATACCGACGTGCTGGCCTATTACGCGGAACCTCCACAGGTTGCCGCGAACCTGTTTCATTTGCGCGGCGGGCGAGTGGTGGACCGCCGGGATTTTTACTGGGAAGATCTGGCCGAATTCGACCCAGCTGAATTTGTGCCCTCTCTGTTAAAGCAGCTTTACCTCGAATCCGAATATTTGCCGCGCGCCATTCACGTGCCCGTTGATTTTGAAGATTGTGAATTGCTGGAGCAGGCTTTGGCGGAGCGCGCGAAACATCGCGTAGAAATACTCACGCCCCAGCGCGGGCAAAAGCGCGCGTTTCTCGAGCTCGTGGAAAAAAACGCCAAGCATTCATTTGACCAGCGTTTTCGCGTGCTGAAACCCACTTCCGCAGCGATCACCGAAGCCCTGCAAAGCGCTTTGAATCTTCCCGAGCCGCCGAAACGAATTGAGAGCTTTGACATCTCGCACATCCAGGGCACCGACACGGTGGCCTCGATGGTGGTGTGGGCCGATGGGCGCATGAAAAAATCAGATTATCGCAAGTTTATTATTCGCAGCGCTGCCACACCAGGGCAGAGCGACGACTTTGCGAGCTTGCAGGAAGCAGTCGAACGGCGCTACAGCCGCTTGCGGGCCGAGAATAAACCTTTGCCAAGCCTCATATTGATTGACGGCGGAATCGGGCAATTGCATGCCGCGGCAGCAGCGCTCGAGAAATTGCAGATCATCAACCAGCCTCTGGCAAGCATTGCCAAAAAAGAAGAAATAATTTATGTGCTCGGACAAGAAGACGAACCCGTCAAACTCGAGCGACACTCGCCGATTCTGCACTTGATCCAGCAGATTCGCGACGAGACACATCGCTTCGCGGTAACTTTTCATCAACTCCGCCGCGGTAAGCGGCAAGTGCGCAGCGCCCTGTTGGAAATTCCGGGCGTGGGCGAGCGCACCGCAAAAAAACTCTTGCGAAGATATGGCAGCATCGCCCATCTGCGTGAGATTGGGCTCGAGGAATTGAGCCTGCTGGTGACGCGAACGCAGGCCGAGCGAATCGTGCAATATTTGAACGCCGAGCAGCCCGCGCCGGCAGTCGAGATCGGCTGACCTCTGCACCGGTTTGCGCAGCTGGATGTACGTGCGCTCACGGGTGTGCTTGCACCTCCTGGAGCGCTGTGCTAACTTCAAAATGGAGGAATTTCTAATGGCTGAGAACATCGGTTCCAAAGTTACTTATTTCATGGTGGGCATCGGCATTGGCGCTTTGGTAGGCATCTTGTTCGCCCCGAAATCAGGCGAGGACACCCGGGATTATCTCCTACAGAAGGCCGACGAGGGCAAAGATTACGCACAGAAAAAGGCGCGCGAGCTTCGTGAACGCGCCGAGGACCTCCTGGAACGCAGCAAAGAGGTAGCTCGCGGGCAGAAGGATTCGATCAGCGCAGCGGTTGAAGCGGGCCGCGACGCATACCAACGCGAAAAAGCCAAAGCGGCGCAGTAGCGCTGGCAACTCCAGTGGATCGAGAATAAAGCGCGCTTGCGGCGCGGGATATAGGGGCCTGAATGGAGACTTGGTTAGCCATCTTTGTTGGGGTGACGGCTACTGCTGCCGTCGCCCAGGCGATTGTTCTCACAGCTGTATATCTCCGCATCCGGCGCACCACCGACGAAGTCTCACGCGTGGCCTCTGAACTACAGGCGCGCGTCAATCCCATCTTAATGCGCGTGCAAGTATTGGTGGATGACGCGCAGCCGCGCATCAACAATATGATCGCGGACGCCGCGCACGTCGTATATCTCGCGCGTGGTCAGGCACAAAAGGTCGATCGGGTGATCAGTGAAGCGACTGAACGCGTTCGCGGGCAATTAATTCACACCGATCGGATTTTAACCGGATTGCTCGAAGCGACTGAGGCCTTCGGCTCAGGAATGCGGCGCTCGGTGTTGCGTCCAGTGTACAAGGCTTCAGCGTTGCTGAAGGGGGTTCAAGTTGGCCTGGATTTTTTCCGCAACCACAGACGTGCCGCGCAAAACCACGGGACGGACCGGGTGGAAGCCGAAGAAGAACTGTTCATTTAGAATGTACTCTTGAATTTCACCGCTACGATCTTTTTCGACAGTGGATTCAGACTTCTTGTCCCATAGGGGTGTTTCTCGACGGCTATCCAAATAGCTGTTGTCAACACAACGCATGGCGACAGCGATGGTTCAGTCTATCCAGCCGCCGCCGAGAACGCGATCATCAGAATAAAAAACAGCAGCTTGGCCCGGCGTGACAGCGCGTTGGGGGATTTCAAACCGGACAAGAACACGAGCGGAATCAAGCGGCTCGAGAACGGCAGCAGCAGGTTCGTGGCGGTGGCGGATTTTTACGGTTGCGGGCAGGGGCTTCTCGAGAGCTTCGATGGACACCCAATTAACGTCGCGGACGACGAAAGAACCTTTGCGAAGTTCGTTGTCGTCGCCAACGACGACGCGCTTGCTTGTGCGGTCGAGTTCGATCACGTAAAGTGGGCGACCTGCAGCGATTCCCAGGCCCTTGCGCTGACCGACGGTGAAATGATGAACACCTTGATGGCGGCCGACCACCTCTCCGTCGGTCGTGATGATTTCTCCCGCTGAGTCCGGAAGCGAGTCGCCGCGCTCACCAAGATATGCGGAGATAAACCGCACGTAGTTTCCCGACGGAACGAAACAAATTTCCTGGCTCTCGGGTTTTTCAGCGACAGGTAAGCTTGCCGCACGTGCGATGCGCCGCACTTCTTGTTTGGTGAGCACACCCAAGGGAAATGAAGTGCGCGACATCTGTTCCTGAGTGAGTCCGAACAAGAAATAGGATTGATCTTTCGATTCGTCACGCGCGCGGAGAAGGTCGTGTCGGCGCGAATCTGCATTCCAGCGGATACGCGCGTAGTGCCCGGTGACCAGTTGCTGAGCGCCGATTTGCCTGGCCGTACGGAGCAACTGATCAAACTTCACATGGTTGTTGCAAAGAGTGCAGGGAACCGGCGTTTCTCCCGAGAGATAAGAATTCACGAACGGCCGAATGACGCTCGCTTCAAATGTTTCCTCAAAATTGACAACGTAGTGCGGGAAGCCGAGATGCTCGGCAACAGCACGCGCGTCGTAGACATCATCGAGCGAGCAGCAGCGATGCTGTGCTGGTCCGCCGGAATGAAGCTCGGGCAAACGCCGCTGGTTCCAGAGTTGCATGGTGAGGCCGACGATGGGTTCACCCTGGCCGTGCAGCAGCGCGGCAACCGCGGAGCTATCAACGCCTCCGGACATGGCGACGACGGTGCGCGGCGGATTGGAGGTTTCCGTGGTCATGGTATAGAAGTCAATGACGCGGTCTTCATTGCGCGATCGCTGGCCGCTTATAAACCGGAGAGAGGTCGCGGAGGTGTTCCACAACTCCCGGAATGACCGACAGAGCATAGTCAACATGCTCGGCGGTGGTATAGCGACCTAAACTAAAGCGCAGGCTGGCGCGGGCATCTTCCGGCGCGAGACCTATGGCCGTGAGAACGTGCGAGGGTGCAACGGCGCCGGACGAACAAGCCGCACCGGTTGAGCACGCCACTCCTCTTAAGTCGAGCGCGATAATGAGGGCCTCGCCTTCGACGTAGGGAATCAAGATGTTGGTGGTGTTGGGCGTACGGGCAGTCAAGCTGCCGTTTACGCGGGCTTCGGGAACCTTCGCTAGAATTCCTGTTTCAAGGCGGTCACGAAGCGAGGCGATTCGCGAGCCTTCGGCGGTAAGCGAGGCGCGCGCAAGCTCAGCGGCTTTACCGAGGCCCACGATCCCAGCAACGTTTTCCGTGCCCGGCCGATAATCGCGCTGATGATGACCGCCAAAAAGCAACGGTTTGATGTGGGTTCCGCTGCGTATGTAAAGCGCGCCGACTCCCTTGGGAGCGTACAACTTGTGGCCGGAGAGCGAGAGTAAATCCACGCGAAAACGATTGACTTCGATTGAAATTTTTCCGGCGGACTGAACCGCATCCGTGTGGAAATAAACCTCTGCTTCGCTAGCAATCGATCCGACTTCTTCCAGCGGCTGAATGGTACCGAGTTCATTGTTGGCGTGCATCACGGTGATAAGCAGGGTATCGGGACGCAGAGCGCGGCGGATGTTGCCTGGGTCAACCCGGCCATCGCGCGCGGCGCTGACATAGGTAACTTGGACGCCTTGCTTTTCGAGCGATTCGCAGGCATTGAGCACCGCGGGATGCTCGATGCTAGTGGTGATGACGTGCTTGGATGCGCTCCGGCTGGCTGCGACGATACCAAAGATAGCAGTGTTGTCAGACTCCGTGCCGCCGCTCGTGAAAACAATCTCGGCAGGTCTCGCGCCAATCAACGCGGCGACGGATTCGCGGGCGTGCTCGACGGCGCTTCGAGTTTTCTGTCCGAAGGAATGGATCGAGCTGGCGTTGCCGAAGTCTTCGACAAAATAAGGAAGCATCGCCCCCAGCACCTCGGAGTCCACCGGTGTCGTCGCATTGTGATCTAAGTAGATACGTCGCATATGTCTAGCGGCATCTCCAAACTTAGAGAATAGACTCCGGTCGCGGAGCGGTCAAGATAACAGTGCCGAGCCGATGATTTACGCGAAGGCGGAGAACTCTGTTCTTCGCCTAGCTACGCCTTCTAACAGTGCCAGACCGACGTCTTACGACCCTGGCGGGCAGATTCAAAGGACGCGACTGATATGCTAGAGTCATTCTGCGTTTCCGGAGGAAATGATTGTGCAACCGACCCCCTTCGACACTCTCATTCAAATGGCTGGTGGCTACTGTGTGAACCGGTCTCTTCATGTGGCCGCCAACATCGGTGTAGCCGACGCCCTGGGCGAGACCCCCAAGACGGCTCAGCAATTGGCGGAGGAGACGGGCACGAACCCCGATGCACTAGGCCGCGTACTGCGGTTACTGTCGGCCCACGGTGTGTTTAAGAAGGAGGGCGAACGCTTCGCCCACTCGCCAGCGTCGCAATTGTTACGCATGGACCATCCGCAATCGATGCGCTCGCTGGTACGGATGCTGGGCATGCCATTGTTTTGGGCAGCGTTTGGGGAACTCGAGCACACCGTGCGCACCGGTCAGCCCTCGCTCGATAAGCTTGTGCCGGGGGGATTTTGGGCTTACCTCGCGAAGCATCCAGATGCCGCAAAGATCTTCAACGAGGCCATGACCGGAAAGGCGCATGGGCAGGTTGCCGGCGTGCTCAACACGTACTCATTCAAAACTTTTAAATTGGTCGCCGATATTGGCGGCGGGCAAGGTCACCTGCTGCGCGGCGTGCTGGAGGCCACGCCTGGGGCGAAAGGTGTGCTCTTCGATCTTCCGCACGTGATACAGAATGCTTCCGCGATAGCGTCGGAGCGGCTTAAGCTTCAGGCGGGCGACTTCTTCAAAGATGCTTTGCCGGCTGCCGATGCTTATTTGATGATGGAAGTCATCCACGATTGGAGCGATGAAGAGTCGGTGGCCATCATCTCGGCTGTGCGTCGCGCTGCACCGGCGCATGCCAAGTTGCTGCTGATCGAGTCGATTGTTCCTGACGATCCTGGTCCGGACTGGTCCAAGATGCTAGACGTGAACATGCTGACCTTGCTCACGGGCCGGCAGCGTACCAGCGCCGAGTATGCAAAGGTCTTCGAGGCAGCGGGATTCCGCTTTGTGAAAGAGATTCCTATTGGCGCCAACGTATCTATCCTGGAAGCTGTTAGGAGTTGACGACACGCAACATCAATGAGGGATTCTTGATGCGAGACACGCCGTGATCCGCACACGGAAACCAAAAGCTGCCCATGTATTTTTCGGTATGGCGCTGCTTGTCGTGGCGCGGGTACCGTCTCAGCTTTGGCAGCCCGGCCGCTCACCCGATGGACGATCTGGACTCCTGAAAATCAGCGCATTAAATTCGTGCTAGAGTGACCGCTTCGACGCATTCGTTGCGGATCATGCAAGGTTCTTTGCTTGCAATTTGTCGGGGAGGAGATTGTGGCCTACCGGGATTTGCGCGAGTTTATCAAGAGGCTCGAGAAGGAAGGCGAGCTGAAGCGCATCACTGTGGAAGTCGATCCAGTACTGGAAGTCACCGAAATTACCCAGCGGGTCACAAGAGCAGGTGGGCCAGCGCTCCTTTTTGAAAAGCCGAAGGGTTCACTGCATCCATTGCTCATAAACATGCTGGGGAGCGAACGAAGGATGAATCTTGCGCTGGAGGTAAATGCGCTCGACGACGTTGCTGCCCGAATCCGCGGTTTTATGGATCTGCAATCGCCGCAAGGACTCTTTGACAAACTGAAAATTCTGCCAAAGCTCGCGGAGCTGGGTTCATTCTTTCCGAAGACCGCAAAGAGCGGCCCGTGCAAGGAAGTGATTACCAAGGACAATATCAATCTTCTGAAATTTCCGATCTTGCAGTGCTGGCCGCAGGATGGCGGGCGATTCATTACTTGGCCGCTGGTCTTCACGAAAAATCCGGAGACCGGAAAGCGTAACGTTGGAATCTACCGCATGCACCTCTATGACGAGCGTACCACGGGCATGCACTGGCAGACGCAGAAGCACGGCGCAGAGCACTTTCGGCGGGCGCGTAAGGCCAACGCGCGGGGAAGAATCGAAGTAGCCGTGGCGATTGGAGCTGACCCGGTAACGTGTCTCGCGGGGGTTCTACCGATACCTCCGGACCTGGATGAAATTATGTTCGCGGGGTTTTTGCGGCGCGAGCCGGTGGAGCTGGTTCCGTGCGAGACAGTCGCACTCGAGGTTCCGGCGCAGGCGGAGATTGTGCTCGAGGGCTATGTGGACTTGGACGAGATGCGCACCGAGGGGCCCTTCGGAGATCACACCGGATTTTATTCGCTGGAAGGGGAGTACCCGGTTTTCCATCTCACCTGTATTACGCATCGCCGCGATGCGATTTATCTTACGACCATTGTCGGACCGCCGCCGCAGGAGGACTTCTATATGGGTCATGCTGTCGAGCGCGTATTTCTTCCTGTGATGAAGCTGCAGTACCCGGAGATCGTTGACGTGGCCATGCCTGCGGAGGGGATTTTTCACAACTTGATGATCGTCTCGATACGGAAATCGTATCCCGGGCACGCGCGAAAAATCATGAACGCGATTTGGTCTTTAGGGCAGGCGATGTTAACGAAAGTGATCATCGTGGTGGACCACGACGTGAACGTGCAGAACTTCCGCGAAGTGGTCTGGAAGACTTTATGCGCGATGGACCCCGAACGCGACGTGCAATTCACCCTTGGTCCAGTGGATACCCTCGACCACGCAGCGCGAATGCAGGATTTCGGCTCTAAGATGGGAATCGATGCAACGCGAAAGTGGGCGAGCGAGGGGTTCAGCCGTCCATGGCCCGACGAAATCGTGATGGATGCAGAGACGCGATCGAGAGTTGACGCGCTTTGGAACAAGCTTGGGATCACGCGGTAGTCAAAAGCACACTAGTCTTGTGTGTTGAAACTAACCCCTACCTGTAGTGGTACTAGAACTTCTAAAACCCTATGAATTGATTTTACTGCGGTTAAACCCGCGGTAAACACCCCTGACTGCCGCTATTCTTAGGACAACTCCGGGAATCGAATTCTTGACAGGTCCACTACCCGATGCAATAACGGATTCACCGGGGGAGCACCCAGAAACTTCAGGGCGTGTCAGGTGCCATCCTGCGGGACAGTGAACTTGGGCAAGAGTTGCCAGGGTGGAAGTTCTCGGTGAATGAATCACGCGAAGTTATGAACGTTCGTCAGGCGTCCCAATATCTGGGGATTTCGCCGGACACGCTGTATCGCTACATCACTGAGGGTGAGATTCCAGCCTTCAAGTTGGGGAACCGGTGGAAGTTTCGTAAAACGATTTTGGACCGTTGGATGGAACGTAAGATGAACCAGGGCCACGCAAGAAAACGCACCTCAGCCGCCCTGAGCAGAACTTGAGAGAGAGGCCGCGATATGTTTGGCGGAGGAAAAGCTAAACAGATGGTAGGGCTGGACATAGGCTCCAGCTCGATAAAGGCGGTGGAACTGAAGCTCAATCGTGGCGGGATGCACGAGCTGGTGAGCTACGGTTTGGAGCCCTTGGCACAGGATACCGTAGTAGACGGGGCCATTATGGACGCGCCGCAGGTCGCGGCGGCCATCAGCAAAGTGTTCGACGCGCAGAAAATTAGGACGAAAAACGTGGCCACGGCAGTGTCCGGGCACTCCGTGATCGTCAAGCGCGTAACGCTCCCGCTGATGACCGAGGACGAGCTGTTCGACCGCATCCCCTCGGAAGCGAGCCAGCATATCCCCTTCGATATCGCCGACGTGAACCTCAGTTACCAATTGCTGGAATCGATGGATTCACAGATGGATGTGCTGCTGGTAGCGGTGAAGAAAGACAAAATTCTGAACCACACGAACGTCCTGGCGCAGGCCGGTAAGACGCCGGTGGTCGTGGATATCGATGCGTTCGCGCTGCAAAACTGTTTCGAGATGAATTACGAGCCGGATGCAGGGCAGACAGTGGCGTTGTTGAATGTGGGCGCCAGCGTGATGAATATCAATATCGTACGGGGCGGCGTGCCGCTGTTTACGCGCGACGTTTCGGTTGGCGGAAATCAATACACCGATGCCCTGCAGAAGGAACTGGATCTCAACTTCGACGACGCGGAAAGATTGAAGAAGGGCGAAAACATCGCCAGCGTCACGGATGAACAGCGCGGACAGATTTTGCGGTCGGTGTCCGACATTCTGACGCTGGAAATCCAGAAGACCTTCGACTTTTTCCGGGCCACTGCCAGCGGAGAAAATATTCAGAGAATTTGTGTGGCGGGAGGAACTGCGCGCGTGCCGGGTCTGCTGGACCTGTTGCGCGAGGAATTTGCGATGCCCGTGGAAGAGCTGTACCCGTTTCGGAAAGTGACACCCAATCCGAGCCGGCACAGCGAAGAGCAAATTCGTGAATTGGCGCCGCGCCTGTCAATCGCTGTCGGGCTGGCGTTGAGGAGTTTTGACTAGCCATGATTCGGATCAACCTGCTTGGCCAAGTTCGACCCAAGGCCGCTCGCCGGCCAGTTCCGCTCGGGGCGATGTTCCAGTTGATGCTGATTGTTGGCGCCCTGGCTCTCTCGATCGGGGCGTTGTGGCTGCATTATGCGGCTTTGCACTCCGAAGTCCGCAAGACGCAGGAGCAAATCGGCAAACTAAAAGCCGAAAAACTGCGGCTGGAAGGCCTGAAACAGGAAGTTGATACCTTCGACGCGCGGAAAAAGGTGTTGACTCAGCGAATTAATGTCATCGAGCAGTTGCAGCGCGACCGTACAGGCGGCCAGGAGTTACTGGACACGATTTCGACGACCGTGTCTCGCACCGACGCGCTCTGGCTGACGTCCATGTCGCGCAAGGGCAATACGCTTGTGATCGAAGGAACGGCGGGATCCATGAACGCCGTGGCCAACTACATTACGCAAATGCGGCGCTCAGGATATTTTCAGAAGATTGAAATCAAAGAGTCGCGGCAGGACGAGAAAAACACGGCAGTGCAAACGTTTATATTCACTTTGAACGCTGAGATCGCGCCGGCGGGATTGCAGCCGGCAGGCGCACCTGCGAATCCATCCGCGCCCGCTCCGAGGAAAGGGTAAGGGACGACCATGGCATTTTCGTTTCGGGAATTTCCGTGGTACCTCCAGTTGCTGGTATTCACGCTAATGGCCCTGCTGATCTTCGGGCTTGGTGAGTTTGTGCCGTTTTCGCCGGTGCAGAGCGAACGCGTGAGTCTCGAGCAACTGTTGAAGCAAAAAGAAAATCTGCAGAGTGACGTAACGCAACTGCAGGTTTATGAGCGGCGTTATGCCGATTTCAAGAGAGACGTGGAAGGTCTGCAAAAGCAACTTGACACCTTAAAAACCATTGTGCCCGAAGAGAAAGAGCTGGATGAATTCATCCGCCTGGTGCAAGGCGCGGCTTCGGCATCCAACGTGCAAATCCGCCGGCTGGTAGCGGAGCCGGTGGTTCCCAAGGAATACCATTACGAGATGCCCTTCCAGATCCAGGCAGACGGCCCATATTTCAACATCCTCGATTTCTTTTCGCGGATGAGCCGCCTATCGAGAATTATCAATGTCGGTGACTTGCAATTCGATGATCCAGAAAAATCGAGGGGTATGAAGTACCCGGTGCGCCCGGGGTCGACGGTGAGTGCCGTTTTTGTGGTTACGACGTACTTCACCAAGATCGCCGATACGACCGGGTCGGTACAAGCCGTGAAAGCTCCGGGCAAGCAACCCGGTAAGCCATAGTGGGGAATGAGCTAACGATGCGATATCGAAAAATGCTAACGATAGCAATAGCGGCTGCGATGCTGGTGTGGGCCGCACCGAGCGTACTGGCGCAAGTGACACCTGCAGCTAAGGACTCTCCTCAGGCGCCGGCGAAGGCTGCCGCGAAGGGCGACTCTAAACCTGCATCTGCCGCGCCTGCTCCAGTGAAAAAAGCCGCCGCGCCGGCAGCACCATCAGCCGCCACAACGCCACCGGGCAAGACATCGCCTGCACCCGGGAACAACGCCAAGACAGACGCGAGCACAAAAACAGGGAGCCTTGCAGTGAAACAGCCAGTTGGGGATGCCGCCAAGGCTTCAAGTACCGCGAAAGTTCCGGCTCCCGCCCCCGCCAAGGCTCCCTCGTTAACTTCGGTAAAGGAAGTACAAAAGACACCTGCCGCAAGCCCGACAACTCCGAAGCCTACGCCAGTTGCCGCAAAGACTCCGGCAAAGACTCCTGCTGCAAAGGGTCCCGCAAAAAGCTCCGCGAAGAGCGGCGCGATGATTTCAGCCAAGCAGCAACCGCCCAAGATAGCGAGGCGAGATCCATTTGAATCGCTGGTGGGCCGCCAAAAAGAAGGCGGCGACACCGGACCAAAATTGCCAGGCAAAGCTGGCCTGGTGATCAGCACCCTGCGTCTGGATGGTCTCGTGCGCGCGCCAAACACGATGATCGCAGTCGTGTCCAATCCGCAGCAGCGGACTTATTTCCTGCGTGAGGGCGACCAACTCTACGATGGCCGCGTCGAGAAAATCTCGATGGATGGCATTTCCTTCCATGAGAATGGCAAAGACGCTTTTGGTAAGCCTGTCGAGCGTCAAGTAAACAAACGAATTTACCCCAGTTCAGGAGAACAGCAATGAAGACGAATTCGCCGGCCTACCGGCACGGCTCCCTGCTTTTGGCGAGCCTGATAGTCGCGGCTAGCCCGCTGCTGGCGCAATCCCCAACGGCGATGACCTCTGCCGCGGGAAATCCACTCTCGGCGGTCTTGAACCGGGCAGAGCAGGGGACGTCGCCTGCTTCCGTAATCGCGAACGTTGGTTTGACGCACGACGGCCAGCACAGCACAGTCCACATCGACGGTACAGGTCCGCTAAAATATCGTGCGCAGCGGATGAAAAGCCCGGACCGTTTAGTCTTGGACTTCAGTGCGACCCGATTGTCCGTTAAGCAGTCCAAAATTGCTGGTGAAGCTGCTCCTATCCAGTCCATCCGCATGGCGCAATACAAACCAGAGATTGCTCGGGTCGTGATTGACCTGACGTCAACGGCACAGTACTCCATCAAGAGTGAGGGAAAAGCTGTGGTGGTGGTCTTCGACGACGCACTGGCCCCGGCGGCTCAGGCAACCCCGTCCTCGGTTTCTTCGAGCTCTGCGGCCAATGCCGCTTTTGAGAACGACGAGGTAAAGCTAGGGGATCCCAAAGCCGAGATTCGTCCAGTGAAATTTGTCGTGGAACAATCACGCCCTACAGCAACTCATGCGCGTCGTGTGACCGCAGTGCAGGCTCCCAGGATTCAATTGCCGGCAGAGCTGACCCAGCCCTCAGTCCACCTTGCTAGTTTTGGAGGAACCCGGCAGCCACTGGCTCCGCGAGGTGCTCAAGAGCCCGCATCGCAACAGGCTGCACCTGTGCCCGCACAGACTCAGGTGCCACGCCCAGCTCAGGCCAATACGCCGCCTCCGGCTACTAGCGGAAAGTACACCGGTGAACCGATTTCCGTGAATTTGAAAGATGTTGACCTGAAAGATTTCTTTCGCTTGATTCACGAGATCAGCGGGTTAAACGTTGTTCTGGACCCCGCCGTGAAGGGCACGCTCACGATTGTGCTCGATGAGGTTCCCTGGGACCAGGCGCTTGACATCGTGCTGCAGAACAATGGCTTGGACAAACAGATTAGCGGAAACGTGCTGCGCGTAGCGACGCGTGACACTCTGAAGAGAGAAGCCGAAACCAGCCGCGACCTGGCCAAGGCACAGAATGATGCCATAGATCCGGTTACTTGGACGAAAGTCCTCAGCTATTCCAAGGCCGAAACCATGCGCGACACGCTCAAGAGATTCTTGACCCCGCGCGGAGAGATTCTGGCCGACATTCGATCGAATACAGTTATCGTCCGCGATATTCCGGCAGTCATTCCACCCATTGAGAACTTGATCCGGCAGCTCGATCGGAAATCGCAGCAAGTGGAAATCGAGGCGCGTGTGGTATCGGCGTCGCGGGCGTTTTCGCGCGATATCGGCGTACAGCTTGGTATGGAAGGCACGACCACCGGTGGACGCTCTCTGTTTGGAGGGGCGTCGCAGGTTGGAACCAGTCCTGTCGCAAACGGCCCAAGTGTCTTGCCGCCTCTGACCACGGCGGGCACAACTTCGATGCCCTTACTGGTGAATTTGGGCGCCGGCGTTCCGACCAGCGGCGTGACTTTCTTGCACCGCTCACCGAACTTCGCTCTCGACCTATTCATCACTGCGGCAGAAGCGAAAGGTATCGGCAAATTACTCTCTAAGCCGAAGGTCATTACCCAAAACAACGAGAAGGCCGTCGTAAAACAGGGAACCAAGATTCCCATCCAGACGACGATCAACAACACGATTTCCGTTCAGTTTATCGATGCGGTCCTGAGGCTTGAGGTGACTCCGCAAATCACCGCCGAGGGAACCGTGTTCATGGATGTGCTCGTTGAGAACACCCAGATCGACAACGGTATCCCACGCGTCCAGGGTATTCCTGCATTGAACACGCAATCGGCAGAGACCAAGGTAACCGTGCTGGATGGCGGAACAGTAGTGATTGGCGGGATCATCATCTCGCAACAGCGCACCGACATCACCGAAGTGCCCTTCATCGGAAGCTTGCCTCTGATCGGCCATCTCTTCCGAAGGACCAACATCAACAATACCGCTCAGGAGCTGTTGTTCTTCCTGACTCCTCGAGTTCTTCCGGGGTAACAACCGGACCCGGGTGGGCGCAGCTCGCAGCGATCCACAGCAATCTTCCTAAGGGCGAAGGGGAGGGGACACTGGTCTCCTCCTTTTTGTTTTAGGTAGTCGAGGTCTCATGAGCGACGTTTACGTACACCGTTTGAGATTGTTACGGGCACGCCTGGCGGCCAAAAGTATCGGGGCGTTGTTAATCACGCATTTGCCGAACATTTTCTACCTCTCCGGATTTTCCGGGGATTCGGGAGCGCTGCTGGTTGATGAGAGCCGCGTGGCCCTATTGACCGACGGGCGCTTTACGGTTCAGGCTCGGCAAGAGTTGCGAATTGGCGCTCGACTGGTTATATCTCGCGGCCCACTCGTGAAATCAGTTGGGGAATGGTTACGGAGGAAACGGGTTACGGTTGGCTTCGAGGCCAGCCAAGTGACCGTGGCTCAGATGAAAGCCCTTCGCCGGGCGACCGGTCCGAGCACGCGCTGGGTCCCCCTAACGGCAATGGTCGAGGGTCTGAGGGCCATTAAGGACGCGGATGAGATAGACCGGATGCGCCGGGCGGCACGACTGGCGTCCAGCACCTTGGCGGAGGTGCTGCCGTTGTTGAAGCCGGGGGTGCGGGAATTTGAAATTGCCGCCGAAATCGAGTACCGAATGCGAGGCAATGGCGCCGAAGGGCCGTCCTTCAAGACCATTGTGGCTTTCGGAGCGCGGGCAGCACTCCCTCATGCACGCCCCACAGCTAAGAAGCTGAGGAAAAATGAGTTGGTCGTGCTCGACCTGGGTGCTATACTCGCCGGCTATTGTAGCGATTTGACGCGTACGGTATACGTAGGGAAGGCCTCATCGCGTATCCGCAACTGGTATGAGGCCGTGCGCCAGGCCCAGGGGGCAGCGATCGCTGCTACGCGGTCCGGCGCGCTGGCGGGAGACATCGACGGGGCCGCCCGGCGGGTTCTGGCGGGCATGGGTTTAGGGAAGTATTTTATTCACAGTACGGGGCATGGCTTGGGCTTGGAGATCCATGAGGATCCCAGGCTTGCGCGAGGCCAAAAACAACTCCTGCAAGCGGGGAATGTCGTAACCATCGAACCCGGAGTGTATGTCCAGGGCGTTGGTGGAATCCGGATCGAAGACGACGTGGCTGTACATGCTGATCGCGTCGAGGTTTTGACCGTTGCGCCGCGCGATTTCCTAGAACTTTGAGTATCCATGGCTAAGAAGAAACCTGCCAAGCCCGCCACGGGTGAATCGCAGCTTGACCTGAATCAAATCGAGAGCTTGCTCGGCTTCATGGCCGAACACCATCTGGAGGAATTCGAATATTCCCGTGGAGATCTGCGCATTCGTCTAAAGAAGGCGGGCGCAAATTCAGCGTCGAGCCCGGCCAACAATGTTGCGTCCCCTGGTCAGGCCGTGGAAGGCGCAAGCGGGGTGTTGGAAGAAATTGCCGGGACCTCGGCTTCTCCATCGTCTGCGGCAACGACGCGCGAAAGCAGCCTCGAGGCGCAAATCGACGAAAATCTCCATACCATCAAGTCCCCTATCGTAGGAACCTACTATGAGTCGCCCACACCGGGTGGCGTCGCATTCGTCAAGGTTGGTGACACGGTCCAGACAGGCCAAGTGCTCTGCATCATTGAAGCCATGAAGTTAATGAATGAAATAGAATCTGATGTTAGCGGCGAGGTGACGGGAATGATGGCGGAAAATGGCCAGCCCGTCGAGTACGGCCAGGCCCTCTTTATCATCCGGCCGAGCCGGAAGAAGTAAATCCTACCTTATGATGTTCCGCAAAATCCTGGTCGCCAATCGAGCAGAAATCGCTTTGCGCGTTATATGCGCTTGTAAGGAACTGGGCATCGCTACCGTAGCGGTCTATTCCGAGCCTGATCGCAACTCGCTCCACGTGCGTTTTGCCGATGAAGCCGTGTGTATCGGGCCGGCGCGAAGCACGGAAAGTTACCTCAATATCCCGCAAGTGATCAGCGCTGCGGAAATCACCAATGTGGACGCCATCCACCCCGGATACGGGTTCCTGTCTGAAAATGCCAATTTCGCGGCGGTATGCGAAGCCTCGCATATCACGTTTATTGGTCCGGAGCCGGAGACGCTTCGATTGATGGGAGAAAAAGACCGTGCACGGCGTGAGATGAAGGCAATGGGCCTCCCGACGGTACCCGGGACAGATGGCATCATTGAAAACGAAGAAGCCCTTGAGCTTGCCGGGCAGCAAATCGGCTTTCCACTGATCATCAAAGCATCTGCCGGAGGCGGCGGCCGCGGGATGCGCGTAGTTCGCAGCCAGGAAGAACTGTTGCCGGCATTCCGAGCAGCGCACAATGAAGCCCAGCAGGCCTTCGGCGTTCCCGACGTTTATGCCGAGAGATTCATTGAGCGGCCACGGCACATCGAGTTTCAGGTGCTGGGGGACCGTCACGGTAATGTCATGCATTTGGGTGAGCGCGAATGCAGCATTCAACGGCGTCACCAGAAATTAGTCGAAGAGTCTCCTTCGCTAGCGCTGGACGCCAAGCAACGTGAGCAAATAGGCTCGCGCATTGTCGGAGTACTGAAAAAAATCGGGTACTCTAATGCCGGCACGGTCGAATTCTTGATGGATGAGGATGGGAGCTTTTATTTCATCGAAATGAACACGCGAATTCAAGTGGAGCATCCCGTCACCGAGATGGTTACCGGCGTGGACTTGATCAAATCGCAGATTCGATTGGCGGCGGGCGAGAAACTTGATGACGCCGTCGGCAAGGTAAAATTCTCTGGCCATAGCATCGAATGCCGCATCAATGCGGAAGACCCCGACACGTTTGTGCCCTCCGCCGGGCGCATCACTACGTTTCAGCCGCCTGGCGGCACCGGTGTGCGCGTGGATTCTGCCGCGCACGCTGACGCCGTCATTCCACCTTACTACGATTCGCTGATTGCCAAGCTGATCGTGCACGGGCGAGACCGCGCCGAGGCCATTGCGCGCATGCGCAGAGCCCTGGAAATGTTCGTGGTCGAGGGTGTGAAGACCACGATTCCGCTGCACCGCAAAATTCTCGCCGAGCCTGATTTCAGTGACGGCCAGTTGCATACGCATTTCCTTGACCGTTTTGCGCCGGCGAACGCAAAATAGCGCAAATGCCGCTTGTCTTTGCAAAGCTGTATGCAATAATGGACGCCACGTTGCTCAAAACGTCGGAGTTGGCCTGCGCGGAAATGTTGGCCCAAGCCGGGCTTGAGCTTATTCAATATCGCAACAAAACCGCAACGTCCCGCCAGTATCTTGAAACTTCCCGGAGCTTGTCGGCATTGTTTCATTCACATCGAATCCGTTTCATCGTGAATGATCGTGCCGACATCTCTGTGCTAGCGGGCGCCGACGGTGTTCACGTGGGTCAGGAAGATCTAGGTGCGGACTGTGCGCGCGCGATTTGCGGACCACAATCCTGGGTAGGAGTTTCCACTCACAATCTTGATCAGGTGCGCCGCGCCGCTGCTAGTTCCGCAGATTACATCGCCATAGGCCCGATCTTCGCGACGAACACAAAAGCGAATCCCGACCCGGTGGTCGGAACGAAATTAATTCGCGCAGCGCGCGCGATGACCGCAAAACCCATCGTCGCCATCGGTGGGATTACCCTTGAGCGTACCGAAGAAGTGCTCGCCTCCGGGGCAGATTCATTTGCCGTGGCCGGCGACATACTCTGCGCCCCAGACCCAGGCCAGCGCGCGCGTGAGTACTTGCAACGAATCCAACAGCAGAAAATTCGTAGCGCAAGGAACCCAGACAGTGTCTGAGTCTGCCAGGGCTGTTACCCGAGCTTCCACAAGCGCCGACACTGGCTTCGTTCGCGCCATCGGTCTTTTCGACGGCACCATGATCGTGGTTGGCTCGATGATCGGGTCCGGCATTTTCATTGTGGCCGCCGATATCGCGCGACAAACCGGTTCCCCGGGAGGCCTGCTCTCGACATGGATTATCACCGGGCTGCTCACTGTGTCCGCTGCGCTGGCCTATGGCGAGCTTGCCGCAATGATGCCGCGCGCCGGCGGGCAATATGTTTTCTTGCGTGAGGCTTACTCACCGCTCTGGGGTTTTCTCTACGGGTGGACGCTTTTCCTGGTGATTCAGACGGGAACCATCGCGGCAGTCGCGGTGGGATTTGCGCGCTATCTCGGAGTATTCGCGCCGGCTATCTCGCCCACCGCCTGGATTATTCCGCCAATTGCGCTCTCTGGGAAGTATGCGATCAGTCTTTCCTGGCAGCAACTCGTCGCCGTTATCATGATCCTGTTGATCACCTTCTTGAACACGCTCGGCGTGCGCCTCGGCAAGCTGATTCAAAATATTTTCACCAGTGCGAAGACCCTCTCGCTCGCCGCGCTGATTTTGCTGGGCATTTTTGTGGGCCGCAACGCCGCCGCGATGCGTGACAATTTCGGCCGCTTCTGGGAAATTCGCGGAACCGTGCCACTCGAGCCAGGTGCTGATTTCTTGAAATCGCTCGTGCCTGCAGTCACTGCGGCCAGCGGAGCGTTTGGTCTTTTCGTGGCTTTTGGCGTGGCACAGGTCGGCTCGCTATTTTCCGCCGACGCATGGAACAACATCACTTTCACGGCCGGCGAAGTGAAAAATCCCAAGCGCGACGTCGCGCTATCGATGGCCTTTGGCACCATCATTGTCATTACTCTCTACTGCCTGGCGAACGTGGCCTATCTCATGACCTTGCCGCTCGCACAGATTCAGAATGCACCCGACGATCGCGTGGCCACGGCGCTGCTTAGCGCCATCTTCGGATATACTGGGGCTTACTTAATGGCTGGGGCCATCGTTATTTCCACATTCGGCTGCAACAATGGATTGATCATGGCGGGTGCGCGAGTTTATTACGCCATGGCGCGTGACGGCTTGTTTTTTAAGTCTACCGGCGAGCTAAACGATAAGCGCGTGCCTGCGCGGGCGCTTGTGCTCCAGGGGCTTTGGACAGCATTCCTGGTGCTGCCTCGCACACGCCTGGTTGACGGCAAGTCCGGCGTGATTTCGTATGGAAATTTATACAACGATTTGCTCGATTACGTTGTGTTCTCCGTGCTCCTTTTTTACATACTGACCATCGCCGGGATTTTTGTGCTGCGGCGCAAGCGTCCTGCAGTTGAGCGCCCGTACAAAGCTCTTGGTTATCCGGTGCTTCCTGCGCTATATATCATCGCCGCGAGCGCCATTATGCTCGTGTTGCTGCTTTACAAAACGCAAACAACTTGGCCAGGACTCCTGATTGTGCTATTGGGTGTGCCGGTCTATTGGATGTGGAGTCGCCGTAAGCGAGCTCAAGCGCCTGAGCGTTGATCGAGTTAGGTTCACCGTTGCCGGTTTGAGTTGATTCGGCACCCGCGTCTCTCGCAAACATAGTAAGCGCAGCAACTGAACAGAGCTAAGGAGGAAAGCGCATGGGCAGTCCACTGCTGACGAAGAAGCCGTTGAACCTGCTGCTGGAGGAGGCACGAGAAACCGGCACTCATAGCCTGAAAAGAACTCTCGGGCCATTTCAACTGACGGCCCTCGGTGTCGGCGCGATCATCGGCGCAGGCATATTCGTGCTTTCTGGCCTGGGCGCACATTATGCCGGGCCTGGCTTGATGCTGTCATTCGTGCTCTCAGGGCTGGGATGCGCATTTGCGGGCCTTTGTTATGCAGAGTTCGCCGCCATGATTCCCCTGGCCGGCAGCGCATACACCTACGCGTACGCGACACTCGGTGAGATTTTTGCGTGGATCATCGGATGGGACCTTACCCTCGAGTACGCCATGGGTGCCAGCACGGTCTCATCCGGTTGGTCAAACCACTTCATCGAGCTTCTGAACATTTTCCATATCAAGATGCCTCTCTGGCTGGCGTATGACCACTGGACTGCGTTAAGTACCGCCGAAAAAATCGTGGCTCGCCAGATGGCCGCCGCATCCGATCCGAATTTGGTCCCGGGAACGGCAGCGTTCCTGGACAGGGTGGGAGTCATCATGGGCGCCCATTCTGCGGACCTGGTGCAGCGTGCTCATGACATGGTGGGGGCCCCGACCCTTTTTGGGATGGAAATTGGGTTCAATCTGCCGGCGTTTTGCATTGCCCTCGTGATCACGGCGATTCTCGTGATCGGAATTAAAGAGAGCGCGCGGTTCAATGCGACCATCGTGGTCATCAAAGTCGCGGTCGTACTGTTTGTGATTGGCCTGGGCATAAAGTACATCAACGCTGCAAATTGGGGTAATGACTGGACCACATTTGCACCCAATGGCTTCGCGGGAATTGGCGCGGGCGCGGCATACATTTTCTTTGCGTACATCGGATTCGACGCGGTATCCACCACCGCGCAAGAAGCAAAGAATCCGCAGCGTGATCTGCCCATCGGGATCATCGCCTCTCTTCTGGTTTGCACGGTACTGTACATCCTCGTGGCTGCCGTTCTGACGGGTATGGTGCCTTGGCGCGAGATCAACGTGGAGGCCCCGCTGGCTCGCGCGTTCCTTGACCGCGGGTTAACCACGGCGTCTCACATCATCACTCTCGGAGCGCTAGCAGGACTCACCAGCGTAATGCTGGTAATGCTCTTAGGGCAGACGCGGGTCCTTTACGCGATGGCCAATGATGGATTACTTCCCAAAAAGTTCTTTGCCGCCGTACACCCCCGTTTTCGCACGCCGTACAAAAACACGATTCTCGTTGGACTTCTGGCGGCGATCGTTGGCAGCATTACACCGATTGAAGATATCGGAAGAATGGTGAACATAGGGACGCTGCTTGCCTTCGTCATCGTGTGCATCGCGGTGATGGTTCTTAGGCGCACCAATCCAGGGCAGCCTCGCCCCTTCCGTACGCCCTGGGTGCCTCTCGTGCCGATCTTGGGAATCGTCAGCAACGGCTACATGATGTACAAGCTCGGATGGGTCAATTGGGCTCGCTTGATTGCCTGGCTGGTCATTGGACTGCTGATTTATTTCGGTTATAGCCGGTACCACAGCAAAATCAGCAACCCCGCTCGAAGATAAATCACGACGCTTCCGGCCGAGACCCGAAAAATATTCCGCCGTTGCGCGCGGAGAGTGACTCCGTTGCATTCCATGCGCGGGCTCATGGGAATCGTGGTCTTGCGCTCGATGACCCCTTGCGTCATGTTCAACTCATTGAGCAGTTCGGAACGGTTTACGCTGAATTCCATCGCTTGGTTTTCCCCACGCGCTGGTGTGGCGCCCCGTAGTCCGAGAACCGCATTCATCCCGCAAAAGGGGCCATGTAGCTCTCGCAGGTGTCCGCTACGAGCAAGCTTCGCAGAACAAGTTTTCCTCCTGACGCGGCCTTCAAGTAAAGTAGTCTGTTCTGGTTGCCCATGGCTGACTTCTCCCTAAGGGTTTGGCTGCGCGTTCTCCGCCGATGGTGGAGACTGCTCACCCTCCTGGATCAGATCGCCATCGTTCTAGTCTTGCTTCGCGTGGCATTTTGGATCCTTAGTCTTACCCGCCTGCATCTTGTGCTACCCACCTTCTTCAGTCTCCTGTTTTTTCTTGCTGCCGCGTATTTATTGTTGCGGTTTTTGGCATGGTGGCGCACGCGCTTGCTATGGAGCTTGCGCAACCGCCTGATTGTCGCCTACGTCTTCATCGCCGTTGTACCCGTCTTGCTTCTGCTGATCATGACGGTAATTTCCGCGGCGATTTTATATTCACAATTGGGCGGATACCTCCTCTGGGATGATCTATATAAGCGGGTCGAAATGCTTGCCGATGCCGGCGACCATCTGGTGGTCGGGCTTAGTCACTCGACCGGCTTGCCGCACGACCCCGCCGAGGACGCGCGACGCGCGCAGATAGACGCGACGCATCAGCGGGATCTGCCTGGACTAGTGGTTGATCTTCACGCAAATCCTGCACTGTTCACTCAAATCGGCCAACCATCGGCAAAAGCATTTTCCGGAATGGTGCAGGTCGGAGGAAAGCTTCAGTTGTTTACCTTGAGAAGATATGAAACCCTCAAGGGCCCTGCTGTTGCGTCGTTAGCTGTCCCGGTGACTCCCGCGCTGCTCGAAACCGTGGCCACCGATCTCGGGCCGATCAACCTTATCCTGGTACGCCCGGCACAGCCTGGTGAGCCCCAGGGGATCACATACAAGATTGGCGACGTTGGGTATCGCGAGGGTACGCGCATTGCCACGCAGAAGCGCTCGCTTCAGCCGCCCTTGTTTTTTCTAGACTCGGCTATCAACGGCATCTCCAATCGCAGCGTTATTTACCTCGGCCCCCCCCAGGGGTCTGGAACAAATCGCCCCGTTCTCGGCGTATTTACAGCGCGGCCTTCGCAATTAAATCGTCGAATCTTTTCTTCGCTTGGTGAATTGGGCGATTTATATCTCGTGGTCTTTGCTGCCGTGGGTATCGTTTTCTTGTTGATTGAGATTGCGGCCCTAGTTACAGGCGTTGTGCTCACGCGAACCATTACCAAGGCTGTGGACGGCCTCTATCGTGCCACGCAGTTTGTCCAGAAGCGCGACCTCACGCACCGCGTGCGAATCGAGCGCGAAGATCAGCTCGGAGAGTTGGGCGAATCTTTCAACTCCATGATTGGCTCGATCAGCAACCTGATCGAAGAGCAGAAGCAGCGCCAGAAGCTTGAGAACGAGCTTTCGATCGCGCGCGAAGTGCAGTCACAACTTTTCCCACGCGAGTTGCCGCAAATTCCGGGAGTCAAACTGGAGGCTATCTGTCGCGCAGCCCGTGTTGTGAGCGGCGATTATTATGATTTCATTCCCCTGGGTACCACGCGGCTAGCTATGGCTGTCGCCGATATCTCCGGGAAGGGAATTTCTGCGGCTCTGCTGATGGCCAGTCTTCAAGCGGCACTACGCAGCCAGGTACTGAGCGACGCAGGAATAGAAAGCACCGCCGCGCTGGTTGCCCGGCTCAATCGCCATCTTTTCCATAACACCGCCGATGATCGTTTTGCAACATTTTTCTATGGTGTTTATGACAC
This sequence comes from Candidatus Dormiibacterota bacterium, assembly GCA_035602605.1. Lineage (GTDB taxonomy): Bacteria > Acidobacteriota > Terriglobia > Acidiferrales > UBA7541 > DASQHY01. The sequence continues at coordinate 65,010 of DATNLZ010000082.1, forward strand.
TGTGACACGCACACTGCGCTACACCAACGCCGGGCACTTGCCTCCTCTCTGTATTTCGGATGGCAAAGTGCACCGGTTGGACGTCGGTGGGATGGTGGTTGGCGTAGTCGAGGATTACCTGTATGAACAAGGAACAATTCAAATGGAGCCTGGCAGTTTGCTCGTGGGATATAGCGACGGTCTGATTGAGCCCGAAAATGTCTATGGCGAGGAATTCGGGATACCTCGTCTGCAGGACCTTGCCACGAGCTTGCGCCATGCCACTCCCATCGTAGTGGCCGAGTCGTTGATGCAGGCCGCAGAAGAGTGGGCTGGAACGCCAGAGCAGGCCGATGACATGACCGTGATCGTTGCGCGCATCGATTAAACAAGGATCCTGGGATTGGCCTCCCATTTTTGCCTGTGGCAAAATCCATAATTCGCGATTGGATCCATACTCGATGCCTGGCAGGTGCTCAATTTGGAGTGAATCCGCAGGGGTCAGGAAACGATGAAAGCACTCACCGCGTTCGAGATGCGCGCAGTTGACCGCTTGACTACCGAACGCGGGGGACTTTCCCGCGCGCAACTGATGGAGAGCGCTGGCAGAAGTGTTTGCGAAGTCCTCCGCGCTCGCCTGGGCGATAACTATCAGGGGAGAGCCGCGGTTCTCTGCGGCAAGGGAAACAACGGTGGCGATGGATTTGTCGTTGCGCGGCTACTTTGCGAACGCGGATGGCCGGCGAAAGTATACCTATTTGTGAACTCGGAATCCGTGCGCGGCGAAGCCGCCGCAAACCTGGCTCGACTGCGTGCAGCGGGAGGAGAAGTTCTGGTCGTTACCGACACCTGTCACTGGGAGGCTGTGCGTGGAGAATTAGCGGTGAGCCCCCTGGTCATTGATGCGCTTCTTGGTACTGGAATTAACGGCCCAGTGGGAGGTTTGCTGGGGGCAGTGATTGAGCACGTAAATGAAATTTCTCGTTGTTGCACAGCGGCAATGCCGGAGATGGTAGTCGCCGTCGATATGCCTTCAGGCCTTCCTTCCGATGGAGAACCTGCGCAAGGCCCGGCGCTTTTTGCGCACGCAACGGTGACGTTTACAGCGCCTAAAATCGGCCAGCTTATTTCCAAAGACGCCGCGTGCTGCGGCAGGTTGGTGGTACGCCCAATTGGCTCCCCGCGCCAACTCATCGACGAGGTAGGCGCAAGCCAGGTACGCTGGCTCGAGCCTGAAGAATTTCGCGCGCTACCCTTGATTCGGCGTGCCGATGCCCATAAAGGGAGCTATGGCCATGTGTTGCTGATAGCTGGGTCCCGCGGGAAAAGCGGTGCCGCAATTTTGGCTGGACGCGGTGCCCTGCGGGCTGGAGCGGGATTAGCAACCATAGCAACGCCCGAATCTGTATTGCCGATTGTTGCGGGCGCGCAGGCGGAGTTTATGACCGAGCCGCTTCTTTCCACCGAAACCGGCGCAGCCGCGCTGGCGAGCTTGGAATACGGACGATTTGCAGCGATTGCCAAGGCGAAAACCGTACTAGCGATTGGACCAGGTCTGGGCACGCATCAGGAGACGCAAGAGTTCATCAGAACGATTGTGCGCGAAAGCACGCAGCCCGTGATTCTCGATGCTGATGGATTGAACGCTTTCGCAGGTCGCACGCAGGAATTGAATCAGCGAACGTCCAGGTTCCTTGCAGTAACCCCACATCCCGGCGAAATGGCACGGCTATTCGGCAAGTCCACCGAAGAAGTTCAGGCCGATCGCGCAAAGTTTGCGTTGCTTGCAGCAGCGGAATGGAATGCCTACGTAATCTTGAAGGGTTATCACAGCATCTTGGCCACGCCTAGCGGCCATGTGTTTGTGAATACCACGGGAAACCCGGGAATGGCCAAGGGTGGAACCGGTGACGTACTCACCGGCATTCTCGCCGGACTCACAGCGCAGTTCGGCACTGTCGAGTGGGAAAAAACGCTCGGATTCGGCGTTTATTTGCACGGCCTTGCTGGCGATGCCGCGGCACTGGTTCATGGCGAGACATCGAGCCTTGCTTCGGGAATTGCCGATTTTCTGTCCGATGCTTACCGCCGCGTGGTTTCGGAGTTGCGCGCACGTGAGTCTTGAAATCATCACCAACGCAGCCGAAGAAACCATGCAGCAGGGCCGCGAGCTCGCTAAATTGCTCACTCCGCCGGTGATGGTGCTGCTTTCCGGAGACTTGGGGAGTGGCAAAACCACCCTAACCAAGGGAATTGTGGCCGGCCTGGGTGCGGCGAAGGAGGATGACGTCACCAGCCCAACATTTACACTGGTGCACGTCTATAAAAATCACTGCAAAGTTTTTCACGCTGATCTCTACCGTGTTGAAGACTTCCATGACCTCGAAACACTAGGCCTCGAAGATGTCTTCGTGGAACCTGCCGTGCTCATCATCGAATGGTCCGAGCGATTTGCGCTGCACTCAAATTGGCCGGCAATTCGCGTCCATCTCGAGCACATAGAAAATGACCGCCGGCGAATCCGAATCTCCGATCTCGAATCGCCTCAGGTATCCTCATCATCATGGTGCCTCTGATTCGTATCCACTGTTAACCGGTAGGGTTCCGCGTCTTGTTCGCCCGGGATTCGCCTGCTAGTGTCGAAGGGGTCGCTCTCTATGCGGTTGAATAACCGACCGTCACGGCGGAGCATCGGCTGAACACCATGGGTGAACATCTCAATTCGCCGGTCGAAGGACAACCCACCAGGATTGACCTCAAGACCTATGCGGTGACCCTCCCGATGGCCTCATTGGCAGTCGGCGTGGACAATATCCATCACGACGTCTTTCTTAGCCCGCGCTTTATTCAGTTTACGCGCGGTTATCTGCTCGATTTGATCCGCCAATCCACAGCAACGACCTATTTTTCGGGGCTCGACGTGCGACCTTCGCGACCTCCGGAAACGAGCGTGTTCAAGAAGATCCTCAGCGAGCTTTTGCACGCCTCACTCACTCGCGCCAAATACGAAAAGAATATCGAGATTGATTTTTTGTTTCGTATCGCCCTCATCAAATTCCTAACCCAGGAAATCGGAAATCAATTCGCCAATCTAATCCTGGAAGGGAAGGAATGGGTTCGCCAGCGCGGCGAACACTTCGAACGCAGCGAGCAAGCGCACGTAATGAAGGCGCGGCTCTCGGAGCTTCAGGCCGGGCGCCGCAACGTTGTTCGACAGGTTGGCCAGCAGATTCACCAGTATCTGGTAGACGTTGAAGAAAACGTGCTTGCAAAATCTCGGCGCGCATTGTTCGGTGAAGAGTTTGGGTCGCCATACGACCTGCTGAAAAATCGCCTTGTTTTTGTGGAAGGCGGAAAGGACGACGTGCTCTTTGCCGAGCAGTATGTTTTGCTGGGAAATTACGTGCGCGATCCGGATCGCTTTGAGGCGATGGATACGCTGCTGCTTGAGTTTGTGCGCGATTCCGTTCTGGCGGTCGAACACACCGCAGAGATCCCTGATGACCTGCAGAAGACCCATTCGAGTCTGGTTGAGCAGGCGCTTACGTCCCGCTCGGAGCTGGTCCAGCTTGAGGAGGAGCGCGAGGCTTTGCTACGCAAATTGGAGCGAAGCGAAGGGCTACTCTCTAAACTGGTTCGAGCCGCCGACCCGTCCGACGTGCGTGCCGCGCTGAGCGAGGTTGAAAAGCGAATCCGCAGCAACCATATGAAGTTGGAGGAACTGAGCCCGCAACTCGATTCTGCGAAGCAAAAAGCCTCCTTTCTTTCCGGGCAAAGGCAGAGCCGCCTAGCGGATTATTTGAATGAGCCGGAGAATGCTCATCGCCTTTTTGACCCTGATGCGCAATCCAGCGGTGCGCCGGAGTTGCGTAACAAGCTGCTGGAGGATTGGATCGCTCGCCTGGAGCAGCGCGAGTTGATCGTTCACATTCTGGCGAGTTACGAAGTCCGCTCCATCTTTCGTGATTATTGCCCGCCAATTCACTTGCAGCAGCTGCGCAAGGCGCTTGTGAGCCGTGATGAGTTGAAGAGCGTCGAGGATATTTTGAAGCAATTTCCAGCGCGGCGCTTCTCCATGAAACCGATCGAAGAATTGTCTAAGAAGGTTCGCCGCTTTTCGCATAGCGAGATTCGTGCGACAGTACTGCGCTTCACCGAGGATTTCATGCGCTTGCGTCGGGCCCGGCGAAACTTCGAGCACTTGACCACTTGCATGGAACGCATCAACCTGATCACCAATGAGAAGACTCGCGAGCTTTCGCGGCTCAACAACACGCTGTACGAATGCGTGCTGCCAGACGAGGCGCGGCCAACCGAAGACCGCGTCGTTTCTCATGTAATTATCAAAGCGGATGTGCGCGGCTCGACAAAAATCACACACGACTTGCTCGATCGAGGTCTGAATCCGGCATCCCATTTCAGCCTGAACTTTCATGAGCCGGTGACCAAACTGCTCGATCGCTTTGGAGCGGCGAAGGTGTTTATCGAAGGCGATGCAATCGTGCTGGCAATTTTCGAGACCGAAGCCAACCGCTCTTACCAGCGCCCGGTAGCCAAGGCCTGCGTTCTAGCGCGGCAAATCCTCGCTGTTTCCGCGGCGTATAACCAGCGCGCCGAGTCGAGCGACCTGCCTCGTTTAGAGCTGGGGATCGGAGTAGCTTTTCAAAGTTCAGCTCCCACCTACTGGATCAACGGCGACTCTCGAATTATGATCTCCAAAGCCCTCAATCTTTCCGACCGTCTTTCGGGCTGTTCTAAGATGGCTCGGCGCCTGCTTGCACGTAATCCATCGCTGTTCTGCATGTTCCTGTTTCAAACCTCGATGGAAGGAGCTTCTGAGGAAGAGGCTGAGGAGTTGTTGATTCGTTTCAATCTCAATGGCATAGAGCTCAACGAAGAAGGGTTCCAAAAGCTGGCCGAAGAAATTTCCATGGATACAGTGGAGACGAAATTGGATACGCCTTGGGGGCGGCAGCCGGTTACTCTTTACTTCGGTGAATTGCCGATGGGCGACTCGCTCGAACTCATCGTGGTGCGCAAGGGTTATGTGCGGCAACTGCAGACCGATGGGAAGATTGGCCCCAGTTCCACAACACGACCGTACTACGAAGTTTGTTCCAGCCCGCGTCTGGTGGAATTGGTCGAAGCGCTCCTGCGCACTCAGTCTGCAAAGGTTGAAACCGCCCGCGTCTCGCCTCTATAATCGCTTCGGTGTAGGATTCCCCTGGCTTTTAAAACAGGTGCGTTCCCGTGGTGTTTTTCAGCAGTCGTGATAGCCCATGAGAGCAATGCGCGATTGAACCGATGTTTACTACAGCGCTAACGATCGGTATCCCTACCGGAACTGAGCTTACCGCTCTGCTTGTCGTGGTCTGCTTTTCGGCAGGGCTGAATGTTTATGCCACGGTAGGGATGTTGGGCCTGCTGGCTCGCAGTCACGCCTTAAGCCTGCCTGCATCGTTGCAAGCGCTCGAAAACTGGTACGTCATCGCCATTTGCGGTGTGTTTTTTCTTGTTGAATTTATCGGGGACAAAATTCCCGTATTCGACCTTCTCTGGAATGCGCTCCATACGTTTGTTCGGGTGCCGGTTGCGGCAGTGCTCGCCTACGCTGCGACCGCGCAATTGCCGCAATGGGAGCAACTGGTAGCAACGCTTGCAGGGAGCTTGCTTGCGTTCGCGGCACACGGCGGCAAGACCGCAGCTCGCGCGGCAGTTACACACTCGCCAGAACCCTTTTCAAACATTGCGCTGAGCCTCAGTGAAGATGCGGCGGTGGTTTTTCTGATATGGTTTGCGACGCGGCATCCATACGCTGCCGCAGGTATTGTTGCGATCGCTGTGGGTGCGACCGTTGTGATGGTTCGTTTAATCGTGCGGGCCCTTCGCAACCTCTTTTACAACGCGAAGGAAACGATTGCGGCGGACACTCGCTCTTCGTCGACGTTTTGACTGGGAAGGTACGCGAACAGATTTCGAAAGACATAACTCCGCCGATCATTTCGAAAGGGAACTATGCCACAAGATGCCCATCAGAGAGCTGCCGAATTCCATGAACTAGCGGCGCACGCTCACCGTGCCGCTGCAGTGCATCACGGTAAAGAGGATCACATCACCGGACAGGAGCATTCGAGAAAAGCGATGGAATACTCCTCGAAAGCTCACCAATACTCGCAAGAAGCACATCAGAAATCCACAAGCACTCAGCCGAAACGCTGACGTGGGTTCCATTTTCCCAAACGCCTGCTTAACGGGAGCTACGTGCGCAGAGAAGTTCATTCGGCTCTGAAGACGTGTCGCTATATCGCGATTCTTGGTTGCGGCTGCTGCACCGGCTTTGCGCAACAGAACGATTCGCAGCACCGTACTGCCATGATCTTGTGGTACCGCCAGCCTGCTCCGCAGTGGAGCCAAGCTTTGCCTGTCGGCAACGGAAGAATGGGCGCAATGGTATTTGGCGGCGCCAACATCGGCGTTAATAACGGAGACAGTCAAGACCGCAAGGTCAATGCTGACATTGCAGACGGCAACAAGACGCGACCGCAGGACGAACATCTTCAATTGAATGAAGATACCGTGTGGCAGGGCGGCCGGCAGGACCGCTTGAATCCTAGAGCTTATGAAGCTGTGCCGCAGATCCGCAAGCTGCTTTTTGCTGGGCGAATTGGCGAGGCCGAGAAACTTGCTGAGGAGGGAATGCTTTCGATTCCACCAAGGCTTCCAAGCTATTCAACACTAGGCGATCTCTACCTGCGGTCAGCTCCACGAGAGGGAATGCAAGAGCGGGTCACCGATTACCGGCGCGAACTCAACCTTGACACGGCTATCGCGCGGGTAACCTACAGCAGTAACGATGTTCACTACGTTCGAGAAATGTTCGCGTCGGCAGCAGACAAAGTAATCGTTGTTCGTCTGACGGCGAATAAGCCTGGTCGTCTGAATTTCCGAGTAACCATGGATCGCCCGGAGGATTTTTCAACAAAAACGAACGGCGATGACAAGCTGCTCTTGCAAGAAGGACCTGAGCACAAAGATCACATTCATTTTGTTGGCGAAGTGCAGGTGCTTCCGACCGGAGGGTCGGTAAAGAGTGAAGGGGATCATCTGACGGTGACGAACGCAGATTCGGTTACGCTGCTGATCGCCGCAGCGACCGATTTCAAGGGCGGAAGATTCCAAGGCGATCCGCCAACATCTACTTGCGCTGGCATTTTACAAGAAGCGGCTGCCAAGCCTTATCCACAGCTCAAGGCCGCTCACGTGGCGGATCATCAGAATTTGTTTCGGCGTGTCTGGCTGCAACTTGGAACCGACGCCGATCCCCTGGCCAATGTGCCCATAGATGAACGCCTGAAGCGCGTTCAGTCCGGCGCAAGCGACCCGCATCTGGAAATGATTTATTTCCAGATGGGGCGTTACCTAATGATCGCATCCAGCAGACCGGGAGGAATGCCGGAGAACCTGCAGGGTCTATGGGCCAGCGGAATAACAAATCCCTGGGGCTCGAAATTCACGATCAACATCAATACGGAAATGAATTATTGGATCGCGGAGCCGACCAACCTTAGCGAACTGCACGAACCGCTGTTTGATCTGATTGACATGGTTCGTAATTTCAGCAGTGGTACAGGAAGCGAAGTCGCAACGAAGTATTACCGAGCGGGAGGCTTCGTAATTCACCACAACACCGACATCTGGGGAGATGCAGTTCCGGTCGATGGCGTCCCCTATGGAATTTGGCCGACGGGCGGGGCATGGCTGAGCCTGCACCTTTGGGATCACTACGCATTCACGCAAGACAAACAATTCCTCGCAGGGCGCGGCTATCCGGTGCTGCACGATGCATCGTCATTTTTTCTTGACTACTTGACGGACGACGGAGCGGGGGCTTTGGTGACCGGTCCTTCGCTCTCGCCCGAGAACCGATACAAGCTGCCGGATGGAAGCTCGCATTCGCTTACCATGGCCCCGACGATGGACATCGAAATTGTGCGCGAGCTTTTCACTCGCACAATTTCAGCGAGCGAGATTTTGGGGCTGGATCGCGATTTCCGCTCGCGGTTACTGCAAGCAAAGGCCAAGCTGCCCCCTTTCAAGATCGGCAGGCTTGGCCAGCTGCAAGAGTGGCGGGAGGATTACGATGAAAACGACCCAGGACACAGACATATCTCGCATTTGTGGGCGCTTTTTCCAGGAAGCCAGATCAATCCCGTTGACACACCGGGTTTAGCAAAGGCCGCTGAAGTCACGTTACGGCGAAGACTCGATCATGGCGGAGGCCAGACGGGCTGGAGCCGCGCGTGGGTGGTCAATTATTGGGGACGCCTGGGCAACGGTGAAAAAGCTTATGAGAGTCTGCAGGTTCTGCTGAAGCAATCCACGTTTCCGGATTTGCTCGACGATCATCCGCCTGGCGTGTTTCAGATTGACGGCAACTCCGGAGGCACTTCAGGGATGGTTGGCATGCTGCTTGATTCCAAATTTGAATCGCCAGCGAGCGAGATCGATTTCCTTCCCGCGCTGCCTAAGGCCTGGAAAGCAGGGTCCTTCGAGGGTTTCCGCGCGCGTGGAGGAATGACTGTGGACTTGACGTGGCGCGATGGAAAGGCGGTTACAGCCAAGCTCCATACGACGGCAGATGGAAACCTTCGCCTGCGTGCTCCCCCAGGGCAAGAGATCGTAGCCGTTCGATCGAAGGAAAGGCAGTTGCCAAACTTCTTGGCGCCGAAAAGCGTTCAAGAATTGAAGATCGTGACCGGAGGGAATTACGAGATCGAGTTCAAGTAACATGTGGGCGAGATAAAAGAATCAGAAACTCGAGCGGTGCAGCTCAACGGATCCGGTAACACAGATTTCTAAGGCATGTGTTTAAGGCGTTTTGGCGATGACGTGAGGAACCTTACGCTCGCGCAACATGGAATTAAACGCGGCCACATCGGTTTCCAGTACCTGGGTAAACTGTTGCTGGAGTTTATCACCCTGACTCTTCAACTCCTCTTGCAGGGCCAACTGCTGCGTGGTCGGCGGAAAATCGGAGTTGCTCACTTGCGAGGCCAGATAGCTGATCTTTGAGAGAAGCATCGGCGCAAACCGAACATCATCTTGACCCTGACCAGTGGATTTGAGTTGAATCAATTTCGCTTCTACGTTCATCAGTCTGTCTGCAAGATCGCCGGCGGCCTTGCGCATTGCGTTTGATGCATCATCGGTTCCGAATTGCTTTTCCAGATTGGCGAGCTGAGCGCGAAGCGACTCGATTTGATTGACGCTATCCGCCAAAGTGTTCATTTGGTCCCGCAGCGCCGAGACGAGTCTAGTTTGTATCTCGATATCACTTGGTGTCCCTGTAGAATGCGGATCCTTCAGGACGTTGAGCTTTTGGCTGAACTCCTGGCCACCAACCGCCAGCTTCACCGTGTACGTTGCAGGCGGGGCCAGCAATGAAATACGTCCAACGCTCGAAGCTTGCCGCCATCCCTCTGGCCCAAGAGGCAACTCAGTGCCGTATTGCGGCTTCATCCTCAGTTGAATTTGTTTCGTGGGCTCGGTTCGCAGATCCCACCAGATTCGGTTTATGCCTGGCTTGGCTTCGCAAGGCGGACCGCCGTCGCGACCACCGCGCCCCTCTCCCACAGCACCACCAGCTGTTGTTGGCGTACCGCCGTCAGGTCTCGGCGGGTTACAAACGATTTCGCGAATCGTCTTGCCCCCTGCATCGCTGATGGTGATTTTGAGGCGATCTTTTTCACCGAGTTTTGATTTGAGATAAAAATTGACCGAAGCGCCGTAGGGCGGATTTTGGCCAGCGGTGGGGTCATAGAAAACTGAGGCGGGCTGCACGGTTGCGCGGAAACGGTAAGCATCGCGAGGCGCGAACAGATGCGCATTTGACGCCAGAACCTCAGGGGTTAATTGCTGGATCGGCGTCAGATCGTCAAAGATCCAGAAGCCGCGTCCATACGTCGCAAGGGCGAGATCGTGAAAGCGTTCCTGAACGGCAATCCAGTAGACCGGAGCATGCGGCAAGTTCGTCTGAAACGGCTGCCAATTCTTTCCATCATCGAAGGAAACATAAAGCGCATTCTCGGTGCCGAGGTAGAGCAGCCCCTTGCGAACAGGATCTTCGCGGATGCAGTGGGCATAGCTCAGCATCGTGCGGGGGATTCCGGCGGTAATCGCGGACCAAGTGGCGCCGTAATCTGCAGTCTTATAAACGAACGGATCGCGATTATTCATCTGATGGAAATCTACAGTGATGTAGGCTGTCCCCGCATCATAGCGTGACGCCTCAATGTTGCTGACGGTGCCCCACTCGGGCAGGTTAGGAATATTTTTGGTCACGTTACTCCAGTTCTTCCCACCATCGCGCGTAATTTGGACAAAGCCATCGTTCGTGCCCGCCCAGATCACGCCAGGCTGCTTGGACGACTCTGCAATTGCAAAAACGGCTCCGGCATACTCAACTCCAATATTGTCGGGCGTAAGTCCGCCCGAGCTTTGTTGACGTGTCTTGTCATTGCGAGTCAGATCAGGACTGATGATCTGCCAACTGTTGCCGCCGTCGGTGGTGACGTGAACGTACTGGCTGCCGACGTAGACCATATTATGGTCGTGGGGTGAGATGGTGACGGGAAACTCCCAATTGAAACGGTATTTCACCTCAGCGGCGGTGGCGCCTGAAACGTCCTCGGGCCATACTTCGACATCCCGCGATTGATGATTCCGCTCGTCGAAGCGCATGACCGCGCCGCTGACGCTGCCCGACCCGGTGCCGCTCGACCAAATAATGTTGTCGTCGGTGGGATCAGGCGTAGCAAATCCGCTCTCGCCTCCCGCTATCGGATGCCAGACGCTGCGCGGAATGGGCACGGCACTTGTGTCGCCGCCAAAACTAAAAAACTGCAAACTGTTGCTAGGACCACGATAAGAGGGACCATCCTGTTTGTTGCCATAAACAAAGTAGGGAATCTGGTTATCTACGGTCACATGATAAATCTGGGCGATCGGGAGTTGAATGTGATTCCAAGTACGCCCGCGATTGATGGAAATGCTTACGCCGGCATCATTGACGACAGCCATGCGATCCCCATTCGTCGGATCAATCCACATTTCGTGATTGTCTCCGCCGGGACTCGAGGGCATCGCTGTGAGAGTGCGGCCGCCGTCGAGCGTTCTTGAAAATACGGACGTGAAGAAAAAGACCTCGTTTTCATTGTCCGGCGCAATTTCTTCGCGAGTGTAGTAATGCGTGCGCCCTCGAATTTGCCGGTCGGAATTCACCAATTGCCATTTCTCGCCTCCGTCGTCGGACCTCCAGAGCTGTCCTTGCTGCGTCGGCTTGTCGTTCCAGGGGACGCCATCGCCTGTCTCAATCAAAGCATAAACGCGGTTGGAATCACGCTGCGCAACGCGGACGCCAATCCGGCCCACAGGAGGCTTTGGCAGTCCGTGGCCTTCGAGGCGCGTCCAGGTAACGCCGCTGTCCGTGGATTTGAATAAGCCGCTTGAAGGTCCACCGCTTGTGCGGCCCCATGTGTGGATCTCAAACTGCCACATGCCGGTAAAGAGAACGCGCGAGTTGTTGGGATCCATCGCCAGATCCGAGCAACCTGTATTTTCGTCAACGAAAAGCGTCCTGGTCCAATTCTTGCCTCCATCGGCAGTGCGGAAGACACCACGCTCCTGCTGGGGTCCATACGAATGGCCGAGCGCACAGGCGAGAACAAAATCCGAATTGTGCGGATCGATGACAACGTTCGCGATGCGGCCGGTTTTCTCAAGACCCATGAGCGTCCAAGTTTTACCAGCGTCCACTGACTTATAAATTCCACTGCCTATCGAGATGTGACTGCGAATGAAAGATTCGCCCGTGCCCGCCCAGACGACGTTTGGATTACTTGGGTCAACGGCGAGGAACCCGATTGAGGAGACCGGTTGCGCATCAAAAATAGGATCCCAATGGATCCCGCCATCGGTGGTTTTGAAAATGCCGCCGGAGGCCGCGCCTACGTAATAGATGTACGGGCTGCCGGGCACCCCGGCAACCGCGTCGGCGCGATTTCCCACCGGTCCGATGTAGCGGTGGTGGAGCTGGCTGTAAATGTCCGGATTGACCTGCGGCGCCTGAGCGAGGAGGAAAGGTTGGGAGCCAAAACCTATCAACGTTCCTACAAACAACATAAACCTAGATCGTTTGGACATAGCGAAACCCGTCTCCTATGGAATACGTTTTGGAATGTTGACGCCACTCGTTCAAGGCCGCGCGGATAATTAATACAGCATTCATTCGTTCAACGGAATTCTGCAGTAAGTTTCGAGCTCATCTTGGAAGATCTTAGAAATCGAAGCGCAGGCCCAATTGTATTTGGCGAGGCTCGTTTCCCTGAGTGTTGATCACGCCGAAGGTTTGGGGCCTCTGCAGATTGACCTCAGGATCTAGGAAATTAACGTGATTCAACATGTTGAAAAACTCGGCGGAGAAGCTGATAGATGCGCCGTGTTCGGTGGGCAGCTTGAACTTCTTTGCGAAAGACAAATCAAGGTTCCAAGGTTTCAAACCGCGGAGCGTGCCACCGCGCGAGGTGGTATCGACGCTCACTTGGATGGGGCGGAATGCGTTAAACGCAGCCTGTGGATCGCCGAATAGGTTGAGGCCAGTGCCTTTTCCACCGCCGCTTGAGCCGGCGCCGCTGGTTGGGGCGACGCGATAGATGCTCGAGGTCGGTGCCGCACCGATTCGCACAGCTTCAGAACCCAGCCCGAAACCGGTCTGGCCAAATTCCTGGCCGGAGCCGTTCATCACTTGCAACGGTAATCCGGTTGCATACGAGAGAATGGGAGACAGTCGCCATCCGCCGACGACTTGTCTTGCCCAGGTCGTTTGCGGGCGGAAAGGCAACTCCCAAGTGCCCAGCAAGGTAAAGACGTATTTGCGATCGAATACTGAGGTTCCGTAATCGTAATGAGGATCGTAACTGTTCGAGAACGCGCCATCGCTGTCCTGATTAAACGGAACTGTGTCAAGGCTGTGCGAATACCCAAAGTTGGCATCCAAGGTTAGCCCCTTGTATGCACGAACGTGATAGGAAACAAAGGCGGCGTTGTAATTGGAGCGTCCAAGCCCGGACCAAAAGAAGAAATTATTAAACTGCGTGGCCGCGTTGGTGGCAGGACCAAGTTTGAACTCGGTCTGAATTCCGTTGAACACATCACGCACACGCTGGCCCGAAATCTGCCCACCAAAAGATTTGACGACTCCGGCGGTGCAGCTCGTGAATGGGGCGCCGCAATACTTGCGGCTTCCCGCCAAGACAGTCTCCAGGAAAGGCTGAGCGGTGACGTTGCCTGCTTTAATCTGCTGAGCCAGAGCATCGAATGCCTGCGCAAAGGTTTGCCCGCCAGAAACCATAAAAAATGGCACTTGATTTAAGTCTATGCCCTGATAAATATTTCGAGCGATGTGGCCGACGTAACCAATCTCCAGACGGCCACGCCCGGGCAGTTCGCGTTGGATGGTGAAATCCCAAGAGTCGTGGGAACCAGGGGTCCACTGCGGATCTGGCAATTGAGAGTTGGGAACGAAAGAGATGTTTGCGCCAGGCACTAATGTATTGCCAGGGATCACTGGCGGGGTCACTTGGGTCGTAACGCGCGGGAGGGCAATCGTGCTCCCGTCCGCCACAATACGGAAAGCGGTCTTGGGATCAGATCCGCTGTTCTGCTGCGTGCACGGGTCCTCTAGGTTTCTTACAGGTGCAAGGCACTGCACAGTTTGCCCAAAGCCCACTGATTGCAAGGTGTTGACGGCAACTTGTACGCCATTCAAGCGATCGTAGAAGTGCCAGTAACCACCGCGGAAGACGGTCTTGCCGCGACCAAAAATCCTCTCACGCCAGCCGCCAGTGAAATTGGGATTCCATGCCGCGGAGACGCGAGGCTGGAAATCACGAGTGGAAAAATCAAGCGGGTACTTTCGGCCAGTATTGGCAATGGGCGAAAAACCAGCCGGTGGATTGTAAACTTGGCCGGCTAGGGCCGCCTGCTTGCGAGACGCGAGGTAGCTCCGCGGCAGAAGGATCCCGGACCCTGGGAAGACCGCCATCATCAATTTACCCTTGTCTTCTACGGGCGGAACGCTTGCGGCCCACGCCAAGCCATAGCTGAAAGTGAAAGTGGGCCGCAGATGCCAGGTATCCTGCGCGTATAAAGTAATTTGGTTATAGCGCATGGTGTTTTGGAGATCAGTCCCCGGTGGCAATAGTTGAAGGTTTGCGTCACGCGCCCGCAGAATGGTAGCAGTGTCGACGATGCCCAAAACTTGCGCATAGAAATTGTTCCAACTGGCGGTCTGATTAGAGGGCAGACAATCGGCCGTTATCGTGACGGTACAAGGGCGAGGCTGATAGCTGGGAGTAAACAGTATTCCGTTTCCGTTGGTCATAAAATACTGCAACGGGGTCTGAGAATTAAGCTGACCATCATCACGCCGGAAGTAAACCCATGTGTGGTTGAGAGAACCGCCAAGCTGAAACAGATGGTTGCCGTGGACCCACGTGGCGTCATCGCGGAAACTCATACCATGCGAATTCCAGAGCCGAGTACGCGCGCCTTGCGTATCAATATTCAAGGGCAATAATGCATTGACAGTGTCGCCTCCGGGGACCAAAGCCGCCGGTGACATTGCTGGTAGCTGAGCGTAAGGAGGTTGCGAGGACCACTGCCACATGTCGCGAAGCCAGCTAACGCGGAAATCATTGGTCACGTTGGGGGTGATGTTGGCGGTCAACCCAGTGACGAGAAAGCGTGGCTGGCGGGGCAGAGTCGAAATAATTCTTGGAACTCCTGGTACGTCGCCGGGCAGTTGACCACCGATGTCCGCCTGACGGTTGACGCCGGCATCTTCCCGAAAGTGGCGATAGCTGCCGGTCCAGTGGAGACGCGAAGTGAAGGAATGATCCAGGCGAATGACACCAAAATTATCATTTACTGGAAACTTACCGAAAGACGTGAAGCCGATGGTATTTAATCCGTCGCCTAGCGTTGTGTCATTACCTAGCGGTATGTTTTTCCACAATTCTCTGATTGCCGGATTTAAGCCTAGAGCCCACGGGTCGCACGCGTCACTTCCACTCAAACCGCATTTTGCCGAAATGTTGTCCGGCTGCAAGAAATATCGGATCACGGCGCCGGTAGCATCCTTAAATTGAAGGATACCTTGCCGAAGCGAACTGGAGGGCACCAGCCTGTTGATAAAAACGGCTTCGCTTCGCCGACGGCCTTCGTAATGCGCGTAAAAAAAAGTCTTCCAGGCATCAGGCAGAATATGACCGCCAACGCTGCCGCCGAAGCGGTTGTCAACGATATTGGGCCTGCGCTGGCCAACACGATTCGCGTCCCAGCGATTGGCGTTAAGCGCGGAGCCGCGATAATACTCGTAAAGCGAGCCGTGGAAAAGGTCGCTGCCGCGTTTAGTTACCATCACTACTTGCGCGCCGCCGCCGACGCTTATGCTGCCGCCGGGGTTGTTGGTCTCCACCTTAAACTCCTGAATGCTCTCGACCGGTGTTGGGATGGCGCCTTCCGGTCCTCCCCGAAAATTTTTGTAGTAATCCGAGTTACCGGAGATGGGATTGGTAATTTCGCCGCCGTCGACCATGAACTTGTTCTGGTCACTGCGCGCCCCAGCCACCTGTCCGCCGTAACGGCTCACTTGTGAATTGAACTGCTGGGGCATAGCGAGGGGTTGCAAAAGCAACAAGCTCGTGGTGTTACGCTCGAGGGTAGGCAAAGCCAGAATTTCGTCTCCGCCGATGGTATTGCCAACTGCGGAGTCCAGCATCTGCAATTCGGCGCCCGGCGTGGACTGCACCTCCACAACCTCACTCGTACTCCCCAGCTTCAGAGTCAAATTGATCGTAGACGTCTTTTCAACTTCAACCACTACCGATGGCGCAACGGTTTGGACAAATCCACTAGCAGTGATGGTAACGGTGTAATTTCCCGGCGTCACTTGCGGAAACAGGTATTGGCCTTGGCTGTTGGTCGTGGTGGAGCGCAGGGCGCCCGTGGCAAGATCGCGCAGATCGACCTTGGCCGCGGGGACAGCGCCGCCGGATGGATCGGTCACTTGCCCGACCACTTGGCCGGTAGTCATGGTTTGAGCTGCGGATGGATACGCGCTCGAAAACACGAATAGCGAAACCATAGCACCAAAAAGGAAAAACTTCGCGATCGCCGCCCTTTGTTGGACAGTCCTCATACCATCCTCCTGACTTTTTCTCACCGCAATAGACTTCGCAGATAGGCACACATTCCCCTACAACGTTTCTCTGGCAAAACCATACGGCGGGCGCGCCTGTTCTGTCAATGTCTGTTCGCATTGACTGTCGTGTAATATCAGCTTGCGAATTTCTATAGTCGTTGAACGGGGCCGAGAGTGACATTTGTTGAATCGCATCGTTGAGTACATTGGGGCTTGGTGTGGGTTCGGCCTGCTACCTCGTATGGATAAAGATGAGACTCAGCGCTTGCCAGAGCAGGGATCGGCTCGATGGCCTCGTGCTGTTGCTCTTTCCATCGCACACCAAGAAACGCGCCTCCATGTTGCTGAAAATGAGCAATCAGCCAGGGGCGAAAAATGTGAGGGCGTGGCACATTCCTGCTGGGGTCTGCATTCTTTGCGCGTTCCGAACCCCTTTACAACATTGCCTTTGCTTATTGAATGCCGCAGGCTTAAAGAGATTCATAGCAGCGATGTATATACTCGGATGGGCTTACGCCGCCCAGGGATGAGGCAGCCAATGCATATTCTTCAAAATCAAGTCTGTGTCGTGACCGGTGCGGCTCGCGGGATCGGCAGGGCTATTGCCGAAGAGTTTGTCATCGAAGGCGCGCGCGTTGTCGCTGCGGACATCGATTTACCCGAAATGGAGAAAACAGCCGAAGAGTTGCGAAGGCGCGGCGCGGAAATTTTACCTCTGGAAGTCGACGTGTCCGATGAAGCGTCGGTGGCCCGAATGGTCAAAATGGCCGGTGACAAGTTTGGAGCGATCGACGTCCTGGTGAATAATGCAGGAATCTATCCTCGTCACAAATTTGAAGAAACAACACTGGAACAGTGGGAGCGCGTACAGTCCGTAAATGTTAGGGGATGTTTTCTCTGCTCGCGCGCGGTTCTTCCTAGCTTCAAGCAACAGGGCAAAGGAAAAATCATTAATCTCTCTTCCGTGACGTTTTGGGTGGGGCAGCCCGCCAATCTAGTTCATTACATCGCCTCCAAGGGCGGTGTGATCGGTTTCACGCGTTCGCTAGCGCATGATCTCGGTGGATTGAATATTCAGGTCAATGCCATCAGCCCCGGCGGAGTGGAAACTGAAGAGGAGAAGAAATACGCAACACCGGAGCAGGTCGCGGCTGTGGTTGCCCTTCAGTCCTTAAAGCGCCGGGTATCTCCGCGCGATATTGCGAGGACCACTGTATTTCTTGCCTCCAGCGATAGCGACATCATTACAGGCCAAACCATTAACGTGGATGGCGGCTGGGCAATGCACTGAAGATTTTGCGGGTGCGGCGGCTACAGCAGGCATATGTAGGCTTTCTGTTAGAATCAGCCTCTGGAGGCGCAAGGGGTCCGGTGACTCTCCTGGTCTTCAAAACCAGCGATCCGGTCCTTCGCGGACCGAATGGTGGGTTCGACTCCCACACGCTTCCGCCACATCTGCTTGACATGACGGAAGTTGCGAAAAAACGAGGCGGCAAAAGGCGGCATTAAGCGTGAAATCGTCCGGTTCTTTTGCGTAGTCTTCAGCGACACGAGTGACAACCGGACCGTCGCGGCGTTCAACCGCTACTCCTATGTCGAGAACGACCCGGTAGATTTGACCGACCCGCTCGACTTACAGGAAGGAGGAGCACACGTCCTCTGTGCGTTCATACAATGGTCTCCGGGGCTTGGTTTCGTACAACGAGGGATGTTGCGTTGTTCTTTGCTGGACGCCATGCGGCGGTGTTCGGGGGTGATGCGGCAATAGCAGTGGCTTCACTCTCGGCATCAGGGCACACGGCCAAACGTACAAACAGTGCCTGGCGCAAAATGTCGGCAACTACAGTGCCGGGGATTTGACTGGCAGCAATAATTTCTTACTTGGCAATGACGTCGGAAACATTCTGTTCGGCGATTCAAGCGAAGGAACGGCGGGCCTTATCGTCGCCGAAGGTGGTTCGAACGCGGGGAAGCAAAACCTTCAACTCTTAATTCCGCCAGGAGACGAGACAATTCGCCAGATTTGATCGAGCCCTCGTCGTCTCGCCAACTTACTGCAACCCTAGAAGGAATATATGTGGGTACGCGGAGAACCCAAATCTTGGATTCCTGATCTCCGCCAGTGATTGGTCTGGCCGAGAACAAAGTGTAATCGTCGCCCTCCAAACTGCACACAGCCCTCCCAAGAGTCACTCCGCATGCGGTAGCTCCTTCGAACGATTGCAGAGCAAAAATGAACAGGCCCTCCGCTGGGGCATACACCGCAACGGCCGGGTTTCCGCTCAGGCCGAGCCCCGTGCCGGCACCCGTTTTGAGATTTATCAAAACCCGATCGCCGCGCAAGAGGGCAGGAAACATCAATATGATTTGACCTGGTTCTGGCTCCACAGAATGCGGCGCTAGTGGTTTCGAGAGGTTGCCAGCGCGCCGCTTCCAGGTCTCGTCTCCAGGCGTCCAAGACGTCGTCCTGCCTACGGGCTTCTTCTTGGCCAATACCGCCGCTTCCACTGCTGCAGGTTGCACCACGCGCAGCGTGCGCTTTGAAACTGTATTATGGCTTCAAGTTCACCGTCTTTCCGGTTGCGGCGGATTGGCGTGCTGCATCAAGAACCTCCGTCACGATGACGTTGGTTTCGAGCGAAGACAAACCATCTGGCTTTAGGCCATCCAGGACGACAGCGCGCAGAAACGTGAGGGAATCACCGGATGGGGACGGCACTTTCTGGGCCGCAATGATCTGTTCCTCTTTTTCCCCCGCTCGACGAACTTTCAAATCGTCCTGCCCAACGGTAATCACGTACCCCGTCCGTCCATAAACTTCCATATCCTTACGGCTGAATGGCCAGTTCCAAGAAGCCTGCAGAATCGCTTGCGCCTTAGGATAAGTCAGAATGATCGTCGCCTCATCATCGACATGCGTATAGATCTCCGGCTTGATCTGCTGCGTGACCGCGGTAACCGACAGCGGCCTTTGTCCGTTCATGAGCCATGTCATCAAGTCGGCTCCGTAGCAGCCAAAATCAAACAGTGCCCCACCCCCGTTCAGCGTGGGATTCGTGAGCCACTTCAGAAACTCCGGGCTAACACGAATTTCCTTCGGCCCCTCATGACCGTCGTGCACCACAACTTTTCGGACATCTCCAATCGCACCCGCGTGCACCAACTCAAACATGGCGTGGTTGCTTCGATACCAGGATGTTTCGTAGTTCACCAGCACCTGGATCTTTCCCTCGCGTGCTGCGCGTTCGATCGCTTGGGCGTCTTGCAGACTGACGGCGAGCGGTTTTTCCATCATGACCGAGATGTGGTGCTTCGCGCAGAGTTCCACAATCTTTCGGTGATCGAAGGTGCTCGAATAAACAAGAACCGCTTGCGGCTTGGTGGTACGTAGCATCTCTTCCAGATCAGCGTGATACAAGGTGGAGTCAAGTCCGAACTCAGCCGCGTAGCGATCGAAGAGGCTGCGGTTTGGATCGCTGATTCCGGCGATGTGTATCTCGGGCCGATGTGTAGAATTCGAGAAAAACCCCCGAACGTGACCGTGAACAAGCCCCACGATGGCGACTCGCAGAGGCTCTGATTCAGTCGCGCGCAGGACAGGGACGGCAAAAAGCGCCGACGCGAGTAGAAACGTGGAGCTGCGGAACGCGAGTTTCATGGAAGACCTCCGAGAGAATCCGGTCGCATGATATCACCGGGCAATTCCCCCATGCGATCCAGCCCTCGAATATCTACTGCCTTATCATGCTAAATGGACTCAATGCCTGATAAACGCTAGAGCTTTATCGGATGCGCGTTCTCGCGGAGAAGTGAAGGTGGGCAGGAAGCTCCGCGCGCGTCCGATAAAGCCGTTAGAATCTCGACTGCATAATTTTCGGCGTGTTTATGTTTTTCGTTGCAGTTGCGTCGTGGGTTCTCTTCAAAGAGTTGATTATTCAACTTGTCCGGTAATCCGGCCAAGTGGTTTCGGCCCAGCCTAGCAGGGCCGTCTCTGACCTTGCCGAATCCGTTTCATTGACTCGCCTCTGACCGCAACCTAAGATGTGCACTAATGTTGGACTCCCCATCACTGCTGGGGCAGAGTTTCTCCTACTACCGCATAGTAGAAAAGCTGGGCGGTGGCGGGATGGGCGTGGTCTACAAAGCTCAAGACACGCGACTGGAGCGCTTTGTCGCTTTGAAATTCCTGCCCGAGGATGTCGCCCAAGATCGTCAGGCGCTAGAACGTTTCCGGCGTGAGGCCAAGGCAGCATCTGCCTTGAACCATCCCAATATCTGCACTATCTACGACATCGGCGAGGAAAACGGTCAAGCCTTTATCGCCATGGAATTTCTCGATGGTGCGACGCTGAAGCACATGATCAGCGGGCGCCGGCTTGAATTGGAACAACTGCTTGGACTTGCCATCGAAATCGCCGATGCGCTGGATGCCGCTCACACAAGAGGCATCGTCCACCGTGACATCAAGCCTGCAAATATATTCGTCACGCAACGTGGTCACGCCAAGGTTCTGGATTTCGGCCTCGCCAAAGTAACTCCCCGGAAAGACACTCCCGGTACCTCGGGAACCCAGACAACACTTGCAAGCGAACCACCCCATCTCACAAGCCCGGGAACAACCTTAGGCACAGTCTCGTACATGTCTCCCGAACAGGTTCGTGCTAAGGATTTGGACGCACGGACCGATCTGTTTTCCTTCGGAGTAGTGCTGTACGAGACGAGCACGGGCACACTACCATTTCGTGGGGATACTTCCGGAGTGATTTTTGACGCAATACTCAATCGGACCCACACGTCTCCCGTGCGCTTAAACCCGGATGTGCCTGCCGAACTAGAGCGGATCATCAACAAGATGTTGGAGAAGGATCGCGATGTACGCTATCAGCACGCTTCCGAACTGCGGGCGGATTTGAATCGCCTGAAACGCGATTCAGAGTCAGGCAAGTTGTCTCCAATCACCATGGAGAACAAGGGTCCTCGGCGTCGATTCTCCTTTTATGTTACTGCCGTCGCTCTAGTCATTTTGGTGTTAGCTGGCTTGGCGTTTGAGCGTTGGACCCACCCGCGTGCGCCAGCGCCTTCGACTTGGGTCCAGGTCACGCGTTTTCCCGATTCGGCAACATCCCCCTCTCTTTCGCCAGATGGTCGTCTCGTGGCGTTCATTCGCGGCCCGGGAACTTTCACAGGTCGCGGACAGGTCTACGCTAAGCTTTTGCCTGATGGAGATCCCGCGCAGCTCACGGACGATAAGGAGGAGAAAATGAGTCCCGTTTTCTCGCCAGGGGGCTCGCGAGTTTCTTACACGGTTATCCATCAGGACGGAGGTTGGGAAACTTGGGTCGTGCCCGTACTCGGTGGGCAGCCCCAGCTGTTGCTGCCCAATACTTCCGGTCTAACTTGGACTGATGCTGAGCACGTGATGTTCTCCGAAATTGTTGAAGGTGAACACATGGCTGTGATGGCTTCCGATGAAAATCGGGGCGGAGAGCGTCAGGTCTACCTGCCGCCAACCGAATTTGGCATGGCTCATCGCTCCTCTCTCTCTCCCGACCGAAAATGGGCGCTCGTCGTAGAAATGAATCAGTCCGGATGGCTGCCATGTCGCCTCGTGCCGTTTGACGCCACCTCTCCCGGGAGGTCGGTCGGGCCGGACGCGTCATGTACATCGGCGGCATGGTCCCCAGATGGTAAGTGGATGTACTTTACTGCGGACGCGGGTAGCGGATATCACATCTGGCGCCAACGCTTTCCCGAGGGGCGGCAGGAACAATTAACCTTTGGCCCAACGGAGGAGGAAGGCATAGCCATGGTCCCTGACGGACGCTCATTAATTACTTCCGTGGGAGGCAAGGAAAGTGCCATCTGGATTCATGATGCTCGGGGTGAACGTCAGATCTCGTCTGAGGGCTACGCGGATTTGCCGGGCCTGGGTACCGGGGCCGTGTCTTCGGTTTTTTCTGCGGATGGAAAAAGTTTCTATTACGTTGTTCGCCGCGGTCCAGCCAGTAACGTCCCGGCAGGGGAACTGGGGGTAACCGACATGGACTCTGGCCGGAGCGAGCGTTTGTTACCCGGTGTGTTAGCGACGGCTTTTGACATATCGGCTGACGGGAAAAAAGTCGTGTATTGCGCGCCCGACGGGCAAGGCAAGTCATATGTGTGGATCGCTTCACTCCAACGGCGGTTTTCGGCACGTCGGTTATCACCTACCCAAAACGCTAGAGTGTTTTTCGGTCCTGATGGAACAATTATTTTTCATCGCTCCGAAGCCGGGCATCAGTTTGTTTTCCACATGAAGGAGGACGGAACCCAACAGGAAAAGCTTCTCTCGTATCCTGATTTGATTATGAAATCAGTCTCCCCTGACGGGCGGTGGATTATCGCTCTAGGGCCAGCTCGGGGTGAAGAAAGGCCCACGGCAGTGTTTGCTTATCCAGTTCAAAGTGGGGCGCCGGTTCGTATCTGTACGTACTGCGATGCGGCATGGTCGCATGATGACAAGTTCTTCTTCCTTAGGTTTCGGGCCGAGGGCAGCGGAGAGGGCGGCAAAGTATTTGTAATTGCTCAGGCGCCTGGCCGGCCCATTCCTAACTTTTCGCCTCACGGGGCGGAGCGCGAGAAAGATTTGTCGGGTCTACCTGTCGTTCAGAAGCTTGACCTGGAGGGTATTTCACACATCTCGTTTGGGCACGATCCATCGGTATACGCGTTTTCTCGTGTCAGCGTGCATCGAAACCTCTATCAAGTTCCCATTCCGCAATAATGGCTGCAAGTCGCGCAGACTAAAATTATCAGAAATGTCAGGGTTCACCTGGACGCATAAAGTGCAAGTTGAATCGCTGACATCGATACATGCCTGTTACCGACGTAGTTGCGGCCAAGTTGGGCGTCGAGTGGACCTAATCGGATTCGCGCCGCAGCGGATAGTCGATGATGATGGCTCGGCCGTCGGTCAGCGCTTTTACCGAATGGCGCACATTACTCGGAACGATGGCGACCAAACCCGCTCGGGCGACCTAAGTCGTGCCGTCGATGGTCACCTCAAGCTCGCCTTCGATCACCTCGTAAACTTCTTCCTGAGGATGGAAGTGCTCGTGAATGGACGCGCCACGGGTGAAGTCGTAATGCGCGAACGTCATGCTCGGCGATTGGAAATACCGCCCATACCAGCCCGGCAGGCGCTCAATGACATCCAGGCTGCTGGTGTCAACAAAGGGCATAGGGGCTCTCCGTTGAAGCATTCTAGCACCGCCGGACCAGCGCGCTAACGACGCAACGTCACGCGGCCTCGCATTTCATTGGGACAGCCCTCATTTGCATCGCGGAAAGAGCGTCTTCGGATGTAAGGTGTTAGGTGGAACCATCCATTATCTTATCTCTTAGTTGTAGGCTTCCTTCAAGGATTGATGATCGCTACCCAATCACAAAGCGCGGCGACGCTTGGCGAACAGCGCGCGGAATTCTCACGCAATCGCTTTTTGGCTATGCCAATTGCCGGTGCAATTGTGTGGACTCTTATAGGTATTTCCGGAGCTTTTTTCTCTGCTCCAAAGGCAGCCTGGGCTTTGTTTATCGGTACAGGAACCATATTTTATTTGGGCCTCTTGGTCGCTCGTTTTACAGGAGAAGATCTCTTAGGAAGGACAAGGAAGAATAATTTTTTCGATCGGCTGTTTCTGCACGCCGTGTTCATGGCTTTCTTGGTGTACGCCATCGCCATTCCCTTCTTCCTGATCGAGCATACATCGCTGCCATTGAGTGTGGGAATTCTTACCGGCCTCATGTGGGTACCGTTTTCAGGAATTATCCAACATTGGGTCGGGATATTTCATGGCGTTGCCCGAACTGTGCTAATTGTAGCGGCCTGGTATCTGTTTCCAGAGCGCCGGTTCGTCGTCATCCCGGCAGTTATTGTCGGCATTTATCTAATCACGATCTACATACTGGCTAATCGCCGAAGGTTGCCTAATTGACCCGGATCGCACACAGGGATTTCTCAACTCCTGGTTAACGCGGTATCGGAGAAGTCCTATTAAAGGGAATGTCAAGAGACATTTCTCCCCGTCGGCTCGGTGCCAACACTTTTTTTGTCTCGGCATTCAGCCCAACCGTTTGAACGTGCACTCGCGATCGGCGAGTGGTCTTCCTCATGGAAGGTATGTATTACATCGGCTTAGAGGTTCACAAGAAAACGATCAGTTACTGCGTGAAGGTTGGAAGTGGTCGGATTCATGCCGAAGGCCAGATTCCAGCTACGCGGTTCGACCTGGACCTGTGGATGAAGACTCTTCCGCAGCTGTGGACGGCAGCGATGGAAGCCACCATCTTCACCGGCTGGATCTACGATCATCTGCTCCCCCATGCTGCGGCGGTGAAGGTGGCCCATCCGCTGATGCTGCGGGCCATCACCGCCGTGGGTCCGATCACGGCCGGCTTCACGCTCATTTGCGCACGCAGTCGAAAGGGAAAGTTCACCGTGCACGTGAGAACGATGAAGAAGCGGTGGGGATAGGTGCATTTCGAGACTGCCTTCCCCGAGACGAGATTCGAGAATGGAAGCTTAAACCATCTTATCCGCAGCCCACCGGCGCCAGAATGCCAGCCGTCAGACGCGCTGCCGAACCAGCGCTCAGTTGTCAGTGCACGGGTTCGAGGTAGAACACCTGGTTGTCGCCATATAGCCAGTCCCACAGCCAGATAGGGTTCCCCGGATTGATCCCGAACGCAAAATCGTCGAACACGCGCCCGCTGCGCACGCTTTGGATCTCGTAGGTGCCGTCGCCAAGATCGATAACTCGCCATTGTTGCGCTTCGTTGGTATCGAGGTCTACGGGCCACCATTCCCGCAGAAAATCGCCGCCCAGTTTCAGCCCATTGATGACATCGGCATAGAATCCGGTGCCCATGTTCCGGATGTTGTAGTACTTCTCGGGAGTGGGCACAAATGTCCACACGAAGCTTGGACGATTGGTGGACCCATCGGCCTGCTCGACATGAGCTTCGGTGAGCGGATCGGTGGAGTCATTCCGGACGGCTAAGTATAGGTTGTCAATCTTCAGTCGAATGCGGTAGTCACCGGCTGGAATTGGCGCCGGAAAGTCCACGCGTGGCCAGCCGTCGTTTTGCCACACAATTTTGCGTTCGGCCAGACGCGCCGGTCCGGGGAGCGAATATGGAACATAAGTGTGAAAGGTGAACGCGTTCACCTCGTTTTCGTTTCTCTCATCGCAAACCTGCGCTTCGCCGCAGTGCCTGTCGTCGTCAACGTGCGCTTCGGCAAAATGACCGGGGCCGATTTCTGCTCCTGCGCCTGCCATAAACATGGAGCCTCCGCCGTCTCGCATGTCGATGCCATCTTTGTCGAGATATGGCCCCAAAATGGTACGCGAGCGGCCGACCACGATCTTGTAATTGCTGAGTCCGCCCCGGCAGCACAGGTCCCAGTTGGCGAACAGATAGAACCAGCCGTCGCGCTGCATGAGATAGGAAGCCTCAATGCCGAAACCTTTGCCGCCGGCAATTCGCTGCGGGTCCGAGACCATGTGGGTGGGGTCGTAGGGATCAAGTTCCACGATGTAGATCCCGCCAAACCACGATCCGAAAGTAATCCACAGGCGGTCTGACTCTTCATCGTAAAAAGGGCAGGGATCAATGGTGTTGTAGTTAGTGTCGTCGCTAGTAGCTATGATCGTGCCTTGGTCTTTCCAATGGGGACTGCTAAGCGAGTGGCTGGCTGTGACGCCGATGCGAGAGCCTTTGCTCCCGAATGGCGCGGTAGGCTGCGAGTAGAACAGGTAGAACTTGCCATGAATTTTTTGTCCCCAAATGTCGGGCGCCCAGTATGCATCGTGGTTGTTCACGGCGAACACCGGTGTGCCTTGGAACCAGTGCACTTTGTCGGGCGAGTATTTCACGTCAATGCCATCCCCGGTAGCGAAGATCCACCAGTACTTGCCGCTTTTAACCATGCGAGAAGGATCGTGAATTGGCAGGTTGGGATCTAGGACTGTGGCGCTAAGGGGAAGCAAAGCCCAGGTAAAAAACACGACCACGAGAAGACAGCGACGCGGTGAGTTGCAAAGGGTTAGAAGAGGCGCTTTCATTCGACACTCTTTCAGCTCAGATGAAGTTATTGCTAGGGACAACCGCTCCCCTGGCCTGCTTTTCCTCCGCCCCGGTGGTCTAGTTTTACTCCGCCCTTGGCAGAATGATGCGGTGACCAGTCGATGGATCAACCTATTCCGCTGGCGGCTCCTGCGCAGCCAACGCACTCGGCCACGCCCCCCGCACCATACCAGTAGCAATCCCATCCACTTTGGCACCATTTGGCCTCTATGCCTTACACGGCTCGCGTCAACGTGTCAGTCGAAACTTTCAGTCTAGTCTCCAATCGCGATCAGGACGTCTCTTTCGCCGCACCAGAAGGATACTCTGAAGCAATGTGGATATGTTTTTAGAAAAAAATCTTCACGCCGAGCTGGATGTACCGGGATTGCGCGAATTGATACAGGGTTCCGAAATTGTCGTTATAAGACTGGCGCAGCCGGAACAGCTTGTACCCGTCCAACGTTGTGATATCGAAGGAAACCGGGGGTTTGCCCCAGAAGTTTTGAGGAAGAGATATGGAGTAGAAATCGTCCGGCAGCACGCCTTTAGCGTTTCTTTGGGCATCCACCATCCTTATGACCTGGTCTCGCAGGGGTGTGGTGCCGTTCGGCGGAGCCACGGGTTGGTTGTTGGCGGTTGCCCAGATATTATAATCCCCTACTGAAATCGTGGTTCTTGAAGGAGCGGACACAAAATCGGTAAAATTCTGGCCATTACCGACTCGGAAGACCAGGTGGTTAAATGCATTGAGGGAGCAATTCAGCCTCGGCAAACTTCTCCTGTCGAATCGAGTAGCCTCTTGGAAGTGTCGCTTTTTCGGGACGAATTGCATCATTCTCAACGGGAATTCGCAGTTCGGCTTCGCCGGGGTATCGCACTACAATTACAAAGTTCAAAGGTGAACCGCTCAAGTCGAGGTGGTATTTCTCAAGTTTATCATTCACCGCTCCCAGCACTTCGGGCGTCTCATAATAGTCTTTGCCCGAGTGGACGGAAAACCCTTGGGCCACATCTTTGTCAGTCCCATATTGAAGCAGTGGGTCGTGCCCCGGATTATTCACGTCGTACCCAAATCCCACGAACCGTGATACAAGTGGACCTTCTCCCTTGCCTCTTATTTCGAGCAAGTCGGAATTTGATACGTACAATTTTTTTTCCACAGAGCAGATCGTAGTAAGTGTAAACAGTCGGGGAATCACAGCACCCCCACGCCGTCAGACGAAAGAATCGCTCTTGTCGAAGAAAGCCCCGCACGAACGATGCCTCCAGCTGGGCTACGAGTTTTGGGTACAGCACATTCGCAAAACTGCGTCGGCTTGCCATCCACGCCGCTAAATTTGTACCTTTGAGCCGATGTTTCCGGTAGACGTGTGGGCGAATTTCCCACTCTTGGACGTTTCAAATGACTTCCGAAAAACGAGTCTTGTGCGAATTCAATCAGTGGCACGTACGGTAACCGGGTTCCTCTATTGCTGTCTTTTGCTGCCCTGCGAGTCCGCCAAGTTCTTGTTTGAACCAACGACCTTCGGGTTTATGAGCCCAACTTTGAATAGGCCCGTCTTTGCTTCTCAATGATTTACGTATACTTGTTCTACCCGTTTCACGTCTGTTCATCGGTGGTTTGTTCCCAATCGAAGCGGGGCAGCGGCCAAGGTCCTTTTTCGCCGCAGTCGCTGCGGGGTGGCGGAAAAAAGAGTCGACAGACGCGGATACCTCGGCTCTAAACTAAACAACTGCGTCCGGGATGGGTCCATCCCGACAGGAGACGAATCTTATGATGAATAAGGGAATAGCCCGAAGAGAATTTGGCAGGTGGGCTTTGGGGACTCTGGGAGCGGCTGCGTTGGCACCGAAGGACGCGGCTGTAGTACAGAACCTGGCGCCAGGGATCAAACTCTGCGTACAATCTTCGCCAAATCCGTCCGACGAGCAACTCTTGTTTCTGAAGCAACTCGGCGCGGAGTACGTTAGCGTCGGGTCGACGCCGGACATGCGCACTTCCGAAGGCTTCATGCAGATCAAGAAGCGTTACGCGGACGCCGGCATCACCGTGTGGAATATCGGCAACTCCAGCGTTCACAACATGCCGGAGGTGACGCTCGGCCTCCCCGGCCGCAACGAGAAGATCGACGAGTATAAGCAGTACCTCCGGAACCTGGGAAAGGCCGGGATTTATTACACGACCTATGCCCACATGGGGAACGGCATCTGGACCAGCGGCCGCGCGATGGTGCGGGGCGCCTCGGCGCGCGAATTTAATCAGGAGAGCCCCGACGCGCGCGGGAATTGGTCAGGCAAGACTTTTGCCGGACCGCTTTCCCATGGACGCGAGTTCACAAAGGAAGAGATCTGGAAAAACTATATCCATTTCATCAAACAGGTGGCGCCGGTAGCGGAGGAGGCAGGTGTTCGAATCGGAATTCATCCGGACGATCCGCCCGTGCCGGTGCTGGCGGGCGTGCCGCGCTGCATCTTCGGCAACTTCGAGGGCTACAGGAGAGCGATGGAGATCGCCAACAGCCCGAACGTTGGAATTTGCCTCTGCTGCGGAACGTGGCTCGAAGGCGGCAAGAGGCTCACCGGCAAGGACCCAGAGGAAATGATCCGCTACTTCGGCGCCAGCAAGATCTGGAAAATTCACTTCCGAAACGTCAGTGTGCCGTTGCCGCATTTCGTCGAGACGTTTATGGATAATGGCTATTACGATATGTGGAAGATCATGAAAGCGCTTCGCGACGTGAACTACGACGGCATCGTGATTCTCGACCACAGCCCGCAGATGGTGGGTGGAAATTTCACAGAGACCGCCTACGGATTCGCTTACATGAAGGCTCTATTGAATCGCGCGAACGCGGAAGCCGAGGGGTAGCGGTGGTGCACGATCCCCTGGCTGTCTTTTATACGACAGTCGGTTGCTTGGATTACTACCTAATACGGGAGGATGACCGTGCCATCAAGGATTGCCGGAAGCTGGAGATGGATCCCAACTTTGCGCGGGCACATAGCAATCTCGTCGTCTACAAGCACAAAAGGATGCACGACCAATCTTTCCACGAGCTCGAAACGGCGATAACCCTTGAAGGAGTAGACCCAAAATGATCGCTGCCCTACCGTTCAAGTCTCCGGGCGGTTCCGCGTGACGGATGAAGTGGATTACTTCCGGATAGCCGACGGCCCGGAAGTATTATAGGTCCAGGAGTGGGGAGCCGTGACCACGCGTCAACACAAGGTTCACACTCAACTCGGCCGAGCCGCAGTCCAGATCTTTGCCGCAAATGATCGTATGAACCAGGTTCTTATCGAACATCTTGACCCTACCGCCTGGAGAGCCAAACCGCCCGGCAAGGCCCGCACCATTGCGGCGATCTTCACGCACGTGCACAATGTCCGCTCCAAGTGGGTCAGGCTTACAGCTCCGCACCTGCAGGTTCCACCACAGCTCAACCGCGCGCACTGCACGCCGCAGCAGGCTCGTGCGGGATTGGCCGAGAGCGCCGCTCGCTGCGCGGAGATGCTCGCTGAAGCGCTCGGCGGTTGTGGGGGCCGCGTCGAGAAGTTTCGCAGAGACGGCTGGGCTCCGCCTTGGCCGGTTGGCGTAGAGATGCTGTGCTACATGCTTTCTCACGAAGCCCACCACCGCGGGCAGGTGTGTATGCTCGCGCATCAGCTCGGATTCCCGTTGCAGAAAGAGGCGGCGTACGGGATATGGAATTGGGAAAAGCTTTGGAAAGAGTGCGGGTCGCCCGGCGGCCCCGGCTACGATTCTTAGGAAACCGCTTTCAAATTGACCCACTACCCTCTTTCCCGATCTCTTTACAAACGATTGCAGTCCACGTAAAGTTTGACCATCCACGAGACGTGCGGAGGCAG
>DATNLZ010000098.1:0-41577 GCA_035602605.1 Candidatus Dormiibacterota bacterium
GTATGCTTCAACACGTTCCATCCAGACTGGGCCAATCCCGCCGTTAAGGTCGCCGGAAGGCTTGCCAGGAAAGGCTGGCTCGGGTTCGAGCGTCCACCAGTCGGAAGTGGATGGGTAATTGACGATTCGCTGTGTACGCGCCGGATTCGACCCGGGCTGGGTACGCAACGTGTAGCCCGGCGTCGACAGGAGCACGTGAGTAGAGCTTGCCAGCGGCTGTTGATCGAGCGCCGTGAGCAAGAGCGAAGCAAAGCCTCGCGCGCTCGATGCGAGTTGAACATCGATAGCGCCTGCCGTCACGTTTTCCGTCCCTGCAAAACCGAAAACACCTGCTGCCATAGGAGCGTGGATGAGGAAGAGGCTCTTGTCCGGATTGTAGGTTAGGTCGCCGGTGTCGGAGTCATAGGGCGACGAAACGGCGGGAACGGTTTTTGTCGCGTGAAGCGGCCCGTCCTCTTGCCTGGCGATGCGTACAGAATGAACAAAGGCGGTGGCGGGGTCGTAGCCCAGAGCTTCACTTAGGAAGCCGGAGATATTTCCGTTGCGCTTCTCACGGCCCGCACGCAGTCGAAGATCCGGAGCCACGGAAATCTCAACCGGTTGCTGCCCCGCCTGAATGGCGCCGGAGCGAAATAGCCATGCGGCCTGGCCGAAGTTGGGAAACTTGGTCCAATCCCCGTTGACGTTGAAGCCGTTCGGTACACCGCCATCCCAATTGCGGCCGTGCGAATAAGCGAAATGCATGATGGAGTCCCAATCCTGAAACGCTCCGAATGCCGCCAGCAGCGCGTCTATTTCGGCGGCGTGGGTGTTGGGCCAGGGCTGGTTGAATTCGCTAACCGTGTACGGACGATTTGCCTGCCGGGCGGCCGCCATATTCTTGAATGCCCCCAGTCCACTGCCCGCTGACGACGTGTCGCGGATGCGCCAGTCGCGTCCGTCCCACTGAGTATGCGGGAAACTGTAGTGGTCAACGTAGAAATGGTTGTCTTGATAATCGAGATCTGAGTGCGAATCAAGATTGAGCAATCCTCCGTAACCCATCTGCGTACCTGCCACAGGCACTAGGTTACCAACGGCGCTGCGTACCGCACCCTGGATTGTACGAAGGTAATCGGCGTCGCGATCAGCGAGAAAAAGCAAATAATCATTCGCTCGCGCCAGCACGGCGGTTTCGTCCTCTCCCACCAGAGAAACGTTTCCGTCTTCGATTGTCTCCCCGTCATTGAGACCACGACGAGCAGCTTGCTGCAGCGTCCAGTTCCGGGCGTAGATAGGAACCTCGACATTCTCAACCGATACGCCGAAGCGGCCGATGCCATCCATCGAAAAGGCCGGCGTGATGGCCATCATGTATGTCCGCCATTGGTTTGAGATCGAGACGGTCTTGCTCTTCAGCGTACTCCAAGGACTCACATCCTGCTTAATGTCCCAATAGACGCTTCGCGATGCGCCATCGGGAAGGTCTGCACGCATCTCGATCTGCGCCAGATACGGCCGCTCCGTTGTGATTGAGAATCCTACCTGCTTGAGAATGACCGGAGCGCCACCTCGCGCAACTGCGACCTTGACGGCTGGCGGGTCAGTATCCGGTACAGTCTCGAGCGTAGCCTGCGCAGGTGAATGAATCTCGAGGCTCCATTGTTGAGGATCGCTCGAGAGCAACTCCGGACCCGGAGAATCGCCGGGTCCCCAGGTGGCGTTCAACGAGTCGGTCGTGCCGTACTTGTTCTTCAAGAAACGGTTCCACTGTGATTGAAACTCCAATTGGTACTCGCCGACGAGGTAAGTATCTAACCCACCGGTCTGCCAAGCGTGCAATAACGACGTTTCGTTGTCGATCTCTACGAGACCTAGAACGGGATCGTCCTGGAGCGCCAGCGCCTCCATGAGATTGCACGCGAACTCGCTCTGGAGTTGCACCATGCGCGGGTAGAACATGTGCAGAGGCTTGCTTTGGCCCGGCATCGCCACGGTGTTAGAAACGCGCGGGACCTGATCGACGTCGGGACGGAACGTATAACCGACGTGCAGATTCAAATCAACGTAAATACCCTCCGCTTTGAGCGCGTCGAGGAAGGCACGTAGCCTGGCAACCGAAACAGGGTTCAGCGTTGGATAGGGGCCCGTAGTCAGGATGCTGCCAGCATTGGCGGTATTGGCATCGGGTTGGCTGTCCATATGATGAAGGCGCACGAGGTTCACGCCGAGTTTGCGCAAACGCCGAGCGATACGAGGTGCGTCGGATTGCGTAGGAAAATTCGCGCCAAAGGCCAAGTTCACGCCGAACAGGCGGACGCGGTCACAACCACTGAATGCCGGAGCGACGGCGGCACGTGCCCGCGCCTTCGCGTTGCTCCTTTGGGCCGTGGTTACTCCGGCACGGCAAAGGTGGCCGTCACGCACGACGAGTTGGTCAAGGGATCGCAACGGGCGATTGAGGAAACTAAAGTCTGGCGCGCCGCTGAGCGCGTCTTGATCGATCGGGAACTGGAAGAAAGTGTTTTGGCAAAAGGCCGGAATCCAGGGCATGATGCAAAGGCCAAGACAACCTAAAACGGAGCGCAGACACTTTGTGAATGGGCTTCGAAAGCGACGCCGAGCTTCGGTAATCGGCACAAAATGACCCTGAGCCAAACGCATGGTAACCTCCTGCTTATGGCCCACATTCCCACCTTTCCGTCAGAGATGCCAGCGATAACGACTTGCTATTATGCAGCGAAGCGGGCCTCTCGGGAATGCGTGTAGGAAAGGCGAAGACCATGGATTTTTCAATGGCCACTGCGCTGGGAGTTGCTTCCGCCGGGGTAGCGTTTGCGGTAGGGGCTTACGCCTACGGCGGGCTGCACTCGCAATCGCAACTTTTCGGGCCGACGGTGCGCCGTACTCCGTCGGCGAAACAATTTGCTCTAACCTTTGACGATGGCCCCAATCCGGCTGCTACGCCGCGTCTGCTCGATCTGCTCGACCGGCACAAAGCGCGTGCCACATTTTTCCTGATTGGAAATTATGTTCGCGCTTACCCCGAGCTTGCCCGCGAAACCGCCGCGCGCGGGCATCAGATTTGCAACCATACACAAACACATCCCAATCTTTTCTGGCTGAGCCGCGTGAAGGTGCGACGGGAACTCGAGGCGTGCCAGGCCGCAATTGCGGATGTGATGGGGCATACACCGCGCTGGATGCGTCCGCCCTTTGGAGCGCGAAGCCCGTTTCTCGATGGAATTGCTAGGCAAATGGGTTTTCGCGGGGTAGTGATGTGGACCCAGATTCCCGGGGACTGGAAGCCCAAACCGGCGGAATGGTT
Organism: Candidatus Dormiibacterota bacterium; assembly: GCA_035602605.1. Lineage (GTDB taxonomy): Bacteria > Acidobacteriota > Terriglobia > Acidiferrales > UBA7541 > DASQHY01. The sequence continues at coordinate 3,308 of DATNLZ010000098.1, forward strand.
GATTGCGCGGATGCAGCCGGTCGCCAAGCACCTCGAACAGCGCCGTGCCGACAGCAAGCAAGGAGGGGACGTCCTGGTGTTGCATGACGGCGACCACCGCTTCCTGAACGCAGACCGCAATCATACGTTGCAGGCGCTCGAATACTGGCTGCCGCGCTGGCGTGACGCCGGGCTCGAGTTTGTTACAATAGAGGATATCGCTACATGAATGTAGCAACGCGAGGCTAGTTGAACCGATGGACGACCGCACTTTTTATATTGAGAAAGACGAGACCAAAAACATTTCACTCATTTGCCCCAGCTGCCGCGGGGAAAGCAGCTACCCGATTCGCTGGAGAGTGCGCAGCAAGAAAAAGGAATTGCCGCGCGGTATAAGCGAGGAAGATAAAAAGCGTTTCATCAATGCGCGCTCGTACATGGTTCGCGTGGATGATCTGGTGGCGTGCCGTAAATGCCGCAAACGGATTGAGCTTACCGGCCAGTCCACGGTCTTAATTTCCGACGCTCTCGGCGACCCCCACGCCGATCCGGAAAATTTCGGCAACCGGTGAGTTTCTTCCGTGCTTTATGACCTTCGGTGTGGCGCTTACGCACCGCACCGAGCGCCTGCGCCCTCGGTCAAATTTCCGGATACATCTCAAAAAAGGCTTCGGCCGACTGATGGAAAGTGGCCTCGATTTCTTCTTTGCTGCCTTCGATCAGATGCATGGTAACCCGCGCAGTTTTCCCATTCTTCAACTTGATCACGGCTTCGGTAACCTCTCCCAAATCCTCCGCCGGGAACAGCCGCATGCCGTACACGAGCGCTAGCTTAGCCATTAGATCTCCCTCGATTTTTTCGGCTCCAGCCTAAGCCTGCTGTTGTGCGGCGTCAATGGCCGAGCGTATCGTGGTGTCAAAGCTCTTTAGAAATGTCCCCATTCTTAACTGATTAGAAGTGTCCCCTTTTCTTCTTTCTTTCTAATCTGGTGGTGTCGTTGGGTGTCCGCCGGAGCGAAGCCCTGCGCCGCGGTTTGTGCGGCGCGTTTAGGGCGCAGCGGAGGCGGACACCCCAACGAGTGCGAAATTCTCGGCCCGATTCTCCCGTGGTAGCAGGCTCTTGTCATACCCCTGTCGCCAAGGGTGATCGTTCGCAGGCTTCTTCCTTCCATAACTCCGGATCACAGTCTTCTGCGGATTAGGCTGCTCTTTCTCCTGCTGTCGTGATGGAACCAGTTCTTTGAACTCGTGGCGCTGCCCCCGGTAGCGTACCTCGATTCCTCCGTCCTCCCACTGGCAGACCAAGGCCTTGGCCCGCGTGGGCCCGTATCTCCGGCTCCGCGGCTGCAGTTGCAGATGCCGCCCGCGGTACTGAATCACCCAATCGTTGCTCACCCATCGCTCGGTCTCGAATCGGAAGATCTCTTGCAGCCGACTCGGGCTCGGTGCCTTCCCGTGATAATCCTCTGCTTCGGCCGCTTCCCGTACAAAACGGCCATTGTGCTCCGGAAGATATTCCGCTTCCAAGTACTCGTTGGTGGCCTGATAACTCTGAATCCCTTGGCGCCGTAATTTCTTGACCAGGCGATCCTGATGCACACCGTTGTTTCTCTCCACGCGCCCTTTCGCTTGCGGCGAACTCGCCGCGATGATGCGTATTCCCAATCGCTCGCACATCCGTCCAAACTGCGTCGTGGGCGCTTGTCCACGCAGCCGCTCGCGTTCGCTCGGCTGCCGCTTATACACGTTCTTCCAATCCGTGTACAACGCCTGCGGAACGCCGTACTTGCCGATCCACCCGCGAAGCACTCCCACCGCCGCCCAGATGGTCTCCTGTTCTCCCATGCGGCACATGGTCTTCCCCGTCGCGTCATCCACCATGTTCATCAGACATCCCCGCGGACCCCGCTCTTCAAACCATTCATGAAAACTGCCGTCCAGTTGCACCAGTTCCCCAAAATGCTGCTTCCGTTCTCTCCTCTTCCGGTGTGCCTTGCGCCTCCGGCTGCGGCTCCACAGACCCTCGGCCAGCATCCATCGTCGCAACGTCTCCCCATTCACCTGCAGCCCGTCTTCTTCGGCCAGGTGCTCGGCGGCCAGCGTTGGCCCGAACCGTCTCTGTTCCGTACCCGAATACTTCTCCCGAATCATTCGCAGCACATTACCCCGGAACTTCTCTGGCTTCGCACGGTTGGAGATTTTCCCCGCACTGCGATGCTTCAGTCCCTGGGCCCCCTCCTGCCGATACCGCTGCCACAGACGCTTGGTCTGCCGGTAGCTCAATTCCAGCATCTGGGCGGCGTCCAGTACCTTCAGCGTCTTGCCCCGCACTCGTCCCATTACTTCCACTCGTCGCAGTTCTCCGCTGCTCATCGCTGTCCTCTTCAACCAGGCCTCCTTATACAGAGGCCGCAGTTTAGGGGACATTTCTAACGAGGACAGAAGGGGACATTATCAAAGAGGTTCAATATGGCCGAGCGTATCGTGGGGCGTTGGGGCGCGCCTGATGAGCCATTTCTAAATGGCGCCTGCGACATTTGCGCGATCGACGAGAACTTCATTCCCCGCCACAGTATGCTCCTCGCGCATCAAGAACAAGCCTCGAGTTGTTCCACTAACCGGGATCGCACTCATCGATGCTATTGCGGCACCGAGAACAAGAGTATAATCTTGGCATCCCTACACACCTTGGATGCATCCGAAGCATCATTCAGGAATTGATCAGGAGTCGCGATGATGAACCAAGTTCGAACCTGCTTCCAACTGCTATCTTCAGGTATTGCAATCATCCTATGCGCGGGATTCGCCGTCGCCCAGGAACAGCCGGGGCCACAGGCCCCGGCGCCGGTTGCCTCTACCGACACTCCGCCAGCGTCGGCCCACTCCCAGCCCGCGTCGAGTGGCGAGAGACTTATGGTGCCGCAAGGCACTCGGCTGCCACTGATTTTGCATAATGCCGTTACCACGCGGAATGCCGGGCCCGGTGACGCGATCTATCTTGAAACGACGTTCCCGATCACGCAAAACAGCCGCATCCTCATCCCTGCCGGATCTTACGTGCAAGGCGAAATTCTAGAAGCCAAGCGGCCCGGAAAAGTAAAAGGTCGCGGTGAAGTTCGCATTCGCATGACTACTCTGATTTTTCCGAACGGCTACACCGTCAATCTCAATGCTGTGCCCCATAATGCGGGCACTGGTGGGAATGAGTCCGCGGACAACGAGGGTAAAATCAAGGGAGATTCCGACAAGGCCCACGACGTCGGAACGATAATGAAGACCACTGGGGTAGGCGCGGGGATTGGCGGCATTGCCGGCCGCTCTGTCCGTGGCGCCGCAGTCGGTGCGGGCATTGGCGCAGCAGTGGGGTTGGCAACGGTTCTTCTGACGCGCGGCCCCGAACTCGAACTTCCGCGCGGCACCGCTGTGGATGTGGTACTCGATCACCCACTGTATCTTGAGGCCGATAAGATCCAGTTCAGTGAGGTCGGGCACTCGACGCCTTTGTCAGGCCCGGGAAACCGCGAACCTCTTCGGACCCGCCCGCTCTGAAGAAGCGCTGACCCTGCGTTCAGTCTGAATGGACGGAGTTTTTGGCTGAGAGAAAGCGCAGTGGACTAAAAATGTCCCACGATACCGACAAATCTTCCCCGGTAATCCATTCTCGAATAAGCTTGGCAGTGATGGGCGCGAGCAGTATCCCACTACGGAAGTGCCCCGTGGCGACCAACAAACCTTCTATATCCGTTGGGCCAATAATCGGCAAATGATCTGGCGAGTCTGGCCGCAGGCCGGACCAGGTCTCCTCGACCAAGGCGCCTTTGAACGCTGGCACAATTTCGAGTGCCGCGCTCAAAATTTCTTCCAGACCTCCAGCGGTTACTTCTTTCTTGAACCCCGCGTATTCAACCGTGCTCCCAACGACAAGCCGCCCATCGTCGCGAGGCACAACATAGATGCGCTCCGACCAAAGCACGCGCTCGATTTTGACGCTCGCGGATCGCAGCGCCACCATTTGCCCTCGGGCTGGCTTCACTGGCGCATACTGTTTAACGCCTTCAATCCCGCTGGAGAAGCACCCCGCCGCGAGAACCACGCGCCCGGCATTAACTCGCCTTCCGCCGGCAACTAGGCCCGTGCAGCGGTTTCCATCGCGCACCAGCGCCGTAACCTCCAGACCGCAGCGAAACTGCGCGCCCGCTCTGTCGGCGGCTAACACGATGGCGGAGGTCAAAGTACGATTATCCACCGAGCCTTCATTGGGCCGCAGCGCAGTTGCGCGCACATCCTCGCTAAGCTCCGGCTCGAGCGCGCGTGCATCTTCTATGCGCAGCGGCTCCGCGGCCAGGCCTAGGCCATGATGCAGCGTGATAATTGTGCTCATCTCGCGCACGGCGTCTCGCGCGAAGAATGCCTGAATAGTCCCTTTGGAGCGGAAGCCTACTGTTTGGTTTGACGCCTCTTCCACGGCGGCGACAAACTGCGGATAAGCGGCCAAGCTGGCGCGTCCGAGCGGCACCATCGCAATTCCTGTGGCATTCTCGGGCGCCGGAGAAAGAATTCCGGCCGCGGCCCACGAGGCTTCGCGCCCTGGCTGCTGGCGATCGAATACGGCAACGCGAAGCTTCTGCTGCGCGATCTCCCAGGCGATGGCGCTGCCTATAATTCCTGCGCCAATGACCGCGACGTCGAGCTCGGGCATGGTTTCAATCCGCTTTTGGGTCGCGGAAGAATTTACGAGGAGCTTACCAATTCCGCGGAGAGCACCTGAGCCTTCTTCGCCAGGTTAAGGGCCCGAAGCCAGTCCCCCTCGCGAATGGCTTCGCGAGCCTGACCCAGGAACGTTCGAATCTTGGCGACCAGGTCCGACTGCGTGGGGTTGAGCTGCTTTCCGAGCGCAGCTTGCAGATTGTGTTCCGCCGTCTGGATGCTTTCATTGGTCTGGCGCTCGGCCGCTGTCTGCTCTTGTGCGGATAATCGCGGTTGAAGCTGTGGCGGCGACGGGCGTGGTGGCTCCGGCTCGGTTTCCGTAGTTGGCGACGTGGTGGCACTACGCGGACGTGGCGGCACGTTCCTGGCCACAGGAATCGATACAGCTGGTGGCTCGGGGATCTCGATATCCGGAGGGGCGTCGTCATTGGAGTCTGGCGAAGCGGTTGGGCGCACGGGGATGAGCGGCCTCGAGTCTGCGTCAAAAGACGGTTGCGCAAGAACTTTTTTCTCGGAGCACCCAGTGCACCCAAATCCTATCGCGCAGAAAGCGAATACTAAGAGTAGGCGTTCGGCTCGCCACGACAACCCAGTGAGGCGCAGCTTCAAGTTGTTGGATTGGCTGGGCATGTCGATCAGTGCGCGAGAGGCAACTCAATGCGGAAAGTCGTGCCCCGTCCGACCTCCGAGCTAAAGTCTATCGAACCATTATGCAGTTGTACAAATCGAAAGGTGTCGGCCAGTCCGATGCCGCTACCACCGGGCCTGGTTGTGAAAAAAAGTTGGAAAACGCGTATGCGATGCTCCGGCGAAATGCCCCGGCCTGTATCACCGACGGAAAGCTCAGCCATGTCACCGCGTCGGCTGAGCACGATGGAAAGTTTTCCACCTTCGGGCATGGCCTCCACGGCATTGAGCACAAGATTTTGAATGGCCTGCTTGATCAGAGGACGGTCCACATTCACCGGCGGAACATCGCACGGCAGCAATGTCGCAACTTGGATCTTGGCACGCTCGAGCTGAGGTCCGGCGACACCTAAAACTTCTTGGAGCAAATCGGCGAGTGGCGTCTCTTCAAGATGCAATTCGACGGGTCTCGTGAAATTCAAGAAACGCTTGACCACATTATCGAGCCGGTCGATTTCATTGTCGAGAACCTGCAGCGCCTGCTTGGGTGTCTCCTGATCCTGGGGCAGAGACTCCTTGAGATTCTCGAGCCACAAACGCATCGAGTTCAGCGGATTCTTCACTTCGTGGGCGACACCGGCCGTGACTCTTCCCAGAGCCGCCAGCCGCTCCGAGACTTGCAGTTGCGTGCTGATGGTTTCGATGGAATCGAGATCGCGCAGGGTTACGAGCGCCATACGCGTACCCTTCTCAGCGATGGCCTGTACGCTCACTCCTACCCGCTTGACCCCATTCGTCGTGGGGATCTCTGCCTCCGCCGCTGCCACCGGGCGCAGTGCATCGCCCTCCAAGTGCAATGCCGGCCGCAGCGGATGGCCCGGAGGAAAGATTTCTGCCACCCGGAGCCCCAGAAATTGCTCTGAAGGTGCTCCAAGAAATTTTTGCGCCGATGGGCTGACCATCACGGCGCGCGAATCACTCGTAAAGAGCAACAGCCCATCCTCGAGACCGGCCATCACCTGATTCATGTTCTCTCGGAGCGAGCTGAAGATTTCGTGTACGCCGCGCAATTGAAGACCTACTTGCGAAATTTTTTGACTGACTTTGCCGAGCTCATCTCCGCGCTCGGCCAGGGTCTCCACCGGCCCGGGTCCGGGATCGTATTGTCCCGCGGAGATACGGTCCAATTGGGCGGAAATGGTCTCAAGAGGGGAGAGCATAATACCGCTGACCACGGCTGCGAGCAGCGTAGAACCAATCACGGCGATCAACACAACAATTCCGGACGCGCGCAAAGCGGGAGAAATCTCATTGCGCAACAGTACTGAATTAATCCCAACGCGAACTTCCCCAAAGGGCTCGCGCTCCAAATTAAATGGGAACGAAACCTCGTACACGCGCGCCGGCCCATATAGGACCTTGAGTTGATGAATCAAACTGCTGTGGGTCAAGCTATCGAGGGCAGGCCTGCGCAGAACCGTCCTGCCCAGCAGCGAAGAATCGCTCGAAACCATGGCAATACCATCGCGGTCGACGATCGTCACTTCGTAGATATAAGCAGCATAACCGAGCACCGCTGCAATCAGTGAGGTGAGACCTTCACTTTGATCGAACGCCTGTAAGACATAAGCGTGAGTATCTTCCGCGCTATTCGACTCCGGCCTTAGTCCCTTTGCGGCAGCATCAACAAGCGCGTGCTGGGCTTCCGCAAAGATTTGCTTGGTTACGAATGAGGAACGCTCATTGCTCTCACGGATGACTTGCGTCGTCAATCTGGCGACGTAGACCGCCGACAGCGCTCCCACTACAGCCAGTACCAGTAGGGCCGTCGTTAGCGTCAGCTTGGTTCTAAGGCGGAGCTGCATAATGGGCCCGCTTATTCCGTATCCGCGCGTTCCCCGCCGTATTCCTTGAGCTTATTGTGGAGAGTTTTCAGGCTGATTCCGAGCAGCTCGGCTGCGCGCGTCTTGTTATTACCGGTAGCTGACAGGGTCTGCACGATCAACGCGCGCTCGACCGCATCGACGGTGGTGCCAATCGGAAACCGGATGTTCGACAGTTCTGAGTTAGAGCTGGCCGGCGCGCGGCCGAAATCAGTAGGAAGATGCGGGCGCCCAATCAGATCCCGGTCGCACACGATCGCAGCGCGCTCGAGAATGTTGCGCAGTTCGCGAACATTGCCCGGCCAAGTATAACTCAAGAATACGTCCATGACCTCGGCCCCCACACCGCGCACGTGCTTGTTGTGCTTGGTGTTGATGTCACGAAGCATGTAGTCGACCAGCAACTGCAAATCCTCTTTGTGTTCGCGAAGCGGCGGAAGATGAATATGAAAAACATTCAGACGGAAATAAAGATCTTGCCGCAAGGTACCCTTGGCCACCGCTTGCTCCGGATCTTTGTTCGTCGCCGCAAGTACGCGCACGTCCACTGGCGTTTCCATTTTGCTTCCCAGGCGTCGCACCTTGCGATCCTCGAGGACACGCAGTAACTTGGCCTGGGTCGGTGCTGGCATTTCGCCGATTTCGTCGAGCAGCAATGTCCCGCCATCGGCCAGCTCAAAGCACCCGATACGCCGCTCCGCTGCTCCGGTGAATGCGCCTCGCTCGTGCCCAAAAATTTCGCTTTCCATCAACGTTTCCGGAATTGCCGAGCAGTTGATGGCCACGAAGGGATGCCCATTTCGCGGCGAAAGCTTGTGAATGGTGCGGGCCAGGATCTCCTTGCCCGAACCCGTCTCACCGGTGATCAGCACAGAGGCGGAAGAAGGCGCCGCAAGTTCCACCATGCGCATCACCTCCTGCATTGGCTTAGAGGCGCCGACCAACTCCCCAAGCCGCCCTACTTCACGCAATTGTCGCGTCAGGTCGGCGAGCTGTCGCGCGTCCCGTGCCTTTCCAAGCGCTCGGTCGAGGAGTGCGTGTAGCACCGGGCCCTTCAGCGGTTTCTCAATGTACCAGAACGCGCCCGATTCGATCGCGGCCACCGCGCGCTCCTCACTTCCTTTCCCTGTGATGATGATCGCTGGCACGTTCCGCAGCTCCGGACCCAGTCGGCGCAGCAGCTCCAAACCATCCATTCCGGGCAGCTCGACATCGGCGATGAGCGTGGCCGGCTGAAACTCAGCAAAACGAGCCAGCGCGTCCTCGGCATTCGACACCCCAAGAACGTCGCATCCCCATTTTTGTAATAACGCCTCGTACCCGCGCCGGGCGTTTTCCTCATCTTCCACAATAAGAACACGATCCCTTTGCGAATTTTGCGCTGCGCTGCGCGGGGCAACTTTGGCTTCGTCAGTCATTCGATCGAATGAACCGTGCTCTCCACTCCCACGAATCTAACAGCAGCGCCCAAGAATGCCAAGCTGGGAACCCGAAAGTACCTGTAGCTTTTTGCTTTGGAATCTGGGAGGGGCGGCCGAAGGCCGTTCTACTTTGGTGACAAATCGCGGTGTTATATTAATTTAGGGTAAGGTATTATTTTCACCGTGCTGGCAGGAAGATTAGCTGGTTGGAGTAAAAATAATTTTGGGGTAGCTCCCGAGCGCATCATTGCGAAATCCGGTGCTCTGGAATCCACAATTCACGTTCGTTCGTTTGGAGGCTGCAAATGAGATTTGTCCCCCGCATGATTACTTCCTTTTGTCTCGCCGGTTTGTTCGGTTGTGGCGCCTTTGCCGCTGACAAGCCGGTAAAGGCCAAGGCCCTGCCTTCAAAAAGATCGACCGAAGGTCAAACTTCCGCAACACCGTCGGATAAGACTGCACCGCGAACTTCCGCGCCGTCTGCTGACGCTAAGGTATACACGCAAGACCCCGAATGGAAACCGATGCCTGCGGTCTCCGGAGCGCCCGGTCTTTTCACCATGGAAACGGGAGATACTTTGCCTAAGCACGGTTTTTCTGTTTCGGCCTTCGCCAACAAATTTGCTCGCGCGCCAGGCAGCACCACCGTGCTGGACTTAGGCTTAAACGTTGGATATGGCGTGACTGACTGGTTAATGCTGTTTGTTGGTTTTGATCCTTACCGCCACATCCGCTCAACCAATCGTGGAGAGTTAAGCACCAATCTCTCCAGTTTTTTTCCACCAGCTCCCACGCCGGCGGGATTCACGCCTGTTTACCGGATGTTCTGCGCCACATGCAATCTGTGGTACGTGGAAGATTTTCCGTTCGCCTCCACCCGCGGCGGGCGCGCAGGTGAAATAACCCTAGGCTATCGCCTGGGCATTTTGTCTGAGAGGCGCGGGAATCGGTTTACCCTTTCGGCCGGAAACGATTTTGTCTTTCCGAGTACCCGTAACCTGGTTAACTTGCAGCATTGGCAGAACCAGCTCGGAGGCTTCAATGTAAACTGGGTGGTCGCGGCCAGCAAAAATGTCGGAAACGTGGTGACCCTGGCGGCGAACTTCGCGTATCGGATGACCCGCGACCCGCGATTTTCGAATGGTGTGCACGTGATCAGGCTCGCCGACCAGATGCGTTTCTCGGGAGGGCTGCTGTTTTTTCCTGATAAGCGCGTTCAGGTGATGAGCGAATATAACGGCCTGGTGTTCTACGGAGCACACACCCCGAACACCTCGTTTGGGGCCCGTGATCCGCTGGATAGCGTAACCGGTATCCGTCTGTATCCTGGCAGAAACGTAGCCCTCGACCTCGGCTACCGCTACATGCTCAATCTCCGCGATAATTTCGACCGCCACGGCTTTGTCATTAAGCTTGGCTACACGAGTTGGCCCGCGCACCCCGCGCCACCGCAGCCCAGCAATCGCCCTCCGACCGTATCGTGCTCTGCAGAGAAGAGCTCGGTCTATAACGACTCCGGTGACGCGGTGGCGGTGCGCGCGCAGGCAAGCGATCCTGATAATGACGCCCTCAATTACGTGTGGAATACCACTGGCGGGAGCATTGAAGGTAGCGGCCCCGAAGTTCGCTGGAAATCAACTGGAGTGCAGAACGGCACCTATACCGTGACCGCGCACGTCGAGGATGGTCACGGGGGCGCAGCGACTTGCTCGACCAACATCACTGTAGAGACTCGGCCCAACCGTGCGCCTACGATGTCTTGCTCCATCGAGCGTTCCCCCATTCTGCCTGGTGAGCGAAGCAAGGTTACGGCCGTGGCCAGCGATCCCGATAACGATACTTTGACATACACCTGGAAATCTTCCGGCGGGCAAATCGTAGGGACCGGCGCCAATGTCGAGTTCGACTCGACGGGAGTCTCCGCCGGCAATTACACAATTGGCGGACACGTTGACGATGGCAAGGGCGGCACTGCCGATTGCTCCGCCGCGATTGACGTGCAGGCTCCTCCTCCGCCTCCGCAGGCAAGCAAGGTGAACCAGTGCGATTATCGCGCAGCGGGTAGCGCTCGGACCGATAACGAGTGCAAGCGTATCCTGGACGACGTGGCCCTCCGGCTCAAGAACGAACCGAAAGCCACAGTGGTCATCGTAGGGTTTGCCGATCCCAAAGAACCGCGCACCGCTAAACTAGCTCAATCGCGTGCTGACAATGCCAGGAAGTTCTTAGAAGAGAAGGGCATTGATGTATCGCGCGTGCAGACCCGTACCGGTGCAGGACAAAAGGGAGCGGGCAAGGAGAACCGGCGAATCGATATCATTCTGGTTCCCGAAGGTGCGACGTACTAAGCGCCGGCTGGCAACATCTTTCGCGAGGCATCCGAGAGTTAGTCTTAGAGCCGCTCGGATGCCCCGGAAGAATTGCAGGCGCATCCGTGCAAACTCTGACTGGAAGCCTTCGTGCTCTATGCTATGGGGGCTCTGAGTAAGGCCGGACCGAAAAACCCGCTTTTATATTCCGCTTTGTTTGTGTTCCATTCCGATCTGTGCATCGCATCGGATACACAAGTCCTTTCCTGTAAGATATTTCTTGACATGTTTCCCATAAAGGCATCATGATCGCCTAGCACATTTCAGGCTCCCTTTCCTCAAACTGCCCTGTCTTGAATCTGTTGCGACCGCTCTCCTGATTTGGCACCAGCCGTGATTCCGTTTCGGCATAGGAGCCCTCGTGGAAACACTAGCGGAACGTCAAATACCCCGTCACGCAGTGCCGGTGTCGGTTCTGGTTGTTGATGACGAGACCGAAACGCGAGAAATTTGCAGACGTGTCGCTCTGGATGCTGGCTTACGGGTCCTTTCCGCGGAGACCACCGAGCAGGCTCTTGACCTGCTCGACCAGCATCCCGTAGATATCGTTGTGTCTGACCTAAAGGTACCGAAAGCCGGCGGCCTGGAACTGCTTAAGAGCATTCGCTCGAATTTTCAGCATATTGCCGTATTGATGCTGACGCAATATGGCACCATTGAATCGGCGGTAGAAGCTACCCGCCTTGGCGCGCGTGACTACATCACAAAACCGTTTCACGTCGCCGAACTGCAAACCAAACTTCAACGCGTGGTCCGCGATCTCGAGCTCGATCAAGAAAACCGCCTGCTGCGAGAACAACTGCGCAATCGTCCCGGGTTCGCAGGCCTGATTGGCGTCTCGGCGAAGATGCAGCGCGTCTACAAAATCATTGAGAGGATCAGCCAGCACGCCTATCCGGTTCTCATCCTTGGTGAGAGCGGCACCGGCAAAGAGCTGGTTGCACGCTCTATACATTTCCATGGTCCCCGCAAGCAAAAGCCCTTTGTTCCGGTAGACTGCTCGTCGCTGGTTTCCACGCTAATTGAATCCGAGCTTTTCGGTTACGTAAAAGGAGCATTTACAGGCGCCACACACAACAAGATGGGTTTGCTCGAAGCGGCGCAAGAAGGCACGCTCTTCCTCGATGAGGTCGGAGATCTGCCGGTAGACTTGCAGGCCAAGCTTTTGCGCGCTTTGCAGGAACGCGAGGTAAAGCCCGTTGGTTCAACCGAGCGGATTTCCATCAACGTGCGCGTGATGGCGGCGACCAATCGTGACCTGGAAAGTGCTATCCGCGAAGGGCGTTTCCGCCAGGATCTTTATTTTCGTTTGAATGTGGTGCAGGTAAAATTACCGCCACTGCGCGACCGCAAGACCGACATTCCCCTGCTGGTCAGTTCCTTCCTCGAAAAATTCTGCGACCCACAGCGCCCTTTGCGTACCATTTCCGAGGATGCCATGCGCCGCCTCATGGCTTATGACTGGCCAGGAAATGTGCGCGAGCTGGAGAATGCTGTGGAGCGTGCCGTGGCACTTGGCTCTGGCCCCCTCCTGCACGTTGGCGACTTGCCCGCGAGTCTTCAGCAGGCCTCGGTCGAACACGCCCCTGAACCCGAAGGGCTTCTTTCTCTAGAAGAGCTCGAGCGCCGAGCCATTGGACGGGCACTTCGGGAGACGGGCGGCGACAAGCTCGCTGCGGCCCGCTTGCTGGGTATTGGCAAGACCACGCTCTATCGCAAATTGAAACAATACGGCTCCGAACAAAACGTAACCTCACAACTCTAAAAGCCCACCCCATCTGATTGGCCGTGGTAACCCAAACGTTTTCCTATTTGCTCCGCCCATCCCTAGGCGCAACGTCGACGGTATCACTCCGGGAAAACCCCCTCCCGTTGGTCTCGATTTGGAATGGTTAAGCTGACTTTGCAGATTTCTCATCTTCTTCTATCTTGCTGACATAGCATTCTTTACCACTTGTCGCAGGAAGTGGTTGTCGTGGTGCAATCAAAATCATCTAGCTCGACAAGAGCCGCGGTTACTCTCCGTCCGGAGAAATACCTGGCTGGAAGTGGTCGCGCTCCTGAGTTATTCGTCTTTAAGGATGGGCCATAGGGGAGCTGTGCGCGTAAAACGTGGGCTTAGTTTTTGGCGTTCCTCGGAATCTGAAGGAGTCCCGGTACCAGAGGTATCGAGTGCTGTTACCCGGGGGGCCTCTCTCGAGGATGTGTTGCGCGTGGCGGTCCGGGGGTTGATCAATATAGGTGGCGCGGATCGTGCCGGAGTCTGGATTGCCGGCCCGGATCTGGTCGCCGACTGGCAGGGCCATATAGAGGAGAGATCCGGTGACGCCGTGCCGCCCGCATGGACGCGAATGAATCGTGCGCTGTCGGTCGTTAGCGGGATCATCGATAGTGGCGAGCCGGCCGTGCAGAATTTCTGCAAAGAGCTTGGAGTAGAGACGTTCGGTCCGATGATTGGGATTGGCACTGCACTTTGGCTGCCCCTGCGCCTTGAGGCGCGTCGCCTTGGCCTTGCGCTCACCGCCTGGAAGCGACCCGAGTATTCCCCGGTCATTACTCCGTTAAAACGAATGGCCGAGCAGCTTTCCGTAGCTCTGGCTCGGCTTGCTGACGCTAAGGTAGCCGAAACTCGGCAATCCGAGCTTATTTCTGGCGATCAAATCAACAAGGCGATTATCGAAGGGTCGTCTGCCGACGAGGTGCTGCGGCTGATCTTGTCCCACGCCAAGCATTTCACTGGGTGCCTTTTTTCCGCTATCGGACTCGAGCGCGAAGGGGAGATTCACTGCCATCTGGTAGAAGGAGCGTGGGACCGGCCAATGCAATTTCATGAAAATCCTCTCAAAGACGCTTGGACAAGATCACTCGCCTCAAAAACAGCCGTGCGTCTCGATGGAGCCTCCGGGTATAGCCGCCAGATGAGTTTGCCCCTGCCCCTGTCGGCTCCTAGCATTTTGGCCGTCCCGCTTCAAACTTCTAAGGCCAGCTCCTCCGCGAATCTGCCACGGAGTTTGGGGGCCGCAACTCCACAGACCGGAGTCCTTCTCGCCGGCTTTGTGCCTGGTACAGAAGGTCTCGAGAATCGCCAAAAACTTGAGGTATGCGCCAATCTCGCTTCCCTTGCTTTGCTGGTCCATTCCCAACGCCAGTGGGAGAAGGAAATAAGACTGGCGCACACGTCTCGTTTGGCCAAAACCTCTGAATGGGTCCTCGTCGTGGACGAGTTGGGAATTGTATGTGGAGGGAGTAAAACTGCGCTGCATAAACTAACGGGCCCGGAATTCTCTGTAGTGCACAGACGCTTTGCGGATCTTTTCAGTGCAGCGATCCAGGCATCGGTAGAGTCATGGCGAAAAGCGACGCTCGCGGGCCCGGTGGGGATCCTGGAAGCTCCTCTTGCGAATGGACTGACTGTCCAGGTACGTATGCGAGCCGCGACATTTTCTTCGCAATCCGGGCGGCGCTGGGAAATTGTGCTCGAGCCGCGCACCTCGCAGCTGGCTCTCAACTGGTCCGCCGGATACGCTGAGCGCGAGCTCGAGACACTGCTTGATTCCATTGAAAGCGGTGTTCTTCTGTTCGACTCTTCCGAACAATTGCGCATGGCCAACCAGCGCTTCAGTCAGCTCTTCGGTATGGATTTGCGGCAGGTCCGGGGAAGCAGCACGCGCGAAGCTCTGGCCGAACGGCTGGCCGACCACTCCATAGATCCCGAATCGTTTCGCGCGCGCTGGCGTGAAATAGCGACCAGTGGCCACGCCGCTAACTGGGACGAATTGCTGGTGCGTCCCGCGCGCCGGGTTATCGAGCGGTTTGCACGTCCGGTGCTCGACTCCGAAGGCTCGCCGGCTGGTTGGCTCGAGGTCTGGCACGACGTAACCGCGTCAAGATCGCACCAGGCCAAGTTCCAGCAGACTGAGAAAATGGCCGCGCTTGGACAAGGTGTCTCCAATATTGCTCATGAGCTAAACAACCCCCTTACCAGCATCATGGGTTACGCACATCTTCTTTTTGAGCGCACGCGCGGATCTGATTTGAATGCCGACCTTGCGAAGATCCATGACGAGGCCGAACGCGCGTCACGTATTATCAAAGACCTGCTTCTGCGTGCCCGCGAACCCCATACCGGTCGCGAGCCAGTGGATTTGAATGACATCGCTCAGCGCACACTGGCCCTTCGCGATGATGATTTGAGACTCAGAAACATCGACGTCGAGCTTGATCTTGATCCCGAGCTGCCGCCGGTACTGGCCGATGCTGGGCAAATGCAGCAGGTACTGTTGAACCTCGTCGTCAACGCCGAGCAGGCCATCGGCCTGGGCAATGGGCGCGGCTCTATCCGCATCCGGACTCGCAGCGTAGCCGCCGACCGTGTCACCGTCGAGGTCACCGATGATGGCCCGGGAATTGCCGCCGACATCACGGCCCATATTTTCGATCCTTTTTTCACCACCAAGCCCGCTGGAGTAGGAACTGGCCTTGGTCTTTCCATCGTCGCAGGAATTGTGCAGTCACACGGTGGGTCCATTCATTTGTCAAGCCCGCAGGGCTCTGGCGCGAGCTTCCGAGTTGAACTCCCGCGCGCGGTTTCATGGCACGCGGGATTGTCCCCGGTCACCCTGCCAGCAACAGTCGCGCGTCAAGAGACTCCGCGGCCAGATGTAGCGCGGTCTTCGGAGTCCGGCGCGCGCGCTAAGTATATCTTGGTTGTCGAGGATGAACCCACGGTCGCCCAGCTGATCGCCGATGTCTTGCGTGGTGATGGTCATTGCGTAGCTATGGTTCTCGATAGCCGCGAGGGGCTCAAGCTTACAGGGGAACAAGCCTTTGATCTGGTGATCTGTGATTTGAGGATGCCGCACCTTGATGGGCGTGCCTTCTATCACTGTCTCGAGCGCGCCCGAAGCCGTTTGCTCAACCGCATCATTTTCGTGACTGGCGATACATTAGCTGCGCAAACGATGGGGTTTCTGGAAGCCTATAGCCTTCCGTACCTCGCCAAGCCTTTTCTGGTGGGGGAACTGAAGAATGCTGTCGAACGTGTCTTCAAGCTGCCGCAACAGAAAGCTCGGGCGGCCGGGAATTCCGCTGCCAACACTGGCTCCGCGGAAACAGCGAGGAACCGTTGAAAAACTTGTCTAGAGCAGTGTACATCCTCAGCGCCGATTTGGATCTTACCCTCTGCTACTTCAAGGAACTGGCTTCAGCGAATGGGAGCTATCAGGTCACTCACGTCCACAGTGTTCCAGAAGCGCTAGAAGCGTTTCTCCGGCTTAAACCCACAGCCGTTTTATTTGACGAGTCCGCCTTTCTCAAACAACGAAAACATTCCACGCGCAATGGGCTGGCCGCTTCTGTCGCTTTGCTGGCGCAATCCGCACCCGTTGTTGTCGTAGCCGCGCAAGAGCGCCACTCTGAATTGGCTGCGCTCATCACCTCAGGCGAGGCCGATTTTGTAGACCGCCGTGGAAATTTCTATTCCTTCGCCGCTCGCCTTTTGGAGAGCCGTTTACGCGAGGCTGAGCAAAAGATAGCGGCTCCCAATCTGTTTTCCCTCGATGCTAACGAAAACTTCGGTGAAGTGCTCCGCCACGAAGTGAATAACCCTCTCACGGGAATCCTCGGCAACGCGGAGCTCCTGCTCGCCGAAGTTCGTCGGCGCGATGACGGCCGGCTGCCGGAAGCCGCTCTCCAGCGCCTGCAAACGATTGCGGAACTGGCCGTGCGCTTGCGAGAAACGGTGCGACGCTTGAGCTGCGACCTGGAAGCACGCGCCAATCAGGCGCGCTCCGCGTAGTCTGTCTGGAGTTTTTCCGCAGGCATCTTTGCGGCTTAGGCACCTGCCGCCGTGACTCTCTTCCCACCATAACCATCTCCTGCTAGTCTTAGCCCTGCCTGACTCCATAATCATTCGACCAAATGAGTGGCGATGAGCGAGAATCCTGTCACAAAGCCGGCCCCGCCCGAGCCGCTTCGGCAGCTGAGCGAGGCCCTGCGCACGCTCGAAGGAAGAATGGACCCGAACGAGCTTGCTCGCCGTACGGTCCGTGCCGCTCTCGCGCAACCGGGAGTAACCGGTGCGCGGCTATGGCGCGTCGAAGAAGGTCGATCGTGCGTCTGGGCAGAGCAGGGACAGTTTCCACCTGCTGACGTAACCAACATGTTCTCGCAAGCCGCCGCCGGCGTGCCAACCGCCTGCGCCCAGGGCTTCCCGATACATGCAGAAAAATCATCGCCGTCGCCGGCGGAAGATCTGCTGATTTGGACATCGGTGCTCGGCAGCGATGACTTTCGAATGCGCGTGCTCGAAGCGCGTGGTTCTAGGGCGCTTGACAGTGCCACGCGCATCCGCCTTGATGTGCTCGCTAGTTTCGCGGCCGTGGCCTTGGCCCTTGCCGAACGCCGAGGCGCGGTCGAAGAGCTTTCGAGCATTGTCGAAGCCACCAAGCGCCTCAATTCCACTCTGGACCTTGCCGAACTCATCAGCATCATTCTGCAGATTGCCACGCGGCAGACCGGCGCGGAGCGCGGCACGGTATTTTTGGTGGATTACAACCGCGAAGAAATCTGGTCGCTCGTCGGCCTAGGAATCGAGCAACAGGAGATTCGCCTGCCGTCCGCAAAAGGTATTGCTGGCTGGGTGGCGCACCACGGTAAGAGCGTCAATCTCGCAGACGCTTACGATGACCCGCGCTTTGAACCTGAGATTGACCGGCGTCTTGGCTTTCGCACCGGCCGCCTGCTCTGTCTGCCAATACGCAATAAAGATTCCGTGATCATTGGCGTGCTTCAGCTTCTGAATAAGCACTCTGGTGATTTCACTGAGACCGATGAGAGGTTCTTAGACGCTCTGTCAGCCCACGTTGCTCTGGCCCTCGAGAATGCCCAGCTGCACCGTGAGCGCTTGGCCAAGCAGCGGATGGAGCGCGATCTCGAGCTCGCCCGGACCATACAGGCGCGCTTCTTGCCCGAGCAACCCCCGCAAATTCCCGGTTTCGAACTCGGAATCTCGCATCATGCTTCGCAGATGGTTGGCGGGGATTACTATGATTTCGTGCGGCTCGATTCCAATATTCTTATGGTGGTTGTGGCCGACGTAGAGGGCAAGGGAGTAGCCTCCGCTCTGGTAATGGCCAATCTCCAGGCCACGTTGCGGGCGCTGGTCGGTCACGTCCACGCGCTGGAGCGCTTGGTCACCAGCATCAACCAGATGATTCTCTCCGACACGCGCGCTTCGAAATATATGAGCATGTTTATCGGGCTGCTGGACCAGAAGCGTCGCGCCTTGCACTACATCAATGCCGGACACGTTCCACCGGCCTTGATTCGCGCCAATGGCAGTGTCGCTTTGCTTGAACAGGGCGGAACGCTTGTCGGGTTATTTCCGGATGTTGGTTACGAGCGCGGCACGCTGCAGCTGGATTCCGGCGATATCCTTGTTGCCTGCACCGATGGAATCACCGAAGCCATGGACGCGCGCGAGCTCGAGTATGGTCGCGCGCGTCTCATCGAATCCGTCGAGCGCCTGCGCAGCCGCCCCGCGCAAGAAATCGTCAATCACATTCTCAATGAAGTTCAGACTTTTTCCCGCGATAGCTCGTATGAAGACGATCGCGTTCTGTTTGTCATGAAGGTTCAGTAACACTTGCATCTTCGATTACCTGAACGAGACATAAAGTTTCACTTTACCAGTGCGCGGTCCAGGGCGCCTCGAATCGTCTGGCTCAGGCTGGTTAAGCTGTAAGGCTTTTGCAAGACCACCGAACCTTTGTCCAATATCGAAATCAACGCCGCTGCTTCCGCTGTATAACCTGTCGTGAAGATCACGCGAACGCCTGGTTGCAGCGCAGAAATCTTGGCGTAAGCATCAGGCCCGCTCATCCAGGGCATCACTACATCCATCACCAACAAATCGATCCGGTCGCAATTTGTCGTGAACAGCTTCACAGCTTCCGGGCCATCGCACGCCGGAATGATGTTATAGCCGAGGGTCTGCAACATTTCTTGCACCGAGTCGCGGAGGCCGTCATGGTCTTCTGCTAGCAGGATTGTCTCCGTGCCTCTCACCAGCTGTTCCGCACGCGGTGCTTCGCGCGGCTCGTGCTCGCCAATATCGGCTCGGAGGTATACGCGAAACGATGTTCCCTTTCCTGGTTCGCTGTATACGTAAATAAAGCCTCCGTGCTGTTTCACAATGCCGTATACGGTTGCCAGCCCCAGTCCGGTTCCCCTGCCCATCTCCTTCGTTGTGAAAAAAGGTTCAAAGATGTGCTCAATCGTATCCGTATCCATTCCCACGCCGGTGTCTGAAACGGTTAGCAAGACGTAAGCCCCGGGCCTGCCATAGGCATGGTCCCTGCAAAACTCGTCTCCGATTTCCACGTTACGGGTTTCAATGATGAGTCGCCCGCCTGACGGCATAGCATCCCGAGCATTCAGGCACAGATTCATAATCACTTGCTCGATCTGGGCAGGGTCCGCGAGGGTAACCTGCAAGTCCGGGTCAGCATGAACCTTGACCTCGATATCTGCACCAATGACTCGCTCCAGCAGGCTCATTTCTTCCCGTACCGAAATGTTCAGATTCACCTTTCGAGGTTGCAGGAGTTGCCGCCGCGCAAATGCCAGCAGCTGTGCGGTTAATCGGGCAGCCCGTTGCGCTTGGTCGCGGATCTTCTGAAAACGTTGTTGGAACCGCGAGCCGGCTTCGGCCTCCGCATAGCCCAATTCCGCCCATCCCAGGATGGCGCCGATAACGTTGTTAAAGTCGTGGGCCACCCCGCCGGCTAGCCTGCCGACAGCTTCGAACTTGCGCAGTTGTTGCAGATGCTGTTCGAGGCGCTTACGTTCCCGCCGCTCCTCGGCATCTCGCAGCGCCCGCTGAACGGCCGGAACCAATCGCTTCAAATTACCCTTCATCAAGTAATCTTGTGCGCCTTTTTGCATCGCCGCGACGGCGGCTGCTTCTCCCACGGCCCCGGATACGAAAAAGAAAGGCAGTTCGGGCCACTTTGCTTTGATGAGGATCAAAGCCTCCGGCCCTGAAAAACGCGGCATCGAAAAATCGGAGATCACCAGGTCCCATTCCTGGGAATGCAAAGTCGACTTGAGCGCTTCCGAAGTATCCACTCTTTCAAACTGGACATCGTACCCGCCGGCACGCAATTCATGGACGATCATCGCGCAATCGTCTCTCGAATCCTCGACCATCAACACTCGAATAGGGACACCCATCTAAGCGCGCTCCGGTGGTGCCTCGTTCAGGACCAGCCAATACAGACCTAATTGCTCCAGCGAAGCCATCAAGCCGTCGCCGGGCTTCCCCAAGATTTGATTTCGATAGGAACTGCAGAGGGTATCTTCTGCGCTGGCTAACCTGCTGCTAAGCACTAAAATGGAGGCAAAATGCGCAATTCCTGGAAGGGTCTCTATTGTGTCTGAACGCACAACAATGTCAAGGCAAAAGCGGTCTTTTGTACTTTGCAGTTACTGTAGAACCGAGCAGCGTAACGCCCCTTACGTTTCCTCACGTGTTGGTGCGGGTAATGCGAAACGCTACGTCGCCCCCAAAAGTTGCACGCAGTGGGCTACGTCCCTCACCTTCCGAGCAAACAGACGCAGCCCCTTTATCGTTCAGTGCGAAAACTGTGTCGCCCAGCAACCGCCGGCCGCGTCGCTCGTGCTTTTGGAGAGCGATGAATCCTCTTCGCTGCTGCCTTAGTCGCACTCCTCGGATATTAGAAACACCCGGCCATGGGCTCCCTACGCAATGGGCCGGCAATGAACGGGCGCGGCAGCCTTATTTCACACCGGGAGCCGCAGGTGGCGTTGGTGCCGGTCCAAAGTACTGATCGTTAATGACAACTTGCACCCCATTACGGATACCATCGATGGCCTTCTGGGTTATCTCGGGCTTCATCTGCTGTTCGATTTGCGGCCGCACTTGGTCCAGTGTTTTGGTTGAGTGCTCGTCGACTTTGATAATGTGATAGCCAAATTGCGTTTTTACCGGCTCGCTCAACTCGCCTACCTTCAAGCTGAAAGCCGACTGTTCAAACGCCGGCACCATGCGCCCCTTGGTAATGGCCCCCAGCGATCCGCCGTTGGCTGCCGACCCGGCGTCGTCCGATTCGGCTTTCGCCAGTTTCGCGAGGTCCTCACCCGCAATCAGTCTCTTCCGAATATCCTGGGCCTTCGCCAGCGCTTCTTCTTCGCTTAGCTCTTTTTGATCTTTCTTCAGTGGCACAGTCGACCCCTTGAATCGGATCAGAATGTGGCTCACTTTCACATTCTCGTATTCACCTTTATGCGCGTCGTACCACGCCTTCACGGCTGCGTCGTCGGTTTTAGCGCTCGTCTGTAATTGTTTCGCCAACGAGCTGGCCAACACTTGTTCCTGTTGCAGTTCCAGCAACTGGCGTACAGAAGCAGTCTGGTCGAGCTTGCGCCGCCGCGCTTCCTGGGCCATCGCTTTGAGCTGGCCTAGCTCCTCGGCCATCTTCCGCCGATTAGGGCCCGCCGCGGTTCTCCGCGCCTGTTCTGGTAGACCTTCGAGCAGTGCCTCGAATTCGCCTTTGGTGATCTTTTGGTCGCCCACCGTTATGATTACCGTGTCCGACGGCAGTGCAGCTGCTTCCGGCGGGAGTGTTGCGGGCGCAGTTGCTGCGGGCGGCTGCTTCCGGGGAGCTGGTCGGACTAGGCTTGGCTGCGTGGCGGGTTGTGTTGCGGGGGCCGGCGTTGCAGGCTGCTTGGTGGGAGGGGGAGGCGTTGTATTCTGCCCGAACCACAAAAGGGCTAATGGAGCGGTCATCAGAAATTTCGTTAAAACTGGCAATGTCATTTGGTTTCCTCGCTCGAATGGACAGGCGACGTGCGCCCGCAACACCCGAAAAATTGGTGTACTGGGATTAGTCTTCAGGATAACACTTCTCCATGGTCAGTAGAACCTCCCAGTGATCTATCGTGGGTTTTTATGGGACGCGTAGCTCTGAGGAGAAAGGCCAGTTTATTTCTTGGAGTGCAACAGCTGCTCGAGATAGTTACTCCCCGTGAACCACAGCCGTGCTCCGGATACGAATGTGAGATGATGTCTTCCCGTCATGATGATTTACGCAATCACCATTTTCCTCGGCGCGTTTTTATTATTCCAGGTTCAACTCATCAGCGCGAAGACCGTTCTGCCCTGGTTTGGCGGCTCACCCGCCGTTTGGACAACGTGCAATCTCTTTTTTCAAGGACTCCTGCTCGCCGGCTATGCCTACGGGCACGCTGCAGTCCGTCGTATCTCGCAACGCGCTCAGGGTCGGGTGCATGCGCTCTTGCTTTTGGCTTCGCTCGGCGTAGCCGCAGCGCTCGCGCTTGCTTGGAAGTCTCCCATTACACCACCGGGCTCATGGAAACCCCAAGGCAGCGCTGACCCGGTTATCCATATTCTCGCCATTCTGTTGATCAGTGTCGGTTTGCCCTACTTCCTGCTTTCTGCGACTGGCCCGATATTACAGGCTTGGCTCGGGCGAACCTACCGCGAGCAGACTGTGTATCGGCTTTACGCGCTATCCAATCTGGGTTCGCTGCTGGCTCTTGTAAGCTACCCCTTCTGGATAGAGCCTCGGATGGCACTGCAAACCCAGGCTCGATTCTGGTCGTGGTGCTACGCGGCATTTGCGCTAGCCTGCGCCTACTGTGCCTTGAGGAGCAGCACAGCAGAGAATAGCGCCGTGCTTGAGTCTCCTACGCCCAAAGAAAGAATATTCCCTGGAGAGCAACCAAGTTCCGAAAAACACGCAGGCCTCGGAACGGCAGCGAACGACGCGATTCAAGCGGGCTCGGTACACTCGGTGAGTTGCCAGAAGAGTGGCGCGGCTCCAACGAAAGGACTTTGCGCGATTTGGCTTGGTTTGGCAGGATGCGCTTCGGTGTTATTCCTGGCCACGACGAATCAACTGTGCCAGGAAATTGCTGTGATCCCGCTTCTCTGGGTGCTTCCGCTTTCCGTCTATCTACTGTCGTTTATTCTGTGCTTCGCCCGAGAACGCTGGTATTCGCGTCGCTGGTTTCATCCAGCGTTCGGCGGAGCGTTGTTGACAGCGTGTTTCCTATTGTATGGCGGAGCTGAAAGCAGCTTGGGTAAACAGATTGGATGCTATGTCGGAGTCTTGTTTGTTTGCTGTATGGTTTGCCACGGAGAACTAGCGAAATTGAAGCCCAGCGCGCGATTTCTCACCTTGTTTTATTTGATGTCGGCCTGCGGTGGTGTGCTGGGAGGAATTGCGGTCGCCCTTTTGGCCCCCCATTTGTTCCCCGGATTTTGGGAATACCAGGCTGGACTGTTGGCCGCATCGTTGCTGGTTCTGGCGGTTTTGACTCGCGACAATAATTCGTGGCTGCAAACCAGCGGAACGCGTGGCTCTCTCGCCGTGTTGTCAACGGCCGTCCTGCTTCCAGTCTGCGTGATTCTCGCGATACCAACTCTGCAAGGCGCGCGTAAATCCGTTTTCTTCATCGTTGCGCTACTGGCACTGTTGTTTCTGGTGAGCGGGCGAAAAAAGGGAGACGTTGCGCCTGGGAGCATTCCGAGACGCAACGTTGCCTTTTATTCGGGTGCCGCGATTTTCATTCTGGCACTGGTGCTGGGGGGAAGTTTGCGCGCTCGTTCGGTGAATGCGATTGCTTCGTTTCGAAACTTTTACGGCGTGCTCACCGTACGAGCGCAAGACCCCGGCGATGCAACAAGGGAAGCATACGCCTTGAGCCACGGGCTGACGGTGCACGGCTATCAGTTCCGAGCGGACTCTAAGAGGCGTCTGCCAACGTCTTACTACGGCACCGGTAGCGGAATTGGCCTGGCTTTGAAATATGCGCAAGCGACAAAACCAATCATCCATTCCGCAGCGCTGCGAATAGGTGTTGTTGGGCTGGGAATAGGAACGTTAGCCGCGTATGGCCGCAAAGGTGATTCCATTCGCTTTTACGAGATCAATCCGGAGGTGATCCGCCTGGCCACAAAGTCGGCCTATTTTACTTACATTCGCGATTCGCCGGCAAAGGTCGATGTTATTTCGGGCGATGGGCGCATATCGCTTGAGCGCGAGCTGCAGCGCGGCGAAGAGCACGATCTAGACGTCCTGGCCATCGATGCTTTCAGCGGCGATGCGATTCCTGTTCATCTATTGACCAAAGAAGCGTTTGAAATATATCTGCAGCGATTGAAGTCGCCGGGCGGAATTCTGGCCATTCACGTTAGCAATCGCTTTCTAGACCTCAAACGGGTTGTGTTTCGGGCTGCGGAAGAGTTCGGAATTCCTTGTGTCTGGGTGCAATCTGAGCGAACCGATGCACTAACCAGCAATAGCGATTGGATGCTCCTTTCGCACGATTCGACTTTCTTGAAATCGACCGACATACAAGAGAGTCGAGGAATCGAGAGTCCGCGTGCTCCCCGCGCACGGCTTTGGACCGATGATTACAGCAATTTGTTTCAGGTGCTGAGGAAGCAATAAATGCTTCCGGCGCAAGGGTTGGCTTCCCGTAAATTTGCGTCTCAACAACCAAGCGGTTCAAGACGCGGAATCAAGAGCCGGTGGAGGAATAGCGGCGTACACCCTGATTCCAGGCAAAAATGGCGATGCCCAGTGACACCGCTGCGACTACGGGAATCAGTGGCGCATACTGATGGTATTCGGGCCGACCCAGTAGCCGTACGCTGGGATAGAACGTCGCGAAGCCAAAGGGAATAATCCAGCTCAGAAAGAACTGAATGGGGCCGCTGTAGATCGAGAGTGGATAACGCCCGAAGGCCAGAAGATTCCATGCCGGAGGGTGCAAGCCGATACGGTCTTCCATGAAAAAAGAGACAGTGGTCAGAGCGAGGAACACCGCCATATAGATGATGCCGCCGCAAACAGCAAAGAAAATGAGCTCGATACTTCCTACCACCGACCAGTGGTAGCTGAGACGATGCGCGGCCCATAGAACAACGACGAGACCGGTACCGACTTCCTGAAAAGACTCGATGCGAAACGCCTCAAATAGCACCTGAAAAAGCGAGCTGACGGGACGAAGCAAGACGCGGTCAAACTTTCCCTCAATGATGTAGGTGCTGCCAAATTCGTAGAGGTTCATGCTCAAGACATTGAAGAGGCCAAAGGGAATCATGGAGAAGCCATAGAGGAAGAGGACTTCTTCAAAGCGCCAGCCGGCCAGACTCGGGATTCTCGAGAAGAGCACAACAACGAATCCGAGGGAAAACAATGTAGCTGCCATGCTAGTGACTACGCCAATCAGGAAATCGGCGCGATAACTGACGCGCACCTTGAAATATTGAACGAAATAATGGCTGAGGAGGCCAAGGTGTCGGCGCACGTTGATGAGGCTGGGTTCCATTTTCGTGTTAGAAATTCTCCCAATTCTGGTACTCGATTCGTTGTCTATGAAAAGCTGCGGAGTTCATCATAAGCAGAAAAACCTTCTAACCTCCGTGAATCGTGATCTTTTGTGTGGCGCGATTCCACCAGAGATGACCTAGCCAAAGCAGCGCGACTACCCAGACAAGTTGCGTGACCAGAGCACGCGCGCACGCAGGGCCGCTGAGCTTGCCTAGATAAATTTGTAACGGCGTGTAGGCGATGTGCTCAAAAGGAAGGAACGACGAAATTGACCGCACTGGCGGAGGAAAGAAGCTGAGAGGCACCAGCAGGCCCGAAAGCAGCTCGATGAGCCAGAATTTTGCGCGGATCAGTGCGAGAATAGACTTCAGCGGAATAGCGCACGTGCCGATCAGAAAATTAATCGCGCCCATCAGAAGAAAACTACCCGCGGCTGAGACCAGAAACAGAAAGAAGTAGGCCCAGGATGCGGGTGGCCGCACGGGAAACAGGAGGGAGATGACGATGGCGGTCGGCGCCGTCAGCAGCATAAGGCGAAAAGCCGACTCGCCCATAGCTCGCGTCAGCCACATCCACTGAACAGAAACAGGCTTAAGAAGATCCATGGCGATTTTGCCTTCGATGACCTCATAAGCCATTTCTTGATCAATCGTATTCCAGTAAAACGAGCGAAGGATCCAACCCACGCTTACGTAAGTGAGAATTTGGGAAAGATCATAACCGGCAATGGCTCCCGAGGCCGAACGCGAAAGACCGCTCGACTGCGCAAATACCGCCCGCCAGATGAAGTAATACACGGTCACATTGATGAGGTACGTAATGATCCCGGTGTAATAGCGGAGGCGGAAGGCCAGAATATTTACGAAGCCCACGCGCGCGAATTCCAGATAGGGCGCAAGTCTCGAGCGCAATCCGATGGGTCCCGGGGCAAGCGCTGGTGAGCTAGCGCTCATCGCAATGGACCTTTCGCTTTCGCATCCGGTGTTTTGGTATTGAGCGCATTCGTGCCTGGCACCTCCGCTTCTAGCCCTCCCTTTGGTTGCGCGTTATTTTCTTCCGCCGTGTTCACCACCCCATCCGAATAAATGCGCTTCACGACTTCTTCGATGGGCTCATCTTCAATGATGAAATCGCGGACTTCGACAGAAGCGAGAATGTCGCGAATAAGGTCGGAGCTCGAGATTCTGGTGCGGTCGAAGCGGATGCGGCAGGTCATTTCATCGAGACGCTCGAATTGGAGTGAAGCGCTTGCTGGCGATTGCGCGAGAGAGCGCTCGAAGGTGCTAAGCCGCGGACCCTGTTCACCATCGCGGAGAATGAATTTAATCTGCTTGGTACGCAGCAATCTTTCCTTGAGCAGACCCAGGGGACCGTCATAGAGCAATCGGCCATGATCGATGATCATGATGCGGCGGCAAAGCTCCTCGATGTCGTCGAGGTCGTGAGTGGTCAGAAGAACAGTGGTCTGGTAACGTTGGTTGATGGCCCGAAGGAACTGGCGAATTTGATCCTTGGCGACAACATCGAGACCGATCGTCGGCTCATCAAGAAACAACAGCGGCGGGTTATGCAGCAGCGC
The DNA here is from genome assembly GCA_035602605.1 of Candidatus Dormiibacterota bacterium. Lineage (GTDB taxonomy): Bacteria > Acidobacteriota > Terriglobia > Acidiferrales > UBA7541 > DASQHY01. Next base: position 30,257 of record DATNLZ010000098.1, read on the forward strand.
GGCCGCCAGATCGCAGCGCATGCGTTCACCGAGAGAGAGTTTGCGCACCGGTGTGTGCAAGTAATCGCGGATGCCGAGAACCTTGTCGAAAAGTTCCATCCGCTCGTCGAAATCGCATCGGGAAACGTCATAGATGCGGCGCAACAACTTAAATGATTCGATTACGGCGATGTCCCACCAAAGCTGGGTGCGCTGGCCAAAAACGACCCCGATCGTTTTGACGTAGGCCGTGCGCAGGCGCCAGGGAACGAAGCCATTGGAAATGATTTCGCCGGAGCTCGGCACCAAGATGCCGGTCAACATCTTGATGGAGGTAGATTTGCCGGCGCCATTCGGACCGATGTACCCGACCATTTCGCCCCGAGCGATTTCGAAGGAGATGCTGTCCACGGCCTTGACGGTTCGGTATTCGCGATGAAACAGATTGACCAACCCTCCCCGCAGGCCTTCGCGTCGCTTGAAGGTGCGGAACTCTTTGGAGAGCTCACGGACGAGGATGAGAGGTGCAGACGACATCGTCGAGATCGAGAAGAGATTGTACTGGAGGGCATGGGCGCAAAGGAAGCAAAGCCAGGCCTCAAGAGAAACCGAGTATCGGCTGCGTGGGTGACCTACCGTTTCTGTAAGCGTCGATTCTAACGGGTTTTATGCAATGTTGAACACGTTCAAGATTTCATGCCCGGCCCAGGGGGTCGCGAGTACCGGGAGCGCTTCCTGGTAGTGTTCCCCGTGGCCCCCGTGAAGCATCAAAATCTTTAGGAGAATCTGGTCGAGCCGAAGCCGTGAATTAGAAATTGCTCAAGGAGAAACGATAATGGCTATGCGAAGGACGACGGTTTTCAGTTTGTGTTGGGCAGTAGTGCTGTCGATCGCTGCGGCAGGATGCAGCGTGAGTGTGAGCCAAAGCGAAGAGGAACGGCGCGCGCGAGAAGAAAAGACTCGCGAAGAGGCAGCCAGGGCTGCCGCGAAGGCTAAGCCGGCGCTCGAGGAAGCTGGGAGGAAAATTGGCGAGGCCGCGGACAGGGTCGCGACAGGTGCTCGTGCCGCCGCGCAGGGCGCAGAAGAGGGCTGGAAACGGTCCGGGCATCGCGTGGTGGACCTAAATACTGCCAGCGAGAGCGACTTAATGGATTTGCCGGGGATTGGCAGGAACGAGGCGCGCAAAATTATCGCGGGTCGTCCCTATCGTAATCGACATGACCTGGTTACAAAACGGATTCTTACGGAGAATGAGTACGCGAGGATTCGAGAACAGACTGAAATCAAGTAAATTTAGCAGGGACTCGACTTACTGAGATCGCTGTCGGCGCCTGCGCAGGGGAATCGCGCTCCCAGGTTACGCCCGACAGTTTGTCCGAAAAGCACCGCCCAGTGGGGGTGGTGCCTTGCGAAACATTTCCTCGCTGGAGCGCGCCACGACGAAATGGCGCGCTCCAGTCCATTAAAGTAGTGCTGCTTATTTGTCCTGGCCAGCGGCCGCACCGATCACATCCCCTGAGACGACCAGCTCAACCCGGCGGTTCATCTGACGACCAGCAACGGTGTCGTTGGAAGCGACGGGGCGGGCCTTGCCAAAGCCGCGCGAGGTAACTGCATCACCCTTTACGCCCTGGGTTAGCAGATATTCACGAACTGTATTCGCCCGCTGCTCGGAAAGTCGTTGATTGAACTCGTCGCCTCCAACGCTGTCGGTGTGACCTTCGATCTCGAGCTTGAGTCCAGGATGCGCGATGATGATGCCGGAAATTTTAGCAAGCTTTTCACGCGCGCCCGGTTTAAGCGTGTACTTGCCGGTGTCGAATAGGACGTCGGACATATTTACGATCAGTCCGCGAGCGGTCTCGCGAGTCTCAAGAACCAGGTTCAATTGCTGGCGAAGCTGCTCCCGAAGCTGCGCCTTTTCCTGCTCAGCTTGTGCCGCAGATTGTCGAGCTTTGGCGGTTTCGGCTTCGGCCTCGGTCTTTTCTTTGGCGGCACGTTCGGCCGCGGACTGTGCCTCGGCTTTGGCGCGCTCCGCTTCTGCCTTGGCTTGCTCGGCTTCGGCCTTGGCTCTTTGAGCGGCGGCCTTTTCGGATTCCGCCTGCGAAGCTTGTGCCTGGGCCTGCGCAGCTTGCGATTGTGCCGCCGCTTCGCGATTCTGTGAAGCCATCCGTTCATTGGCCAGACGTTCCTCTTCCATCCGGCGAACGGCGATCAAGCGCGCATCTTCGGCCATTTGCGCAGCTTCGCGCGAATTCTGTGCCACGGTTTTTTTGCCGACTTTGCCACGCTGCTCATCTTCAGCGTTTTGCAAGCTAATTTCGGCTTTTTGCAGAATTTCCGCCGCATAGCGATCAGCACCAGTCCAGCGAGCAATGCGCACGGCGTTTCGAGCTTCGTAGAGTTCCAAAGGAGTTTTCTTGTCGAGACCGATTGGGCGGCGGTCAGTTTCAGGAACATTTAAGAGGTACTGGCCGCGCTGCAGCAGCTCATATTGAGCGTCTATGGGCTGGCTGGTTCCGGAAGTTTCATTGGTAACGAAATTTTCCATAATCACGACATCGCTTGGCTGGGTAACGGCGAAATATGGTTCAGCAGTGACGATCAAACCAAAGGTTTGGAGATCCGTGGTCACTTCCATTTTGCTGCTAGTGCCGTTAAGGAGAACCTCCCCAAGATTCTTAGGTCGACCTTCCGGAGTCACGGCCCACAAGACGTAGGTTAGATACTCAGGACCAAACTGAGTGGCGGACGAGAGTTTTTCCATGTGGGCCTTAATCTCAATGCGACCCTGCTTGCTGTTTACGGTGGCTTGACCTTTTGCTTCAGGCATCAGGGCGGTCCCGCGGAACGCTATTTCCGTAGGTCCGCTGCGGTGTCGATAATTGACGGCTTTGGTGGTACGACCTACAACAGTTACTTTGTAAACCGGAACTTTGCCGGAGGTATCCAGGTACACGCTCTGGCGACGGTTTTCTCGGTTTTGCGCAGGAGACTGATCGGCTGTCTGTGCCATTGCGGAGCAGGCCCATGTCAGGGCCAAGGGTACGAAAAATGTTAACGCACGCTTCATGTTTTCACCTCAATCGTTGAGCAGTATTCCGACGCGATCGACAGTGATCCACACAGTGTGACACTGATCGCTATACTAGTATTGGGAGTCCAAGCCCTGGGCGCCTATCGGGGAAAGTCCGCAAAATGCAAGGGGTTATCCCCGTAGGAATTTATAGTTCAAGACCGCTAAGCGTCGATCGGTCCGGTTATCCCAACCTGGCCAGCCGAGACAGGACCGGGGCATTTTCAGCAATAGCGCCTAGCGACGTGAGATTTCGCTTGTCGGCGACCGTCTTCAGGGCGGCGACGATGCGCCCCCCTTTAACGTGATCGAGTGCGTCGCCGATGGAGACAGCAAAGTGCAGCATGACGCTTGAATCGCGATAGCAGTCGGCAATGCAAGCAGTGCAGCCATCGCGAACGAGCGGGGTCTCCGCGAACTCCCAAACCGCGCAAAGCGGTTTCGTCCAAGCGTCACAGCGCCAGATCATGTAGTTCCAGTCCATGTAGAAACTCTTGTAACCGCCGTAGCAGACGAAGCGCTCTTTCTCGCCCCGAAGATGGCGCTTCATGTCCGCAATAGAAGCGCTTGGATTATTCACTGGGAAAACGCTGCGAAGTTGGTCAACGGAGTCGAAGGCCGTGAGAAGTTCGGCGTCGGTAAAGTTTACAAGGGAGGAATCGACTGACCATGCCAGGGAAGAGGAGCCCAGGCGCACTCTCTGCGGGTACGAGAAACCCACGGCCGCGAATCCCAGGTCACGCAGCAGTGGAATAAGCGCGCGATAGTTGGTGATTAATTTACTCATGGTCACTTGTGCGATTGCAGTCATGCCCAATCCGGGCATGCGCGACGTAGCTGCGCGGATGCGCTGGCCCAGGCCTTTGAGGCCACGGTTAAGCTCGTGGTCTTCCATCGCAGCGGCGTCGATCGACACGTCTACGGTCTTCAAACCCGCCGCAGCAAGCGCATCGATTTGCGAATCGAGCAGCCAACCATTGGTTATCAGGCCAGGGCCCATGCCCTTGGCGATCACCATGGCAATCATGTCGACAAGACGCGGGTGAAGCAGCGGCTCACCGCCAAAAAAACTCACGTAGCGAATGTCGCGTTGGTGAAGAATGGAAAGGGCGCGCTCGAACTGGCTAGCGTCAATCCAGCGCAAATTCGCCGCGCCGACCTTGCCGCGCGCAAAATTGCAAAAGTCACATGCGGCGTTGCAGGAATTGGTGACGGCAATGTTGCAGAGCGCGGGACCTCCTCGGCGTATAAGGCGCAGCATGTCCCAGGCTTTTGAGGCTGATGACGGCATGGTTCACTCTCTGTCCTACAGTGAGCGATCTTAACGGAGGTTAGATGCCGCAGACCCATCGATGGTCTGGTAGCACAGCTATTGATTTCGCCGACGCTAAGAGTCGCACGTTTGGCAGATCAAGTGTTCCATGATAGAGCATGTCCGTCAGCCCGTTTACTACTTGACGTAAACTGTGCCGACAGGCCCCGGATTGTGAATTGACCGGATTATTATAGTCAGGAGAAGGCCTTCGTTAGTATGGACCTAATTGTATGGGCGATGGCACTGGCAACTTTCTATGTTTGTGAATATAAGATCTGGGAAAATTGGGAGACTACGAATGAAAAAATTTAGAGCAACATTGATGGTAGCCCTAATCGCGGCGTCGGCTGTATGGGCTGGGCAAAGCAAATCGAAAAAATCTGATGCGGGCAAACATTCCGCCAAAGTAACCAATGCTTCGGTCAAACACGAAGAACATACCGGCAAGCGGGCTTATGTCGAGTTGCTGATCAGCGAATTGAACGCCGAAGACCCGGCACGCTGGTCGGAGCGAATGCAGACGCACGCATCTGTGAGCGGTTTTATCACCAATGTGGCCAAAGGTGAAGACGGCGACCTCAACGTTCGTATCTGTGAAAACCCAAAGGTCGAGGGGATGGATCGCAATCATTGCTTCCTTGCGAAATGCATTCCGGAAATTCCTTGTGTTTTGCCGCCAGTCGGAAAGCCAATCACAGTGAAGGGCATCACTCGGTACGATGCTAAAGCGGGCGCGCACTGGTGGGAAATTCATCCCGTCGAGCAGATTGAGAAATAGCGCGCAAGGTTCTGCTTCGCAAAATACTTGAACGTACGGCCCAACAGCAGAAACGGTATCTGTTGTGGCGTGACGCGCGGCTCCTGTGGCGCTCGCTGGACTGAGAATTTGCCGGTTCCATCCCGAACGATAGTCGCCCTGGTTCGTTGGCTGGAAGGCGATCAGCGTCCAGGTGGTTAGGGAACTTGGTTATGTGCGGAACAGGACATCTTCGCGCTGGAACATTTTTACGGCGATGAACAGAGCGACTGCTGCATAAACGCAAGTGGATGCAAAAATCAGCGCGATGTAATTCCAGTGGTAGGTACCGGTGACGATTTCTCTGCACACCAAACTGGTGTTAAGGATGGGAATGATCGCCAAGCGCGGATTTAGTTCCACTCCAGGCAAGAACGAGGAAACCGCCGGAATGACAACGAGGAATGTCAGGGGTGTAAGGTAGCTTTGTGCTTCCTTGTAGCTCTTTGCGAAGAGCGCAATGGTTGGAAGGACCGCTGAAAATAAGACCGAAAGGGGTAAGGCCATAATAAAGACTGCCAGAACAGATTTCAAACTGATGGTCATGTTCATGCCGCCCGCCCCTTGAGACATTAGAATTCCTTTCAAGACACCGAACGAAATTCCCATGGATGTGACGGCCAGACCGGCGGTGGTCAGCGAAGCCGTTAGCACCAGAAAAAATTTGCCGAGGACGAGATGAGTACGCAGGATCGGGCTGGAGAGAATGGTCTCCATGGTCCCGCGTTCTTTCTCACCGGCAGTGAGGTCCATCGCGGGGTACATTGCACCGGTCATCGAAAGAAGCATGACCATGTAGCCGATCATTCCGCCGAATGTTGCTCCGCCGACTTTCTCCGGCGGGGCCACGTTTTGCTGGCTGATTTTAAAAGGGTCGATGAAGCTTGCTGGCAGATTTTTCGAAGCCAAACGCTGGACCACGGTTTCCTTGCGATACTCCTGAAGGGATTTTTCCAGGCGGTTGGCGGCTAAGGATGATTTGAGGTCCCCGTCATACATATAAACTTTGACCACGGGTGATTCGCCACGGTCGAAGGCTGCGCGAAAATTCTTGGGAAGCTCGACAGCCGCCCGGATTTTTTTGTTCGAAATTTGCTCTCGATAGTCAGAGGCCACTGGGACAACTTCGACTTCACTCAGCTTGGTAAAGACATTGGCGACCTCCGGTGCATCCTCCGCACCGAGAATCATGATCTTGGGAACTTCTTTCCTCGCGGCACCGACGAGCTTTAAAGCCACGAAACTGAAGCCCACCATAAGCATCGGGAACATCAGGATCGGAACGGCGATGGTCGAGATCAGGGTGCGGCGATCGCGCAGGGATTCGGTGAGCTCTTTGCGGTATACGATGCCGACGTTTCGCAAGCTCATGGTCAGTTTTTCCCCGCAGCGAGGTGGGCGCTCTCCACTACCTTAACGAAAATCTCCTCAAGATCTTGTTCGGCGAAACGCTCGCGCAGCTCCGCAAGCGTGCCTTCAGCCAGCAGGCGCCCACCATCGATAATGCCGATGATGTCGCATAGCTTCTGAACTTCGCTCATAATGTGCGTGGAAACAATAATGGTCTTGCCTTCTTGGCGCAACTCGCGAATAAAGGCGACAGTGGTCCGCGCGGCCATGATGTCTAAGCCCTGCGTAGGCTCGTCGAAAATCATCACCGGCGGGTCGTGGACAAGCGTCCGGGCAATCGAAACTTTTTGCTTCATGCCGGTAGAAAGCTTGTCGCAGCGGCGATCACGGAAGTCATTCATCTCCAGGCGGCCGAACAGTTCGTCAACGCGGCCCTGGAGGGCTGCTTCGTTCATGCCGTAGAGGCGCCCGAAGTATTCGACCATTTCCTGCGCATTCAGGCGGGCGTAGAGTGCGGTTGCCGTCGAGAGAAAACCGATGTGTGCGCGGACCTTTTGCGGCTGCTCGATGATGTCGTAGCCAGCGACTATGGCAGTGCCTTGGGTAGGTTCTAAGATCGTCGCGAGCAAGCGCAGCGTTGTCGTCTTGCCAGCTCCATTCGCGCCCAGCAGGCCGTAGATCTGTCCAGGCTGGCAACAAAAAGTGACGTTTTCCACCGCACGTATGACGCCCCGCTTTTTGTCGTGGAATTGTTTGCTCAGCTGTCGCGCTTCAATCATGCTGCGGTGTCCTCAGTGTAACAGTCGAGTTTGTACAAACATCGAGTAGACAGCCAGTAGTTCGTGAAAGAATCCAGCGAAGCAACGCGCCAATTGCGTTTACGCAGACAGGGTCAGAAAATTTCAATAGTGAATCGCTATTCGCCCAGCACTTTAATGAGAATGCGCTTGGGACGCAAGCCGTCGAGCTCGGCGTAGACGACTTGCTGCCACGGGCCCAGGTCGAGTTTGCCGTCGCTCAAAGGCACGACAACGTGACCTTGCAGGAGAAGGTTGCGCAGGAGGATGCCGGCATTATTTTCATGTCGCGGGCCATATTTGTAATCTTCCTCGATCGGCGCTTGTTTCTCGAGCCACTCGTCGATGTCCCGATGTAAGTCCGCATCGTTTTCGTTTACGAAAACGGCGCTGTTGGAGTGCAGCGCGCTTACCAGCACGATACCGTCGCGTATGCCACTTTTTTCCATTGCGGATTCGACATTCGGGGTGATGTTGATGAATTCGCGTTGCTGCTTGGTCTGCACAGTCATGTAGTCGGTATGAATTTTCATGCCGCAGCGCACTCCCAGAGGAGTTTCAAAAGGAAATTCGACCGGATTCTATCTGAAATGTCAACGAAGCGGATAGGCTTTCGTCGTGGGGTTAGAGGTCGTGTTGTTCGACAACATTCGCCAGAGGTGTCAGCCTTTGTGGCAGTTGGGGCACTGTTTGGCGTCAAAGTTTTCTGGCGTGACTCGAAACATGTTGTTGCACTGGATGCAGACACGATGAATGACAGGCTTCACGTCCGGACCTGCTTGTGTTTTGATGTGCTCGTTGGGCATGAAGAGAATTTTATCACGATGGCACAAATACCGGCTGCACATCATGCCGCAACGCACGGCCCGAGAGCCAGGTCGAATGGACCTACCGGCTGGCCTCGCCCCGGTTTGCTCCGCAGACGGGGTTCCCTATGACTCACCCATCAGTGCAATCGGTGTATCGACGGTACGGTCAAATTGATCACGAGGGTCAGCACGAAGGCAAAGCCGCTTGTCATGGCCATGGCCACTGGAGTGCCGACAAATTCTGCAAGCCCCCCGACCAACAAGCTGCCTAAAGGCGTGAGACCCAGGTAGGCCATCATATAAATGCTGACGACGCGGCCGAGCAGCGAGGCAGGAACGATTGTCTGAATGAGGCTATTGATGGTGGCGACGGAGGTAACCATCGCGCCGCCCGCGATTGCCAGGAGCGCGGTCGACAGTAGCGGGCTGCGAGAAAGACAGAAGAGAAGAATCGCCGCAAAGAAAATCATCGTGGCCGAAAGCACGAGCGGCCCGCGGTGGTGGTGAGGCTTGAGTCGCGCCAGATGAACGCCGCCCAACAAAGCACCGGCTCCCGCTGCCGCGACAAGATAACCGAGTCCTGCGGCCCCGACGTGCAAAACGTCGCGCGCAAACGCCGGCATCATGACTAGATAGGGCAAGCCAAACATACTGACCATTCCGACGAGCACGATGAGAACAAGTATTTCGCGGTGTCCCTGCACATAGCGAAAACCTTCTACCATTTCACCGCGCCAAGAGTGTTCCTCGCGGATTGGGTGTGGCGGAAAAGAGACTCGCCCGATCACGAATAACAAGGGAAGGTAACTGAGCGCATTGAGATAAAAGCATGCAGCTATACCCAGACCTGCGATCGCGAATCCGGCAAACGATGGTCCTAACACACGTGAGCTGTTGAATTGGATCGAATTGAGCGCAATGGCGTTCAAGGTGTCTTCCCGGGGTACCAGATCGCGAATGGCCGCCTGATACGTGGGTGCGTTGAGAGACATGATGATGCCGGCCAGGAACGCTATTACAACAATTTGCCGCACGGAGATCACGTGTAGCTGCGCGGGCACGGCCAGCAACAAAGCAAGAATCATCATCGCGGATTGAGTAAAAAGAAGCATTTTGCGGCGAGGCACGCGGTCAGCAATCACCCCTGCAAAAAGCGAAAAAAACAACGCGGGGATTTGCTGCGCGAAGCCCACTAAAGCCAGCCAAAATGGAGAGTCCGTGAGTTGCAGAATCAACCAGCCCTGGGCAACGTTCTGCATCCATGAGCCGATATTCGACACGAAATTGCCGGACCAGAAAAAACGGAATTCGCTGTGGCGTAGCGCCCTGAACCATCCGTGGTCCGGCGCTAGAAGCATGTCAATAGGTATGCGAAACGATGAACGCCCCGGGGTCTCGAGTGGTGGAGGAATGATGGGGGTTTCGGCCATGGCTCAGGAAATTGCGGTAATGCGCGCCAAGCTTGCCGAAAAACCAGGGTTATGAGCTCTATTCTTATGTGCCATCGGAACAGCCAGTATAGCATTCGCTGTCGAAGAACACGTGAGACCTCGCTGGTCCATGCATCCTGCTTAGACACCCCCGTTAGGAAACGAGAGCTTGGGTTTGCTAAAATGGGACGGTTTTGCTTTCCTGCGCATCCTATAGAGGGTAGGTAGAGGGTAGGAGGGTACGCGGGATGGCCGAAGCGCAGGCGCCGTTTCATTCTATTGACCGACTCAAGAAAGATTCGATGAGCTTCAGTTTCGTATCCAAGCGATTTTTATTGCTTTTCACGCTCGCCGCGGCGGTGGTGTTTGGCTTAATCAAATTCAGCGAGCGGCAGCCTGTGGCGCGAGTTACCGCAGTAACACCCACCCGCGAGAATCTGAGCTCGTCAATCTCGAGCAACGGAAAAGTTGAAGCGATTTCGCCGTATCAAATTCGCGCGCAGCTCTCGACGTTTATCGAGCGCATTTACGTTGTTGAGGGACAGCAAGTAAAAAAAGGCGAGCCGCTCATGTCCTTGGATGTTACCGATGCGCGCGCGCAATTGGCCCGAGCCCGCGCTGAATTGGCAGCTGCCCAAGACGAGCTCCGTGCCGCTAAGAGCGGTGGCCGGCCCGATGACGTAGCGCGCATCAATGCCGACCTATCAAAGGCCCAAGCCGAGTACGACCGCCTGCAAAAAGAGCATGATTCGATTGTCCGGCTCATTGCTAAACAAGCTGCCACGCAAGAAGAGTTGGCGCGCAACCAGATGGCTTTGCGAACTGCCCAAGCTGACGTCAGCCGCCTGTCCGCTTCGAAAAAAGAATTTGAGCGCCGTGTGACTCTGGACGCCGGGCAATCGGGTTTGCGCGTTGAGCAGGCGCGCAGTGAAGTACGCTCGCTCGAGGAGAAGGTTCGCTCGGCGCAGGTTACCGCGCCTGCGGAAGCGACGCTGTATTCCCTCCCGGTCCGTGCCGGTGACTTCGTGAAAGTTGGCGATCCGCTGGCGGAGATGGCTGATCTGCATCAGGTGCGCGTGCGCGCCTTCATTGACGAACCGGAGCTTGGCGCGTTGGAGCCGAATCAAAACGTTCTGATTACCTGGGATGCTTTGCCGAATCGGACGTGGCGAGGAAAGACCGTGCTGGTTCCCAAGCAGGTGGTAGCGCGCGGGACACGCAGCGTGGGCGAGCTGCTTTGCTCAGTGGACAATTCCAACCTGGAGCTTATCCCTAACGTAAACGTGAACGTGCGGATTAACTCACGCGAGAGGCTAGGCGTACTGTCATTGCCGCGTGGCGCGGTTCAGATCGACGGCTCGCATCGGTACGTCTATGTCATAAAAGATCCAGCGCTCGGCGTGAATCGGAGTCACCTGGAGCGGCGGGAAATTCGCGTGGGGATTGCGAGCGCAACCAACTACGAAATTCTCAGCGGCGTGAATGAAGGCGAAACGGTGGCGTTACCCGGTGACATAGAATTGAAAGACGGAATGGCAGTGCAGGTGCTTCGTACGGAATGAGTTCGCACTCTGGCAACTTTAACCGCTCCCAGGTCATTGATAAAAACAGCCGTAGAACGTTTCCCGCTCGGTCAGTTTTGTTTAGTCTCCGCCTCGAAATTCTGGGACTCCTGTTTTGTGTGAGCTGCATCATCTCCGTTGGTATGGCTCACGCGCGCCTTATTGCCGATCAGGACGAAGTCTCGTTGCGCGCCCTGGAAGAGGCTC
>DATNLZ010000104.1:0-2737 GCA_035602605.1 Candidatus Dormiibacterota bacterium
TAGCCTCGAGATCCTGCACCAGAACTTGCGCATTGCCCAGAACTTCACGGCGATGCAAGCGGTGGAGATGACCGCACTTCGCGATCGCTGCAAAGCCTCCGCTGCCGATGGCCGCTACGAACTCTACAAGCTCTCCCTGAAATTCGATAATCCCGAGTCCCGCATCGCGCACGGCTTTCCCCTCGACACGCAGCAGTCTGAGGTTAGAGACATGCTTGGTGCTGAACAGAATACCGGCCACCCTTTCCCAGAAAAGCATTTCTAGGAGGACCACCGTGGGTTCCGCGCACGATCCGAATCGACGAAATTTCCTAAAACATGCGGCCATACTGGGCGCTGTGCCGTTTTTTCCCGGAGGTCGCATGCCCAAGCAACAGCCGCAAGCTGAGCAAGTCCCTTCGGGCGTGGTTCCCAAAAAGCAGCTGGGACACACGGGCGTGCAGGTCTCCGCGCTGGGGCTTGGCGGCTACCATCTGGGCTCGGTGGGGACCGACCGCGCGGCTCTGGAGATCGTCGCCAAGGCGCTCGATCACGGAATCAATTTTTTCGATAACTGCTGGGAATATCAAGACGGACTTAGCGAGGAACGCCTCGGGAAGGCATTGCAAGGGAAGCGGGACCAGGCGTTTCTTATGACCAAGGTTTGCAGCCATGGCCGCGACAAGAGTGTGGCCATGCGCATGCTCGAAGAATCGTTGCGCCGCTTACAAACCGACCACCTCGATCTATGGCAGATTCACGAAGTGGTTTACGACAACGACCCCGACCTGATTTTCGCGCCCAATGGTGCGGCCGAGGCTCTCACCGCCGCCAAACAGCAGGGAAAAGTTCGATTCATCGGCTTCACCGGGCACAAAGATCCGTCCATTCATCTCAGAATGCTGGAGCACAAGTTTCCCTTCGACACCGTGCAAATGCCGCTGAATTGCTTCGACGCCACCTTCCGCAGCTTCGAAACTCAGGTGCTTCCCGAAGTAACCCGCCGCGGTATGGCGGCGCTGGGTATGAAGAGCCTCGGCGGCAGCGGCGAGATGGTGCGCCACGGCACGATTACGGCTCACGAAGGATTGCGCTACGCCATGAGCCTTCCGGTCGCAACAACGATAAGTGGCATCGATACGATGGAGGTTCTCGACCAAAATCTCCAGGTCGCGGTGAACTTTCAGCCGCTAAGCGCGGCGGAGATGCAGCGCTTGCGCGACCGTAGCCGCTACTTTGCATCGGACGGCCACTTCGAATTATTCAAGATGACCACCAAATACGATGGCAAAGTAGGACGCCAGCAGCATCACTTCCCGACGGAGCAGGAACTACCTCTTTAGATTTTGAGTTGAGGTGCCCGAAGGTCCAACCCGAGAACTCCTTGCGGCCTGGCCAATGTGAGAGCAGTTGGGGAGGTTATATATGGGCCGCGACGTGGCGGCGGGCAGGGTGAACTGAAAAGTTGCGCCGCGCGGAGAATTGTCGGCAGCCCACAAGCGGCCGCCATGCGACTCAATGATTGACCGGCTGATCCGCAGCCCCATGCCCGTGCCGTGAGTCTTGGTGGTAAAGAACGCATTAAAGATCTTGTCCGCCTGCTGCGGTGGAAGCCCCAAGGTGGCTCAGGGCTCTTTTATATTGTCGGCGATAACGTAATAAATAACCTGCAGCGTCAGGTAAATTTGATAGACAATTTCTCGGTGATCGATGGCTCGCATCAACTCAAATTCGGGGTCGATTACCGGCGGCTTTCGCCAATCAATGTTCCTCCAGATTATGGCCAGCAAGTTCTGTTTTTTGGCGGCGGACTCAAGCGCTGAAAGGCATCGCCAACGTGGTACTCGTACAGGCCCGCAACTTCCCTGGTCTCTCGTTGGATAACCTGTCGATATATGGTCAGGACACGTGGAAAGCCGCTCGGCACCTTACGCTAACTTACGGTTTGAGATGGGAAATTAATCCCCCACCCTCGGCAAATCGAGGATTCGCAATGCTGTTTGCGGTCACCGGAGCGGACAATCCAGCAACACTCGCGCTAGCACCGCAAGGCACACCGCTCTATAAACTACCTATAATAACTTTGCGCCTCGAATTGGGCTCGCGTATCAGTTGTCTCAACGTCAGGGAAAAGAAACGATTCTTAGCGGAGGTTTTGGCGTCTTCTATGATCTTGGAACCGGCTCGGTAACATTCTCCAAGGATTTCCATTTTCGGTACAGAAAATCTTCTCCAACGTGCCTTTTCCACTTACGCCTCTCCAGGCGACTCCGCCATCTTTCAGCCTTGATACGCGCCCAGTCAGTACCATTTTCGCCTATGATCCAAACCAGAAACTGCCGCGCACATACGAATGGAACACAACGGTCGAGCAGTCCCTGGGGGTTAATCAGACTTTCTCCGCCAAAGCCTGGGGACTGGAGGCCTTAACCGAGGCTTTAACCCTCTCTATCAAATCGGCGGCCCGCGTTCGATCCAGCTGGCGCTCAAACTTCAATTCTGAGCAACCCTCATGTTACGAGCTGAGGTAGAATCCTACCCTCTCCGCCATAAAGGCGTTTCACTAGAGTTTCATGATCCTCCGCACGGTCGAGCAGGTCCGCCGGGTCTTCCTCATTGTTGCTGGATACCTTGCTCTTGGCTGAAGGCGCTATGCTAGTCATTCCTGGGCCGGGAATGCTGGTGATTTTTCTCGGGCTTGGTTTGTTGGCCGCTGAATTTGTTTGGGCGCACCGCCTGATGGAGCGCATCAAGCACG
>DATNLZ010000106.1:0-2268 GCA_035602605.1 Candidatus Dormiibacterota bacterium
GGCAGCATGCTTTCGATTGGAATTCGAGAATAGTTGGCCGTTTTACGGTCACGCTTGGTTTCGCTGCATGGCAATCACACTTGAATCGACCGCTTGGCGGTCGCACCTGAAACGAGGAGAAAGAAATGGCAACCAGCACGATCCAGGGAAAAATTGAAACCTATCTCGGCGCAAAGGCGGATTCCCTGCTGGGATTCAAGTCGCCGAAGATCGCCAAGGAGCGCCTGCATCTTCCCGGCCCGGACTTTGTCGACCGCATCTACGCCGCGACGGACCGCAACCTGCGCGTGCTCACAAATCTGCAGCGCATGTTCGGCCACGGCCGACTCAGCGGCACGGGCTATCTCTCGATACTGCCCGTCGACCAAGGCATCGAACACTCCGGTGGCGCCAGCTTCGCCAAAAATCCCGATTATTTTGATGGCGGAAACATCGTCAAGCTGGCCATCGAGGGCGGCTGCAACGCCGTCGCTTCCACCTTCGGTGTGCTCGGCTCCGTCGCGCGCAAATACGCTCACAAAATTCCCTTCATCGTAAAGATAAATCACAATGAGCTGCTGACCTACCCGAACAGGGCCGATCAAATTCTCTTCGGCACCGTGCAACAGGCCTACGATATGGGCGCATCCGCTGTCGGCGCTACCATCTATTTCGGTTCCGACCAGAGCGGCCGCCAGATCGTGGAAATCAGCCAGGCCTTCGCGAAGGCCCACGAGCTCGGCATGGCCACGGTTCTCTGGTGCTATCTCCGCAACAACGCCTTTAAGAAGGACAAGGACTATCATCTCTCCGCCGATCTCACCGGCCAAGCCAATCATCTCGGCGTCACCATCGAAGCCGACATCATCAAGCAAAAGCTCCCCGAAAATAACGGCGGCTATCAAGCCCTCAACATGGGCGATTCCAGCTACGGCAAGTTCGACAAACGCATCTATACGGACCTCTCCAGCGATCATCCCATCGACTTGACCCGCTATCAGGTCGCCAACTGCTACATGGGCCGCGCAGGTCTGATCAACAGCGGCGGCGCGTCCGGCGCAAACGACTTCGAAGAAGCCGTAGCCACCGCCGTCATCAACAAGCGCGCCGGCGGCACCGGCCTCATCTCCGGCCGCAAAGCCTTCCAGCGCCCCATGAAAGAAGGCGTCCAACTCCTGAATACCATCCAGGACGTTTACCTGAGCCCCGATGTCACCATCGCCTAGCGCTCAGCTTTGCTCTTGTAGGGGCACGATCCCGACGAGGTCGGGATCGTGCCTCACCTTGAGAAGCTCCTTCCCCAGCTGAGAATACGCGGTTTAGTAGTGAGAAATCCGGGCTAACTGTGGGCTCGTTTTTTGCGTTTACTTACGAGCATGAAAATGAGAGCCGCCATCGCCGCCGCAATCAGCCCGATAACCGCAATGAGAACAGGATGTCGATATTGCGAGATGACCCTGAGCATTCGCTGTCCATACCGAGCTGCCAGGAACGCCAGGATGGAGTATCTGACGAATCGGCCGAGCGTCAGCGCCACCAGGAATTTTTTCACGGAATATTGCAATGCGCCCGCGGTAAACACAAAAGCAACCATGGGCGCAGGGGGTGGCAGCAAGGCGACGACGGCGATGGCCCCAAAGCCCCATCTTCCGAAGGTCCCGTAAACCTTTTCGAGCCTCCTGGCCGGGAACTTGCGTTCGAGCGTTTCCTTCCCGCCTTTGCGAGCAAGCCGGTAGGTGACGTAGCCTCCCATCACCGAACCAACCGTGGCCATAAACGCGTAATAAAGCCAAAACCCTTGTTTGCCTGCGGACAAGACGATCGTCAGGACGTCCATGCTTCCCGGGAGCGGAATGATGGAGCTGTCCAGGAGCCCCAGCGGAATAAAGCCCAATCCACCGAGGTGAAAGATCCAGCGCCGCACGCTATAGGCTACCGTGGGTGCAACGAAAGCGAAAATCTGGCGGGTGAGCATTTTTTTCAAAGGCGATGTTCATTCTCGCATGCAGAATGCGCCGAGTCCTAAAGGCTGATTGCTGAATAAAATTATTTACTGGGCTGCGGAGATTGAGGAGGCGGAAGAATGCGAGAAATAAGAAGATCCTTCGCGTCGGAGAGGCTGAGATCGCTGGAGACTGCGTGGTAATCAGATCGCCGCTCATATTGCTCTTTGCTGATGGTCTTGAATATCGCTACTCGCCCTGAGAAGTGAATGTTGATGAAAGCGGTCTTCCACTGTTGTGGACCGACCGCCACTCGCCCGAGCTCCACTGTGCCGCTGTCTATTCG
>DATNLZ010000110.1:0-10223 GCA_035602605.1 Candidatus Dormiibacterota bacterium
GGATGCTCGCATTTCGCATTCGCCGGTGTTGCCTTCCGCACATTGGAACAGCGTCGGCGCTCTGATTTCCGACCACTTTCACGGCTCAATACCCTGCCTGCATGTTCCCCTGTCAACGCTTCACGTGCAGCCTTGCGACTATCCGCGCATGACTCGGGGCCAGGTTGGCTCGCTACGCCTTACCTGTGCGACTCTTGCATTCGCGACTTCACGCCGGTTTATCCCGGCGCACTCCAAATGCTGACAACCTAGGTCCAAAACCTGGGCGCGGTTCTCGTCGCGCAGGGGAACTATAAAGAGGCAGAAGGGAGTTACCGAAAAGCGCTGGAGATCAAGGAAAGACTCCTGGGCGCGGATAGTCCCGATGTGGCTGTGACTCGCTGCAATCTTGGCAGCTTGTTGAATGTGTTGGGGCGGCGCAGTGAATCCCTGCTACTGCTCAAGAATGCCATCGAACTTCTTGAAGGCCGGCTTACACGCGCACACCCACAATTGGTACTCGCCCGCGAGAATCTGCGAAAGGCCCTGTCCTGAGGCTCAAGCGCTAGGATCGTCGCCACGGGTCTTCTCCCGTTGACCCATTGCATCTTACGGATTATCGAGTGCCAGTAAGTGTGTCCAAAAAAACTGTGCAACTCTAAGGGGTCACCCCATGAGGCTGGTTCCAACCTGGATCCAAGTACCAGCCTCTCGACACTTTCTGCCACGCGACGCTGCTAACTCAGCTCGTATTGCCCTGACGTTACTGGTTGGGAAGATTGGCGCAGAAATTCCCCTCGCGAATCTACTATTCATCTAACATGAAACCTGGAGCTTGCGTTTTTTTGTCCCTCTCCCGAAAGACCTCCAACTGTTGTGCCCCGAAGTTTGTGTCGCTCTAGGCGCTGAAACTGTGGTGAATCGAGATGCAATTCTCGCTTAGTCAAACAGTCCGTGCGGGGATCGGCTTGGCGCTGCTCGTCGCGGCCATCGCCGGAGCCAGTGCCTACATGAGTGGACATGGGATTGAAGTGCACATAAGTTCAAGAATCGGCACCCTAATCACCATGTTTGGGCTTCCTGTCATTCTTGTTGTCCTCACTGTTTACAGCATTATCGTTACTCGCGAAATCGCCAAGCGCAAGCGAGCCGAGGAGACATTCCGAGGCTTGCCGGAGGCAGCTCCGGATGTGATGCTGGTCGTGAACCAGGGTGGGAAGGCCGTCCTGCTGAATTTTCAGGCGGAGAAACGGTTCGGATACCACCGCGATGAACTCGTAGAGCAGACGGCGATATGATTAGTCCATTGAAAAAGCCTTGCCGGATCATTGCCGTTCTAGGCACACGGCCAGAAGCGATTAAGCTGGCCTTAGTGATTCACGTACTCCGCCGAAGGTCGGCTGAGTTCGTGACGGCGGTCGTGCATACAGGACAGCACCGGACGATGCTCGACCATGCCCTGGAACTCTTTAAGATCAAGCCGGACTTTGATTTAGATGTAATGCGTCCCAATCAGACGCTGAGCTCGCTGACGGGTCGGGTCATCGACACGGTGGAGAACGCTTGCCACCGTTTTGCTCCCCATATGGTGTTAGTGCAGGGGGATACCACCACCGCGTTCGCTTCGGCCCTGGCCGCATACTACTGCAAAATTCCGGTGGGGCATATCGAAGCGGGGCTTCGAAGCCATGACATCTACAATCCATTCCCCGAAGAGGCCAATCGGCGACTGGTTTCCGTCTTAACCGAGATTCACTTTGCACCGACCGGTGTATCACGTGATTCGCTGCTCACCGAAGGAATTGCGGCGGCAAAGATTGTTGTTACCGGAAACACGGTTGTGGATACGCTGCGGGGCCTTAGCGGGATGCCCCATTCCTGGGAAAATACACCGCTGGCGGGCGTCCCGACCGACGACTGCCGGTTGGTGCTGGTCACGTCTCATCGCCGTGAGTCGTTTGGACAGGATCAAGAGAACATGTGTCTGGCGCTGAAGGACCTTGTGGATCGGCATCCCGATATTCGAGTGGTCTATCCCGTCCATCTGAATCCGAACGTGCAGATCACGGTTAACGGGATGCTGGGAGGGATAGACCGAATCCATCTCACCGAGCCGCTCGATTACATCACTTTTGTGAGTTTGTTGCGCCGTTGTTTTCTGGTCCTCACCGATTCTGGTGGAATTCAGGAGGAGGCCCCCACTTTCTCCAAGCCTGTGCTCGTGATGCGCAAGGTCACGGAGCGGCCGGAAGCCTCGCAGTTCGGGATGGCCAAGATTATCGGTATGTCTCGAGAGAGGATTGTCAGTGAGGCAGGGCGTCTGCTTACTAACGCGGAGGCGTACCAGGACATGTCGGAGGGAGTGAATCCCTACGGCGATGGCAAAGCCGTGGAGAGGATCGCGGAGGCCATATTACGCTGGCACCAGGGGAAGAGTCCGCTGCTTGAGCCCGAAAAAGAATTCAAGTTGCCTCCCAGACCCCCTCCCCGGCGCCGGAAGATGGATCGTTTGGAAGAAGTCGAGGAGACGGCGAACGAATTGGTGAAATCCTAAGACTGGATTGGCGCGACAGGGCAACGAACCAGCCGCGGCCGAGAACTCAGCTTGCCCTATGACGGAATACTATGATGATTTATGTCCTTTTCGGAATTGTTACCGTTATTTGTATTTACACGGTGCGCCATTATTTCTTCACTTTGAACCGGCTTTTTGGATTCCAACGTCACCCCTACATTGATACCGATACAGCCGACTGGCCCAATGTAACCGTGCTCGTCGCAGCTCACAACGAGGAAAAGGTCGTCTCTCATATTTTAGGTGCGCTGATGGGAGTCAGTTACCCTGAAGGCAAGCTTCTGGTAGTGCCGGTCAACGACCGTTCGACCGACCGTACCCGTGAAATTATCGACAGTTTCGTCGCCGATCATCCCGACCGCATCCGGCCCTTCCATCGCACCGGGGGAAAGGGAGGCAAAGCCGCCGCACTCAAGGATGCGATGGAGATGGTCGAGACCGAAGTCGTCCTTATTTTTGACGCCGACTACATTCCCGGCAGAGCCTTAATCAAGCAGTTGGTTGCGCCTTTTTTTGATCCCGAAGTGGGCGGGGTCATGGGCCGTGTGGTGCCTCTCAACGTGGGAACCAACCTCCTGACGCGGCTCCTCGACCTGGAGCGTGCCGGCGGCTACCAAGTGGATCAGCAGGCGCGCATGAACCTCCGCCTTGTGCCTCAGCACGGCGGCACTGTGGCTGGAGTGCGGCTGAGTGCACTGCGGGAAGTCGGCGGTTGGAATGACAACTCTCTGACGGAAGATACCGACCTTACTTACCGCCTGCTACTGGCCGGCTGGAAGACGGTGTACCAGAATCGCTCGGAGTGTTACGAAGAGGTTCCCGAAACGTGGCCAGTGCGCATCCGCCAGGTCATGCGCTGGGCGAAGGGCCACAACCAGGCTCTGGTCACCTATGGACTTCCTCTATTGTTCGGGAAGCACCTGGCAACTTGGCGAGAACGGGTGGATGGGTTCTTGCTGTTGGGTGTGTATCTGATGGCGCCCGTGACAGTGGTCGGCTGGCTACTGGCCCTGGCCGTATTCTATCAGGGAGCGAGTCCCCTCCATGGAATCATCGCGGTGCTGTCGATCACCGCATATGCGGCGGTAGGGAATTTTGCTGCATTCTTCGAGATCGCCGCCGCGGCCCGGCTGGATTCGACGCGCGATCGTATACGGCTGCTACCGCTGCTGGTGCTGGGATTCTTGGTGAGCATCGCCGCTGTTTCCAGTGCATTCGTTTCCCAAATGATGGCCCCGCTCACGGGGGCGAAGTTTCATTGGGACAAGACCGAACGTTTCCGGGCGCCCTCGTGAATCCTTTTCTTGCGACCGTAACTTTAGTATTGCTGGCGGCCGCGCTCTTCACCCTCCCCTTGCTTCCAGCTCTCTACGAACTCCGCCGCAAGCACGACGCAGAACCTCTAAGTGTGATTCAACAATATGCCGGGGACATCCGCCACTTTGCGGGCGGCTTCCGGACGTATATCGACGGATTGCGGCAACCATTGCAGGAGTGCGTTGCCTCGGGCACGAGCGCTAGGGGCACGCTGCGGGACGGCGGCGAGTATCTCTTGCTTGGACGCGAAGACAATTCGTGCTTCAACAGCGCGGGGGTAATGGGGGGAACGACCTGCCCGTTGGTAATCGCCGCCGGAGTGGACTTGGTTCTTCCCTCCGGATTCACCTTTATAAAAGAGATTTATGCGAGCGGGCAATTTGTTGGCGGAGAAGAGAGTACCTATCGCGCCATTCTTGGTGACAAGAACGTGCACCTCCAGCGCGCCAGTAAGGTAATGCGCTGGGCGCATGCCACCGGCGACTTCCAAGTCGACCACGACTGCGACTTGTACGGGCGTATCTCCTCTGATGGAGACATGTTGTTGGGATCCGGATGTACTTTTCAACGGCTGAACGCGCCACGCATTGCGATGGGATCTGCCGGAACCAAGGTCGAAAGTTGTCGCGTACAGCCATCCGATGCCGCCCCGAATAGACAAGCGCCGGAGGAGCCAGTCCGCCGCAGGCTGATCGAAGGAGACTGGGAAATTCGTTCGGGAGAAGTCGTGATCGGGAATATCGTGAGCCGTGGCAAACTGCACATCGAAGCCGGAGCACGCGTCTGCGGTAGCGTGAAAAGCAACGGAGAAATGGTGCTCGACGCTGATGTGGTCGTGGACGGCAGCCTGATCAGCGCGGCCACAATGCACATTGGTCCTCGCTGCCAGATCCGCGGTCCGGTGATTGCCGAGCACGGAATGATGATCGAATCCGGCTCTCAGTGCGGCACCGCCCAAATACCCACCACGGTGAGTGCACCGATCATTGATGTGCAAGTGGGAAGCCTGTTTTTTGGCACTTTGTGGGCTCGGGAGCAAGGGCGCGTGGTCCCCAGCCGATGAAAAAGCACGCGACAATCATCGTGCTCTTACTTAGTTGTGTGGGCATTCTGCTGCCAGTCGCATGGTTACAGCTCCGCGGCCGCGACCGCAACCCATTCAGTCCTGACGCCGACCGCTTGCTTCTGTTGCTGCCGGACGGCACGAACTTTTCTGATCCCCATGTGACCGTTTGGCTGGATGGCGCGAGCGAAGAGGGACTGCATGTAGTCCCCATGCATGATTCAAATTTTCTTCGGCCCCTGTTTGGAAGACCGCGATGCGCGGGCGTGATACTGCCCGATTCGATCCATCAGCAGGCGAGTGATCTTCTCGTCAGCGCCATCCGTGAATATGTATCCGCAGGTGGGCAGCTGATGCTTGTTTATGACGCCGGGACGAAGTCTCAGCAAGGCCTTTACGCCGGCGATCGATCGAGACTATCCAGTCTCGCGGGCGTGGACTACGCCCTTTATGACTCACTCCGCAACGGAATGATTCAGGCGGCCAACGTCGGGGGCACGATTCTAGCGATGAATCGCCTGGGAGTACCGCCTGGAAAATACTACCCTCTTTCCTCTCCGCCGGTGAAAAACGCGGCCTCAAGCGACGACCCCATCGAAGTTCAGCTCCGGCGCTACAAGTACGGCGATCTGGAATATCCGAGCTTCGTCACGTCGGGAACCTATTCAGGACAAGTCTTGCTGCGTTCGAAGGCGGGAATCGTCGCTGGTTACCATACCTACCAAAAGGGATCGGTCCTGTTCGTGAACCTTCCCCTTGGATATCTCGATGGTTTTACCGACGGGCTTCCCCTGCACGCTTTCGTCAAATTTTTCGCAACCCAGGTACTTTCCCTGCCTTATCTAGTGTCCGTACCCGACGGAGTCGGAGGGCTGGTGTTGGACTGGCACGTCGATTCCAACGCTGCCATCAAGGCGCTCCAGAAAATGAAAACCTGGAACATTCTCAAGCAAGGACCCTACTCCATCGACATCACCGCCGGACCAGATACTTACACGTTCGGCGACCATCGGGGCTTCGACGTCCTGCACAATCCCCTCAGCCGGGATTTCGTTCACCAGTACGTGAGGTTGGGCAATGAAATCGGCAGTCACGGAGGATGGATCCACAATTACTTCGCCGACCACGTTGACACGGACGACCCCCAAGACTTGGCGAAGTTTCTCGATCTCAACAAAGACGCTCTCGAGCAAGTGTCGGGAAAGCCAGTCCTTGAATATTCAGCTCCCACCGGTAATCAGCCTCAGTGGGTGACTCGTTGGCTAGAAGAACATCATTTTGTCGGCTACTACTTCACCGGCGACACAGGGATGGGTCCGACGCAGGGTTACCGCAACGCGCAGCGGGCCGGGCAGACCATATGGGCCTTCCCCATCCTGCATCTGGATCGAGCCGCGTCGTTCGAAGAAATGACCACGGAAGGCTATTCGAACGCTATAGCAAAGCAATGGCTCGATGCGGCCACCGACTTTACCGTGAGTCATCGGGAGGTGCGGCTCATTTATTTTCATCCACCCGGAATTCTGCCCTACGAACAAGAGGTTCGTAAATGGTTGGAAAAAACAGCGCAGCTGAAGGGGCAAGGGGTTTTTCGTTGGTACACAATGGTGCAAATCGGGAATTTTTTGAACTCGCGCAAACAGGTGAAGTGGAAGTTGACCGAACACAACCGGCTCGCTTCACTCGAAGCGGCCGGTCCGCAAACCTTGATCCACCAAACGTGGTGGCTGCCCGGACGAAAATTCACTCAGCCGAGCGTCGTGCAAGGCGCAGGCGCAGTTCTGGAGTACAAGGGAGGCTGGCTCGTGGCCGCGGGCGAAGGGAAATATCTGAAAGTGGAAGCAGGGTTACTCGATCCATGAAGATTAGCCATGGTCGCTTTCGCCGGAACATTGCCCTGTTCGTCCTCGCACACTTTGGATTTGCGATGACCACAAATGGCCAGCAGAGCGCGACCACTGTCGATCCGGTTCAGCCGTCTCGCCAGGGCACCGGCACTGTGGTTCCTACCGAACCCGCGCCTGAGCGAATTCTAACTAACTTTGTGGAATTGGGAGGCAGCTACGAGGGCCTGTCAAACAGCTTTGGCCACTGGAGCGGGGGATATCTTCGCGGCGCTGTTTCGAAGGGGAAGAACACGTGGAATGTTGAAGTAAATGGACAGCATGAATTCGGTGACGCCGGAGTGTACATCGCTGCCGGGGACATCTACAATTTCAATTCTGACTGGTATGCGGCAGTCACGCTCGGCTCGAGCGCCGGAGGATTCTTTTGGCCGCGTTTTCGTGCCGACGGTTTCCTCAGTCGCAAATGGGCGGCGAACAAGCAATTCATCACAACAGTCGGATTCGGTTACGATGTGGCCAAAGACGTTCACCGTGACCATAAGTTTTTCGTCGGCACGGTATACTATTTTAAAGGGCCGTGGATCGTCGAGGACGGCGTCCACTTCAATGTCAGCAACCCCGGCAGAATATTCTCAGCGTCCGGGTTCGTAGCGGTGACTCAAGGGCGGAACAAGCAGCACTACGCCACGCTCAACGTGGGGTTCGGACAACAAGCGTATCAGCTCATTGGGCCCGCTACCGCCCTAACTCGTTTTCCGAGTCAGACCGCGTCGCTCACTTGGCGGCAGTGGGTCGGGAAAAACTGGGGATTCAATTTCGTCACGGATTTTTTCCACAGCCCCTTCTACCATCGAGGTGGTGGCAGTTTTGGATTTTTCAAAGAGTTCTGATTATCGCGCACTGGCCACCGGCAACGCCAATGCACCGCGATTTGCCGACCGCACCCGTTTCCGCGGTCATCGCGGCGGTTTCATCCCGATGCATCGCGCACTGGCCAGGTTCGTCCTGGAGCCGCTGGATCTGGTGCTGTCGATTCTGCTCGTTCTGCTTTTTTCTTTCGTGTGGTTGGCATTCCTGCCTCGGGTTTGTAGGCTCTGGCGATATGTTTTCGCGACCGGAACGAACCTGCTGGCGCTGAACGCAGGGGTCGGCCTTCGGGAACATCACCTGACACGGTACGTGCAGTTTGTGATTCCCTATCCCCGCATGGAGGATGTTGGGCCTGACCCCAGGACGTGGTGGCTCACGGCGGCAGCCGTTCTGGTGCTGTTCTCCGCGAGCCTGTTCCTTCCCAAAAAGCTGATTCCTTTGGCCTATCTTCTGCGCGGGGTCCTGTTCGTTCAGACCAGCGCATTGCTTTACTTTGCCCTGGCGCCCGGCCGTTTCCCGCATACGCCCGACCGCTATATGGAAGGATTGGTGAGTTATGGAATCGCCCTGATTTCTTCTGTGCCAATCGTTTTTGGCCTGACCTACTACATCTTCAATTTTGGTTTAATTCGAAAGGCCTTGCTCACCGCCCTGACAATGACGCATCTATCTCTATTCTTCCCGCTACAGGTGCTGCTACAGGCGATCATCCTGCAAAAGACGGTCTTGTTCATGCCGGTGCTGTACATCGTATTCGGCATGCCCCTCGACACCATGATCATTATTGCATTCTACTCATGGGGGATGAGCTGGCCGGCAAAGAAAGAGACCGGCTTGTGAGCAAGGTGCAGCTAGGCGGGACGCAGGGTGGAAATGCAACAACCTCGGGCGCCGGACGTTCTTAACGGACCTTTGCAATGGATCCAATCCCGATTACTTATGCCTCAGCGGAGATCTTGCATACCTGCGACGAACTCTCGATACACAAAAAATAGCGTTAGACGCGCTAATCGATGTGTTAATGGGTTCTACGGTTGTGTATTGCCACCGAACTGGATGCCCCGGCGCTCGCGCCCTAGTGCGGTAACTGTAACCGCCAAAGAAAAAACCGTAAAAGCCGTGAGCGCCATGGCTGTGGCGTAACTTACTCTTTGGGCGAACAGCGCCTCGACGTAAGCAACCAGACCGGCGAGCAGCACACCACATTGATACGCGAACCCAGGAAGGAAACCACGCACGGAGTCAGGCGAGAGTTCGGTGAGGTGAGCGGGGATGACCCCCCAGGCTCCCTGTACCATGAATTGCATTAGAAAGGCACCCACTACGAGCAAGGCCACCGAAGGTGCGTATGCCCAGAGTGGAATCATAACGATGGCCCCGACAAGAGCTGCAATCATTGCGCGCCGGCGGCCCAAACGGTCCGAGAGATATCCGAAGACAAGCCCGCCCATGATGGCTCCCACCATCGATACGGCTGTAACTGCGGCGCGCCGTGTGGGGCTAAGTCCCCAGTGGCGTTGCAAGAACGTAGGATACATATCCTGCGTGCCGTGTGAGGTAAAGTTCATCATCATCATCAAGAGCGTTAGATATGCAAAGAGCTTCCAGTTCGAAGTAATTGCCTTCCCAAGCTCCCCCCAATTTTTGGTTCGAGTTTTTTTCCAGACCTCCGATTCCTTCACGTGAAAACGGACAAACAGGGCCAGGAGCGCAGGTAAGCCTCCGATAAAAAACATTGGCCGCCAGCCCCAACGCTCGAATACAAAAAAGTAACAAATGGCAGCGAGGAGGTAGCCTACGGCATAGCCCTCCTGAAGAAACCCGGACAACAAGCCGCGAAGCCGAGGCGGAACCTTTTCCATGGCGAGCGACGCCCCAACACCCCACTCGCCACCCATGCCGATTCCAAACAGCGCGCGAAGAACCATAAACATCCGGTAGCTCGTCGCGAAGCCGGTCAGCACTTCTACCAGCGAGTAAAAAACAAGGTCGATCATCAACGGCAGCCGCCGGCCGTAGCGGTCTGCCAGCAGACCGAAGATGAACGCACCGACCGGCCGAAAAGCCAGAGTGAGGGCTATGGAGAGGGCGATGTCAGCGTCCGAGCGATGGAATTCTCTGGCGATAGCCGTCAGCGAAAAGACCACTAGAAAGAAATCGAAAGCGTCGAGGGTCCATCCAAGAAAACCGGCGAATACAGCGGGGCGGTGATCGTCGGTTATTGGTAGCGCTGATGTTTCCGGGGCAGTCTGCGCCTGTGGGATGGTCAACGTCTCTCCTTCTGTTTTCAAATTCTTGCGTGATTGGCAAAGACAAAAGCGAGAGTGTCTGCATTCTGCACTCTCGCTTATCTCTTACTGTGCCGAGTAGGCCCGGGGAATTTCACCCCGAGCCCCTCACAGATCCGTGCTTGACAGTCTCCCGTCACACCGCTCGTGCCATCCACGAGAGCTGCCGCCCTCCGCCAAAACCAGCGGGCTCCTCCTGTCGCCAGTTGGCCCATTACGGTTTCGGCGTGGATGACCTACCCCCTTCGCTCCATGGGCATTACCCCACTTCCTCGCTACTACGA
>DATNLZ010000024.1:0-30884 GCA_035602605.1 Candidatus Dormiibacterota bacterium
GGTGATTAAGGTCGGTGCGGCGACCGAAACCGAGCTGAAAGAAAAGAAAGCTCGAGTTGAAGATGCCATGCATGCGACTCGCGCTGCTGTCGAGGAAGGCATCGTTCCTGGCGGCGGCACGGCTTTGCTTCGTTGCATCGCGGTCCTCGAGAAGCTCAAATTGCAGGATGACGAGGCCATCGGTGTCAACATCGTAAGGCGCGCGCTCGAAGAACCCATGCGCCAAATCGCCCAGAATGCCGGGCACGAAGGTGCCGTGGTTATCGGCCGCGTCCGGGATTCTAAAGACGACAACTTCGGTTTCAACGCCGAAACAGGTGAATTCACCGACCTGGTCAAGGCAGGTGTGATTGACCCAGCCAAGGTGACTCGCCTGGCGCTGCAAAATGCAGCGTCAGTCGCCGCTTTAATGCTTACCACCGAAGCTCTGGTGGCTGACATTAAGGAAGATGACAAGAAGGCTGCGGGGGCCGGTGGTGCTCACGGTGGTCCCGGCGGCGGTATGGGCGGCATGTACTAAACTGCTTAATCGACAACGATTCAATCCGAGGGGCGTCCTTTACGGACGCCCCTTAGTTTTTTCCGGATTAACTTGCCAATAGTATCTATTGGGTTGCAGGAAGCTTACTGCTATTCTGCGTGAAGAGAAACTGACCATGGCAAACGACTCAGCACAATTTGCGACGGTTGAGGAGGCCGCCGAGGAATTTCGTCAGGGCAAGATGATTGTCCTGGTGGATGACGAGGACCGCGAGAATGAAGGCGACCTGGCGATCGCTGCGGAGAAAGTTTCACCCGAGGCCATCAACTTCATGGCCAAGTTCGGACGGGGTCTCGTCTGCGTCGCTCTCACCGAGCAACGCTGTGACGAACTGAATCTGCCCTTGATGTCAGCGGTAAATACCTCAACCCACGGCACCGCGTTTTGTGAAGCGATTGATGCCCGCTACGGGATTACGACCGGAATTAGCGCAGCTGATCGTGCAACCACGATTCTCGCGGCCATCGACCCGCAAAGCCGTCCGGCTGACCTCGCGCGTCCCGGCCATATTTTCCCTTTGCGAGCACGGCGCGGAGGTGTTCTGGTACGCGCTGGCCAAACCGAAGCTTCGGTCGATCTCGCTCGAATTGCCGGGCTAATGCCCGCCGCGGTCATCTGCGAAATCATGAACGAAGATGGCACGATGGCGCGCATTCCTCAATTGGCTGACGTTTGCCGCATCCACGGGCTCAAACTGCTGACCACTGCGGATTTGATTCGCTACCGCATGCAGCATGAGCGCTACGTCCGACGAGTTGCCGAAACGCCTTTACAGACTCGCTTTGGCGAGTTCCGGATGATCGCTTTTTCGAGCGACGTTGACCACGAGCAGCACATTGCTCTGGTTTGCGGCAACCTAGAAGGAACTCGGCCGCCGCTGGTTCGGGTTCATTCGCACTGCCTTACTGGCGATGTGTTTGGCTCCGCAGCGTGTGACTGTCATAACATTGTAGCCGGTTCGTTGCAGGCTATTGCAAACGAAGGCCGCGGCGTTTTTGTTTATCTGCATCACACTGGCCGGGGATTCGGCATCGAGTCTGCCGGCAGCCTTCCAGGTGACATTCCGCGAATTGTTTATCACAATCGCGGTCAGCTGGATCGCGATTTGAGGTGCCAACGTTTGGTGCAACACGAAAGTGGAATTGGAGCACAAATTTTGATCGATCTTGGACTTAAAGATATTCGCGTTCTCACCAACCATCCGCGCAAGGTCGTGGCGCTCGAAGGTTACGGCATTACGATTGCCGACCAAGTTTCTCTCGCTATGCCGAGAGGAACAGCCACGCACCAGATTTTGTGAACTCCGGGTAATGGACGCAGTGCCTGCGGTCAGACAGGGCGCATGTTCTTGAGGTCTTGGTTGGTGTCGATACGCTTCGGAGAAGGCGGTTTGCAGCGGAGATAGTTAATACCCCCCGCGAACGTAGCCACAACCGAACAAAAATTCCGCGGGTTAAGATGGTTCGTTGCATCTTCGTCTCAAATTCAGACACAGTTTGCGTTCTTACCGAATTCAGCTATCGCTCGCGATTTCCTTGCGCGTTATAAACTTCGACTTCGCCAAACAATCCGGCCTGCTCCTCAACTTCTTTTCCGTCGCCGACGATAACAATCTGAGCGTTTGCAGAATCGAAGTATTTTCGGGCCGCTGTAAGAACATCGTGCGGGGTCAAGGCACGCACACGCTCGCGATAGGTCTCCAAGTAATCCTCGGCGAGTTCGTTTAGGTAAACGGTCGCAAGCTGGCCAAGCAACCCTTCTTGAGTTCCCAACCCCAGTGAGAAGACTCCGCTTAAGTAATTGGCTGCGTCGCTGAGCTCACCCTGCGGCACCGGCAGCGAGCGCATCCGGTCCATCTCGTAAAATATTTCTGTGAGTGTCGCACCCACAACATCGTTGCGCACCGCGGCGTGAATTGTGAAATACCCGTGCTCTCGCAGCGCGTGGGCAGTGCTTCGCGGACTATACGTGTACCCCTTTTGCTCTCGAATATTCATCACCAACCGGGAGTTGAATGCGCCTCCATAAATGGAATTCGTCAGGGCCAGGCGCAGCCAGTCGGGATGCTTCCGAGTAATTGCGTGGCAGCCAACGAGAACTTGCGTCTGCACCGAGCCCGGCAGGTGCACGACATACACACGGCGTCCACGCAGCTGTGGAAGTTGTGCGGACGGCATAAAAGAAGGCGGGCCTCCGGCCCATTTTCCTAGCGCTGTTTCGATATCCTCAAGCATTCCATCGGCGGGGAAATCGCCGACCATCACCAAAAGCGCGTTCCCGGGCCGGTAATACTCGTGGTATACATCAACCAAGTCTTCGCGCTTGTACTCTTGCACTTGCTCTTCGGTTGGAGAAACCTGCGCGTACGAATGCGCGCCAAAAAGAACCTTTCGCAGACGCTCGCCCGCCAAGAATCCTGGGGTGGTTCTTTCAATTCGCAGCGCTTCGAGCGCCTGCCGCCTTTCGCGCTCAAATTCCTGCTCGGGAAAGGCTGCTTGCTGAGCCAACTCGGAAACTAGAGCCAGTAGAGGCTTCGAAAATTCAACCAATCCGTCGAATGAAATTGCACTTGTATCCGTTCCCGCGTTCGTCGAGAGATCTGCGCCCATCCGCCGCAAGTCTTCTTCAATTTGCCGGCTGACGCGCGCTGTTGTTCCCGTGCGCACCACCGACGAGGTGATCTCCGCCAACCCCGGGGCGCGATGTGCTACCGCCGCATTTCCACTGCGAAAAAACAGCTGGCCAGTGAATTTTGGAAATGTGTGCGACTCCACGAGCACAATCTCAAGACCGTTGCCAAGCCGTGCTCGCTTTCTTTTGGGCCAAATAACCGGGCGCTCCGTCGAGAGCGCTGGTGGACCATTGCGTGCCTCGTGGCTGGGAGCGCTGGCCATTATGCCGCTCCCTGCAGCGCCCCAGCCGTGGACATGGGCTGCCTGATGACAACTGCACGGCGTTTGGTTTGCATATATTTTTGCGCTACAGCTTGCACCTGCGCTGGCGTTACTTCCAGAAAACCATTCAGAATTGTGTTGACCAACTGTGGCTCGTTATCGAAGAGCGTGAAACATGCCAACAAATGCATTAAGCCGTAACGCGGCATTGGACCGTGGCGTCCTCCTTCGAGCATCGAAAAATAATCCGATGTGAACTTAACTTTTACTGGCTCGATTTCAGCCGTTTCGATGCGATTTTCTTGCACGTCACGAATGATTTCATCAAACAGGGCAATCGTTTGCTCGGACGAGACCTCCGGCTTATGCAGGATGCGCGTTACCATTTGGGTTGGACCGTTATAGTCAAAGATATCTCCCATCGGATAGTGAATGCCGCCATCGGTGTCTACAGCAACCTGCTTCTCGAGGACCAGGTTCCGGTACATTCGTCCCGCGCGCCCTCCGTGCAAAACCTGATCGAGTATGGCCATTGCGTGCCAATCAGAGGTGCGTCTAAACGGCGCATGATAGCCGATTGCCAAGGCTGGCAGAGTGCCGAACTTTTCCTCGACCTTGCCGCGCCGCTCTTCCTGCTGCGCGGTCTCGGTCGAATCCGCAAATGCTGCCGGCGCTCCTGCAGGAATATCTTCGAAGTAGCGCCGCGCCAGTTCGAACCCTTGGCGCGTCGCGACGTCCCCGAGCAATAGCAAAACTGCATTGTTTGGCGCGTAATAGGTTTTGAAAAACGCCTGCACATCGCCGAGATTCGCCGCATCGAGATCGCTGAAGTCCCCATAGAAATTATGCGCATTCGCCCAGTTGCGATACGCGACAGGCGGCAGATCGAGCCACGGAAATCCGCCGTAGGGCTGATTCAGCACATTGACGCGCACTTCCTCTTTGACCACATCACGCTGATTACGCAAATTTTCGTCATCAACCTTAAGTGCGCGCATGCGATCAGCCTCGAGCCACAGCACCCGCTCGAGTGCACTCGATGGCACAGCTTCAAAATAATTTGTCACGTCGTAATGCGTGGATCCGTTCAAGACGCCACCTGACGAATTGATCAGCTTGATGTGCATCATCTTTTCGGCGTTTTCCGAGCCCTGAAACATCATGTGTTCAAACAGATGCGCAAAACCACTGCGCCCGCGAGGCTCCAATCGAAAGCCAATGTTGTAGTAGACCCCCACGGTTACGAAAGGTGCCGTATATTCTGGCGCGATCACGACGCGCAGGCCGTTCTTTAGAGTGATGCTTTCGATTGGAATATGGAGCTTGGCCAAATCCCCTCCTCGATTGATTATTTTTCAGCTAGGGCGCGAGCCAGCCGCGTGCGCATTTTCTGCGGGGCCGGTGAGAATAATGTCATCGCAAGTCTGCTGAGCACGGCATAGGTTTCCAGAAATTCGCGCGGGTATTTCCTCATTGCTTCGGCATGCGCAGCAATGGTGTTGTATTCCCCGCGCGGGAGCGGCCCGGTCCAAGCCACCCGGGGTCCCAGCCTCTCAAAATTATCGAGCGTCTCCCGGAGGAGCGGCAGTAGGGCCCGCATCGTGTGACGTCTGGAAAAGTTCAGCGACATCAGCATACGTGTTGCCGCCTCGATCAAGGCCAGGGAGTGCCACGCAACCAACGCGCCCGCCGCATGATACGCGGCCTTGTTTCGTCCTTCAATGCGCATCGGAATTCCGCCCAAACTTCGTGCAATTTGCCTCGCTCGCCGTAACGCCACCGGTGTCCCTTCAATTGCCATCATCGTCCCATCCAATCGAGGGGCGGTGTGCTCACTGAACGCTTGCATCGGATGTAACGAGCCGGTGGCCGCACCTAGCCGCTCGAGCGGCGACAACGCTCGTCTGTCCAGCGCACCACTTGTATGCAAGACCACTTTACCTTGCAATTCGTCGCCACCTATTCGCGCCAACCCTTCTGCTACGCGAGCCAAGACCGAATCCGGCGTGGCGATCAGAATCAAATCGGCACCAACCACCTGCCTCGTTAATCGCGCGTGGGGCTGACCGCCTCCAATTGCGCGAACTGCCACAGCGGCGCTTTTCTTGTTGCGGGTTACCACCGACCCAATCTGCCAACCTAATTCATGCAGGCGTCGTCCCAATGCGCATCCCAGCTGGCCAGCCCCGACGATAGCAACAGTTGGGCTCATCCAGTGTGATAGCATATCGTGTTCCACGTATTTGACAATAAGACTGAGTGTATATTTTCTCGATCATCCTGCTCTCACTGGCTGCGCTCGTTTGGTTTTTTTACGGTTTACGAACAGCTTGGGGAGCCCTACATCTGCCTTGGCTGCGCGATATTTCGCCCGCGCTCGACGATGAATGTCCCTTTATCTCCATACTCTTCACCGCACGCGATGAAGAAGAAAAACTTTCGAGGGCTATCGCCACGCTGCTCGCCCTCGATTACCCGTGCTATGAAATCATCGCGGTCGACGATCGCTCGGTGGACAGCACCGGTCGCATCCTCGAGGAGCTTGCCCGTATCCACCCTCGCCTCCGCGTGATTCACATCTCCCAATTGCCCCCGGGCTGGCTCGGCAAACCTCACGGGTTGCAGAAAGCGTGGGAGCAATCTAGTGGAGAATGGCTGGTTTTCACCGACGCTGACGCGCGCTTTTCATCAGATATTCTTAGGCGCTCCATTTCCCTCGCCAGGATGCACGGTTGGGACCACCTGACTCTACTCGGCCAAGTTGAAATGGTCGGATTCTGGGAAACAGTGAGCATCACGTTCCTCGGGCTGGGCTTTTATTTGGCGACCGATCCTTACCGAGTTAGCGACCCGCGCTCGCGCCGCTACCTCGGCATAGGAGCATTTCAGCTGCTCCGCCGCACCGCTTACGAGGCCAGCGGGACCCATCGTCGACTAGCGGTGGAAGTTGTGGACGACATGAAGCTGGGCAAAATCGTGAAGCTCAGCGGCTTCCGTTCTGGCGTGGCGGTGGCTCCCGAGGCCGTCAGCGTGCGCTGGCACGCGGGCCTGGGAAATCTAGTGCGCGGGGTGACCAAGAATTTCTTCGCCGCTTCAGGGTTCAACCCCCTCATGGTCATCGTACAATTGTTAACTCTCGTTTCGGTCAGTATCACACCGTTCGTCGCTCTGTTTTTCACGCACGGTGTCAGCTTTACCCTTGCCGTCGTCTCCACAGTCATCGCGGTGTGTTTCCATTCCGGTGTGGCAATAGCGATGCGAGTTTCGCCCCTTTACGGTCTCACGCACCCATTGGGCGCGGTTATTTTTTCCTATATGCTTTTGCGTTCGATGGCCGTGACACTTTGGCTGCGAGGTATCATCTGGCGCGGCACTTTCTATCCGCTTGAAGAACTGCGTCGTGGACGAGTTTGATCGATAGGTTCGAACGATTGGTGGCTGCAGAACCGTTAAGGGGCAGGACTCGGCTCGGCCGCAAAAATGGCATTCAGGTCGCGCTGCTTCAAAGCCTTGACTCGGTCGCGTAATTGCGCCGCGCGTTCGAACTCAAATTTTTTCGCCGCCTCGCGCATCTGCGCCTCGAGCTGCACCACCGCGTCCCGTAATTGCGCTTCGCTCGATATATTGGTCGTCAGGCTGTCCAACTCTGAGTCCTCGGCTGGAACCGTGATGTAGTCAGCTTCTACGATCGCTGCCAATCCCATATCCACGGACTTGATGATCGATTGCGGTGTGATGTTATTTTCGTGGTTGTATGCTAGCTGCTTGGCGCGACGCCGATTCGTCTCTTCTATCGCCTTATTCATTGAACCGGTATGCACGTCCGCATAAAGAATTGCCTTACCCGAAATGTGCCGAGCACAGCGCCCCATGGTCTGGATAAGCGCGGTGGCGCTTCGAAGATATCCTTCCTTGTCGGCGTCCAGAATCGCCACGAGCGAAACTTCAGGCAGATCAAGCCCCTCACGCAGCAAATTGATGCCAATAAGCACGTCGAACTCACCACGCCGTAGGTCGCGAAGAATGCGCACACGCTCGAGCGTTTCAATCTCGGAATGAAGGTAGCGGCATCGCACTGCAACTTCCGCAAAATACTCAGACAGATCTTCTGCCATGCGTTTTGTGAGTGTCGTAACCAGCACGCGCTCGTTCCGCTGCGCGCGCACCCGGATTTCCTCCAGCAAGTCATCTACTTGGCCTTTCACCGGACGCACTTCGACGTCAGGGTCAATCAATCCAGTCGGCCGAATGACCTGCTCGACAAAAACGCCGCCTGACTTGGTGAGTTCGTATGGACCTGGCGTAGCCGAAACATAAATGACCTGATTCGTGCGATGCTCAAACTCCTCAAACGTCAAAGGCCGGTTATCCATAGCCGAGGGCATTCGGAAGCCGTAATTCACAAGCGTTTGCTTGCGCGAGCGGTCACCGTGATACATCCCATGTAGCTGCGGAATCGTCTGATGAGATTCGTCCACAAATAATAGAAAATCCTGCGGCACGTAATCAAGCAGCGTGGGCGGAGCCTCGCCCGGTAATCTGCCGGAAAGATGCCGCGAATAATTTTCAATTCCGTGACAATAGCCAACCGTCCGCATCATTTCGATGTCGAAGAGCGTTCGCTGGGTTACGCGTTGAGCCTCAACATATTTGCCCTGCTTCTCGACCTGTGGCGCCCACCAGTCGAGTTCTTCAAGGATTGTCCCAATGGCTCTTTCCTTTTGAGCAGCTGGCATTACGTAGTGAGTCTTCGGATAGACAGGGAGGCGCGAAAGATTTTCAGCACCGCTGCGCACTTCACCGGTCAACGGATCCATTTGCCGCAACGCATCAATCTGATCACCCCACATCTCGATACGGTACGCGTTATCTTCATACGGCGGATAAAGTTCGATCATGTCCCCGCGTACGCGAAAGGTTCCGCGGCGCAAATCTTCGCTGCGTTCGTACTGAATATCCACCAGTCTCCGCAGCAGCGCCTCGCGCGCGATGCTTTGGCCCTTTTCCAGCATCACCAGCATCCCGTAATACGCCTCCGGCGAGCCTAATCCATAAATGCAGGAGACCGACGCCACAATGACTACATCGCGCCTTTCAAACAGCGATCGGGTTGCGCTCATTCGCAGCTTGTCTAACTCATCGTTGATCGTGGATTCTTTTTCGATGTAGGTATCCGATGATGGCAGATAAGCTTCGGGCTGATAAAAATCATAGTAGCTGACGAAATATTCGACAGCATTTTGCGGAAAGAAGCCCTTAAATTCATGATAAAGCTGCGCCGCGAGGGTCTTATTATGAGCCAGCACGACCGCGGGGCGGTTAGCGGCCGCGATCACTTTCGCCATTGTAAACGTCTTCCCCGAGCCGGTCACGCCGAGCAAGACCTGATGCTTCTCGCCACTGTCTAAACCGCGCACGAGCTGCCCGATTGCTTCGGGCTGGTCGCCGCGAGGTTCGTAAGTGCTATTAAGTTTGAAGTCCATGTTGCGTCTTAAACGCTCGTTCATACCTGACGCGTTGCTTGTCGTTGTGCAACTCTCCTGCAACATAGCACCTTAGCGCTATGTTCCAGTATACCGCAATGACAAAGCTCACTATTTTGAAGGAGCGACTGGGCCTTCTACTAGGGAAAGCTGCGATTGCGTTTCAACGCGTCCGGTGTAGCGAAGGCTTGACCCGAGCGAAAGTGAGGTAATGGCTACATCCATTTCTTGACCGCTTGTTTGGGTTACGCTCACCACCTGGCCGTTTTGCAATGAGATATACGTGAGGCTTTCCCCTTTGCCATTCACAGCCCCGGCGGTTTGCAAATTCTTTTTACGGAATTCCTCGGGGGTTCTATCTTTATGTTTTTTGCTCTCGCCGAGTGTAAGCGCTGAAAGGATTACCGCGCACTGCTCGGCTTGCGAAGCCCCCGATTGGTCCGGACTAGGCAGCCTTGCGGCATAGCAAGGTTCGTCCCGCAAGTACGTAGCTTCCTCATGCCAAACGAATCCCGCGAGAGGAATGGCTCCATTCATCGGCAACTCTACCTCCCATTTCTGGCCTATTCTTATTCCTTTGTCCGGAAGCGATGCGGCAAATCCGATTTGCGAGATCCATTCGTGCATCGCTTTGATCTGTTCGGGGAAAACCTGCTCAAGCCCGTTTACGTCGGTCACTTTGCCGTTCGATTCAATCGTGAACTCCACCGATTGCTGTTCGAGCTTTTGAAGCTGCTCACGTAGCGTTTCGACTAGCGGATCCGGCACATCCGCTCGCGTCGTCACCGCGACCTTGGTGTAAGTCGTTCGCAAACGAACGGTGGGCCGCAGGCTTGCCGCTGCTGGATCTTTGACGCGGAGCACATCCAATCGGATCAGCGCGCTCAGCGACACGTCTACTTCCTTGAGCGCCTGAGGGTCAGCAATGATCCCTACGGTGCTTCCACCCAGCCGGCTGCGAAAATCTAGTTGGTAATAGAGAGTTTGTCCGAGCGTGAATTTAGGATATAGCTGTACGGTCTCCGCACGCTCGGTTTGCTTCCCGCCTCGAACACCCGCCCCGCGAGGGGCCTGAGCCTGTGAGCTATCTAAAAGCGCGATGAAACCGAGGAAAAACAACAGGCGTTTCATGGAAGGGGTGCCATTCAATTTTAGCGCGCCAAGAACCATCATGAACGATTGCCGGGGCCACGGCCCATAACTTGTCTTGTCACGCCAATCCTAGCGCGGTCCTAGCTTCGCACGCGTCCCTGTCTGGACCTTTAGGTGGCGGTCAAAAAAATCCGCCGCAGCGTGATACGCTGCAAGCCAGGAGCGATGCATTAGGAAATCATGTATCTCATCGGGGAAGACTAGTTGCTCGAGTTCAACATTTCGCTTTCGCAGCCGTGCGATCAAATCGACCGTCTGCGTAAAGTCTACGTTGCGGTCGTCGTCTCCATGAATGAAAAGCACCGGCGACCGCCACTTCTCGACTGAGGTAATCGGCGAAGATTCCCTCGCCAATTTGAGATCATCCGCCGACAGATTCTTTTGCTGGCGTACGTCGTCGTTCGACCAGTCATGCACGCCATGCAGGTCCACCCCCGCAGCAAACATATCCGAATTCCTCGCGAGTCCCATCGCCGTCAGGAAACCGCCGTAGCTGCCGCCCCACAACCCTATACGCGTTGGATCGACATCGTTTCGGCCTCGCAAGTACAATCCGGCAGCCACGATATCTTGATATTCCGTGGCGCCGCGACCTGCACGGCCTTTAGCCTCACGAAACGCCCGGCCATAGGAAATACCGCTGCGGTAATTCACAGCGAGCACGATGTAACCTCGGCTGGCCAAATATTGATTCATGGCGTATGCGTTTGAGTAGTAGTACATGTTGTGCCAACCGAGCAGCATTTGGCGCATCGGGCCACCGTGCATAAACACCACCGCCGGCAGTTTAACTCCCGGCTTCATTTCCCTCGGCAAAAACAGCTGTCCATGGATTGTTAATCCGTCCGCAGCCTGCAACATGACCTGTCGAGGCGCGACAAGTTTGTCTGCGGGGAAATCACCGGGCAGCAATCCCGTCGTGATGACTTGTCCGTTGCCCTTCAAATGAAATCCCCGCACGGTTGGCATTGCCGGCCGGCGGGCATCAGAAGAAAGATATGCAATTGTCGCGTCGTCCGCGGTTACGACAGGACTCCATTCAATCCCTTCACCCGCGGTCAACTCCTCAGGCATGCCACCCTTTACGGAAACTTGCCACAAGTGACGCCTGTCTATATCGCCACAGTTTGCCGAGTACACAACGGTGCTCAGGTCCGGTGTCATCGTTGCGTGTTCGTACTCGCATTCTCCGGGCGTCAGCAATCTTGGCGTGCCACTCGTAGATGGAATGACATAGAGGTGCTGCCAGCCATCGTGTTCCGACGCAAACACAATTGACTCGTTAGCAGCCCAACGAATGACACCAGCACCTGCCATCCTCGGAAGCGAGCCTTCGAATGTTGCCGCGCTTTCCCAGAGTTTTCGCGCATGGCCCGAGGTTGTGTCCGCAACGATAATTTCCCAAGGCTGTGGCCGGTCGGGACCCAGAAAAAAACCCTCGGGGCTATCCCGCGTTTCCGCCGGGCGTCGGACAAAAGCAATTTGCCGACTGTCAGGCGACCACTTGGGAAACCGATCCTCATCGGTTGAAGGAGCCACGTACCGCAGCGTTTTGCTCACCGCATCGTAAATGGCGATAAAGCTGTGGTCGCCCCGCTCGGAGACAAAGGCCAGCGCGCTCCCATTGGGTGACCATTGCGGTTCGGAGTTGCGGCCGCGAGCCATCACATGTTCAGGCTTAGCAACTCCGTCGAGACCCGCCAGCCAGATCTGGCCATCTTTCACATATGCCACCCCGCTGCCGCGCGGCGAAATTTGCGGCGAATCGCCGGTATCAATTCTTCTGGGCGCACCTCCTCCCCAGCTCACCACCCATATGGCCTGCTCCACTCCGGCGGGATTGCTGGTGGGATTGGGCACGAATCCCGCACCGTTCTTATTTCCGCCACGCACATATACAATTGTGTTTGCATCGGGAGAAAAACTGAGCTCGCCGACTTCCTGTCCATCGTCCTCGTCGTACGTGGTGAGTTGGCGCGGCGTAAATTGCGGGCCTTCGGCGACCCAAATGTTTCGGCGTCCCTGAGCATCGAGTGACCATGCGATGCGATTGCCTTTCGGCGCGGCCACTAGATCTGAAGGAAACGGAGCGCTCATCGCTTGCTCGAGAGTAAATGGCCCATCCGCCGCAAGTGCACTGCTGATGATCACCCACAATCCAATAAACAAAGCGAAACGCCGCATTGCCACTCTCCTTACCCGTTTCAAGAATAAATCTTTCGCTGCCACACGACTAATTACTCGCGGGTTTAGCCTCGACCTTGGGGATGACCCTCTCCAATCGCGGGGCTTCGAGCGTCCCCGTCAGGTGCACCGAGCGCGCCGGCCTCATCCCTAATCCGCTCGCCGGCCCCGGTGCCCGCACTTGTAAGTCGAGGGCATGAGAAAAATCAATTGTGCCCTCCGCAAACATATCCGTGGAGCCATCTTTTAGGCGAAGGTCGGTAATCCGAATCTCCCTGGCATTGATCGCAAACGTCCCTTCGGCCGAGGGCCACTGGGCGGTACCGGTGTGAAATGTTCTTGCTGCCATCGCGGCTTTCAAATCCAAGCCGCGAACTTGGGTTCCCCATCCAATAAATTCACCGTTGCCTTTTAGCGATTTTGCAAGCTCTTCGCGGTCCATTCCGCGCGCCGTCAAGTGTATTCTGCCCGAAGCGAATCCACCGAACCGCTCGCGGAGTGTCGTTGTGGCCCCGACCAACGCCGAAAGATTCACGCGCTCGATCGTCGCGTTCACACGATACTCCGGCAGCGCATTCAAATCCCCCTCGAACGAGCCATGCAACTTGCCTCCATAAAATTCTCCTTCGGCATCTTCGAGGCGTACTATCCGGCCATTAATTTTAACGTTACCCTGCAGTTTTCGCACATGCAGCGGGGCGACTTGCAGCTCTTCGAGTGCGATGTGTCCACGGGCCCGAATAGAGTTGACCGGCTGATCACCCGCGTTTTTATTGGCGCTCATAACGTTGGCTGCGGCTATTCCCGGGAGCAATCGCTCGAGAAATCCTCGAGGCGCCGGCCCCAACCAATGAATCAGTTCAACCGCCGAGAGATGGTCCCCGCTCAAGTCAAGATCCCAGGGCGGTGGGGGACGGTCAGCGGCTATCCCCTGCTGTATCAGAGTACCGGTCCAATGAGCCCCCAGCCCG
The DNA here is from genome assembly GCA_035602605.1 of Candidatus Dormiibacterota bacterium. Classification (GTDB taxonomy): domain Bacteria; phylum Acidobacteriota; class Terriglobia; order Acidiferrales; family UBA7541; genus DASQHY01. Next base: position 13,226 of record DATNLZ010000024.1, read on the forward strand.
CCTGCCGACCTAAGTAACACGTTTCGTTCGCCATCTTTCCATTCCAGCCGCGCGTCTGCAAGCTCCACCGGCATATGCAGCCCAGCCATGCGCAACCGTGCATCTTGCAATTCCACCCACCCAATCATCTCTTCCGAGGTCGAGTTACCCATTGCCCGCTCCATCGGAGACTTGCCATTCGCAATTTTTATAGTTCTGCGAAAATTCAATTTTAATGGCCCTGTTAGTGTCCAATTTTGATTTACCGGCTGGCCGATTGCCCTCATCATGGACAACAAATCTTCAGCGCGACGGGTTTCTCCCTCAAGGGCGATAGTGCCTATTTTTTCCGTTTGCGAAACTCTTGCCGATAATTTCAAAAACTCAGCCGAACTCGCATCAGGCTCTTCGCTCTTTCCAATCGTCGCTCCTCTGACTGCGGCCCCTTGCGAGTTTGCTTTCAAGGCGGGCAGATGGATCAGCAACGGCTCAATCCGCAACCAGCCATCCTGAAATGTTCCGGCTATTTGTCCTGATGCAATTGGTCCCCGCAATCCCTCCGCACCAAGAGTAGCCCCATTACTTGTGAATTCTGCGCTATCCAGCTGTGGCGGCCAACCGCTCACTCCAAATTGCCCACGAACGTATCCGTCGAGCGAGGTCTGTTCGGCTACTCCGGGTTGAAAAGCACGATACCATCCAAACAGATCCGCAAAAGCAATTCCCCGAGTGTGAAATTCAAATTCGGGCTTGATCTCGGTATGCCAAATGACTTCCCCGCTCCCGCGCAATTGGGAATGCGGCCCTTCAACCGTTAATGAACCTATCTTCATTCGCGGATCACGCGGATCCCACACCGCGCTTGCTGTTACATTTAAGGTTGGATCGCTCGGACGTGCCGCCAAATCCCAACGGTGAACGTTCGCGGCCTGTCCATTCAGCGCTAAGATCCACCCAAACGCAGTCGCTGGCTGGCTAAGTACGCTAAGATCCAGCGTCAATCGCCCACGCACCCCATAATCTTTTCCATCTGCCAGTCGCAGCATATCCGCGATAGAAGCGTCCTCCCATTTGGCGTACAGCTCGGCCGGTTGTAACCGCGCCGAAGTTCCTGCGACGCGGCCGAAAACCCTCAAGATCCCGGACTGTTGCAGCGTCACTCCGGCGCGCATCGGGTGCGCTTCCAAATCTAGTCGCCACCGCCCGGGAGCTTCCTGCTCCACGCTCCCGCTCACATCCACTAGCGCAAATGGACGCTTGTCTGCACCACTCTTGAAGTTAAGTCGTCCACCGTCCACTTCAATCTTATATAGACGCCCGGCTGGATCGCGCGACAAACGCGAACCTGGGACCGGGGCGGCTGGCTTGGTGGTCGGCAACCAGTTTTCGATGTTCCAGCGGCCATCGCTCGTGCGCACCAAATTGAGGCTTGGTCGCGTAAACGAAAGGGTACCAAACTCAAAGTGTCCGAAAAAAAACCGGCCCCAACGCAGCCCCGCTTTCAACTGTTCGGCACGCAAAAAGTATTCATGGCCAAATCGCAGATCTTCTCCAACGGTAATTTTCTTGGCGTTGAGCCGTAAACCATCGAAGAAACTAAAATCGAATCGCCCAACTTCAACAGGTCTACCAAAGGATTCCGCCAGGCGCGCCGTCAAATAGTCATGGGCTCGCTGCCCGCGTAGTGAAATAGAGATACCCGCATTGCATGCGGCCGCGAGCAGTAAAACCGTAACGGACCGACGAACCCAGATTTGCAGTCTCATGACGTGCAGGAAGTTTGGCAGACAGGGAGACGGAAGGAAAGATCCAGATGCAGGATAGGGCTGTGGGCGCACCAATTCTGCTGTCGAATGATTAGCGAATTCCAAGGAAAGATCGTGACTAGTGAACTCCGTGAAGCATGCGACCCCATCGTGTGCGGACCGGGAGATGGATGAGGGTGTCCGCTACACTCACCAGCCGTCCGACGAAGCTTCGATCGGTGTAATCCGACGTAGTCGCGTCCACTGACCAGTAAATCAGAATCGGTCGCCCCATAATCGCGTCGCGATCCACAAAACCCCAGTAGCGGCTATCCCAACTATGATCGCGATTGTCGCCCATCGCAAAATATCTTCCCGACGGCACAACCAGCTCTTCGCCACTTATGTAGTTTCGAATTTCGTGTCCCCATTCGGCCTGCAAATTGCTTGGGAGGAGATGCTTGCTTGGCGGCGGGAAATTGTCCCCGAATGCATCATATGGCGCGCCCGCATCGTGGACGATGTAGGGTTCGTTCAACTTGACTCCGTTTCTGTACACCTGCTGATCGACAATTTTAATTTTATCGCCCGGAATTCCGATAACGCGCTTAACGTAGTGCGGATGATCCTGATAGGGAAACTTGAACACGATGACGTCTCCGCGCTCGATCGGCCGGTAGGGCAGGATTTTTTCATACCACGCACCCCGTCCGCCAAAGATGAATTTGTTAACGAGCAAATGGTCGCCCACAAGCAGTGTTTGTTCCATGGACTGCGACGGAATCTTAAACGCTTGCACGATGAAGCTTGTGCCAAAAAGCGCCAGAATTACCGTCACCAGCAGCGATTCGACATATTCTTGCAGCGTGGTCTTTTCGCGTGCTTCCTTTCCTTCGGCCGCCACTTCGGAAACTTGTACCGCGTCTGCCATTTTCCCTCTCACCCGTCTTGATCGGCGTGCGAAAGCCTTTCCATCGCTTGCCGCGCTGCCGACTGTTCAGCCTCTTTTTTGCTCGTTCCCTCTGCCCTTCCCACTGGCTGCCCATCAATCCACACTTCAATCACAAACCTCCGTTGGTGACCCGGACCGCTTTCGCTCGCCACTCGGTAGGTCGCCGGGGCCCGTCCATGCGCTTGCAAAAATTCTTGCAAGCCGGACTTATGATCAGGTTGACGCAAGCGCTCCGCGCCTTGTGCGAGAGCCGGATCCAATAAGGCACGGCACAGAAACTGACGGGTCACGTCCAATCCCGCGTCTAGAAAGAGTGCGGCTACAATGGACTCGAACGCATCAGCCAGTGCCGCGGATTTCTCTCGTCCGTGCGTCTCCTCTTCACCGCGGCCTAGCCTGAGGTACTCTCCGAGATTTAGGCGCCGGGCAGCAGCTTGCAGAGAGCTTTGTCGCACCAGTTGAGCGCGGCTTTTTGAGAGTTGACCTTCGCTCCACTCCGGAAATCGCTCGACCAAATATTGGCTCGCGATCAACCCCAACACGGCATCGCCTAGGAATTCCAGCTGCTGATTGTCTCTCCGATCTTCATTCGCTTCCAATTCCGGTAGGATCGAGCTATGCGTGAGTGCGTGTTGCAACAGCTCGCGCTTCTGAAATCGATGACCCAGTTCGACCTCCAAATCCTCGTGCGCACGCACCCCGGCCGCCTCACGCGAGACGTTATTTCGGCGCACTGAGTTGCGTCGCGGCTAGTTTTTTCGCTCGTGCGATTCCGTCTTTGCAGCCCGCTTGCAGCGGCCCCTCGATTTCGTTGCATTTGGTAAACGCCGCCACGGCCCCGTCAAAGTGCGAGGTCTTTTCCAGCGCCATTCCCAGCAGATAATAATTCACCGGATCCGGATCCGGGATGAGTTTGGTTGACTCCTCCAGCTCCGGTATGGCCTCTGCGAATTTCCCGCGCCGAAAATAAACCAACCCAAGGCCGCTGTGGGCCATTGCCAAACGCTGCTTATTGGCCATGGCGAAATCCTCATCAGTCAGCCCCTCGGGCTTGACGAGTGTCGGTGTCAGTTCGATTACGCGCTTTGAATATTTCTCCGCTTTATCAAGCTGTTGCGGGCCATCCGGACCGCTCGGGTTGGCGCGCGGGATTGTTTGGCCCAGCAGAGCCAGCACCAGTACGTCGCCGGGATTCGTTTGCAGCGCTTTTTCTCCGATCTCCAGCATTTTCGGTGTTTGTCCCACAATCAGATAGTTTAGGGTCATCGCTGAATACACCGACGGCAGGTATCTGCTCTGCGGATATTTCTTGACGAAATCTTCCGCGAGTTGAACCCGGCGCGAAACGTCCGAGGGGTCATTACTTTTCTTTTCCATTACAGCCTTGTACGCTGCGTCTTCCTCCGCCGTCGCCGCAGGGACTGCGGGTTTCGCATTCGGATCATCGGGCGCCAACGTGCCAGCCGGCTGCCCGGGTTTGTTTGGATTCGTTGGTGGTTGCTGTTGCTGCGGTTTGGATGGAGGAGGCTGCTGCCCGTTGTTCCCCTGTGCCCAAGCTAGAGAAAGGCTTAAAAGTATGACTGCGAGTGCTATCACGCTTAGTGCTAGCAGTTTTCTTTGGTTCGATCGCATCAGTCTTATCTCCTTGGTCTCCCCGAATTTCATCATGTTCTCTTGATTCATTGGTCATGCTTCCCTTCGGCTCTAGCGTCGGTGCATCTCCACAAACGTTTTCAAGGCTTGGGGCGTGCCGGTGCAGCGTGCGATTTGTCGAGAGCGCCCTGCGCCGCATTTCGCGCCCGCTCCGGTGCATCTGGAATCGCGGCCGCGGCGCGATATTCATCCACTGCGCGTTGGTGCTCTCCTTCGTCATCGTACATCCTTCCCAAGTAAAAATGGGACCAGGCCAGAACTAGAGGATCCTCCGACCGTGGAGGTATGCCACGCTTCGCTGCGGAGGTCTCGTTTGCAGCTACCGCATCACGTGGTGGTCTGGGATCCGCCAGATCAGACCCCGTCAAACTCTCAAGCAATTGCATGGCGCGCTTTCCATTTCCTTCGAGCAGCGCCACGAGCGCCATTCCATACCACGCCCGAGATTGATCTGGATATTTCGCCAGAACCTTTTCAAAAGCAGCTTGGGCCTGCTCCGTGTGCTCGAGCGAAATTTGCCGTTCCCCTTCGGTAAGAGCCGCTACCACTTCAGGATCATTCGGCACTGCTGAAGGCATCTTGGCCACAGGTTTTGGTTTAACCGGCTCGCCTTCTCGTTTCGATCCATCCTTGGCAGCCGACTCTGCCGCAGCAAATTGCACACTTTGCAGACGTTTTGATTCCGCTTGCGCGTCAATTCCACGGACTAAATCTGGAAAATAAAGCGTCATGGACGGTTCAGACTTCTCGAACCTCGCTAGCTCGCGAAGCAGCGGACGCACCAGCACGAATCCACTGGCGTCCGCCCGATCTAACGTCGCAGCGATTTGACCAGGCGATAGCCTCTGCAAACGTATTTCCACGGCGCGAACCAGGCACTCGGTGAAAAATGACGGGAAATCTTCTTTGAATTCAGCGGGCAAGCTCGGGGCGCGCGCTGCGGCGTCCAGCAACGGACGCTTCACCGCTACGACGTGCGGGTACTTCAGGGCCATTGGGTCCAGCATGAAATGCAAGAACGCATGACGGATTTCATTCGTAGGAATATCGCTGATTCCGCCAAGCACAATCGCGTAATGCTCCGCGAAATTCAACACGTTGGTCTTGCGTCCTACCAGCGGCTCGATGAATACGGCGAACGTGCGTGGACTCGCCGGCTCGATGATCTCTCGCAAATACGAAGTGGAGATCGTGACGATATGCGTCACCGGTTCGTGCAGACGGGCGATCTCTTGGTTATATATGCCTTGCAACTTCCGCCAAAGTGCTCCGATATTCTGTTCGGCGTAATATGCGGCAAGTATCTCGTTGAAATCCTCAATGCCCAGGACATCCGGCGGGAGCTCATCGCGTCGCAGAACATACTGGAATTTCGGCGCCGGGCCGGCTACCAGTGCAAACCAAATGTAGCGCGAAAGCGTGGACCCTGCGTCACCCATTTCATGCTGCTTGTAATAGTCTCGGAGCGCATCAACGGCCGGGCCATGTTGATGCTGAAGCATCTCCCGAAGCTCCGCGCGCATTGGGTGTCCGCCAGTGGAATTTACTCCAGCCTCAAATCCGGCGGCATGCAACGCACACAGTGTCGCAAACAGCTGCTCGTTGCCATCTATCGTGATATTGCTGGCTGGAACATACTGTCGATCCGCAGCTGGTCGGCTTACCTCTGGTTGCGCCTCATTCTGCGCAGACCTCCGCTGGTTTGACCCATCCACCGCGTGTACCAGCGGTTTTCGCTCTAATTGTTTTTTTGAACTTCGCGCATCGGCGAGCGTGCAACCAAGCGCAATTAGGCCCAGGCATAACGCCGCATTGACAATGAACCGAATTGTTGGCAACTTTGGGATGGTTAGTCTCTCGTGTAGATATTCAGATGCTTCGCATGACTCTGTCAGATGCTTCCGAGCGAAGCCCACGCGGCGATTCCCTTCCTTAGCCGAGCCCCTCCAATCTACAAGGCCCTTCTACCCGCAGTCAAGGAATGCAACTGAAAGACCGCTTTCCACCATCTCTTTACATAGCGCAGCGTTTACGAGAAAGCGGTGTTGAGCTCATTTCTAAAGGCGCCGTAGGCTTGAAACTATTCCGCGTACTGCCTATTCTTAAAGATATGGACTCAACGGCCGAACGGAGTTTGTTCTTGATGGCAAGCCCTCTATTTTTTGGTTCGCTCAATATTCGTTTAGGACTCGTCGCCGCCATTTGCATTCTGCTATCAGCTGCGCATGCGCGATCCGTACCAGCGCAAATCAAATCTAAAGCTGCGCACCCTTCGGGGCGAAGCGAATCCGTGCTTGGCGGCTTGCGTCATGTTTATCAGGAGCTTTCCATTTCGGGCGATCAGTCTTGGACTGACAGTGGTATTGATCTCCACCCCGGCGATCGCCTCACAATCACCGCGAAAGGCGTCCTTGAATACCTGGGCTCTGGCGAAAGTGGCCCTGAAGGCCTACCGCGCACCTACAAGGATCTTCTAAGGATTCTTCCGATCAATCAGGCAGGCCGCGGCGCGCTGATTGGGCGCATCGGGGACGCTGAAATCGCCCAGCCATTCGTCGTTGGCTCTAAACACGCGGTAGTTGTGCGAAGGCCGGGCCGCCTATTTATCGGCATCAATCAACCCGCTGATGACTGGGCCTCTGGGAGTTTTACAGTGCACATTGAACTCGTGGCCAGCCCAAACGCAGCAGCGGCAACCACTCCGGACGCGCTGGCGACTAGCATTCCTGCCGTCACAGCAGAGTTTCTCAAGAAAATTCCCAGGCGCGTTGCCGATAAGGATGGAAATCTCGGAGATATTACTAACTTCTTGCTAATAGGCTCAGAGAAGGACCTTCTGCAAGCTTTTCAGGATGCCGGATGGGTCAAAGTCGACGCAAATCCCGATACCGCCATTCTCCACATTATACTCGCGAGTCTCTCAAAAGAATCTTATGTCCACATGCCCATGAGCGAGCTCTATCTGCTCGGCCGCGTGCAGGACTACGGCTTCGCTCACGCTGACCCGCTCACGGTTGTCGCCACTCGTCATCACTTGCGTCTCTGGAAGTCGGCGCTCCGCATCGAGGGGCGAGCGGTCTGGATCGGTGCGGCCACCCACGATATCGGCTTCGAGCTCGATCAGCGCAACGATAACATCACTCATAAAATTGACCCCGACGTTGATCTCGAACGCGACTTCGTCGGCAAATCCCTGTCTGAAACTGGGAGGCTTTCCGCACTCGCACATGTGCTGCCCCCCGATGCTGTCAAAGAAGAGCAGACGGCCACAGGCGGCAGCTTCCATTCCAACGGCGAAGTCCTGGTCATGCGACTTACCCACTCGGCCGACAAGCTCGATAAATAGACGTGGCTAGTCATAACCGGTCATGTAGAACATAGTAGTGGGCTTTCTGACGCCGGCAAGCTTGTGCGCGAACTTGCTAGCCTTTTACGCGGACTTCGTTGAAGCTAATTACCACGTGACCGCCAGCCGTGGGCCTGCCAAAGCTCATCTGCGGGCGGAAGCGGGAGAACATCAAGACTTGTTCGAGTTGTCGGCGAACAACCCTGTCATTGGGCCCAGTCAAAATCCGGTAATCGACCATTTGTCCTTGGCTGTCCACGGTAACGTCAATAAGAAGGCCATGCTGGCCCACCGTACCCGACAGATTCGAATCCAGGGGACCAAGCGCTGGAAATGATGCCAAACTTTCCAGGCTTGCTTCGCGCATCAAGTTGATCGGTACGTCATTGGGAATCGTGAGCGCCATGCCCGGCGCAATCATTTGCAGCACGACAACAAATACCAACATTGAGGAGACGAATCCCCCGGTGGCGGGCAACGCAATCGGCTGCAGCAAATTTTCCAATAACAGATTTGCGCGATTGCCGAACTTACGGAGGTAGCCCACCTGCTGCGTTTCGCGCGCTTGGGAGACAGCCACGCGTATGCGCACCGCCAGATCTGCGGGCGGAATAGCGGGAATTGCGCGCGACATCAGCGCGGAAAGTTTGCGATAACTCTCGAGCTGTCGTCTGCAATCGTTGCACCCTTCGAGATGCTCTCTCATATGGGCGTGTTGATCGTCAGGCGTCGAGGAGCCTGCTGCGCCATCCAAATATCCCGGAAGCATTACCCAAACTTTTCGGCAATTCATCTTGCACCTACCCTTGCAGAACTCTCTGTAAAAGGTTTACGGACCGATGTTCTCCTTAGAGAACTTCGCGACACAACTGCGACGCGCGATTCCTGGGGTGCGAAAGCAGCTTCGGCGATTTCGGTTTTTATGGACTGCGTTCCTTCGCCCAGCAAGGGCTCGAGCACTTCGCGCAGCACGCGGCGCCCGCGCAAGATGCGCGACTTCACCGTACCCACGCTGACGTCGAGTACCTCAGCCACCTCCTCGTACGAAAGCCCTTCGAGGTCCCGCAGAATCACGGCGCTGCGAAATACTTCAGGCACTTTTTCGAGTGCTCCGCGCACCGCAATCTGCACCTCGTGCGTTTCGAGTTGCTCAAAGGGTGACGCCGCCAAATCTTCCAGCTCGAATGGCTTTGATCCCTCGAGCGTTTCCGCATCGATGGAAGTTTGCTGTCGATGGTGGCGCCAAAACCATCTGCGCTGGTTGAGCGCCTCTCGGACGGCGATGCGGTACAGCCAAGTTTTAAGCGAGCTCCCAGAACGAAAACTGCGAATCCCACGGAACGCTTTCAGAAAGACTTCCTGCGTAGCGTCAGCGGCGTCTGACACGTTGCCCAGCATTCCGAGAATCAAATTGTAAACGGGCGCGTGGTGGTGTGAGACAAGCCAGTCGAAGGCGGTGTCGGAACCTGCCTGTAGCTCGCTCACGAGTTCGGCTTCATCCCGAGCCCAGGAAAGGACGTTGACCAAGTCAGACACAGGTCGCCTCTCTCGCCCGCCGTGCGGGTCGACCAGGCTTTCGGCAGGATGTCCGGAGGCAGTCGCAGCCGGTACCTCAGCCGTCACCAGGGTCTACGAGCCGGCTCTCTGTCAATAAGCTTAGACACCAGCTACGGTAGAATTGTTTCCATCTTCCTGGAAACTAAGTAATTGTGAACCTTTGGATGCTACTTGGCAATGGTACGACGCCGAGAGGGCTGACTTCGTTAACTGGAGAAAGTAGGTCGGTCATAATGGCAATTAAGACTAACCTTGGGGCTCTGATTCCGTAGGTAAGATCACATCATCGACTAAGGTTTTTCCATATTCGTAGTCAATCGGGGCGCCGCCTTCTGTATTCTTGGTGAGCTTCCGCTGCGCACGACGTTCGGCCTTCTCGCGCTGCTTCTCTGCTCTCTTCATTTCCTTCTGGCGCTTCTGGAACGTGGTTGCCATGGAGGCTCCTTAAATCGAGATCGCGCGAGCACAATGCCGCGCCGAGCAAACGTTTTGGTTGATGCTACCAGCGTGGTTCGCGTGGCTGACGAGCAGATTCGCGGTAATCTTCGTTGGAAAACCCGCCGCCACGTCCGCCGCGGCCGCCACCACCGCCGCCTCGTGGCCCGCTCGGCGCAGAACCCCTGGGACGTGCTTCCTTAGGACGTGCTTCATTTACCTTTAGATTGCGGCCGCCGACCTCTTTGCCGTCAAGACCAGCTATCGCCTTGGCAGCTTCGTCGTCATTCGTCATCTCGACGAAGGCAAAACCCCGGGCCCGCCCGGTCTCCCGATCTGTCGCAATGTGCACGCGCGTGATTTGACCGAAGGGTTCGAAGAGCGCGCGCAAATCGCTTTCAGTCGTCTGAAAGCTCATATTACCCACAAAAAGATTCTTCATTCTAATCTCCCTTTTCCATGAATGCTGTGCGGGGCCCACGGTCAGGTCTTGCGGCACCCAACCAATTCGGTCGTATCAGAACACCATCGGAAACCGGAATTGTCAAAGGAGGCTGCCGCAAACAACGCCCATAAAGAGGGTAGTGGTGCGATCCGGTTTCCCGAGACAAATGAAGTATAACACAGTTAAGAAACAAAGATTATTGCTGCACATCAGTGGTATCAGTGGCATTAGTGGGCATTTCGCTTACGCGCGGATCAGCCCGAGCGCGGATCAAGCCTTGAAGAACGGGAATCCGAAGGTTGTTTGACGCCCTCCAAAGGCAATGCTATAAGTAATGAATTCCTGCACGGTGGGGCCGTGGCGCAGTTGGGAGCGCGCCTCGATGGCATCGAGGAGGTCGTGGGTTCGAATCCCATCGGCTCCACCATTTGAAGATTCCAAAGAACTTACCGTAGAAAACCACTGACTGTTGCCGAGTACTGTTGCCCACTCTGCTTTTTCCTCTTGCATTCAAACATGAATCTTTCACGCTTCTGCGAGGAAAACAGATATGGCGCACTACACGCTCATCGCGCGCATTAACGCAGGCGACGGAAGCTTTCCCTTCGTCAACGTACAGTTCTCGAAAAATCATCGCCCGATTCCAATGGAAGGAGCGACCTATTACTTACGTTCCAGCAGCGGTACGCGCACGCCAATCAGAATCGGCAAGGACCTCAATGCGGCCCATGCCGCTCTGATCACAATGGAGGCTGGGCGCGGACACGCACACGCAACGGGAGGATTGCTCTGCTGGTCGCAGGGTACCTGATGTTCGTGCTGGGAATGGTGCTGCTTTCCAGCGCGGGCGTAGGCGCGGCAATGGTGGCGGTGCGCTCCGGCAAGGCCCAAATGGTCGCGCAACTCGTGCTGACATCGCTTTTCGTGCAGGTCGTGCTTGTCACTGTGATCATTGGTTTCGGCATGAACGCGATGTTCTCCGATGCCGAACTCCGCCGCTATCCTGTGAATGCCCTTGATCGCCGGCTGACCCGGCACCTAATCGCGATGGTCGATCCCTTCTGGTTCCTGGTGTTGGCGCTGGAACTCGGATTGGTGATTGGACTCTATGCTCTTGGGGTCGCCGCCCTGGGCCTCAGCCTCTTCGCGATCTTACTTCTGTTACTCAGCCTGCCCCGCCGCTTCCCCATGTGCGCGGCTTTCCCGCGCTCCGAGTACTACCAGCGAGTCCGACTTCCACCGTCGCTTCTGTCTCCCTCAGGTTGGTCCATTCGGTTGACATACTCGGCCTGCTATTTCCAGGCCGAGACGGCGGTGGATCTCCCAGGTGCCATGACGCTTCCGTTTCTGCCCATGCCGTGCTCTTAGACCCTGCCGGAGTCTCCAGCGACCATCGCCGTTTGCGGTCGCCTACTGTTGCCTTCCAGATATTCGACCCTGTCGGCCTCCGGATCTATCTCACGAGGCTCAATCGCTTCACTTGCGTTACGGCCTGGACATCGCTCTGTCTACGCTTAACTCATGTCGTCACCTTCATGAGCCCAAGACTCGATTCCCGGTGGGGCGGCTCCTCCCCTTTCCGGGGCGGGAATTTCACCCGCTGAAAGCGCCGGGCTTAGCCTGGCGCACCGAATTTGATTCCAAATCTGAATCACAACGGAGGGAGTCGGAGTAGGGATCATGATTGCTCACAACGCCGAGTCGGCCCGGGGAGTTTCACCCCGAGCCGCTCACAGATCCGGACGTGAATCTCTCGATTCATCCGGCTCGTGCCACCCCAGAGAAGGCTGCCGCCTTCCGTCAAGACAAGGAGTTCCTCCGGTTGCCCGTTGACTCCATCCCGACGTGGGTGACCTGTCCCCTTCGCTCCGCAGGCGTTACCCTGCTTCCTCGCTACTACGAGACAGTGCGCCCCTGCCCAGCGGATCAGTACTTTCGGCCTCGCGGGGTTTCCGCTTGTGCCTTTTCCCTTGGCACCGCCGGCAGGTTCTCAAGTTCCGTACCAGAGCCCGGCATAGAGTCACGCCACCTGTGCACCGGACACCACATGGCCAGTAAGCAGGTTTCCGCCATGCTTGTTCCCGGAGCAGAGGGGCCGCTCCGGTTTCGATGTCGTCTATTGATCCGTTTCGATGCTTTCTCAGTGGTTCACTTGCGTTCGTCTCTCTATTCCTCACATGACGTGATTTACTCACGCCTTTTAACCATGACGTTCACCACCGCAGCTTTTGGCCGTAGCAGCTCATGGCTGTTTGAAGCCTGTTCCTACAAACCGGCTTCGAAGGGCCTACCTTCATCCTCACGAAGAGATATGAATAGGTTATACCGCCAGCAGACCGGACGTGAGATGTCCGACTACATTCTTGTTCAGCAGGCAGACAAAGTTGTTCGCTACAGCCAGCTTCCTCCTGAAGCAGATGTTTTCCGGCATGCCTTACTGAACTTACGCAGGTCTGCCAGCTCAGAAAGCGACACCGGACAGCCAGTCGCTCTTTCTGCAGCGCCATCGGAAGGCGACTCAGAATTGCCAGTCCCGTTCAGAGTTCGTTTGAAGGTCACGACTCGCGAACCAAACCCGATGGACACTCCAAGCCGTCCGTCGGGGCCTGCTCCAGTAGAAAGCTATGGCTCGCGAGCAAACGTGCAAACTATGGTGAAGAAAAAAGACGCATTGCTAGGAACAGACCCACATCTATTCGAGAGCCGTGACTCGAATGTCTTGCTCAGCACCAACGAATTAGCCAACCTCACCGGTTTCAAGCCGAAGACGATTCGTCGCTGGGTGTCCCGAAAACTCCTAAACTACATCCGCGTGGGGAACCGTTTTCGCTTCCGTCCTGCGGCAGTGAAACTGTTTCTTGCTCAGCGCGAAGTGCGCAAATGAAAGCCAATAGCACGATAGAGGGTCAATTTACCGTGAAGCGGCTATCTCCCACAACCGGACTTCTGGCCAGCGTCGCAGAACGGCAGCCAACAACCCCGCGCGTCCAACCTGCGGAATTCTTCCAAGTATGGAGCAACAGTTCAGCTCTTTCTTGAGAGCATTAAGACTTTGTGGAGTGTTTCTCGGCCTTGCATGATTGTGTTACCCTCACTTCCAATCCTGTTCGCCATAGGCTCAAACAGCAGTGAAGGAGCGGCCCATGGGCAATCGAAATCGCGCCGTACCGCTACTAGGTCTTTTCACATTCGGCGCGCTCTTAATCTCAGCGGCAAGTAAACCGCAGGCCGGTACATCCCGTTCCAGCGAAGTAAAGTCAACCAGCAACCTCGGCGGTCAGGTACCTGCATCGTTCGATCAGGATGTGGCGAGGGTCGTTGCGGAAATTGATCGGATTGAGGCCGACACTCTCAGAGAGATGAAAGACACTTCGCTCGATCGCCAGGGGCAGGTCCGCACCCTGGGAAAGCTACTGCTCTTCGATAAGCATCTCTCGGTCAATCAGAACGAGGCGTGCAGTTTTTGCCATACGCCAGAGACGGGATTCACCGGGCCGGTCCAATCTTTGAATCTGACGACCGTGTCGTATCCCGGATCGGTGAGAGCGCGGTTCAGCAATCGGAAGCCGCAAAGCTACATGTACGCGCCCTTTGCTCCAGTGCTCCACTACAATGCACTCCAGGGTGACTTTGTTGGCGGGAATTTCTGGGATATGCGTGCGAGCGGCTATCGCTTGCAGAACCCAAGCGCCGAACAAGCGCAGGGGCCGCCGACCAATCCGGTAGAAATGGGCTTGCCGGATTCGTCTTGTGTTGCGTACCGCCTTTCCCAGGCTCACTATCGCAAACTTTTTGAGACGGTTTGGGGGCCGGACTCGTTCAACATTCAATGGCCTTCCGACGTGGAAAAAGTCTGTACGACTCCCGGGCCGCCACCCGCGAATGATCAGTACCCGGTCCATCTCAGCGTGGCAGACCGAGCGCGGGCTGACCATGCATATGACTGCTTCGGCTTGGCGATCTCCGCATACGAGTTCTCACCAGAGGTGAGTCCCTTCACATCCAAGTACGACTACGTCCAGGCAGGAACGGACCAATTCACGCCGCAGGAAAAATTGGGCTACGAGCTGTTCCGCGGCAAGGCGCGATGCAACGAGTGTCATCGCGATGGCGGGCCCGGCGAAGAGCCCCTCTTTACGGACTTTACGGCCAGTAATCTCGGCGTCCCCAGAAATCCGGGATTACAGATCTACTACGAGGGCCGCCCTGACCAACGTGGCTACACTCCCAACCCCGCCGGAGACGCTTATGTCGATAAGGGAGTCGGATCTTTCCTGCGCACGTTGCAAACCGATAGCGGCCAACTGAATCCTGATTCAGAGTGGATCAAGCTCGCGCCGAAGTTCGACGCGAAGTTCCAGGTAGCCACTTTGCGCAATGTCGATATGCGTCCAAGGCCTGACTTCGTGAAAGCCTACATGCACAATGGCTACTTCAAAAGCCTGAAAGAGGTGGTGCACTTTTACAACACGCGGGATATTCTGCCCAAGTGCGCGGCAGGTGATCCCGGCGAAAAGGTCACGTGCTGGCCAGCGCCCGAGGACTCAACCAACCTCAACAAACGACAACTCGGCAACCTTAAGCTCACAGACCAGGAGGAAGTTGCCATTGTTTCTTTCCTGAGGACCCTCAACGACGGCTACAAGGTCCCGAACCCACGAGCCGCAAAGTAGTTTTTGGCCGCGCGTGTGGGCCCGCCATGCTCATCCAAGATTCGACTAGTCTTAGGGTTGTATCGGAAGCGCGAAGGGCAATGCGCCTGCACGAGCACGGTGTGTTCGCGCGCTTTCGATACAACGACTTGAAGGAAGCCGCCCGCGATTTGCGGCGGACGCGGGCCCTATGCAAATTCAATGTGGGAAGGAGCGGCGTCCAGCTGTGCCGAGGCTGTGCTGCAGAGCGCGACACGTGACTGTATGAGGCCGGAAGCTGCCCGAATGCGAAAAAGGATCGTGAGTAGCGTGGTCGAAGAGCTGGAAAAGGACGTCCGTTCCGAGGGAAGGCACAGAGGTACGGAGCGCGTGGAAAAACACTTTCGAATTGGAGAGAGTCGCTTCATGCCGCAGCCGTGACCAGCGGTGGAGAACGAAGTTGGATTTCAGAAGCGGTGAGTCTTTCGACGACCATCATCGGCCCACCACACTTGGGACAAGACCAAAGATCGCTCGGACCGGCGGTGGAGGCCTCAGGCTCGGTTTGCGGTGCCCCGCCGAGCAGTTGGAAGGAAAGTGGCAAGGTGGTGGCACGTTTGCGGTTGGCCAGGAAGCCGAAGTTGCGGATGCGCACGAAACCTTCCGGGAGCAGGTGCAACAGGAAGCGGCGCAAGAACTCATCGAGAGATAGGGTCATCAACTTCTGTTCGTTGCTGTGTGCGGAATCGCGCCAACGAAACGTGACCTTCCCATCAGCAAACGAGACCAGGCGATGGTTGGAGATGGCTACGCGATGAGTGTAACGGCCCAGATAACGAAGCACATGCTCTGGACCTCCGAACGGGCGCTTCGAGTAGACCACCCAGTCGTTTCGGAACAGTGGTCTCAGCCACGCAGCAAATGTTTTCGGCTGAGCGAGAAGTTTTAGATCTCCATGAAAGTTGAGCTGGCCGTCATGAAAGGCGCGCTTGAGCGCTTCGTGGAACTTGCCGCGAAAGACGTGACTGAGCACCTCGACGGGAAGAAAGAAATCGTAGCGTGGTTTGATCCAGCGCGTGTGATCGGCAGACAATCCACCGGCTGGCACCACGCAATGAACATGTGGGTGGGCCGTGAGTTTCTGACTCCAAGGTATGCAGAACACTGAAGAAGCCGATTTCTGCACCGAGGTGTTTGGGATCGCGGGCCACTTCAAGAAGAGTTTCTGCACTGGTGCGAAACAGGAGATCGTAGAGGACCTTCTTGTTCTGCAAGACCAACGGGGCCAAATGACGAGGAAGCGTGAAAACCACATGGACGTAGCGCGTTGGGAGAAGCTCCTGGCGACGTGCTGCGAGCCAGCGATCGCGAGCTCCTGCCTGACACTTCGGGCAGTGCCGATTTCTACACGAGTTGTAGGAGATGGCGCGATGTCCGCAGCGAGTGCACTCATCGAGATGTCCGCCGAGCGCGGCGGTGCGACACCGCGCAATCGCCAGGAGCACTTTGACGTGCTTCCAGCTGATCCACTTACGGCTTCGTTCGATGAAGGCGTCTCCCGCAGCGCGGACCAGATCGGCCACCTCGAGGGGTGGCCGATCCATCTACTCGTCCTGTAGTGGACGGTCTTTTAGCTCCAGCGAGTCCAGAGGACTCGCGGTCGCACTAAGGTGCCGTTCAGAGAGATGGAGGTAGATGGTGGTTTCTTCCAGATCGCGATGCCCTAGCAACATCTGGATGGTTCGCAGATCCGCGCCTGCTTCAAGTAGATGTGTGGCGAAGCAGTGCCTCAGCGTATGTGGGTGCACGTCTTTCTGGAGGCCCGCTTGCTGGGCGGCTTTCTTGCAAGCGTCCCAGACCACCTTGGTGGTGATCGGTGTATCACCGGTATGCCAGCGGTTGCCTGGAAACAGCCATGCGCTGGGCTTGTGCCGTAATCCGCGCCAGTGCTCACGCAGTACCTCGAGCAGTTTTGGGCTGAGCATCACATCCCGGTCTTTGCGTCCCTTGCCGCCCTGGACGTGAATCACCATGCGTTTGCTATCGATGTCGCTGATTTTTAGGTGTGTCAATTCAGCGCGTCGTACTCCGGTGGCGTAGAGGGTCATCAACAGAGTGCGATGAAAAGGAGTTAGAGCTGCGTTGATGAGTCGCACGACTTCTTCCCGGCTGAGGATCGAAGGAAGGTGAAATGCTTTTTTCGGATAGGGCGTCTCCGCGATGCTCCAGGTTTTCTTGAGAGTTTTGATGTAGAAGAATCGCAGAGCTGCCAATCGTTGCGTAACCGTGCCCGGCGACAACTTGCGCTTCTTGAACAGCTCGGCCTGATATTCACGAATGTGTTCTGGACCCAAACAATCTGGAGAACGCTTGAATCGTCTTGAGAAATCTTCGACTATGCGGATGTAACAGCGTGTGGTAGTCTCAGAATAATTACGACGCTCGAGTTCTTCGAGCATCATTTTGCGAAGTCGGGTCATGAGGACCTCCTTGTGGCCCGACAATATCCCGATCACATTGACATCGTTCACCTACACGCACGCGAAGCGTCCGCCGCCGGGCGGCTTCGTTCAAGTGCATTTATCAGGACCTAGGCTCGCGTTCAATTTGCGCTATCCACTTCTTTCGCGACGGCAAGTACCTCAGTCACAACACGATCGATGTCTGAATTGGTGGTGCGGTGGTTCACGACACAGGCACGCAGGCAAAATCGCGATTGCAGAGTGGCGTTTGAGAGATATACATTGCCGCGTTCCACGATGCGGCGGAGGATTCCGGAGTTTAAACGATTGAGATCGTCTTCCGTATGTATGTCGCCGACATATCGAAAACAGACAGTGCTCAACTCGATCGGCGCCATCAGCTGCAAATCGGGTGTTGCTTCAATCCAGGAGCCTAACCGTTGAGCGTGCTGGA
>DATNLZ010000123.1:0-11649 GCA_035602605.1 Candidatus Dormiibacterota bacterium
CACACTTTTTCCTTGACGATCGTGATCACTTTCTGCAAGATCCTCCGGCCAGCGTCGCTTCGCTCCGACGACTGATCACCTCGATCCGGAATGCTGATCACGATCAGCCCGGAATCCCGATTACCTTCGCCGGAATCCCCACCCCAAGCGGACGATAAGCCGTTAATGCGTTTATCAGGCACTACCCTGCCGCGAAATCCTGTTCTCGAAAAGCAAGTACACCGGAGCAACTTGACCGTTGTTGGTGTCTAACCACCAGGCGAACACTTTCGATATTTCCAGGCGCTAGCATAATGTGACGCAGAGTCGGCGTATGCTTATCTCTTGCCGGTGACCTATGGAGGCCAGAGTGCTTCAGGAGGCATCCCAAACGACGTGGGATTTACGGTACATAAATCGAGAACCACCGACTAGCATGAAACTCTACTTACTTTTCTTGCTATTCGCCTGCATCGTGACGAGTGTTGAGCTATTCAAAGCATGGCGCGTTGCGCCGCCATTCAGACCCCCTCGTCAGGTAAGCAATCCTTCGTACCTCAAAATGCTTGAGGCGTCGAGAACTCGGCTTAGACAGTGGATTCTCTTCATATTTCTGGCGTTGGGCATCCTTACTTCCCTAAATCTCTCCGATGTCTGCATCCTCATGTTGGGCGAGAAGACTATGGGCAGCGGCCTCATACTATTTGTGCTCAGAGACTACGGGGCCGACCTTACGATGGGATTTTTTGTAGTTCTCTTTGCATTTCTTGTTCGGTGGCACTTCTTGGCTCGAATTGACCGCCTGCGCGAGTAAGTCGTACGCCAAAAGTACCCCACCCTCGCCCCAAACGCGCGGCGCGAGGTGCGATGCGCCAATGTTCTTGGCTCACGATTCGTTAGGAACAGCGGGCGAATGACATGGTGCACAGATTTCTATGGTGATTTCACTTGTCCGGTAAGCGCACGTTTATCAGACATGTGGTGTCCTTCGTCGGTACCGTCGCTTCGCACGCCAGCCCACCAGTTAGACTTTCTTCTCTATGGCCTCACTCGCTTGATAGGCGGATACCAAGTAAAGGTGCTGGCCTTCCCTATCACTGGGTCTATCTCAACGGTCAAGCCTTCAAACTCGCCGTTCCCTTCGGCGAGAGTGATCCTCTTTCTCATCGTGGGTGCATTGCTTGGATATATTTGCCACGTACTACCGTCCTGAACATAAACCACGTTCGTGGCTTTCGGTTGCCGAAGCGTAATTTTAGATTTCAAAGTTCCCCGAATGACAATCAGGGCGCGAGCAGACTTTTCACCCGATCCCGAAGAGCTCTGGATTCCACCGTGAAATAGTTTTCCTTTTAGCCCTAGCGAGTTCAGAACTGTCACCTCGTCCTTCCGCAGGCCGCTGTCTGGACCAATCTCCTCAGGCCCCGGGACGAGCCGTTCGATCACCACGTCCAGAGACTGTGCATCGCGGTCGGGCAGCGCTGGATAGATCACTACAACCAACGACCCCAATACCACAACGGACACACCTGCCCACCTCAACCAGTTGCTTCTGATCGGACCGGCCGTACCCGTGAAGCGCGGCAAAATCCAACCGCCGAACAGCGACCCTATTCCTGCGCCTCCATACACCACCACTCCTGCTATAGCGATGTACCAACCAGCCGATGCGAGGCCTAGCAAACTAAGGAAGAACGCAATTACAGCAGCGATGATTCTGACGAGCCATCTCGGCGTCGCAAACCAGCCCAGCGCACGAACGAGGACGAACAGCAGCATCCCCCAAAGCAGTGCGAAAGGACCAACGAAGAGAGTCGCCCAACTCGCGTAATAGCTTACCTCCTGCAAATTCGGTATGTGTGCGGAATACCACCCCGGACCCGGCCGATCACTGTACGGTAGATAGCCGATAGCGGATATCACAACGAGTAATAGGAATGTCCCGCACCCAAGAAACAGTGCATAGACGAATGTGCAAATTACGGCGTTCTTGACATTTTGCGCGATAGAGCGAAAAAGTTTGTTCATTGTTGATGCGCGCTGACATCCCTTTGCTTTGTTATTTCCGTGCAGTATAGCCCACGAATGACTTGGCTATTGAGTTAGACGTTTTTCCACGTGACCACCCAGGAATGGAAACTGGCAGCCCCGGCGGCCTAAGTCCTGGTTAGTCGGGTTACCGGACAAGTGCCCCTAGAATCGGTCCGCGCGGGTGGAAGCGCGATCCAACTAAGTTAGGTTTGACCTTGTCCCGGTCGGAATCTGGCGTTCCAGTTTCTCCACTGCCTGCACCAGCCTTGCGCGTGTGAAAGGGTGGAGTCGTCCACCACGAAGGAAACGTTCAGTTGCATGTTGGGATACTCCGGACTCACGCATCAGCCGGCGCATTGTAAACCGTTTTGCTCTGAGTATTAGCGCGGGATCGGCAGCTCGGGTGTTAATCGTTTGGCCGGCCTGATATTTAATGGGTCCAGTATTTTCCAGTGCGCTTATATCTCCACCCTCTTGCGCCTTGCGCTCTACTTCTTTACCGATGAAAATGAACGGCGTCATCGCCTGAATTGGCCGCCGGAGCAGCAGTCCGCTGGTATATGCGCTGCAATATTCTCCATCGTGTCCGAGTATTGGTGAAAGCGCGAAATTGTAAGGTTTGGCCGCTCCAGGATCGTGTCTGCGCAGAGCTTTCAGCACGTTGGCTGTGGTAACGCGAATACGCATCACGGCCGGTAAGCTTCCGAACCATAAATCCCGCGCCACTAGGACGTTTTCACTGTCCTGCATGTTTCGGAAATGGTTGACTAGAAACCGTTCCCAGGCCTCAACTATCCATCGCGGATACGTGGTCTTTTGGTCTTTGCAATGCGATGGTTTATAGCGCTTGCGCTCGTCGGGAACATACACTATTCCCAGACCATGCTCGCTGGGTTTGATGATCTCAAACTTTAATTTGTGGCGTGTGTAAACGACGTAGCGCTTTGCAGACACAGCCAGACCGTACAACTGGTGCTGGTTACCGGCGCGATCATAATTGCAATCTTCGATTTTGAGAATTTGTAGCACCACACTTCGGTCGTAAGGATTTAGGTGGTTGAGTTCCGCGCGGAATTCTTCGATTTGTTTCCACGTCATTGCATTGACTGCTGGATCCCCATTGGCCATTTTATGTCGACCACCCGGACACGAAACCAATCCACCTTTTTCGGAGGCAACGAACAACATGGAATCTGTGTCGGTGGAAAACTTCTCACGCACCGCGAAATATCTTTGCAAACGCAAACGGGTGCGCGCACGCCAAACACAAATGAAAAATATCTGTCCGTGTAAGCGTCGGGCTGTGGCCTGTATGCCCAATTGCACCAAAACAGGGCAGGGGGGGCGCACGTTCGGCACCGCGTGTTTCCTAGTGGCACTGGGCGTGACGACCACAATATATGGGCAGGGGGGCAGTTTCAAAAACTTCTAATCTCCTATCCCGTCAATTTCTCGGGGGGATAGGAGATAGGAGAATTCAAAACCGGCCCCCCTGCCCAAGTTGCCCTATTTTGGTGCAAATGGGCGTATCCCACAAACGTTTCGCTTTGCTTCGCATGCGCTAGCATTCCGTGCAAGTTTCACCCGCGCGCTGAGGGATTGAGCATGTGAAGACTCAGTGGGTGTTATATTCATCGAGAGCTAGCGTTACATTTTAGAGCTGGCTAACTGTCCTGGGTAAAAACGATGGCAGAGAATTTTCAGAGAGATTTGTTGTTGTGCGCGTGGCTGCGAAGACTCATGTTGTAAAATTATCTCAAGGCCGCGTGTTCAGCCGTGTCTACCGTTCGCTCAAAAACCGCAGTCTTCCCACTACACTGGCAGGTTATGACGACACTGGATAGATCAACCTTCTGGCGAACCTGGTGCAAGTCTTTCCGAAACAAGGGATTGCGTGACGCTCGCGCGGGGTTCCGGATTGCAGATCGCTACTGGGGTGCTTCGATGGCTCATTCAGTAGTCCGTCTTGCGGTCCGTCTCGCGGTGACCCTCGCGACACTTTTGCTTGCAGGGCTGCCTTATACCGCCGCGCAGGAACTTCAGGAACTCTCAAATCATGACCTGGAGAGCTTGCTTCGTACAGTGCCGCGGTTCACCGGACAGTTTTGGGTATCTGGCGTTTCCGGTGATTTCAAGCAGGTGGCCGTGCAGTTCCTGGCTACGAAGGAGGAGTGCGAAATAAAGGAGTGCCAGCTGGACAAAGTTGATAAGTATATCGGCTTGATCGATTTGAACCAGCGACAGTTGTTGGCGTATGGGAAGGTATTCACCACAGAGGATGACGGTTGGGAATCCATAGTCGGTATTCGTTGGCAGCAACGGGAACTAATTACAGAACGGCGCGGAGGTCACATCGCCATCCGCGATACTCGCACACTGGAAATCACGCATCTCTTCGCCGGATACGAGCTGGGCCTCGTTGAACCTTTTTACCCACAGTTACATGCGGCACGGCTCGCTGCAGGAGGTCGGTTTTTAGTCGCCCTATTTGCCGAGCATAAGGCCCGCTCAATCCTTTCCAGCAGGGGTTCGCTTGCCGATTTTCGGAAGTATTTCCTAGGGATCTTTGATCTGGACGCGCGGACGATTCGCGCGCGATGCCCTGTGGAGGTAGAGACCGACGAAAACGCAAGGCCTATCGCGATCTCCGGGGATGGAGCATTGGTGGCCTACGGCAGACCAGGCTCAGAGCGCAGGCCGCAGGTGTACGTTGCTTCGGTCGAAAGCTGCAAGACAATCCGTGCATGGTCATTTGATTCAAACCTCGCGGACCTGGCATTCTCTGCCGATGATGCGAGTATGATCCTCACTTTTAACCGCGGAGCTACAAAGGCACTAGTGCAGCGGCTGTCCGACACAGGAGTGATTCTGCGAGTTCCTTCGAGAGACCGCGTAGATGGGGGGTTGGACTCCTCTTTCGCCGTTTCGCCTTCGGGTCGCTGGCTGGCAATCGATAGTTCCGTGTACAGAAAAAGCTTCTGGGAATTGTTCAGTGAGTTCGGGCACGTTGAAAACTCCGGCGTTGATCTATGGGACCTAGGAAAAGGAAGAATCGCAGGTCGGGTGAGGTTTGGGCAAAGCAAGATACATACGTGGGCCAGTTTTTGGGACTCGTTTCAAATGGTGTTTTCCCAAGACGAGCAGGCGCTTGCAGTGTTCGCACCGCGTTCGACTCTCCGGTTTTACCGTGTGCCAATCTCGCCGTAGGCTACTCGTCCAAATATCCTGGATAAGCGAGGAGCAATGAACGCCGCAATGGCGCTGGCGAAAGCGGCTAGCCCCGGCTAGCGGCCGTGGGCTCTGCTGCCATATGCGCCTGCGATGACCAAACCCAAACTCTGGAAAACTGTCCGATACTGAACATTCTCTCAGACGCGGGTCTGTTTCAATTGGGCTCCGTAGTCGTGATCAGTCACGTGATGAGACGACGGCGTGGGGAATCCGATTTGATGGTGGAATTCTTAAAAAAAAAGAAGAAGAGGCGCTTATGAAGATCGCGTGTAAGTGTACGAATCTGGTTTGTTGCATCGTGTTGATGGCGTTGGCAGGAGCGACAGCTCTGTGGGGCCAGGCTGGGGGCTTTGCCTACGTCGCGAACTGCGGAGATGTCTGTGGCGGCATCGGTCCTGGGAATGTTTCGGCGTACACGATTGACCGGGCCACAGGGGCGCTCGTGCCAGTTACCGGCTCGCCCTTCTCGGCGGGAACGAATGCTGTCTCCGTGACCGTGCATCCCACGGGCCAATTCGCCTACGTGGCGAATCGAGGTTCCAACAACGTTTCGGCGTACAGCATCGACGGGGCCACTGGGGCGCTAACGCCAGTTGACGGCTCACCTTTCCCGACTGGAGCGAATCCCACGTCGGTGACCGTGCACCCTACAGGCCAATTCGCGTATGTGGCAAATCAAAGTTCCACCAACGTTTCGGCGTATAGTATCGACGGGACATCCGGGGCGCTGACGCCGGTTGGCGGCTCACCCTTCCCGGCTGGAGCGGCTCCTACCTCGGTGACGGTAGACCCCACGGGCCAATTTGCCTATGTGGCGAATGCGACTTCCAATGACGTTTCGGCGTACACCATTGACGGGACAACAGGGGCGCTCGTGCCGGTTATCGGCTCACCCTTCCCGGCTGGAGGGAATCCTGAGTCGGTGACCGTAAACCTCACAGGCCAATTGGCGTACGTGGCGAATCATGGCTCCAACAACGTTTCGGCGTATAGCATCAACGGGACCACAGGGGAACTGTCGGGTGTTTTCGGCTCGCCCTTCCCGGCTGGATTGGCTCCGCGCTCGGTGGCGGTGGATCCCACGGGTCAATTCGCCTACGTGGCGAATGAGGGTTCCGCCAACGTTTCAGCGTACACCATTGACGGGACCACCGGGGCGCTCGTGCCAGTTTTCGGCTCGCCCTTCCCGGCTGGATCGGGTCCTGACTCGGTGACGACGACAGCCGGGCCGCCCGCGCCAGCAGTCACAGGCGCGAAGAAATAGCCGCCCTGGGGCAGACTTTCCACCAACGCTTCCTGAGAAGGCTCCAGAAGCTCCGCTTCTGTGATTTTCAAGTCGCTCTTGTCATCCTGCACGAGTCGTCCTCAAACCAATTGTAATCACGTCTGCGAATCTCAAATATTTCGCTGGCAGCAATCGCGAAACCACTCTCTTGCTTCTGCGGCGGTATCAAACTCAGCCAACGCCTCATCCAGGACGTTGGGAGGGTTGGGCTTGACAATTTCATGCTTATTCGAAATTGGATTCGGGTGGTAGTACAGGTTCGCCAGTGTCCCCGTATATGGGTTGACTAGATTTACGGAGTTTGGGCCGGCGCCGGGGCGGTCCATGTGCCCAGTTGCGTCTGACACGAGTAACTCCTTTCAGGCTTCGAGCCACGTGCCTTGGAACGAAGCTTAGATTCTTTCACTCTTTATGGTCAACAGGCTGTTTACGTATTATGGAAATTGCACAAATCTCTGTGATTTTGGCTCAGGACCGACATTGTTAGAGATGTCCGGTAAGCGTCGTTAGATCGGCATAGGGGCAGCGGTTGCCCGCTGACCGCCGAGTAGGCCCGGGGAATTGCACCCCGGGCCGCTCACAGAACCGGACGTAAGTCTCTCGACTTATCACGGCTCGTGCCACCCATCGAAGACTGCCGCCTTCCGCCGAGACCAGCGAGTTCTTCCGGTTACCCGTTGACTCTGTTCGATCACGGCGCGGGTGACCTGCTCCCTTCGCTCCACGGCCGTTAACCCGTTTCACCGCTACTACGGAGCAGTCCGCCCCTGGCCGGCACATCGGTACTTTCGGCCTCGCGGGGCTTCCGCTTGTGCCTTTTCCCTTAGCAGCACCGACCAGGTTCTCAAGTTCCGTACGAAAGCCCGAATTAGAGTCACGGCTCCTGTACACCGGACATCGCACAGCCAGTAAGCAGGTGACCGCCGTGCTTTTCCCGGAGGTGGCAGGCATCTCCGGTTTTGATGTCGTCGAAGTGGTGTTTCGATGCGTCATCGGAGCTTCATTTGCATTCGTCTCTCTAATTCTCACATGACGTGTTTGTTCACGCCTTTTAACCGTGATGTTCACCACCGCAGCATTTGACCGAAGCAGCTCACGGCTGTTTGAAGCCCTCTCCTACAAGACGGCTCCGAGGGGCCCTCCCTCATCTCTCGTACAGCATGACGCTTTCGCGTCTTCTTGACACAACCTGCCACACCACCGTGCGTACGGGTCCGTACACGGCGGTTCGAGATGGTTACGCTAGCTTGCATCCTCCAAATTCGGGAGCCCGAGCGATTGGAAATAGGCATTGGGAAAACACGAACCGGCTCTTACGACAATACCTCCCTAAGAGAACCGACCTGTCCGGCTATGCTCAGTCGGACCTGGACAAAGTAGCCCTGCGCTTAAATCAACGCCCGCGAAAGACTTTAGGTTTTCAGACTCCTGCGAGTAAACTCCGAGCTAGTGTTGCGCTGACCCATTGAGCCCGCCGCGCTTATCGGACATCGCCCCGAGAAATCAGCCTGGGCACATATCCGACAACGCCACGCCCGGGGTGCCTCGGCCTATTTTCATTCCACAATAATCCGGTCTGCCCACTCCACGAGCGAGACAAAGATCGCCGGATTACCGAATTTTGCTCCCCATTGATTCAAGTCTGTTTCCGTGACCCCACGGGCCCGGGAGCAGGATACTCAAGAAAAGATAGGAATATGTTTTGCCACAACCTTTTCAAGTGTGTCGCTCAAAGGCGGCCAGCCAACTGGCAGGATCGCGTTCACCATGGACTTCCGCATCAGAGAGGTGGCTTCCGCGAGAAGGAAGATTTGTACATCGTGACCGGCTTCTGCGAGCGCGAGTCCGTGCGCGAAAGGAAATGCCGCCCTTGTTGGGTCATCGGGCCCCCACGCGCTCTTCATCATTATCTTCAGAGGTTTTTTTGAGCCCGGTGCATTCGTTCCCAGTGCCAGAAACGGTAAGCTCGCCAGCTGGGCCAAGAACGTGCGTCGCGCCATTTTCGTCTCCTGAGTTGGGATTCCTCCCCGAGCAAATGTCACAAGTCTACACCTCTTTCTCTTCCCTGGATCAGATGGCACCCAATCCGGAATAAATAAGCGTTTGTGTGCGTATTGGTACAGACAACGCAGAACCAACGCTGTTTCAATAAGACGGTACGGCAAGCCGCAATGTACGGCGAACCGTGGCGCATCGAAACGGCTGAATACCTTTCCTTGCTTGCTCGCAGAAGAAAAAGTGCCCGAAGATGCGGACGAATTGTAGCGACTCTCCCAGCCCAGTGAGGAGCACCGATGAGCGAACTAAGATTTCCGACATGGCAGAAACCCTACCTTGAAGCGCTGGTTGAACTCGACCTGAAAACCCTTTCGCAGCGAATCGCTGCTGCAGAATCTGCAATTTTTCTGCGTTGCCGAGCACTGGCAGTCAATCCAGATGGACAACAGGAACGGCAGGCGCTCGATGATGCTTTGTTCAGTTTGCGCTGCCTCAAGAGGCAAAAACTCAAGTTTCCTGACTGGGAGTCCGGACACGTCCGCATGGATTGATTCGAATTGGAGTCCGACTGCTGCGAAACAGTCCTCCACAATAATTCAGGGCATCCGTTAGCACCTCTTGTCGAAACGCGTTGGCGCGAGAATGGCATACGACACAAGGTCAACTACTGTGGGCAATCTCGTCAAACAGTCCTATGTCCGGCAGAGTTGCGAGGGAATTGAACCGTGAGCACCGTAGCCAGGCACGGCCCTGCTCCAAGTCTGCCCGCCCCTGCTCCAAGCCTGAAGGTATGGCGCTGCCAAGTCTGCGGGGAGGTGAACCTGATTGCTTTTCCGGATTGCCGCCACTGCTACATTCCACGGACTGGGCGAGAAGCCCAGGAGGGGAAATGAAGGGTCGATGGTTTGTATCCATGCTTCCAATAGGCTTGCGTGGATTTGTAAACACATGCTTTGTTTGGATGAGGGCCCCTGTAACTTCCTCGCGCTTGAACTTCTTGTGCCAGAATCTTTTGTCGCCGTGTCGACGTTCCTCCGCCGTTCACTTTTTGGTATGCATGGGGGTACTCTCACAGTTCCTTCTCTGGCTCAAGATCATTACGTTCGGTGTGAGCTGGATTGGCAGCACGTTATTTAGAGTTTGTTTACACCTCTTCCCAGCCTCGTTCTAACTCCCACGCGGTTTCTACGGATTAGCTTACTCCTGTTAGGGTGATAGCAATCTTTTGCGGTGGAAAGGTTAGTCGTGCAGGGCGACGCTCGGAAGTGAAGTATTGATATGTAGACCGCCGTTGTATTCGATGAAGCCCATCTTGCGGAATTTATTCATGATAAAAGTAACGCGCGACATCGTTGCTCCGTCATTTCCCCAAGCATGTTTGCGAGATTTGGGGAAACATATTCTCCGGTTTATCTTGTCTGCCATGGTTGTGAAACGAAGAGCTGCCTTCGTTTCGCAGCAATCAACTCTGGCCAGTCGAGAGGAGCCACCGTTATCTACTCACAGAGTATGGGCCTTCCCGGGCCGGGCGATACTCCGAGTACGTGAGGATCCTCTCAATATCGAGACTCTTCAGGAAAAGGATTCTGGCGCTCGCTCGCACTTCCAGGCGTTTCGGCACCCACACTGCGTCACCCACGGAAATCTGCTGCAGGATGATGTGCGCGCCGCGCTGCACGCGGGCCACGAATAATCCCATCGAGAACGACTGCGTTACCTGGCCGTCCACCTTGACCCAGCCGAAGTCCTGCTTGTCGACCCAAAGTTTTCCTTCCACCTTGGAGAACATCTTGCCGTACTTGCCCCGCGGATGATAGCCCGGGTGTGGCGTGGCCTGAAGCACGTAAGCCGACCTACCGTCGGCTATCTCTTCGCCGACGAGCTGGAAGTCGAAGGCCAGGAGCACTTCCTCAAGGAAAGATCTGTTTTCCTGATCCTTGTGCAGCCGCACAGCCCGCTCCTCGGATGTTTCATGCTTCAGTTTTTCCAGACCCTCATCTCGTTTCTTCCGCTCCTCAGCCGATGGAGGCTGCCCATTGCGTTCCACCAGCTGCTCGAATCGCTCACCGTTGACAAGAATCATTCTAAAGACGTCCACATTATTCGATTTTACCTGGCCGCGGCCATCCAGGCGCCGATCCTCATCACGCTCGGTGTACGTGTAGTGACCACGCGCTTGCCAGCTGCGCTCGGTGGCCGCGATCGACAGGCTCACGATCTGACGCGCGTCCAGGACGCTTGCATGATACTGAGGTTTGTCCGCCACGCCACTTTGAGCGAAGAGCGCGGTTGAAGCCGCGACCATGACCAAGAGCATTTCCATACGGGATTTAGCCAGGATTTCCATTTTTGATTCGAGGGTAGCAAGCTGAAGGCCCCAAACAATCAGAATCCTTGAATAGACTAACGCGTCGAGAGTTGAGCGTCTATGCCAAAAGGAACATGTCCGCTTGTGTGCGCATTAGAACAGCACCGCGAGCCCCGATCATAACGATGCTCCGAACGGTATCGACCCCTTTGCTGCCGCTTCGTTCCTGCCGTACCAGGATCCCGGAAAATTCCCTGCCCATGTTCAGCCAACTGTTCGCGGGAGCTAACGAAGGTGACCACAGCATGGAGAGCCTTCCCTCCATGGAACAGGTTAAGATTTGTTTTGACGTAACCGAGCCTGCCGCTCGCCCAACTCTGGAGCGAACGGCAGCAACTAGACGCCTCTTAGAACACCCTTCACATTCAGAACGTGCAGCTTGGTCCTTTAGGCTATGGGGATATGCTGCACGTTCGTCGCTCGCGACAAAGTTATCCGGTCGGGGCAGGTTCGGTCCATTTCTTCGGTCTCAGCCTGAGCTTTCCCGTTGGCCGAGATGCCCGACCGAGGCATGCCAGTATCTGTCGCGGATGGCTGGCACCGTTCCAAATTGAACTGACTGACCCCGGGTCCCATGTCATCATTGGTGCGTGCCCAAGAAGAAAGGCAAAACAGATGGCGGCCAAGCAACGCTTGTGGCTGTAAAAAAGGAAATGGCGAAGCCGCGTATGGCGAAATCTGCACGCACCAACGAAGTGAATCCTATTGCCGCGCGAACGGTGGCGCGCAAACCAGGGAAGACCAAACCGTAGCCGCA
>DATNLZ010000124.1:0-31726 GCA_035602605.1 Candidatus Dormiibacterota bacterium
GAGGTGGCATAGCAGCCGGGGTTGGCAACCAGGCGCGCCGCGGGAAGTTTCGCCGCGTAAACCTCGGGCAAGCCATAAACCGCTTCCTCGAGCAGCCCGACAGGCGCCGCGGGAAGTTTGTACCACGCGCAAAACGTCTCCGCGTCGCGGAAGCGAAACGCTCCGCTCAAATCCACCACCCGCAACCCGGCGTCGAGAAGCGGCGGCGCCACCTCGATCGAGACTTCGTGGGGGGTCGAGAGAAACACCGTCCCAGCGCCACTCGAAGCCACGCGATCCACAGAAAAAGGCTTGCAGGGCGCCTCGCCCCACCCGCGCAATTGCGGGAAAACTTCGGTTAGGCAGTGCACTGTTTCCGCGTTGCGCAAATAAAACGTGGGCCGCGCGATTCCCGGGTGGCGCAGCAAGAGCTTCGCCAACTCGTAGCCCGCGTACCCCGTGGCGCCCACAACCGCGACCTGGTGCGCACTGCTCACTGCAGTAGCCCCTCCATTTTTTTCTGCAGTGCGACGCAGGCCTTTCGCGATGGTGTGACGATCAACACGGTGTCGTCGCCGGCGATGGTTCCCGCAATTTCCGGAAAGCGCTCGCCGTCGAGTGCGGCTGCCAGCGGCTGTGCGCCGCTCGGCGGAGTCTTGAGCACCAGCATGTTCTGCGCCGGCCGGAAATCGAGTAGATACTCGCGCAGCGCTCGCGTCAGGGGAGGCTGTGCGGCGGTTTCTTCGGCAATCGCCGACAGCGGCCGGTAACCCTCGGCGGTTTTCACCAACTTTAACTCCCGCAGATCTCGTGAGAGCGTGGCTTGGGTCACCCGCAGCTTCAGGTGCGCCAGCCGCCGCCGGAGTTCGTCCTGGCTGGCAATCGCTTCGTTGGCCAAAAGTTTCAAAATTTGACCCTGGCGAAATCGCTTGTGCGCGTTGATCATTCGCTGACCACTCTAGGTTCGCCGCTCCCGGCTACCTCTTCCGACAGGCTCCCGGAGCGGTCCGACTGAATATGCATACACATGCATATTTATACGGCGCTTCTGAATCGCTGTCAACTAAAAATATGGAGAACCATGGACCCATGCTGCGAAGAGTTTCGTGGAAGCGCATCCGCTCGCAAAAAAAAGCTGCGGCCCACGGTGATTGGCCGTAGTGCCAGCTAACGGATTGGCATCATGGCACTCTGTGTATGTGGATTTTCTGCGGCAGGGATGGTAACAATCGAGTTCCGGGCTTCCCTATGGCGAAGTGTACCGCAACCGGCTGTAAGACCGACGTGCCTGCGGCACTTGTGGGCCTGAACGTCTGCGTCCTGCACTTCACCCTCGGCGTCGAGCAGGTCTGCGCGGAAATGCGCCGTGAAACCGTTCTCGGAAAAGCGCCGCATGCCCGGCAGGTCGAAATCATGCATTACATCAGCGAGCAAGGCGAGGTTCTCGCTCGCGTCGCTACCAGCGGACTGCATTTGGCAGACGAGATGAAAGCGCGCATCCTCAGCACCTTTCTCACGCTTATGAACCTGCGCGAAAATCTCGATCGCGCATCGCTTCGCCAGTCCCCCGGACGCACCGGCGTCCTTCGCTAGCATCCCGCTTTTATGGCAAGCGCGCTCCAAGACTATTGGACCTCGCCAGGCGCTCGAAATACTCATACACCCGGCGCGAAACCTCGGTTATCGCGTGTTCCGCTGCGCTTTCATCCTCGGCAAACGTAGTCATCACCGCAATGACGTATGAACGCTTGCCCAGATAGACAATTCCCGAATCGCAGCGCACTCCGGGCATCGATCCCGATTTATCGGCAAGGACTGCACCCATGGGCAGTCCGGCGCGAAGCGGCGTCGGTTTTTCGTACTTGAGGATTTCGATCGCCCGAGCGGTGTGTTTGGCGTCAAGGATCTTGCCCTGAACCAGTCTTTCCAGCAGCACGGCCATCTCCGCAGGCGAAGAAATATTTTCCCGTTCGCCACGCTGGGCCTCTTGATCCATCATCACGCGCTGCAGTTTCGTACGCTCCAAGCCGAGCCGCGACATCGTGGCATTGACGCTCGACATGCCAACTCGCTCCACGAGTATATTGGTGGCGCTGTTGTCGGATAGCTGGATCATCAGTACCGCGAGATCGCCTAGCGAAACCGCCGAGCCTCCCTCAGAGAAGTGGTTCAGGATGCCGCTGCCATCAACCAGTTGCGCGTGCTTGATTTCGATTCGATCTCCGAGTACCTGCTGGCCCTCTTGCGCTTGACGAAGAAGCTCAATAAGGATCGCAATCTTGATGGAGCTAGCTTGCGGAAACACCAGGCCAGCATTGATCCGAATCATTTCGCCGCTGGTCAAGTCCTTAGCGGCCACCCCCAGCACGCCGTCGAACGCCGCCGCCTCCTGCTCCAGCTGGCGCATCAGTTTTAAGCGTAGCTCGTGGGAACTGCTGCTTGGCCCCTTCTCGACCGGGGATCTTTCTTGCTGACCGACGGCGAGAGATGCAAAGCCTAGGCAAACGATGACCAGCGCTGCACCACAGAGCAAACCTCGCAGCCAGCCGGCACCCGGAACGCTTGGTGTTCTATGACTCATCGCCAGGCCACCTGACAGGTGCCCATCAAAAAAAGATTTTGTTGCTGTTGGGCTAACCTTGCCATTCATGACCCAATGTAACGCGCATACAGCGACCGCGCCATGCTGGGTTCCCGCGTGCCTTTGATAATCGCCCGGCCGTCAGCAAACACCGTCAGTTCATAGGGCGCTACGCGAAACCGCAACAAGAATTCATTGCTGCGTACTTCCGTGGCGGCTGGAGCCAGCCTCGCCGCCACCATCGCCAGATCAAGGGTCCGGTTGCGCTCGTGAATTTGCACCGAGTCCCGCCCGCACAGCGTCAGATGCGGCTGGGCCTTTCCCTCGAGATATCGGAATTCCCGGCCGGCGCAGGTGCGGCAGCCCAAGTTGCGCTCGATGCCGATGGATTGGAAGCGCCCGCTCCAAACATCGCAAGAAATCAGCCTTCCGTGGAGAGCCTGCCAATTTCCGGAAAGGATTTTCATCGCCTCGGCCGCTTCGATAGAGGAGATCACCCCGGCAATGGCCCCCAGCACGCCGACCGTGTCGCAGGTTTCATCGACTGCCGTTGCCGCCCCGGATTCAACAAGACACGCAAGACACGCGGTCTCACCGGGCCGGATCGTCATGGTGATCCCATAGCTAGCGACCACCGCGCCGTACACCCACGGCACGCCAAGTTTGATAGCCGCTTCGTTGACGAGGAATCTGGTCTCGAAATTGTCGGTGCCATCGAGAATTACGTCATAACCGCCCAGTAGTTCTTGCACATTCTCGGAGCCGAGGTCGGCAACCACCCCTTCGATGCGCACGCTCGAATTGATCTTAGCCAGCCGCCGCTCTGCCGCAATTGCCTTGGGCAGGGCGTCCCGAGCATCCTGCTCGTCGAAGAGCGTTTGTCGCTGGAGATTCGAAGCCTCGACAAAATCGCGGTCCACGATCCGCAGGTGTCCCACGCCGCCCCGCACCAGTAAGTTGGCGAGCGAGGTGCCCAGTGCTCCGCATCCCACCAGGACTGCGCGGGAACCAAGCAGGCGGCGTTGTCCCTGGTCGCCCAACGGCGCGAAAAGAATTTGTCGAGAGTATTTCTCGTAGAATTCGGGTTCCATCCGGATTCCGGCTACCGAGCGCCCGTTGCCCACAACTGCCAATGACCGGCCCTACAGTGTAATGCCAAAATCTGTGAGCAACTCCACTATGCTAACCTTTCTTCTGAGTAGTAGGATGGCCAGACTCGCTCGCCAACTCGTGTCCTTACGTTACGGCGCGCTTTTATTCTGTTTAACTGCCGTTCCGGTTCGAGGGTTGCCGGGGCAGCAGAAAGAAACCACGCTGCCCACACCTTCACAGGACCCTGCACCGTCTAGCCATGCGCGCATCGTAGCGATGCGCATTGTTTCCGAAGATGAATCGATAGCGCTCGCCAGTCCCGTACAAATTCCCTTGAAACCCGGTGATCTACTGGATCCCGAGGTACTTCGCGAGAGCTTGCGGAGCCTGTATCGCACCGGACGCTACGCTGATGTGCGCGCTGTAGCCGCGCCGGTTCCCGGCGGCCTGAGCCTTGATTTCGTGGTCAAGCACAATTATTTTGTTAACCTCGTACGTATCGAAGGAATTCAGGAGCCCCCCTCGGAAGGAGTGGCTCTGGCTTCCCTCCGGCTTACGCCCGGCGAAATATTTCGCCAGGCGAATATTGATGCCGCTCTCGATCGCTTGCGCGAAACCTTGCGCGAAGACGGCCTCTATCAAGCCCGGGTTACCGCCGCTCTGGCCCCTCATGCCGATACTCGCCAAATGGATATTTTCATTCGAGTGGAGCCGGGGCTGCGTGCGCGTCTCTCCAAAGTCAGCCTTAAAAACCATACCGAGTTCCCCGACGATGCCCTCGAGGACCGCTCGCATCTGAAAGCCGGTCGCCTGATCACTTCAGCCAATCTCAAAAAATCCGCTGATCGTATCCGTAAATTTCTGGCCAGCAAAGAGCACCTCAGCGCCCGCGTCATCACCCGTCGCGGGGTATTGGACCCAGCCGCCAATCAACTGCCCTTGGAAATTGAGGTTTCCGCAGGTCCGCGTGTCCGCGTCGACGTCAAAGGCTCAAAAATTCGCCGCCGGGACCTGCGCAAGCTCCTGCCCATTTATGCTGAGGGTGCGGTTGACGATGATCTGCTCGAAGAAGGCCGCCGCAATATTCTCGACCGTCTCGAGCGCAATGGCTATTTCGACGCGAAGGTGCAATACACCATTTCGGAGATTCCGCCCAAAGAAACGCCCAAGGGTGTAACCCCCGGAGAGCTGCTCATCGCCTATACCGTCGAACGTGATATTCGCCACCGCTTCGACGGGGTCACCATTGAGGGCAACCATTATTTTAGCGCGACCCTGCTGCGCGGGCGCCTGCAACTCCAGCCGTCCACATTTTCGACTCGCGCGCGCTTCAGTAAAAAACTGGTCCAGAGCGATGCTGCGGCGATGCGCGATCTCTACGTGGCCAACGGATTCCGTGATGCCCAGGTCATTCCCGAGACCTTGGATGATTACAAGCGAAAGAAGGGCGACATTTTTGTGCGCTTCGTGATCCACGAAGGCCCGCAAACGCGCGTCGCCTCGCTAAAAATTGAAGGCAACAAAGCGCTGACCGAAGATGACTTGCTGGCTGTTGTCGGCTCAACACCTGGTCAGCCCTTCTCTGAATTCGATGTCGCCAGCGATAGAGATAATATTCTGGCGCTCTATTACAACGAGGGATTCCCTGAGGCTCGCTTCACTTCTTCGGTTATCGAGTCACCGCCGTCGACTCCCAGTGCCGAAACCAGCCCCAAATCCGACCCCACAACCGCGAGCGATTCGCTCCCGGGTGGCGACGGCGCACCTAAATCCCAACCCCTGCGGCCCAGGACCGTAAGCCTCGCCTATCGAATTGAAGAAGGCCCGCAAAGTAGGGTGCGTCGCGTACTCGTGGGCGGTTACCTGCACACCCGGCCCGGCGTCATCCGGCGCGAGATTCAGGTGAAGACGCAAGGTCCGTTGCGGCAGGGCGAGGTCATCGAAACGCAGCGACGCCTTTACAATCTTGGCATATTCAGCCGCGTTTCGGTGGGCACGCAGAATCCAACCGGCAACGATCCGGACAAGACCGTGCTGGTGTTGGTCGACGAGGGTAAACGATACACCCTAGGCTATGGGGGAGGCTTCGAAGTGCAACGGTTGGCCAGCAGATCGAACGCCGCCGCCAGCACCGTGGAAGCGAGCCCCCGGGGCATTTTTGAAATCAGTAAAAATAATTTCACTGGCCGTGCCGATGCCCTCTCGTTCAAGGTCCGCGCCAGCACCCTGCAAGGCCGGGCCCTGCTGAGCTACATTGCATCTAATTACTTCGGCAAACCGCAATTCAGTTTGCAAGCTACCGCGTATGCCGATAAGACACGCGACGTGAACACCTTTACCTCGACGCGCTATGAAGGCTCGCTCCAGCTCGCCCACCGAGTCACCCCGTTTACGTCCTTTATTTACCGCTATTCGTTCCGCAAAGTGCTGGTGAGCTCGATCAGCAGTTCGCTTTCGCCCGAAGTGATTCCCTTGATCAGCCAGCCGACGCTGGTCTCAGGATTCGGGCTTACGTGGTTCCGCGATCACCGCGACAATCCTGCGGATGCCGAGCACGGCCGTTTTAATACCATCGATGTCGCCGTAAACTCTACATCCCTCGGCTCGAGCTCGAGCTTTGCGCGCTTGTTTTTTCAGAATTCGACGTTCCATACCGTGGCCAAGCGCTACACGTTCGCGCGTTCGGCTCGCATCGGCGTGCTGCAGCCGTTTCAAGGCACGGTTTCCCTCGCATTCCCCCCGCAAACAGTCCAGCCGTTGCCCCGGGTCATCCCTTTACCGGAGCGTTTCTTCGCTGGTGGCGGTACGACGCTGCGAAGTTTTGCCCTCAATCAGGCCGGTCCGCGGGACTCCAAGACCGGATTTCCCGTGGGCGGCCAGGCGTTGCTCATCTTCAACCAAGAGCTGCGCTTCCCGATGCGCCTGCCGTATTTGGGCACCCGCCTCGGCGGGGCAGTTTTCTATGACGCTGGAAACGTGTATAGCCGCTTGAGCCATGTCTCTCTGCGATGGCGCGCTCCGAAGCCGGTTTTTGACCCGGCGAACCCAGCTACCTGCGTGACCAACTGCAGCAACGAGTTAAACTACCTGTCTCATACCATAGGGTTCGGCTTGCGTTACTCCACGCCGATCGGCCCGGTGCGGGTTGATCTCGGTTATCAGCTGAATCCCCCGACATTCGCGATTGATTGTTCCGGCGGCCCGGCCAATTGCAAGCCCGGTGCGACCCTTTCGCGTTTTCAGATTTTCTTCAACCTGGGATCGATCTTCTGATGCCCCAAACTTTCCTAGTTGCGTGGTTCGTGGCTCTGCTCACCCTGGCAGGTCATTGTTCCGCGCGGGCGCAGACGCTATCGTCGCCCGAACAAGTCCTCGATCGCATTGTTGCGCACATCGAGGACGACATCCTTTTCGAAAGCGAGTTGCGCGAGTTAGGCCAGTTCCAGAAGTTCAGCGGCAGCCAAACCGAAGACGACGGAAAACTTCTTGGCCGCCTGATTGACCAGTGGATTGTAAACACCGAGGCTGCCTCCGCCCATTTCTCCCGGCCCACCGACGCTGAAGTGGATCTCGAAATTGCCAACATGGGCAAACTGTTTGCGCCACCGGAGACTTTGGAGACACGCCTGAAACAGGCAGGTCTCGATCCGGCGCAGCTTCATCGCCTGGTCAAGCAGCAGCTCTACTTAACTCGCTATCTGGATTACAAGTTCCGCGGAGCGGTGCAAATTCCCCAGACCGAAATCGAGAACTATTATCGCCAAACCCTGGCCCCGCAACTTGCCGCGCGCGGGCAGGCCGGGCCGCCGCTGCAAAGCGTCGAAGACGAGATCCGCGAGGTACTGGTGCAACGCGAGATCAATCTGCGCGCCGACCGCTGGCTCGAAGAAACCCGCGCCCATTTACGCATCGAGAGGAATCTAGACTCCAAATGAGGAATCCAAATTCCCAATGACCGGCGCGCGCCCATCGCGAATCTGGTCGCTCGTGCGCAACTTGCTCCTGGTGTCGCTCAGCCTGGCACTGCTACTCGCATTGAGCGTCGCCATTTTCATCTTGAGCGGAGCTGCCGACAACATGGCCCGCCGGGCGATCGTCAGGCGCCTCGAACAAATGACCGGAGGAACCGTCGAACTCCAGCAGTTTCATATGGACTGGAGGAATTTCACGGCCATCTTGGACAGCCTCACCATTCACGGCCTGGAGCCGGCCAGAACCCCGCCCTTGTTTCACGTGGAACATATGCGCGTGGTCTTCAAGCTCCAGTCGCTTTTCCGCACAAAAATTGTTCTCCAGGACGTGGCTCTGAAAGGTGTCGAGGCTCACGTTCGTCGCGATCCGAGTGGCGCCAGCAACCTGCCCGCGCCCAAGAACTTAGCCCCGCCCGGCACTCCGCTGACGGCGCGCTTGTTTTCTCTGGCTATCGCCAAGATTACTCTGGAAGACGGCGCGTTTTTCTACAACGACGTCCATCTTCCGCTTTCCGCGGACGGCGAGTTCGCCATCACGCTCGATGAAAGCGCACCCTCCGGGCAGCCCATCTACATGGGCCAGGTTAGCTGGAAGCACCTGAGGTTGGCAGCGGCCCACTACCGGCCTTTTTTGTCCGACCTTTTCTTGAAGTTCACCCTCGAGCGCGACTCGTTGACCATTGAGCAGCTGAATTGGAAGCTGCCACACTCCCAGCTCGATGCCCACGCCGAGCTTGCGACGTTTGCGCGGAACAACTGGACGTTTCGCTACCGCGGCCGCTTTGATCTCGCCGACATCCGCGAGCTTCTTCGGAAGCCCAGGACCCCGGGTGGTATTTTGGAAACGGTTGGGCAAGGCAGTTACGTGCAGGGACGCATGCACCTCAGCGGGCAATACAACGCACGCGAGGTACGGTTGCCTTACCAGTGGTTCCATACCGGAGCAATCTCGAGCAAAGGTAAATACCTCGTTGATGATAGGGGTATGGAAGTTCCGGAGTTCGAGGCCCAGGCGCTTGGCGGCAGTTTCAAGGGGCATCTCAAGCTTCTCTTCGACGGTGCGCAATTCCGCGCAGATACGCAATTCCAGGACGTGAGCCTGGCCGCGGCGTTGGTTGCGGTCAACAATGCGCAATTTCCCATTGCGCGGCTGCACTGGAGCGCAGCCATGAACGGGCGCACGTCATTAGGTTGGCGCGGGGATTTTAAGCATCTCGAATTGGCTGGCAATGCCGTGTGGACGCCAAGCAAAAGGCAGCGCGCCGACGAAATTCCCGCAACCGGTCAATTTTCCTATCATTATTGGGGAGATCGACGTGAGCTAATGGTCGATGCGGCTACCATTGACACGCCGGCGAGTCACATCGTGGCCAAAGGTCCCTTGCGCGCAAAGGACTCAGCGCTGGACGCGACTGCAAATCTTCTTGACCTAGCTCCCTGGAACGATTTCATCGCCGCCATTCGCGGATACCCGGGCGCTGCGCCGCGGTCCGAGCACGTTGCCGGACGCGCCCAGTGGCGCGGGCGCGTCAGTGGACCCATCGACGCGCCGACCTTCACCGGACACGCGAAAGGCAACGAGATTCGCTACGGTGATCTGGCCTGGGATTCGCTCGAAGGCGACGTCACCTACTCACCCACCCAGCTCACCGTGGCCCGCGGGCATGTGGACTGGGGCCATACCTCGGCCGATCTCGATTTCTCACTGGCGCTTTTTAACTGGAGTTTTCTACCGCAAAGCACGTGGATGCTGGAAGCGAGCCTGGTCCGATCACCAACCAGCGAGCTGCAGGCCTGGCTCGGGACCAAGTATCCCCTGAACGGCCTACTCACAGGTCAGTTTCACGGCGGGGGCACGCGGGCTGCTCCAGAAATTAGCGGACTATTTGATATGGTCGAAGGCGATCTCTGGGGCCTCAGCTTTGACCGCTTCCGTGGCCAGCTTAGCTTTCGCAACGAAGAAGTAAAAATCTCCAACGCCGAGCTTCGTGCGTTTGCCCCCCGCGGGAACCGCCCGCTTTCTCCTGCGGTGATCACTGGAAATTTTCGCTACCGCATGGCCAACGCGGACATTGCTTTCCAGCTGACGGCGGCGGGAATTCCGCTCGAGGGTGTTCGCCGCATTCAATCAGCACGATTGCCTATTGGCGGCCAGTTAAATTTTCAGGTAAGCGGCCAGGGCCCGCTGCATACGCCCAACCTGACCGGCTCGCTGCGCCTGGTTGACTTACGGGTTGGCAAGGAAATCCTCGGCAGCTTCGACGCCAAACTGGATTCCGACGGAAACCGCATGAGGCTCAATATCAATTCCGCCATGGCTGCCGGACACATCGAAGCTGCCGTGGAGCTTGGCCTGCGAGGCGACTTCCCGATCCAGGGGGACATCACTCTCAAGAGCATCGACCTCGATCCCTTTATTCAGGCCGCGTTGCACACCGGAGGCCTTACCGGACACAGCAGCGTCGATGGCCATTTCCAGCTCAGCGGATCCATACTTCACCCCGAAACGATCGCTGTGGACGCAAATCTCTCGCGTCTCGATTTCGAGTACGAGTCGGTGAAGCTCGACAACAGCGGCCCCATTCGCCTGCGTTACCACGGTGACGAGTTGCGTATCGAAGAAGCTGCGCTGCGCGGAACCGAGACCGATTTTCATATCTCTGGCTTCGCTCGTTTTACCGGAGCGCGCGCCGTTAAGCTCGATCTTTCCGGAACCATCAATTTGCGATTGGCCCGGGGGTTTGTCCCGGGCTTGGCTGCCAGCGGCCCGGCAGTGATCAACGCCTCCGTGGAAGGCTCGCTCGATCATCCTCGCGTGAACGGCAAAATCCACGTGGAGAATGCATCCGCAAGGTACGAAGATTTCCCGACCGGCCTGGCGCACGTCGCTGGCGACTTCATCTTCGATGCGACGCGGCTTGTGTTCGAAAAAGTCACCGCGGAATCCGGGGGAGGCCACCTGGAGTTTTCCGGGACACTGCGCTATGCAGAAACTCCTTTGCGTTACGAGATCGCCGCCAAGACCAGCGGCGTGCGCATCCGCTACCCCGAAGGCATGAGCTGGAAGGCCAGCGGGAATCTTCGCCTCTCCGGGACGCCGCAGGCCGGGGTGCTTTCCGGGCGGGTCACCGTGGACCGCGTAGTCGTTTCGCAAGGATTTGATTTCGGTCCGTTGCTAACGTCGACGAAAGAAACCGGTGCGCTACCCTCCGGTGGATCGCCATTCTTGCGCAACCTGCAACTGGATATCGAAGCTGATTCAGCGCCCGACTCGGCTATCGAGTGGCCCGGGGCTTATTTTGAAGCCGAGTCCTCCCTGCGGGTGCGCGGAACCTTCGGACATCCGGTCATTCTCGGGTACATTCACCTGCTGAGCGGCGAGATTACGTTCCGCGGAAACCGCTACGAATTGAGCCGCGGAGATATTAATTTCTCCCGGGCTTTCAGCCTCGATCCGGACATCAATATCGAAGCGACGGCATCGATTCGCCAGTATGAAATCACCCTTAATTTCAGCGGCCGCGCCAGCCATCTGACGCTTGCCTACCGTTCGGACCCGCCGCTGCCCT
The DNA here is from genome assembly GCA_035602605.1 of Candidatus Dormiibacterota bacterium. GTDB lineage: Bacteria > Acidobacteriota > Terriglobia > Acidiferrales > UBA7541 > DASQHY01. The sequence goes on from DATNLZ010000124.1 coordinate 11,193, forward strand.
CGAGCGACATCATCACCCTGATGGCCCTCGGACGCACCGGCGAAGAAAGCCAGCACCGTACCTCAACCTCGTCAAATGCCTTAGGGGGCGGGGCTTCGACTTTGCTTTCCGAGGCCATCTCGAGCCAGCTGGGCGGGCGGCTCGAGCGATTGTTCGGCATTACCCGTCTGCGTGTTGATCCGATGCTGGGAGGGTCGGTGGCCGGGCAGAACGCCGCGGCCCGCGTGAGCGTTGAAGAACAGATTACCCGCGATCTGACCATCACCTACATCTCCAGCGCGGCTACTACGCAGCAGCAGGTGATTCAGGTGGAGTACAACGTGAGCCGCAAGGTTTCCATCCTTGCTCTACGCGATGAGAACGGCACCTTCGGCCTGGACATCAAGATCAAAAAACGTTTCAAGTGACTTCGCGACTGGCGGCGATGGTCAGGTTATGGTTTTTCGGTCCGCAGGAATTCAGGATATTCGGCTTTCAGTTCGTTGAGCACCTGGTTGCTGACTGTCTTGGTCATTTCAAATCCGATGGTTTGTGTTTCCCGTCCGATCTGCGGCTGCACTTTCAGCATCCTTTGACCAAGCGGTGAGCCGTAAAATTTCAATAAACCTTTCACGTCTTCTGCGGTGAGGTATCGGTCATAAACGGGAACCAACCGGTCCAGCAACGCGTCCAGCGAAAAGCGCTCCTGGAATTTCTGTATAAATAGGTCGGTGAACGTCTTGCTCTTTTCACCCGGCGGAAGCGACGCGGCGAGAAAAGCACGCATCTGTTCGAGGCTGGCCTGGAGAAGTTGCGCGGTGAGTTGTTTGCCGCCGGTCATCTCCACGAGCGATCGAATCTCAGCTTCCTTCTCGGCGTTCCTCTTCGGAGCTTGCGAGCCCGCTTTCGACGGCTCGGCCGGCGTCTGTACGGTTGGAGCTTTTTGTACTGCGCCAGTTTCTCGTGCCGGAGCTTGCGCTTGGACACTGCCGGAATTCAATACAACCACAAATAAAAACAGCCATTCCTTCATTTCTTCCTCCTCAGCGCCTAGTTCAAGAAATTGTGCCTTCAGGGGCCGATTTCGATGGGTGTGCCATCGGGAACCGTTTTCCAGATCTCATCCATCTCCGCATTGGTGACGGCGATGCACCCATCGGTCCAGTCCATGAAGCGGTGCAATCGTCCGAGCCAGCCCAGGCCATTCTGCAAGCCGTGGATCATGATGGCGCCTCCGGCCGATTCACCGTTTCGCTGCGCGCGGGCGGCATCCGCCCGGTGGGGATAAGAGATGTGCAGCGAGAGGTGAAACTGGCTTTGCGGGTTGCGCCAATCAAGAGAGTACAACCTTCCGGAGTGCGATGATCACCGGCGCGGAGTTTGGGTCCGACTGGACTGCGCCCGAGTGCTACCCGATAGCTCTTCAGCAAGCGGCCGTCGCGCAGCACGTCCATGCGGTGCCGCTCCTTGAACACCACAACCTGATTCGCTCGTCGCTCCGGCAAAGCCCCGCTCGGCCACCTCGCGTAAAGCGCCAAGACCGCAAGCGACGTTAGCACTGCGATCGCGATCGAGTGCCGCTTGCTCATCACCGGTCAGTTTGCTCATCTTCAAGAAACGAAGCAAGCCAGGCCACTACCAGTGAGCTACCCGGCACCGCCCGGCTATGATACCTTTCTCTTCATCGGGCTCCCCGGCCCGATTGCGGAGATCACCATGGATCCACTTCTCAAGTGGCGCAGCGAGTTCCCCATCCTGGGAAACACCACGTACATGATCAGCAACTCCCTCGGAGCCATGCCCCGCGGGGTTTATGATTGCATGAAACAGTATGCGGACTCCTGGGCGGTGCGCGGCGTGCGTGCCTGGGAAGACGGCTGGTGGGACATGGCCGTGCGCGTCGGTGACGGCATCGGCTCGCTCGTCGGCGCCGGCAGGGGCGAAATCTCCCTGCACCAGAACGTGACCATTATCCAGGCGATCATCGCCTCGTGCTTTGATTTTCGCGGGCCACGAAACAAGATCGTAATGGTGGATCTGGAATTTCCCTCCATTCAATATTTTTACAACGAACAGACGCGCAACGGAGCACGTGTTGAAACGATTCCGAGCGAAGACGGTATTCACATTCCGCTGGAAAAAGTTCTGGCGGCGATTGATGAGAAAACCCTGCTTGTTCCGATTTCGTATGTCTTGTTTCGCAGCTCCACGATTATCGATGCCCGGGCGATCATTGAGCGCGCCCACCGCGTGGGCGCGCATGTTATCCTTGACCTCTTCCAAGCCGCGGGAACCATTCCCGTGGACGTGCGCGCGCTCCATGCCGACTTTGCCGTTGGTGGCGTGCTGAAGTGGCTTTGCGGCGGCCCCGGCGTCGGCTATCTCTATGTTCGTAGCGATCTGCGCACAAAATTGCAGCCCGCACTGACTGGCTGGCTGGCGCACCAGCGGCCCTTTAATTTTGAAACCGGATCGATCGATCGACGCGAAGACTCCTTTCGCTTTTTAAACGGAACGCCGCACATTCCGGCACTCTATGCGTGCCAGCCGGGGCTCGATATCATCAATCGAGTCGGTATTGCCGCCATCCGCGAAAAATCGATGCGCCAGACGGCCCGCATCATTGCCGGGGCGCACGCCCGTGGCTGGCGCGTGAACACGCCGGCTGATCCGGTGGAGCGCGCGGGCACGGTTTCGATTGATTGCCCGCACGGGCCCGAGGTGATGCGCGAGTTGATCGCGCGTGAAATTTTGGTGGATTACCGGCCCAAAGCGGGGATCCGTCTGTCGCCGCATTTCTACAACAAAGACGAAGAGTGTGACTTTGCACTCGCGCAGATCGCGGAGATCCTCGAATCCCGCGCCTGGGAGATCCATGCCGCTGCCGGTGCGTCCCGCTAGGCTCGGGGTAGCTCTATGAGCATTTTGCGCAACAAAGATGCTGTCGATCCGGCCAACGCCGGCTCAGGGTCCGGCGATTTTGCAGCGCAGCGCGCGGCAATGGTCGAAAAACAAATTCGCGGCCGCGGGATTGCCGACCCTCTCGTACTGGGAGCCATGCTCGAGGTGCCGCGTCACGAATTCATTCCCACAACGTCTCTCGCGGAGGCCTATGCCGATAAACCGCTGTCCATCGGCGAAGGACAAACGATCTCGCAACCGTATATGGTCGCGGCGATGACCGCGGCCTTGGGCCTCGGAGGATCCGAACGCGTGCTCGAAGTAGGAACGGGGTGCGGCTACCAGGCCGCGGTGCTTTCGCATCTGGCTGCCGAGGTGTACTCCATCGAGAGTCGCGGGCCTTTGGCATTGGCGGCGCGCGCGCGACTGGAACGCCTGGGATACAAAAATGTGCACGTCCACTGCGGCGACGGCACGCTGGGCCTGGCGGAATGCGCGCCGTTTGACGCCATTCTGGTAACTGCAGCGGCGCCGGCCATCCCCGAACCCCTGGTGCAACAACTCGGCGCATCGGGACGCATGGTGATTCCGGTGGGCTCCTCCGAGTATCAGAAGCTGACATTGCTGCAAAAAAACGGCGGCGAAATGACCACGCGAGTTCTTGAAGAATGCCGCTTTGTGCCGCTCATTGGCCGCCACGGCTGGAGCAAACCATTTCACGAATGACCCCTGCCGCACCGCAACTGTCCATCATCATACCTTGCTACAACGAACAGATCCGCCTGCCCGGCACGCTGCGGGAGATTGCTCGGTATCTACAGGCGTCGAAGCTGGAAGCCGAAGTCATCGTCGTGGATGACGGCTCGAGCGATCGTACCGCCGCGGTGGCCCAATCGTTTGTGAGTGAAATTCCCACGCTTCGCGTGCTTTCGAACGAGGGCAATCGCGGCAAGGGCTTCAGCGTGCGCCGTGGCATGCTCGAAGCGCGAGGCCGCATGGTGCTGTTCACCGATGCCGACCTGTCCGCGCCCATCGCCGAGGCTGACAAGCTGCTGGCCGCCCTCGGTACTGCGGATGTGGCCATAGGTTCGCGGGCTCTCGACCGCAGCCTGATTGCCCTTCGCCAATCGGTGTTTCGTGAATTCGCGGGAGTCATCTTCAATAAGCTTGTGCGCGTTCTGCTGCGGCTGCCGTTTGTAGACACCCAGTGCGGCTTCAAGGCATTCGTGCGCGAACCCTGTCAGATCATTTTTGAGCAGCAGCGCATTGCGCGCTTCGGTTTTGACCCGGAGATCCTGTATCTCGGTCGCCACCACGGCCTGCGCATCGTGGAAATCCCGGTGCGCTGGGCGCACAGCTCGAATACTCGCGTGAACATGCTGCGCGACAGCGCCATGATGTTCGCTGAGGTGTTGCTGATTCGCTGGAATGCGATTCGCGGGCGCTACCGGCGCGTTCCCCATGCGACCCATAACCCGGTGGTTTCCTAGCTTTGTGGTATAAAGTACTTGACAACGATACATTCCCGGGTATGATTGGGTATGCCGCCTGCAGGCCCGCTTCGTTCCTCTGAGCCGATCGCGATCGACGCTCGTGCCGCCGACAACCTTCGCTACATTCGCGAAGCGATGGAGCGGGCCGGCGAATTCACCGCCGTGCCCGGCTGGGGTGGGGTGGCCATGGGCGCAACCGCGCTGCTGGCCGCGGTATGGGCGGCACGGCAGACCACCCCACGGCTTTGGCTGGCCGTTTGGCTGGTCGAGGCGGTCGTGGCGATCACCATCGCCGCCACCTCTGCGGCGCGCAAATCGCATCGCGCGCGCATGCCGCTTTTTTCCGGGCCGGGCCGCAAGTTTGCTCTCAGCTTTGCTCCGCCGATTCTTGTAGGCGCGCTGCTCACGGTCGTGCTGTTTCGCGCTGGCCTGGTCACCGCGCTGCCGGGTACCTGGCTGCTGTTGTATGGCACGGCGGTGGTTACCGGCGGGGCCTTTTCGGTGCGCATCGTTCCGGTGATGGGTCTGTGTTTCATGGCCCTGGGTGTTGCCGCGTTTTTTTCGCCGGAGCGCTGGAACGATCATTTCATGGCCGCGGGTTTTGGCTGCTTGCAAATACTGTTTGGCCTGATCATCGCCAAACGGTACGGCGGATAGGGGGGACACTTGGCTAAGGGCTCGGCACTCACACAAGAAAAAAATCTCAAGCGGCGCGCGCGGGATCAGGCGTCGGGTGCAGCGCGACCGGAACCGCGGGAGAGTGCGCCATCGGATCTCGACCGGCTGATCCACGAGCGGATGCGACTGGGGATTATCAGCGCACTGGCGGTGAACGATTCGCTCACATTCAATGATCTGAAGGCCCAGTTGAAGACCACCGACGGGAACCTCAGCGTTCACGCCCGCAAACTCGAAGAGGCCAGCTACGTCACCTGCGTGAAGTCGTTTGCCGGGCGCACGCCGCGCACCGAATATCGCCTGACCGCCGCGGGACGCCGCGCCCTGGAGAAATATCTGAATCATATGGAAGCGATTATTCGCGGCGCCCGGGAGCGCTAGCCACCAGGAAATTTTTTTGGGTTTATGCTTTGAGATGCGAAGTACTTTAAATGAATAGAATGCCCTACGGAAAGGGGAACTCGCACGTGCTCGCGCCCATCACCCAGCTTCCCGCCCCTTGTCAGGAGCACGGTCCGGAACCGCGGCAGAGCAATCCTCAGGGACTGCACGTGGCCATCATTTCCGATGGCAATGGCCGCTGGGCGCTGGCGCGTGGCCTGCCGCGCAGCGCTGGGCATCGCGCCGGAGCCCAGGCCGCCGGCCGCGTGATCCGGGCATGCCCCAATCTGGGGATCGGCACGCTCACGCTGTTCACACTTTCCTCGGCCAACTGGAAACGTCCGCAAGCGGAAGTAAACGGCATCCTTCGGTTGCTGCACGAATATCTTCTCGCCGAGACGACTCACTGCGCCGCGCAAGGGGTGCGCCTTACGGTTATGGGGCGGCGTGACCGCCTCTCGGAGAATCTTCGGCAAACCATCGCCGACGCCGAAACGGCAACGGCCGCAGGAACTCGGCTGCATGTTCGTCTCGCCGTGGATTATTCGGCGCGGGAAGCGATCTATCGAGCGGCTTGCCGGTTCTACAAAGTCACATCGCTTTCGCTCGAATCGTTTAGCGACGTTTTGCGGGAAGTGAATCACGACGCCGCGCCCGACGTGGATTTACTGATCCGCACCGGCGGCGAGCAGCGGCTCTCGGATTTTCTGCTGTGGGAAGCGGCGTATGCCGAACTGGCCTTTGTGCCTAAGAAATGGCCGGATTTCTCCGCCGAGGATCTGGCGACCGCCGTCGCGGAATTTCACACCCGGGCCCGGAACTTTGGCGGCCTACCGGATGCCGCCGCGAGCTAGCGCATGCCGAGGACCTACCCATGAAGACCCATAGCGCGCCAGTTGCTGATGTTGCCGCAGGATTAGGACTGGTCGTGCTGGCGGCGCCCGCCTACTTCATGGTTATGGCCATTCTCCGGCACCAAGGCCCAGGGTTTGGACTGCTCGGCCAGCCGGTCGTCTTGCTGGGAGCTTTATCTATCGCATTGGCGGGAAATGCGTTATCCATCCTTTCCCTCCGTTTTGAGCGTACCGTGCCGCCACAGCTGCGGCTGTCTGTTGCGTTGCGGCCGTGGAACCTCGGGGCGATTTTGCTGGCACTCCTGCTCCTCGGAATATTGCTTGGATATGTGTTTCTGGAAAACCTTGCGTCTTTCGGTTCTCGAATTCACGCGCCCTAGGGAACGCCAACAGGGGGAGATGACCAGTGAGTGGCGCAAGCCCCCCGACTTTAGGCAGGGGAGGATGTCAAATGGCTTTCATGCCGCAATTTGCGCCCATCGTTGTACTCATGTTTCTAGGGACCTGCGGAGCGCTCGCGCTCGCTGGCCTTGCGGCTCCGTACTTCAACAACCTGGTGTTCGAAGTCCCCGCCGCCGTTCATCATCCGCGGTTGCTCATCACCGACCAGGAGCCCGTCACCCGTTTGTTGATCGGCCACGAGGCCAGCCCCCTGCATAAGAAGATCTGGTTCGACCTGGGCTCGCCTATCTAAACACTGTTTCCCACGAAACCTGCGCGTTTGACGCCCACCGCGAGCGCATTGGAAAGATCTTATATTCGCACTTTCGCAAGGGGCGGTCGCAAGACGAGATTTCGCGTCTCATTTACCGGCGGCAGTAGTTTCCCTACCGGAGTGTGGGATCGGTCCCGGTTGACCAGTCGCGCCATGCGCACCGTGCAACGTCGCAGCGATAAGAGTCTTAGCAACTCGTTCCCCATTGGTAGCGCTCGGACACACGCCTGGTGTCCGGATTGCACATAACTATTGCGCCAGAGTCTATATTTGGGGGTTCCTTGCTTTTCCGCAATTCCGTTGAGCCATACTCGCAGTGCGTCTCGGGAGTGAAACGATGTCCGAGCCTCGGCTTTTTTGGCCTCCGCGCGCTCGTGGCATTGCTGCTTCTATTTGGCGCGCCGAGCGCGTCTCCGGTTCCGCAGCAGAACGAGCGTAAGTTGCTCCATCGAGTCGAGCCTGTCTATCCACCACTAGCGCGATCGCTTCGCTTAACCGGAGTTGTAAAACTTCACTTGCTCATTGCTCCGGATGGGAGAGTGAAGAGCGCTGAACCTATCGGTGGGCACCCCATCTTGATTGAGGCTTTCCTGAATGCCGTTGAAAAATGGAAGTACGAAGTGGGGCCGAAAGAAACCAAGGCCAACGTAGAGTTCAAGTTCAAACCCGACTTATAAACTGACAGAGCACCATTGCGGAGATTATGTTATGAAAATCGTTACCTCGCTCAGACATTTCGCGACTTCGCGGCACCCTATCCGATACTTCTGGACCGGACTGGTTCTACTGTTCCTCTCGGGTGTCGGGGGAAATTTCCTGTTGGCTCAATCCGAGGCTGGAGGTGCGGCTCTTCACGGAGTCGTCGTGGACGAGCAAGGCGCTGGCGTTGCGGGTGCGGCGGTAACCCTCAAAAACCTGGACAACGGATTCGCGCGGACGCTGGTAAGCGATTCCGAGGGGAAATTTTCGGCGCAAGCCATCCCCGTGGGACATTATCAGCTCGAAGCTTCGTCAACGACTCTAGGGAGTTCGCGCACCGTCGATGTCAACCTCACGGTTGGCGGGTCCGAGAGTATCTTGCTGACGGTCCGATCGGAGATCGTCGCGGGTACCACCCGGATGGTGGTGAAAAACGGCGCCAGAATGCTGAATGCGGAAGAGACCACCACTTCGTCCACTGTCGGTCAACGCTTAATCGAAGAGGCGCCGATCCGTGGCCGGGCATTTCCGGACTTTGTCCTGCTTACCCCCGGCGTCGTGCAGGAATCGTCGGCCAACGGCCTGGCCATTGCCGGGCAGCGCTCCATCAACTCGAACGTCTCGATCGACGGGAGCGATTTTAATGACCCGTTACGAGGCAACCAGCGAGGCGGCAATGATGCGATCTTTTTCTTTCCGCTGAGCGCGGTGCGTGAATTTCAGGTGGTCAATGGCGGGGCCACCGCGGAGGTAGGGCGCACCACAGCGGGATTCGTGAATGTGGTTACCCGCTCGGGCGGCAATGAATGGCACGGCGAGGGGTTTTACCTGAACCGCAATAGCGCTCTGACTTCGCATGACGCCTTTCGCAATCCCGTAGACAACTCGCAACATCAGTTTGGCGGAACAGTGGGAGGCCCCCTAAAGCGCGAGCGGATTTTCCAGTTCGTGAGCGCGGAGCAGAATCTTTGGCGGACTCCCTTTGTGGTGGCCTTCCAACCTCAGCTAGCGGGAGTGAGTTTGCCTGAAAACCTGGCCGCGCTGCAGGGTCCGCAAATGATAACCAATAATATAACCGCACTATTTGCCCGCACCGACGTGCGTGTGAATCCGCACCACAACCTGAATCTGCAATACAGCTATACCCGACTAGACGCGCAAAACTTCAGCGCCGCCGGCGCGGCGACAACCTCCCAGGCCCAGACGGCGTATTCTCACCGTTTGGGAGACAGCCACGGCGGACGGGTCAGCCTCATCTCCAGTTCCAGCAGCAGTCTGGTCAATGAGCTTCGCGGCCAGGTAGCCACCGATGTCCGCGACGAAATGGCAAACCTGGCCTTGCCGCTTATCAATATTTCGGGCGTGGGTCAAATCGGAGGGGACGCCGGCCGTCCTCGAATATTTGAGAGCACTCGCTACCAGTTGAGCGATAACCTCAGCTTCACGCGGCGCACCCATAATCTGCGGGTCGGAGCCGATTGGAACTTGAATGCCGAGCGCCAGCAACAAGAATCCAATATTGACGGACGATACGATTTTTCTTCCCTGGGCAATTTTCTCGCCGGCAAGTTCTCGCGTTACCGCGGAACGGTATCGGCGTTTGGGCCTGATGCGCTGCTCTACAGCGGTAACCAGCAAAACTTTGCTTTGTTTGCGCAAGATAAACTGCGCCTGAAGGACAACCTTACGGTCACTTTGGGTATGCGCTGGGAAGGTCAGCGGAACCCGCAACCCGCGCATCCGAACGCAGCGATTCCGGAGACCTTGCGCATACCCAACGACCTGCAGATGTGGCAGCCGCGCGCCGGACTCGCCTGGGACGTGCGCGGATCCGGGAAAATGGTGGTCCGGCTCTCTGCCGGCATCTACGCGGCGAATACGCCGGGCACCTTGCTGCAACGCGCATTCACCGACAATGGGCTGACCAGTTTGGCGCTGGACAGCAATTTTGATCCGACGATTCTCAAGGTCGCGCCGTATCCCAACGCGTTGACCACTGTGCCTCCCGGTGTGCGGCCGACGCCACCGCGGGTTGTGGGGTTCGATCCGCAATTCCGTAATCCGCGCTCATTCGTGACCGAAGCAAGCCTGGAGCGGACCATCGGGGAAGCCTTGGTTATCTCCGCGGAATATTTGCATACCTCCAGCTGGAGACTGCAGCGACGGCTGGACCGCAACCTGTTCCCTCCGATCATCGATCCCACGGGCATGCCTATCTTCCCGTTGACGCGACCCGACCCAGCCTTCGGACCGATTTCGATCAATCAGTCCGGAGCACACTCGGATTACGACGCCATCATCGTCTCCGTGCGCCGCCGTCTCATCCAAAGGTTTCATTACATGGCCAGTTATTCGCTTTCACGCAACCGCGATGACGACTCAAACGAACACTCTTGGAGCCGTGAAACGGCGCTCAATCCCCTCGATCCTTCCCTCGAGCGAGCGTATTCCAATAACGACATGCGCCATAATTTCAACGTGAGCGGTTTCCTCGAGCTTCCCCACGGCTTCACAACCAGCATGGTGATGCTCGCCAGGTCGGGCCTGCCGTACACCCCGATCATAGGCTTTGACACTCAGAATGACGGCAACGACTTCAATGATCGCGCCATCATCAACGGGCGCGTCGCGGGGCGCAATTCCATGCGGCAAGATGGATTCTTGGACCTTGATTTGCGAGTCATGAAGGAGTTTAGGGTGGCCGAAGGACGCCGGCTGCAGGTTTCCGTGGAATGTAATAACGTCACGCGAAATGGCAACAAATATTTTGGCAGCACAAGCAGTTTCGGAACCCCGGCAAACCCTAATCCCACAGCGGGTATTCCGTTGCTTGCGCCCTCTTCGACACGCTTTGGCGGTCCTCGCCAAGTGCAACTAGGAGCCCGATTCGTGTTTTAGCGCCTCCGGAGTCTACCTTCGGCAAAGATAAACCGAAAAAAATAACCAAGGCAAAGGTGTGCGAGACAAGCCCCGCACTTTAGGGCGGGGTAAACCACGACTAGCGGTGTCGCCTGCTGTTCGATGTAGTGATGTATTGCGATCCTCGCCTACTTAATTTCAGTCCACGTTTGCGCGCGATTCAGTGCGTATTTTGCCAGGGTTTGCTCCTCGAATTGAAATCCCAAGCCGGGAGTCTGCGGAAGGAGCAGATCGCCATTCTGGACCACTAGTTGGCGGTCGATTAGCTTGCGAAAATTCAAGACTTGGTCGTCGGGAAAGAATTCCACATAGCGCGCGTTGGGCGCGGAGGCCACCAGATGCACGTGCAGATCGTGCAGCCAGTGCGGGCACATGGTCGCTCCGTAGCTGGCCGCGGTCTGCGCGATGCGGCGCCACTCGGTGATGCCGCCGCAGACGGCAGCGTCAGCCTGCAGGACCTCGGCGGCGCGCTTATCGAGAATTTCTTTGAAGCGCCAGCGGCCGGCTTCGATTTCGCCGGTTGCGATGGTGATACTGGTGGAGGCGGCGAGTTTGCTGTGATTCTCGATGTCATCGGGGCTGAAAGGTTCCTCGACCCAATAGACATCGTAATTCTCGAACCGCTTGCAATAGCCGAGAGCGGTAGGCAGGTCGGTCCAAGAATTGTTCACGTCCACCATGAGAAACACATCGGGGCCAATGGCTTCGCGCGCCGCACGGACGCGCTCTTCTTCGAGAGCCGGCGTAAGACGCCCCGCTTTGATTTTAACCGCCCGAAAACCTTGGCGCACATAACCGGCGACTTCGTCACCTAATTTCTTTGGCGTCTTCCCCTCTAAATAATAACCGCCGCTCGCGTAAGCCGGCACCTTCTCCGTCGTCCAGCAGCCGAGATAGCGGTACAGCGGCAACCGCGCCGCGTAGGCATTTAAATCCCACAAGGCGATGTCCAGGATGCTGATTGCGCGCATCACCGAGCCAGCGCGGGCCTGGAGGATTGCCTCGCGATACATCTCGTCCCACAATCCCTCGATTCGGTGGGAATCCTGACCGAGCAGCATGGGGGCGAGAAGTTCCTCGATCGCTACGCGGACGATATTTCCTCCGGTCGTGCCGGCGTAGCAAAATCCAATGCCTTCCAGACCATCGGTTGAGCGCACTTTCACCAGGCAATATTCCCGCGCGGTTACCGTGCGGGTTGCGAAGGATGTGACACGGTCGAGCGGGACACGGGCTGCACATACCGAAACTGAGCTGATGCGAGGCATCGCGGCTTCTCCGGGACGAGTCAGTCTTAGGTTCAACTGGCGGGCGAGATTATCGCTCGAAAGCCCGGTCATAGTCACGCTTGTTGCGGCCCGCACGGCGCAGATTCGATGGAAGATTTAGGGACAGAGTAGAGTATGCTGCCGCAATCTTTGTCTCTGGAGTCGGGGGATAAAGCGAAAGGATCCCAGGATGGATCTGCCGAACGTTTCGAATCAACGCCGCTGGGGTATTGTCGGCCTGCTGTTTACCGCATCGCTCATCAACTATCTCGACCGCGCTGCCATTTCATTCGCGCTCCCGTTAATTTCCAAAGATTTCCATCTGGGACCGGAAACCAAGGGACTGCTGCTTTCTTCCTTTTTCTGGTCGTACGCGCTGATGCAAATCCCGATTGGCTGGTGCGCCGACCGCTTCGATTTGCGCTGGCTCTATGCCGGAGCGTTCGCGGTTTGGTCGTTAGCGCAAGGGCTTACCGGCCTGGCGGGGAGCCTCGCAGCGTTGATTGGTTTCCGTATGCTGCTGGGCATCGGCGAGTCCATCTATCTACCTGGCGGGACAAAGATAGTTAGTTTGCTGTTCGCGCGATCCGAACGCGGGCTGCCCTCGGGACTGTTCGACTTCGGCACGCGAACAGGATTGGTCCTCGAAGGCATCTTGGTTCCGTGGCTGCTAGTGCGTTACGGATGGCGCCACACGTTTCTTATTTTAGGCTTTGCGGCTCTGGTCTGGCTGGTACCGTGGTTTTTGACGTTTCCTCGCCGGATGCAAACAACCAAGAGGGAGGCGGCTCCCCCGCAGTCGGCGATCTCGCCCCCGCAGCATTGGCGGACGTTTCTCGATCGCAATTTACTGGGTATCTGCCTCGGATTCTTTTGTTTTGATTACTACTGGTATGTGCTGGTCACCTGGCTGCCCGACTATCTTGTGACCGTGCGTCACCTCAGCATCGTACGGGCTGGTTTTTATGCCGCACTTGCATTCTTCACCTTTGGAGTCGCCGAACCGATTGGAGGATGGATTGCCGACACTCTCATACGCCGGGGTTGGGATGAAACACGGACTCGGAAAGGAATCGTGACGGTGGCTTTCATTATGGGCCTGTTACTCATCGTAGCGATCCGGGCCTCGGATACCCGGACCGCTGTCGGGTTGTTGATCGGAGCGTCGCTTGTCGGGCTTTCCACCGGCAATCTCCTGGTCATTCTGCAATGTTGTGCGCCAATCAAAAAAGTGGGGATATGGACGGGAGCTGAAAACTTTGCCGGCAATCTCGCCGGAATCATTGCGCCCTTAGCGGTGGGCTTGTTGATCAAGCGAACCGGCTCGTATGTTCCAGGGTTCGAGCTCGCCTCGATCGTACTGCTGGTGGGACTGCTCGCTTACTGGTTCGTAGTCGGTGAGCTAAAGCCCAGCTCGTCTTAGCCGAGCGAACTGGCGGTGGTCTTTCGCTATCTATTTTTACTGCGGGACATGGCGAACGCTTTTCGCAGGACCCGTGTGGCGGCCTCGGTTAATTGGAACCGCGGAAGTTCATCTTCGGTGGCGAAGGCCACATCGGTGACGTCGCTGCCCGCGCGCGCTTCACCGCCCAGGCGCTCGCACAAATAGTCCAGGATAACAAAGTGGTATTGCGGCCTCGCGGACGTAGAAATTTCCCCGGTGGACGGTGAGCCGGGAATTCCCGGACTGGCTGCCGGAGCGCTAGCCGCCAGCGTGTTCCCCGGGGACTGGGGATGGAAGATGCGCTCGAACACTTCGATCAGCTCAACAACGCGCACTTCCAGACCGGTTTCTTCAAGCAGTTCGCGCATGACGCCAACCTGAATGGTTTCATTGAGCTCGAGCATTCCTCCGGGGATGGACCATTGTCCGATGAGCGGTTCACAGCCGCGTCGAACGAGCAGAGCCCGGCCATTGTCGATCACCACACCCCCGACACCCACTACCGGCCGATCGGGATATTCGCGGCTTACTCGACCTTTTGGGCGGCTTCCCATCGAACTTCCCCCGGGGTTTGCTTAATGGACCGGCGGCAACTAATTTTGCGCAGGCCGGTATATAATACGCCGAGTCGAAACGCGATCGCGACGAAACACGTCCGTAGATGTTCGTGGAAAGTTTGGAAGGAGGTTGTCGCCGTGGTCAGGTGCCCTGAATGCGCTACGGAAATTGATGTGGATGAAGATGAGGTAGAAGAGGGTGAAATCGTGAACTGTCCAGAGTGCGAAGTCGAGCTCGAGGTTGTGCAGGTGCATCCGGTGCACTTAAACCTGATCTCCGATGAGCTCGATGACGAAGACGACGAGGAAGAAGAGGAAGAGGACGACGAAGAAGAAGAGGACGTGAAAGAAGACAGCGAGGAGCTAGAAGAGGAAGAAACTGAGGAGTAAGTCGCTGCCTGTCAACGATTTCGCCCGGCATCCAATTCCCGGCCCGCGTCATCCTATGGTATGGAGGGTCCTTCCCGTTCTGGCCTGGCTCGTTGCGTCCGAAGGCTTGGCAGTGGGAGTACCTGCGGAGCGCGCGGTAGCCCTTCCCCGACTGCGCGTCGCCCTCCCGTTGCCGAAGTCCCGGCCCCCGACGCAACAGCACAAAAAACCTTCAGGCTACATGGAAGGTTTCCTCCTAAAGGGAACTGTCTTTACCGAGCAAGGTTTCTCGCTTCCTGAGGCTGAACTGCGGATTCGGCGCGCCAGCGAAAAAAAGGTTCGTTGGTCAGTTCGGACCGACAGGCGCGGCGAATTTGCCATACGCGTGCCCAAAGGCGCCGAGTACAACATCTCAGTCCGCGCCCGCGGCTACCAGGAGCAGACTCGCACGGTGGACGCCAAGGCGGGAGAAGGAGACGATGTCATCATTTTCCGTATGTCACAGATTGCAGGAGGAAAATCCAAATGAAGCGCCAACTTAAATTTGCGTTTCTCGTGATCCTCGTTGCTTTGGCCACCGCGCCGCTGGTTTACGCGCAGGGCAAAAAGAGCGAAACCCAACTGCGAACTGTGCATGGGCGAGTTCTCGATAAAGACGACACACCGGTATCCGACGGTGTCGTGTTTCTGAAAAATACCCGCACCCAAACCGTTAAGACGTACATCTCGGATGAGGGCGGCAATTACCGCTTCAGCGGACTCGATCCCAACGCCGACTACCAAATCCACGCCGAGCGCGAGGGGATGGCCTCGAATACCCGCAGCATCTCCAGCTTCGATTCGCGAAAAGACATCGAACTCAACCTGAAACTTCAGAAAAGCTCAGACAAATAAATCGGTCCTTCCCTCCGGCGGGGCTTGGCGAGGCGCTATGACCGTGATCGATCGCGGTAAGACCTCTATTTCTACGGGGGTCTCGCCCAGGATTTCGCCGTCGCCATGAAATGGCGTGGGCACCGAGGAACGGAGTCGCATTCGCCGCCCTCGATAACGCTGAAGCTCAGGAATGCGCAAGTCCCCTGTGCCCAAGAGGCGGGGAACGAGCTCAACGATCTTGGTAAGACCGAGCGGGCTCACCGCAACAAAATCCAGAAGACCGTCATCGATACGCGCAGCTGGGGCGATTTTCACGCCAGCGCCGTAGGTGGGCGTGTTGGTTACCGTGGCCAATAACACGCGTTCATGCACGTGCTGGAAATCTCCGCCTGGCAGTTCTAGTTCCGCATCGATATCCAGGGGCGCAAACGACGCGCACGCCCAAAGCGTGGCGGCTAGGTAGCGCGCTGCACCCGGCCACCGGCGAAATTTTCCGGAGGATAGCAGTGCCGCCTTGGCGTCTAAACCCACCCCGCCTCCGCCCACGTAGCAGCGCACGCGGCATCCCGCAACAGTGGCTTGCAGCAGATCCACGGCGCGCGGTATCCCTCGAAGAAGGACCTGTGCCGCATCGACGGGATCGTTCGGCAAGCCAAGGGAGGTGGCAAAATCGTTGCCTCCGCCGGCAGGCAAAAGACCGAGCACGGCGCTGGTACCGAGGGCCGCATTCGCCAGGGCCTGAACCGTGCCATCACCGCCAAGCGCTACCACCAGGCGCTTGCCATGAACGCACGCCTCACGGGCGGCTTTTTCGAATGCCAGCAGGTTGCTCGGGGCACGAAATTCCGCCGCGAAATTTTGTGATTTGAAATAGGATTCGATACTAGCGCGAACTTTCTTTGCGCGCCCGGCTCCAGCCTCAGGGTTGACTAAAATAAGCGCCGGTGAGAGTTGGCGTGCGCAGCTTGTAGCAATCACAAAGGGATTGGTGCCGGCGGAGGGAATCGAACCCACGGCCTAGGGATTATGAGACCCTCGCTCTACCACTGAGCTACGCCGGCACGCGGCCTAAGCATGGTAAGGAGTGCCGCGCGGATGTGTCAAGCAACCCACCCACAAGGTCCCGCAGGTGCAAACAGACGACCAGCTACGTTTGGCAGACTCGCGTAGGTGAAAATGAGGTGCCCAGCGCATCGATGCACTGCTCGCGGCGGGTTCGAGGACTTCGTTTTGGTAGTACCAAGGTACTGTTGACCTCATCTGCTGATAACCCTAACCTCAGGGCTGCAAGTGTTAGTACTGGCTGGCCGGTGTTCAGCAATAGCTGAAAATCGGGCAGAAACCAGGGGTGTGTACCTTTTGGGCACATCTACCATAAAAACCCCATTGACGGGGTATACCCTGATATATTGCCTCCGCTGTAGCTCACGACTTCGGAGGCAAGATGAACAGGTTTTTAGCGATCGTTGTAGTTGTGATGCTGGTTCTAGTAGGCGCATTGGGTTTGCGAAACGCTGCAGTAGCCCATGCGGGTAATTCGACGGTGATGTTAGCCAACGGTGGAGC
Organism: Candidatus Dormiibacterota bacterium; assembly: GCA_035602605.1. Taxonomy (GTDB): domain Bacteria; phylum Acidobacteriota; class Terriglobia; order Acidiferrales; family UBA7541; genus DASQHY01. The sequence goes on from DATNLZ010000124.1 coordinate 27,892, forward strand.
ACCTCCGCCGCCGGTGCCGTGGAAAAATGGTGGAGCACCTCCGCCACCGGTACCGTGGAAAAATGGTGGTGCACCTCCGCCACCGGTACCGTGGTAAACCGCTCTGTATTCGCTAGGTAGATAAGAAGTTCACTACTAGTGGACCAGGGCGTAGAAAGAGCGACGTGCCTGGTCCTTATCAATACGCGATTTGGGTCATTTGCTCCATACTGGAACTTACAGTGGTGGTGTGCGCACTGGCAAAGCATTCCTTCCGTCGTTATTTTCTGCTGAATTTGTATATGGCAGCTTCGCTCCTCGCAGATATCTCCCGTTGTTGGTTTCTGCTTCACTACGGATTTACATCTCAGGAATACCGATTCGCCTATTTCTATTCTGACGCCGTGCTGACCATCTGTCTTTATTTGGCTTTGCTGCAGCTGTATTCCCACGTCTTTGACGAGATGAATGCGGAGCGATACCTTCGCATTGGCGCCACATTGTTGTTGGTGGGGACGACCTTGTTTTCCTACCTGGTCGTTCACCAATCGACCGATAAGATGGCTAGCCCCTTTGTTTACGAAGTGTCCCAGAACCTATACTTTGTTGGCATGGTGCTGACCTACGTTCTATGGGGCGCAGTCTTCAAGCTACGAGAAACCCGCGCCCAGCTTATCCAATTGGTTCTATCTCTCGGTGTCTACTTCAGCGCTTTTGCGGCCAACTATGCCCTGCAGAACCTGCACCATCTGCACGGCTTGCTCTCTTATGTCACTCCGCTGACTGGAATTTGGCTCCCAGCCGCTTGGTGTTATGCGTTTTTGCGCACTCCGGAGGACGCTCGTCTGGCACCTTCGCAGTTGGCCCTCAGTCGCCGATGATCGCCGCGCTTATCTTCGTGCTCTCGCTGGTAGCGCTGTTGCAGTTTTTTGTCTTTTACTGCCGCTCGATGATCGCTACCTCGCGAAAACAGATGCTTTCCCTCCAGGCCCGGGACGTCACCGGAATCTCCGAAGCCGCCGCGCGCGGTGACGAGTTTGACCGTATTCTCGAACTGGTTCAGCTCTGCCCCGAGTTGCGCACTGACCGTAACGACATACGTGCGGTCCATCTCTATTACGGCTTGCTGAGTTTCTTGCGAGCCACCGTGGCCCAGTTGCTTCCCGATCTCAATGCGTGGACCGAGCGCGAGCGCGGCGGTTGTGCGTACTTCGCTGCTGTGGCGCTGGACCGCCGCATCGCCTTCAGCCGTAACTTGATGGCCGAGCAGATGCCCGAGAACCTGTAACCCTCCTTGACGTTAACGTTGCTTGTTGCTCGATTCGTGACAACCCCACAGAAACTGTTTCCGCGTTTGCGAGCCGTGGTAAACTTTTTGCGTCCTCTCGATGTGCTCGCGAGGAACCGTCCGCAGCGCAAAACGGATCGGTGACCAAAACATGCACGCAGTGTGGCGCCATCAACAAAGCGCAAGCTCATCTTTGCGGCTTTTGTGACGCGCCGTTACAGGCAGCAATCTCCGCCAGACCTTCCTGCGCCGCCACCCCGCGAGGTGTCGAGCGGGACTCCGGCAGACATGTCCACGGCGAAGACTGGAAGCGCGAGCTCGAACATCGCGTCGCAGTGTATCGAACTCGCCGGAAGCGGCTACTTCCCAACGCCAACCAGGGGGCCTTTCCTTTTGGAGCCACCGCTGCGCGTGAACTGGCAACGGCCCGTGGCCGTGCGGTGGAGCGAAGCCCCGGTGCATTGGGCAGGTCGGAGAGATCGGCACGACTGGCACTTGATGAGACGCCGGTGGTACATGATCCCGCTGAAGCGGCCGAGGAATTTGCCTTTGCTATTGGAATTGGCCCTCGTCCCCACTCTGATCGTGATTGCGGGGAGCCGGGCTCATACCGCCTCGAAATTGACCTCACCAAGCCGCCGCTGGCCTCCGATCCGTGCACTGACCGGTCCGGGCAAACTTGCGAAAGCCAAAGCCGGCAGCAAAATTCCCGGGCCGGTCGCTTTGGTTCACCCTATTCCCCGCTGGCATTTCTCCCCGAGCGCGCGGTTGCGGGTTGCATTGACCTGTTTTTTCTACTCTTCGCGTACGGGGGGTTTCTCACTCTTTTCGGTTCGCTCGGCGGCCATTTCAGCTTTAGCAAATTCAGCGCCGCGGTATATGCCGCGACGCTGCTGCTTTTTTACGTTCAGTATTTTGCGCTATTCACGATTTTCGGTGGGGTAACGCCGGGCATGATGTTGCGCCGTTTGGATCTAGTTAATTTTGACGGCGAGGTACCCACGCCTCGCCAATTGCTGCTACGCAGCTTCGGCTATATGCTCTCTGGGGGCACATTCCTGCTTGGATTTTTTTGGGCGCTGTGGGACGAAGATGGCCTGACGTGGCAGGATCGCATCTCGAGTACTTATTTAACAAACGCCGCAGAGCTTCTGGCTGTCGATACGTTGCGTGGCCAGGAGTCAGCCGAGTCTACCAACCCTTAAACGTCTATGGACCGGCCATAGGTACAGTAACAGTTACTCCGTATGTGTTCAAAATTGAACAGACGTTTCGCCGTGCCTCAAGTATCATGTTAAGTGCGCATCTTCTTCCTGCGCGACGGGCGCTCCCAACAGGACGAACAAATTAATTCTAGGGGCTAAAGGGATTATGAGGATTTCTGTCCGCGACAAGACGTTTACGCAACCGATCATTCCGGTCACAAGTATCTTCATGGTGATATTCCACGTGGGTGCGATCGCTGCGCTCTTTATGTTTTCATGGAAAGCACTGGCGCTGGCTGTCGCATTCTGGTGGATTGCAGGCAGCCTGGGCATCGGCATGGGCTACCATCGATTGCTAACTCATCGCGGCTACAAGACCCCGAAATGGATGGAGTATTTCCTGACTGTTTGCGGCACACTGGCCCTCGAGGGCGGACCTATCGCGTGGGTAGCAACACATCGCCTCCATCACCAGAACACTGACAAAGACGGAGACCCGCATTCTCCTCGCGATGGCGGCTTCTGGGCGCACATGGGCTGGATCATTACCGGCAAGGCCATGCACAACAAGTCTGCCGAGCTGAATGCCTATGTCCCCGATCTTCGGCGGGATAAATTTCACACCTGGATCAGCGAGTGGCACTGGGTTCCCATCGTGGTCCTGGCTCTTGCCATTCTCGCCATAGGCGGCTGGAAATACGTCATGTGGGGCATTTTTTTCCGCACCGTGGTTGGGCTTCATGCCACCTGGTTGGTCAATTCAGCAACGCACATGTGGGGCTCTCAGCGCTTTAACACCGGTGATGATTCCACCAACAGCTTTTGGGTCGCGATGCTGACCTTCGGTGAAGGCTGGCACAATAATCATCATGCCCTGCCGCAGTCGGCGCGCCATGGCGTTGCCTGGTATGAGTTCGACGTAAATTGGTATGGGATATCGATGTTGCGGACGCTAGGTCTCGCGTGGGACGTCAAACGCTTGACGCTCAAGCCGGCCGGTGAGGCGGCAACGGTTTCCGGCCCCGTGCTGCACTCCGATTTTCCTTTGGTTCCGAACGTGACGCAAACCCATCCGCCCTCCCTAAATTGATCGCTGCAACGGTCAGCAATCCCGGTCTGAACAAGAGCCTGCGCAATCCCCTCTCTTTAGGGATGGGGTCAAGCAGGCAGTAAGCTAGATTGCAAAAAGAGAACTATTTACATAGATTGCTCAAAGCGGTATACGAAGCTGGTGATTGCAGGCTATAAGTCGAACAACAACATCGTTTATTCGAGCAAGTACCACGTCGTCTTTTGCCCGAAGTACAGACGCAAGGTGCTCGAAGGCGCGGTAGAAAAGCGTTGTGCCGCCATTTTTAAAAAG
>DATNLZ010000128.1:0-13605 GCA_035602605.1 Candidatus Dormiibacterota bacterium
CTGCCGCCGTAAGAATCCACGCCGCCGCCGTCGCCAGGACGCACGCCAGTCCCCGAGAGTGAAACCGAATCCGGTGAAGAAGGCGCGTTGCTCAAAATGGTGAGCGTACCGGACAATGTCCCGGCGGCTGCCGGAGCGAACGTTACGTTCACTGCGGCGGATTCGCCAGCGGCCAGCGTCAAGGGAAAAGCAGGCAGCGTTGCTAAGGTGAATTGCGAAAGGCTCGCGGCAATTGCGCTAATGGTGACGTTCACGGTCCCTGTGTTTTTGAAAGTAACTGTTTGCGCGGAGCTTGTTGTCCCCAGGTTTAGATTGCCAAAGTTCAAAGAACTGGGTGTAACCCTCAGTTGCGGGCCCGACGTAACACCGGTCCCCGAGAGTGAAACGGCGCTTGGTGAGGTTGCAGCATTGCTCGAAATCGCAAGTGTGGCTGACACGGGGCCAGCAACCGTCGGAGCAAAGGCCACACCCAGGTTAGCTGATTGGCCTGGGGCTATTGTCAGGGGGAATGCTGGACTGGAAACGACCAGAAATTGAGGAGTGCTCGAGGTGATCGCGCTGATAACCAGATCGGCATTGCCGGTGTTTTGCAAAGTGACAGTTTTAATCAATTGGGCTGGGGTCGTGCTGGCGATATTTTGCGCTCCAAAATCAAGAGACGCCGGACTCACGGTGATTGCCGGTGCGCTGGTAAGACCGACTGCCGTTCCCGAAAGCGCAACAACGGCAGGACCATTTGCCGAATCGTTGGACACCGTAAGAGAACCGGCCACCGCGCCCGATGCGGCGGAACTGGCAGGGACAAACGCGACCTGGATGGGCTTGCTTTCGCCCGGGAGAAGTGTTGCTGGAAGCGCCGGAGCTGAGATGACGGAGAAATTCGCGCTCGCGGTGAACGCGGTCAACGCAAGATTGAAACTACCGGAATTGGTGACCGCTACCGATTGCGAGACGCTCGCGTTTCCGGCGGGAATGCGGCCGAAATCGAGTGTTTGGGGAGCCAAGCTAATGGTGCTGCTCATACTCGAGCCTGTTCCACTGAGAGCGACAGTGTGCGGGATAGAGGAACCGTTGTGCGACAAACTGAGGGTGCCGGCGCGCGTTCCACCTGCAGTGGGCGCGAAGACAATTTGAATGGAGCAATTCGCTCCCACGGGAAGAACCGCCGGGCAACTACTTGCTTGAGAGAAGTCTCCACTTACCGCAATCGCGGAAATACCCATCGCGGCGTTTCCGGCGTTGGTCACGGTCACGCGCTGCGCACCGCTCTTTGTATTAATTGCTTGCGAGGCGAAGGTAAGACTGGACGGCGAAACGGCGCCACCAGACGCCACCCGCGATTGTGTGCCAGCAAGGCCTACACAACCGCCAGTTATCAAACTTACTGTAATTAATATGCCAAACAGGAACCCAGCGAAAACTCTCAGAACGCACCCCCATATCATGTTTGAAATTTTAGGATGCGAGACCGCCCTTGGCTGGGGGCCGGGCGATGGTCAGGAGCACCGACTTCGTGCGATACGCGAGCTGAAGGAGCAATCGGCCGGTCAATAGGGCCGTCAAACATGTTCCCAGCATCCTGTACAAGAGAGCGTATTACCGTGGGGGTTTCGGCGCCGTCGGCGGCGCGCTGATTTTCGCGTAAGACCTTTGGAATGGCATGTTTCCGGGATGTCCTACAGGCGAACAGGGCCCCGGACAGGGCGCGACTGGCCGAAAGTACAGCTGAAACGATGCCTCTGAGCCGAGGGCATGCACTCTGGCGTAAGTCTTCAAAGGCTCAGGGCATTTCCGTAGATGAATTCTGGAATGAGCCCGGGAAATTAGCTTAAGGATCGTCGTATGGCTTACGGCAACGACGGTATTGTATTGGGCGTCGGTAACTTGCTAGCTTGAAACGGTGTACGCGCAGGAGGTCGAAGTGAAGGATCGGGCCCTCGTCTCGCACGTGAAGAGTCGGAAGCGAATTTGCAGTTCGTCAGGGACGGATGATGCCTAAGTCCATCCTGATCGTAGACGATAATCCTTCGGTCCGGCGAGTCATTCGGCGCATTCTTGAGTCTCACCACGACTTTGACATTTGCGGGGAAGCAGTCAATGGACAAGACGCCATTGCCAAGGCGCGTCAGCTTCGTCCTGATTTGATTGTGCTGGATTTTTCGATGCCGGTGATGAACGGCGTGGAAGCCGCTGACATGCTGAGCAAGACCATGCCCGAGATTCCGCTGATCATGCTAACCGCGCATAAGAATCGATTTATTGAGCTTATTGCGCGGGCCGCCGGCGTGAGGACCGTGCTTCTGAAAGATGAAAGAATGGAAGGGTCGCTACGCGACGCCGTTCATGAACTAACACCAAATTGATTTTTGCGGCGTTCTATCTGAGATTGGGCGGATCTACGCCCCTTTTTGCAACACGCGAAGTCCATTCAGGGCATCGTTAAGGGCAACAGCCTCGCTGGTCATTTTCGCAGGAGTTTGCTCCAATTGGCGCATGCGGCGATGGATCGCCAGTAAAGCAACCTCGACTCGGTTCTTGAGTTTGGCCGGGTCGAGCTCGAGCATCGCGCAGCGATAGAGTTCCTTCCAGTCGGTAACCGGATCGCAGATCGCGGCCATACAGCCATCGGGGAAAACCCAGGAGCGAAACCGTACGGCTATGGGGCGCCCGCTCTTGTGCTTAAGGATATGCTCTCCCTCAAGGGCCTTGCGTTGCTGGTATTGCTCGAATAGCCCAGGAACGTCTTCCGGCTCGTAGCTAATCTGATCGAGGGTTTTGTTCAACAGTTCCATTCGCGTGTAGCCAACCAGCCGGCCAGCGACATTAGAACAGTCCACGATTTGCCGAGAAGGCTCTACGAACACAACATAATCTGAATTTAGCTCGGGGTGCGAATGGTCGCGTATCTTGACGAGCGCTTCGATTCTGCGGATAAGTTTCTTGGGGTCGCCACCTTTTTCGATAAACAGATCAACGGCATCATCCAACCCCTCCTGAGCGCCCGGATAAGCAGACAGCATGATGACCGGGATGCGGGGCTTCAACTCTTTGATGCGGACCGCAACCATTCCTCCATCCATGTCCGGCATTGAAAAATCAATCACCAGAGCATCAACAGGATTCGAGCTGAAAAGATCGATTCCCTCTTTGCCACTGCAAGCGGCTAGAACCGAAAAACCTGCTGACTGCAGAACCAATTTACGGAGCATCAGATTCGATGGTTCATCGTCAATACAGAGGATTTGATATTGCTTGGAGGATTTGGCGCCGTTCATTTATTCCCCGAACTTGTACCTTAGCTGGGCGAACTTCAGCTCGAGCAAATAGTCTGCCGGGGTGCCGGCCCCAGCAATTTAGAAATCTGACTGAAACGGAACGCTGCGTCGTTATACAGGCGTTGCTGCAATCAAGTCTATACAGGATTACCTGTATGCATTAACCCTCTATTGATACATTACGGCTTAAGGGACCCTAATCGCTGGCGGGCATACTTTGACCAAGGGCCGGTTGGATCAAGATCGATGTATCGTTGCCAATGCTGGCGAGCCTCGTCATGGGCGCCGAGCTTTTCACAGACAAACGCGAGGTTGTAGTGTGCGTCGGCACAGCCCTCATCCAATCGAACCGCGAGCCGCAAATGTTGCCGGGCTGGCTCGGTTTGTCCTAGTTCGTCGAGAACGCTGCCAAGGTTAAATTGGGCGACGGCGCTTTCGGCGTCTCGTTCGACTGCGGCCTCGAAGCAGGTCATGGCTTTCTCTAGATTAGCTTGCTCGTAGTGCAGCATGCCCAAATTAATCAGCGCATCGAGATGGCGCGGGTTGATCGCTAGTACTCGCTCGTAAGCTTCGATTGCCTTGGGCCTGGACGCAGGCTCAGATTCATGCTGCAGAGCCATCAAGAAACAGGATTCAGCATTGCGCTCCGGCATGACGCGAACTTTGTTGCTTAACTCGCGGGTATCGAAATTCAGCATGAATTGGCCGGAAATCGGCTCGAGCCTGGACCCGCCGCGGTCGATGACCACATCGCGGCCATCGGAAAGAATGCGCAGTTCCGTCAAGGGCTCTTTGACTTCGGCGAGCTCTTGCTGAAGAGCGGCGAGGGAACGTCGCAGGCGTGTGGGGGTTACACCCTTGGCAATCAGCTGCTTGGTGGTGCGCAAACTGATGAGATCGCGGAAATCGTAGAATTTCTCGAGGCCGTTTTTCTGTGGTGCAACCAGACGCAGCTTTTCCCAATAATCCAGTTGCTTAGCGGTGACGTCAACAATGCGCTGAACTTCACCACGCGTGAATCGGTCGGTTGTGCTCATCTACACTCAGCCTGCCGATCGCTTGCTCCTCTTTTGTGTTTGCGTTGCTGCCGGTACAACGCGAAGCGGTGGCTTCTTGGTTGGCGCAGCAGGCTTTTCCGCCAGGCTTTTCTTGAGCGCGGCCATCAAATCGATTACCGGGGCGAGTTGTGGATGAGGAGCCTCGGCAATTTCCTGGCCTTGCTGTTTTGCGGCGATCAATGCCAGCATTCTCTCACGATACTCGTCTCGATACTTCTCCGGCTGGAATGGCGCCGCAAGGCTCTCGATTAATTGCATTGCCAGCTTTTGCTCCTGCTCCTTCGGCTGAACAGTTTCGGTGCGACCATACTCGGCGACCTGGCGAATTTCATTCGTATAAAACATGGTGTGCAGGGTCAGCCCTTTGGCGCGTGGGCGAATCACCACGATGTGTTCACGCTGATGCATGGACAGTTTGGCAATTGCCGCATAGCCGGATTGTTCCATGGCTTTCAGCAGGAGTTGGTATGCCTTCTCCCCGGCTTCTTCCGGTGTCATGTAATAGGAAGAGTCATAGTATAGCGGATCGATCTCATCAATCTTAACAAACTCAAGAATTTCCATGCTGCGAGCGGATTCCGGCTCGATCTTATCAAGCTCTTCTTCCTTGAAGAGCACGTATTGGTCTTTGTCGTATTCGTAGCCCTTGACGATCTCCGAGCGCTCCACCTTGCGATCGCACGTCGGACAGTATAGCGGCATGCGAATCCGCGAATTGCAAACGCTGTGCAGCTGATTTAAGCCGATGCGCTCGCTGCGCCCCGCGGAAAAAAGGCGAATAGGAATCGAGATGAGCCCGAATGTGAGATAACCCTTCCAAACCGAGGTGGCCATCGTCCAATCCTCCCACGGAAAGCTGACAAAGCATCCCTTGAGCAGCAAGATTAATCGGCCCGGAGAGGGGATGCAAGGCGAAATCGAGGCGAATTAGCTATAAAGCCAAGACTGTCATGACGCCGCTTGCCCCCTGGGCCGCAAAATACCATCGCTGGGTCTGCCCCCAAGCGCAAAGTTCGCCGCCTAGGGAGTGTCCTTCTGCCCTTAACCATGCGGCCTCCCGGGGAATCGTTTTCGATTGCAGGAAAGCCCCTAAATTTGCGATTCTAAAGAGGCTCAGGTACCCTTCCTCTATGCCTATTCGGGCGCAGAGGGCCCAGCCGCTGGTGGAGTATTTCTTGTGAGGGGAAGGTGAGAGATGATCAAATGCATAGCCTCTGGCACTTTACTGCTGTTTGTTTCCCTCCCGGCGCTGGCTCAGAGACCCAAAGCACCCGGTTCAGCGAGAGGTCCGGTCATCGAACTGTTCGGCGGGTACGCGCGTACACCGATTAAATCCGGCGAAACAACTGTCGGCAACGGTTTTGTCGGTTCCTTTGCGTGGAACGCAAAATCATGGCTGCAAATTGCCGCCGATGCCAGCTACAACCGCGGTTCATCCAACCTGACGAAAAATGTCTTGTACGGGAATCATTACGGTCCTCGGGTGTTCTATCACCATCTAAGTAGGAGCTTCACCCCGTTTGCGGAGGCCCTTTTTGGCGGCTCGCATGTAAGTACTACCTTCCCTCAGGGTGGTCTACGCGATTATTCTGATAATGGGTTTTCAACGAAAGTAGGCGGCGGCGTGGACTTCAATCTTCGACCGCATCTTTCCATACGATTGTTCGAGGTTGACTTGTATCGAACATCGTTCTTCAACGGTCATCAGAACACGTACTGGATATCGAGCGGTCTCGTGCTACGGCTTGGGGGAGGCGGATTCCGCTGAGCCGAGAGGATATCGCTTACATTGAATAAAGTGTACGAATCACGTGTAGTGGGCTACTTTGAGCGGCGTTGACGGGTGTTCCGGCCCAGCCAAGTTCCGGTTATGACCCTTGCACTCATTCTCGCGATCTCTGTTGGCGTTGGAGCTGGCATCCGACGCCGGTGGGCGCTGTTGTTGCCTGTTTCCGTTGGTTGCGTCAGCGCAGCCGCGGTTTCGATGAGCGGTCATGGACTGGGAGACACTCCGATTCCGTTTCTCGTGGCGGCGGCGACCACGGCGATGGTCGTCGGGATACTACTGCGAAGGCGTCAGTTGCGGCACTCGTTCTAGTACGGCGACGCTACGCCGCTTTTGCTTTCTTAGCCCCCTCCAGTTCGAAATCGCCCACTACCCGAATCACACTGCTCGCGCTAGACGGTCCTGTGATAGATTAGTGTCCGAAGAAATAACCAAACTCAGGTTCCAAAACCATATGCCGGGCATAATTACGTGTGAAGGAGTCCGAACATAACTCGCAAATCGATAGTTCTAGTAGCGCTGATTTCGCTCTCGTTCATGGGGATCAGGCTCGCGCAGGGCCAGCCGGGCGCATTTCGCGGCGGCGTTGTTGCGGTGCAGGTTGAATCTGGAAATGTCCCCGCGTTCCATCCAACAGCTCCGCACCAACCCCTGCCGGCAACAATGGATCCTAAGTCGTTCTCCGACGCGTTAAATCAAAATGTTTATGCGATGGCGGGCAAAGTGAAGAGGGTTCTCTACCAGCAGCCTTGTTATTGCCATTGCGACCAACATGTGGGTCACCAGAGCCTTTTAGACTGCTTCGTAGATAATCATGGCGCGATGTGCGCGGTGTGCAAATCAGAAGCGGTTTATTCTTATGTGCAGACGCGCAAAGGAGACAAAGCTGAGGTTATCCGCAAAGCAATTATTGCGGGCGCGTGGAAAACAGTGGACTTGACCAAGTACAGCGCAGCAGCCCGCCTACACTAAGTTTTTCCTGAAACTACAAAATCATCGCCGTCGGCTTGCCCATAACCCACACCTCCTTTTTAACGACCGCCTCATCTAAATATGTATTGAGGACGGGAAACGCTTCCATCCCCAATATCTGGGTTCAGCCCATCATTGCTACCGCCAGCGGGGATGCGGACTTATATTACGATTGTCTTGGCTTGCACAGCCTGGAGACTTGCAAGGAGGAACTAATGAAGTATCGATGGTTTGTGAGCGCCTGCTTGTTGGCACTTTGCCTATTCATCCCGGCTAAGTCGTTTGGCCAATCCACGGTTTCGTGTAGCTCCGATGATGAGAAGAGGCACTACTGCGCAGCTGACACTCGTGGGGGAGTCCGTTTGCAGAACCAGCGCAGTGGCTCACCGTGTACCGAAGGGTATAGCTGGGGCTACGACGACCAAGGTCTTTGGGTTGATCATGGATGCCGCGCAGACTTCGCGCTAGGAGGGCGCGACGGTGATTATGGTAGCCGGCGATACGGGCAAACCCAAAGCATCTCCTGCAATTCAGACGACGAGAAGAGGCACTACTGTCCTGCCGATATCCGTGGTGGCGTCCAACTGCAAAGCCAACAGAGTGGCTCGCCTTGCACCGAAGGCTATAGCTGGGGCTACGACAACCAGGGGATTTGGGTGGATCATGGATGCCGCGCGATTTTTGCAGTTGGTGGAAGACGAGGCGGGTACAGAAATGCTGACGACGGTGACGGCGAATATGGTAACCGTGATGAGCGCGATGGCCGTGATCGCGAGAATGGTAACCGTAGATACGGGCCGACCCAAACCATTTCGTGCAATTCCGATGATGAGAAAAGACACTACTGCGCAGCCGACACTCGTGGTTCGGTCCGGTTGCAGAACCAACGCAGTGGCTCACCTTGCACGGAGGGCTACAGCTGGGGATACGATGACCAGGGCGTCTGGGTAGACCACGGATGCCGCGGTGATTTTGCGGTTGGTAGCGGATACGGGGGATACGGAAACCGCGGATATGGATCAACACAGGTGATAACCTGCAATTCGAACGACGAAAAAAGGCATTACTGCGCAGCTGACACTCGCGGCGGCGTACAACTACAGAGTCAGCAGAGTGGGTCACCTTGCACCGAAGGCTATAGCTGGAGTTACGACAACCAAGGTGTTTGGGTGGACCACGGATGCCGCGGTGCTTTTGCCGTAGGCGCGGGACGCGGACGCACTCGAACGAGACAGCGTCGTTGGAACCGGTAGCTAGACGCGAGAATGGTAGGCCCAAGAACTAAAGTCCTATTTCGTTCTTTTAGGAAATTGGGGACAATTGGGGCAGTCGCCGCGCTTGCATAGAACATCTCATTAGATAGACGAAGTGTAGCCGGTGCATAAACCACGTTTGGAAGCCTTTCCATCGGGATGATCCGAGAGGCATTCATCCACCGACGGTGAGCACGTGACCGCGTGGAATTGGTGTAGGTTTGGAGACAAAATGATCAAAAAACTACTTACTCTTTCGGCGTTGGCAATTTTTTTGGCCATACCAGGGTTTGCCCAGGAACAGGGTAATCAAAACGACCGAGCACGTCATCCTCAGAATGAACGCCGGAACCGCAATCAGGGTCACCGCAGAGAGCAGAACACTCGCCATGATGGCCAGGAAAATAGCGGGCGGGATTCTGATGTGAATCAGCGTCATGATGGCCACCAGAACGACGGGCATGATGGCGACGTGAATGATGGCCGCGACAATCGGCAGAACGCACGGCGTGATGTCCGTCAGAGCGAACGGCAGAAGAAACAATCCCACGACAATGCGAGACCCCCGCGGCAGGACAACCAGTAACAGTGACGTCGGTGCGTGAATACGGAGCTAATCAAACCTGCCGACAGAGCAACTGAAGTGCGAGAGCGGTGAGCCTTTGCACGAGAACATCGACAAGGACCAAACCGCAGCGCGCAATTTTAGTTTTCAAAAAATGATTTGATTGGGATAGTGACTGAACCCGTCGCGGCGGATTGGGAGTCGCGCACGATTACTCTGACCGATGTAGTCCCCGCCGCTATCGGTACGTGCTTCACAATGCTGATCCCGGACGCCACAAGCTCGTCGTATCTTTTCTGCTCGAAATTGAATTCGATCGTCTTGCTGTCCATGGACAGCACAGTTGGGTTGGCGCCCTTCTGAACAAAAATCATTTCAATGCTTCCTTTATGACGCCCGGCACTTTCTTCGAGCATAATTTCGTGAAGGTCCAATCCAACAGTGAACTCGAGGGTGCCAGTATTTGGCGCGGGCAATCGATTCACTTGGGTCCGAATGCTCAAGCTGCTGGCATCAATCGGGCTGACGACCGCTGTAGCTAGAGAGGCTTTGCGGTCCTCTTGAGTGTTCGAAAAATCGGCGGATGCAAAGTAACCTTTGCGATAGTGGATCTGCAGGCCGGGACGGTCAACTTTGAGCTTAATTTCGTGAAATTTTCCGTCCCACTTCCCATGATTTGGATAGTAGGCCAGCTCGTAGTTCGACTGCCCGTCGGAAACAGCCTTCCGGACCGAGCCTTGAATGTCGTTTGTGTTGTAGAACGCGTGCCCGCCAGTGCGCTCAGCGAGGGTATTCATTGTCGCGAAGTTATTTTGATCGGGGCCGAGTCGTTGTGGCCGGCCAGGGCCAAAGCCGCCCAATGTGTCGCGATTGGCCGCGCTGAATTGCCCAGGAGCCATCAAGCCGCGCGCGTCCACTGGATAGACGGCGATGTTGGCATCGTTGAGTGCGCGTGCAGCTCGCTCAATCTCACGCAGGAACGTCCGCACCTCGCGATCCGGAGGTGCGAGCGTATCGCCATCCATGCCAATCGCGATGGGAAAGCTTCCAGAGACCCAGACCAGGCTCTTTCGCCCGGGGACGTGGGCCACATGGTGGGCAATGACTTCGAGCGCCACCGACGTAGTCTCAGCACGGTTGATGGCGTAGAAATCGTCGAAGCGCCCCGCGGCAGCTTTTAGAAACTCTTCAATTTGCGGGAAAACCTGATCCCCCGCGGCGGCTTCGCTCTGGGCAGGGCTTTCGAGCGATGGGGAGGGATAACCCTGGAGCTTGTCGAGAGCGTGCAGCAATGTAGTGGCATCCTGCGTGAATTCCAGCAGAACTTTCAGTTGCGTCGTGAGGAAATAAATGGCGACGTGATCCTGCGGCTGCACTTGGCGCAGAAATTTTACGAGTTGCTGTCGCGCGTACACCTGGTCGGTGAGCGGTGTGTTTAGTGCGTCAAACAAAATGATCGTGACGCTTCCGGGCGCCTGCCCGGTCTGGTCGAACCGGTTGGTGAAGACGTTCGGAGGCAGAGCCTCGTGGTCGGGGGCGGGAAGGACACGGCCGCGCTCCTGCGAAAAGCTTGCGATCGTTTGTGGCTTACTCTGATCGAATAGCGTGAAATCGTCCTTCGTCAAACCATCAACAGGTTGCCCCTTCTTGTCCTGCACCACCACGTTAACCTGTACCAGGCGAGTCGTTACTTTCAAAGTCTGTGGAGAATTCTGCGCCGTTGTCCCGACACCCGAACTCTGCGCGAGTATCAGGCTTGCACCGAGAAGTCCCATCGCGACAATCCGCGATGCAACGCGCCATGCCGCTAGAAAGTTTTTTGCTGTCTGTGAGCTATTTCCGAGCAAACGCACGAATACATTAGAACAGAATTTTAGATTTCAATTGTCCTTTATCTTCCACGTTTGCTAAAAACGGTTCCCGCACCTTGGCTAGAAACCGTTCCGCGCTTCTCCACCGTGTGCTCCCCAGCAATTGGTCTTACTATCGTTATGCTCTTTAGTGATCTATAGGCTCTCGAGGCATTCCAAGCCCGCCTGCGCGAAAGGAACAGCAGCAGAAAACTGCTGCTTTTGCGTTTCGTAAAAGAAGCAGAAGTATTCGTATAGTCCAATCGACCGCAGCACGGCAAATGGGAAACGATTTGGAATGCTGCGTATTTACTTATTGAGACGGAACCACCAAAGAGAATGGGCTGCCGTCTTCCTGTGTGATTCGGTTGTCCAGTGATTTGAAGTTCGTCTACCAAAACGCTAAAGGGACCAATGAAAAACGGCCCTATTTCTCTGTTCGCGGCGTAGAGGGTGAGGGATCTATCTCTTCGACGCATCTTTCGGGGCCGAACCAAAGTAGACCTCGACTTCTTTTATCTTGTTTCCCTCGATGGTGAAGAATTCCGTGTTCCGAGAACTGCCGCCGTCTTTGGTTTTGCACTCATAGAGGATGATGGCTTCGTTGCCTTTCTCAAACAGCTTCGCAATGCCATAGGTTGGGGATTTCTCGCTGTACGGCCAGCAGCGTTGGAAATAAGTCTCGCGGTCAATGCGATAGTCGTACGGGCTGGTAAATACGAAGTCCTTGGTCAATAGAGATTCGATAGCCTTACGGTCTTTGTTTTCGTAGGCGGAGAAGTATTTGCGGATGAGCTCTGCTTGGTTCATTTCGTTTCTCCAAGGGTGGAATGATAGATGCAAACGACAGAGCGGCCTTTGTTGGTGAAAACTGTCGACGCATGCAGGCCGCAGTTTTCACTTGGGGCTGATCGCGCCGGCGGCGGGCCAGTCGGTGTCGCCCACTCGCTTGAGGTTCATCTCGAAGAAACGGACAGGGTCCTTGCCGGGCACGATGCGGTCGCCAACCTCGCGCCACGTACCGTCCTTAATGACGGCGGTGTAGTGGATTGTCATCGGCCCCGCGGGGATGTCCCATGTGTAGCCATCGGGTGTGAGGGTCAGCACGAAATCGCCGACGTAGCCCATCGCATGTGAGTGCAGCGTGTACACCTTTGTTGCCGGGTTGAAGGAAATGGTGCCGAAAGCGTTGAAGGTGACCTTGCCATCCGAGTCGTATCCCCGGCCCTCGATGACCTTCACCGACCCATCGAGGAACGGGCCGATCCGCTCCGTCTGCGTGATGGTGTGCTTCTCGCCGGATGGCAGAATCGTCCACGCAGGGCCTCTCCACACTCCGTCCATGTAGGCCAGTCGGACCATGGCGTCGCGCTGGGCCGCAATGAGTGCTGCCGAGCTCGGACGCTCTTGTGCTGGAGCAGCCGGCGACACTCCCACAATCAGCATGAGTGCGAATGCCAGGGGTGGCAACGACGTAAGGCGATGTCTAAACATTTTTTTTGTTCTCCTGAACTTAGTTCTTCTCCCGGGGGGGGCTCTTTCAAAACCACTGCGATGCCATCGAGCCACGGCTGACGGTGTTACTAAAAGCGATTCGCGGCTGTGGCTGGCGGCGGGAGCCGCTTGCATCAAGCGTTTGAAAGCTCGACCTAATCTGAGATCGTTTGATTTGCCACTATCGTCGTTGGAAGCGAATGTCCTGAATGATTGTGAAGGACTGTTTCGCAGCAGTCGGACTCCAATTCGAATCAATCCATGTAGAGGCGTCCGACCTACCAGCTAGGGAAATTGGGTTTTTCCCTCCTGAGGCAGCGCAAACTGAACAAAGCATCATCGAGCGCCTGCCGCTCTTGTTGACCATCTGGGTTGACTGAGAGTGCTCGTGTACGCAGAAAAATCGCTGTTTCTGCCTCAGCGATGCGCTTCGGAAGGGCCTTCGAATCAAGTTCGACCAACGCCTCCTGGTAAGGTTTCTGCCATACCGGAAATCTTAGTACGCTCATATCGAGTGCTCCTGACTTGGCTCGGAAAGCCGCTCACCATGTTCCGCAACCTCGGATGGTTCTCTTCTACGAGCAGCAAGGAAGGTATTCAGTCGTTTCGCTGTGCCATGTATTCGCCCGTAAGATTGCGTCTCGCCATATCGTGCAGCGAATTGAAACAGAGTGGATCTGCGTTGTCTGTACTAATAGGAACACAAACGCTGACTTAGTCCAGATTGTGACTGGACGTGCCAGATTGAGGTAACCGTTCAAATGTGGTCGAATGTTAACCTCAGAGAATTCTAATAGGTCCGTCAGAATGGCGAGGGAGTTAATCCATGAGGACCGCAGCCATGCCCGGCCCTGCTCCCAGCCCCAGCTATGGCGCTGCCACGCCTGTGGGGAGGTGAACCTGATTGTTTTCCCGGATTACCGGCAATGCTACATCCCACGGACTGGGCGAGAAGATTCGCGAAGCGCAAATGAGTACGCGTTAACCTGCTCCTTAGGAATAGCAATCGTTCGCGTTGGAATCGTTAGCCGTGTAGGACGACGCTCAGTAGGGAAGTATTGACTCGCAGCGGGATACGACTCCAAGCAAGATTCGCGAAATGGCCGGTCGTGGTGCAGGTTTGAATCGGTTGCGCAGCGCGGATAAGAGCCGAGATGGAGGGTCGCTACTTCTTTGCAAGCTCGCCCTGAAAGTGATTTTCAACGTTTTCGCGACTCAGCGGGTTTCTTGCTTTGGTCAACATGATCGAATAGACGATCTCATTGCCCTCAAGCTGGGCAGTGATAAACGCCCCGTCGTTCGGCAGTTCCTGGTAGATGAATTTCACTCTTCTGCCGTCTTCCAGTGTTTTG
>DATNLZ010000132.1:0-65406 GCA_035602605.1 Candidatus Dormiibacterota bacterium
CTGCCGCCGTAAGAATCCACGCCGCCGCCGTCGCCAGGACGCACGCCAGTCCCCGAGAGTGAAACCGAATCCGGTGAAGAAGGCGCGTTGCTCAAAATGGTGAGCGTACCGGACAATGTCCCGGCGGCTGCCGGAGCGAACCTTACGTTCACTGCGGCGGATTCGCCAGCAGCCAGCGTCCAGGGAAAAGCAGCGGAGACGAGCGCGAATTGTTCAGGGCTGGCAGTGATCGCGCTGATGCTCACGCTTTCCGAACCGGTGTTCTGAACCGTGACCGTTTGTGGCGAGCTTGTTGTCCCCAGGTTTAGATTGCCAAAACTCAAAGAATTAGGCGTAACACGCAATGGAGAGCTCGCGGCAACCCCAGTTCCAGAAAGCGAGACTGCATTGGGTGAAGTCGGGGCATCGCTTACAATCGTCACCGAACCAGGCCGAGCTCCGGGCTCCGTAGGAGTGAATGTGATCCCCACCTCAGAGGACTGACCTGCATTGAGCGTAAAAGGAATTGTCGGCGCCGAAACGATCGCATAGTGCGCCGGGGTCGCAGTGATCCCGCTGACAGTGACACTCCCAGAGCCTGTGTTTTGTACGGCGATGGTCTGCGCACCACTCGTCACGCCGATACTTCTGCTTCCAAAATTCAAAGTTTGGGGACTCACGCTAATTTGGGTACTGCCCTGGCTGCCACTGCGTCCGAGCAACGCCACGGTCGAAGGGTCCGGAGATGAATCAGTCGAAATCGCCAGGATACCAGTTAGACTTCCGGTGCGGGTCGGACTGAAAGAAACATTGACGTGCGTCGTTTCGCCTGGAAGAAGCGTCAATGGAATCGGCGGCGCGGAACGAATCGAAAATTGTGTTGTGACACTAAAGCCCGTAAGCCTTAAATATTCGCGGCCGAAGTTTCGAACCTCAACAGACTGAAACCGGCTCGTCTGTCCAATGTCTACACCGCCGAAATCCAGAACAGTTGGGTTCAGTCCCACTGACTCCGACCCACCGCTGCCGCCATTCCCGATTCCGGTAAGCGCTACAGTTTGTGGGCTATCGGGTGCGTTGTCAAAAAACGATAAACTACCAGTGTGGGCACCGCTAGCGGCTGGTGCGAATGTGACGTCAAGTTCGCAGCTGGCTACGGGACTGAGAGTGGCCGGGCAATTGTTTATCTGAGAGAAGTTACCACTCACGTCGATTCTCGATATATTCAAAGTCGCGCTTCCGGAATTGGTCAAAATGACTCGTCTGGGATTACTTCGCGTATTCACCTGCTGCGAGCCGAAATCAAGTCTGGTTGTGGACGGAGTTGCAACAGGTCCGCCCGAATCTTGGCCCCCACTCCCTCCTCTCCCAACAAGCCGACTCGTATTACCTCCGCTCGTCGCATTGCTGGATACGGCTAGTCGGCCCTCCTGTGAGCCCGAGTATTTTGGGGCAAAATAAATAACGACATGCGTAGTTTCCCCGGGTAGAAGCGTTAAAGGCAAAGAGGGATGAGCATAAATAACGAATGGAGCCTGGACATCGAAGCCATAGAGTCTCAAATAGCCACTACCACTATTGCGAACTTCGATTGATTGCATTCTGCTGGTTGAATTTACCGGTATACTTCCAAAGTCCAGAGCAGTGGGGTTGACGTTTATTGCTTGTGCTTGTGCCCCTACGATTGCTGGGGAGCCCAACAAGCCGATCAGAATCACCAGTATCAGATTCTGCAAAAAACGCGACCGTCTGATACCCGGCACTCTGAACATCGGGCCTCCAAGGTGATTTTGCGGACTTGTCGGAAAGCTATGTCGATCAGGCCGGGTGCATGACCGATGAATTTGAAGGACTGGATTTCCGGGTATTAACTGACTTCCTGGGAGAATGTCAGATGGGCCCTGTGGTGCGAGTCCTTTAATTCAAAACTTTTCGCCCGCGACAGACAGCTTAAGGGCGGCGAAGTTGCTGCGCAGTCGGCGAGACACCGATTCTTTTGTCAGATATTTGGGCGGAAGTATGTAAGCTTCTGTCTTACATGCGCGACTAGTGAACGGCGGCCACCGGATCGGGCCGGTATGGGGATTGATTTGGCAGTAACGATTTATTTCGATTTTTGATTAACCAGAACGGTCAGAATGTCAGCACGATAGTTTGCCAATGTCTCAGTATCTAACAATCGAAATATGGCCTTCTCGATCCAGTGAAGTGGCGGAAAACGTCGGAATTCCCAAGCGGAATGCACCATCCGCATAGTCGCTATCGAAAATCCACTGCGTTCCGCCATTTCGCGAACTTGCTTTCCCGTATTCATTCGATAATGGGTTTTGAAGATGTCCGTCTCGGTCCGCCCCTCAAAGTGACGAATGATTCTTTTTTTAATTCCGTCCGGCAAAAGAGAGGCCGCAAAAACTTGGTAGTTCAGAAAATTTGGTGTCAGGAAAATGAATTTACCGCCGGGCTGCAGAACGCGTTTTACCTCCCGTAGCAATGTCAGGGGGTTTTCCAGATGTTCCACCACCATTTGCGCCGTCACCAAATTAAAAGAGGCATCGCGAAACGGTAGAGCGAGGATATCTCCCGCCAATTTTTCGTGTACATGAGCATTACGAGAAACATCATCGGCCACTGCATCGATTCCGACAAGGCGACGAGCAGTCTTGGAGAGCTTTGCCTCGTCAGCGGCTCCATTCGGAAGCCACTCCCGCAACAGCCGCCAACCGCATCCGAGGTCCAGCCATTCAGTAGACGATGTCACCTCATCTAACAGCAACAATCGGTACGCATCTTCTGCGACGACGAGATTGGGCCTTGACGTTTTGAGTCCCGGTGGAAGTTCACTCAATGCAGTTTCCAGGTTTCGAGAAATGCCACACACGTGCTCTATCGCTGCAAGTTGAACTGCAAGGATATGGCATTACGGGGTCGCGGAGCTACTTCCATCGTTTTTTTGTCTCCATCATTCTGGCGGCAATGTCATACTATTTGGGTGCCAAGCTTATCGTCTATGGGAACTGCGGTTCCTTCGAGGCGCAAGTATACTTGGTTTGCGGCCTGGGCTCAGCCAGTATCCGATACGCCCGTTTGGCGCTTTCGATGAGCGTCCGTACATTGTTATCTGCCGCCCCATTCAACTTCGTAGGTGTAAGGTCGACGTCTCGGGACACCGAAAACAGATTTCCTCAGCTACCGAAGGGGGAATGCTGTAGTCGCTCGCATTCTCGCCACTAAACGGCTGGTCTCCTAGATGAACTCTACCCTCGATTACGCAGATCCTATGGAATCGGAAGAAAATTCATTTTCAGCGTTAGACGCTGGCATGCTGGTCTTTTACCTTCTCGTGTCCATCATGCCGCTCGAGAGGCACCCTATTTGGTCAAGAATTATCGGCGGATTTACGCTCACCAAGTACGTAGGCATTGCTTGCACTTTCTACGCCCTGTTTTATCTCACCGCTCGGCAGGCGCCTTGGTCGGCGCTTCGCAGCTCTGTGGCGAAGGTCTTTGTTGTCTTCT
Organism: Candidatus Dormiibacterota bacterium; assembly: GCA_035602605.1. GTDB lineage: Bacteria > Acidobacteriota > Terriglobia > Acidiferrales > UBA7541 > DASQHY01. The sequence continues at coordinate 3,495 of DATNLZ010000132.1, forward strand.
ATGCGATCGCAGCGCTCTCGCATTTTACGAAAGGCCCTCCCGGTGAAGTAGAATTCAATCCCTTTGCCAGCTATACATCTTTCTTTCTGCTTTTCTTTGTCACTGTGACCCTGGTGGATTCCCTCCAGCGATTGCGCTGGACTTTGCTTGTGGCCATCGGTTCGGTGGGACTGGCTTCGGTTTATGTCATCCGCGAATGGCAGCATTACCACAATATTTATCCCGGTTTTCGGCCCGGATGGGTCGTTGGTGACGCAAACTACTTCGCTCTATCGGCCGTGCTCTGCGCTCCCCTGGCCTTTTACTTAATGAAAGAATCGGACATCCTCTGGGAGCGCCTCTATTGTTTTGGATGTTTACTTCTCACTCTGGTGGCCGTCACTCTTTCAGCTTCGCGTGGCGGTTTCCTCGGGCTTATCGTCGCGTTTCTATTCTTCATCAAGCGCTCCGCCCAGCCTTTGCGCAACTTTCTTCTGGTTACTGTACTTTCTGCCCCCATTATTATTTTCGCCCCGGCTTCCCCTGTCCAGCGTTTACTTCATCCGAACTACAGCGATACGTCTGCTGAAGACAGCCGCCTGCAGCTTTGGAGAGCCGGACTGCGAATGATCGCGCGTCATCCCTTGACAGGAATTGGTCTGGGAAACTTCAAGTATACCGTGACGCAATATGAAGCCGCCGGTGAGAGCCTGGAAAAGATCGCCCACAATACCTACATCGGAATTGCTGCGGAAATGGGCTTGCCGAGCATTATTGTCTTTGTCCTGATTCTTTTTTGTGCGTTTCGCGATCTAAGCCACGCGAGGGAGCTTTCTCTCGAAGAAGATATTCCCCTCGTTTATGAAGCGGCCACAGGCATCCAGGCTGGGTTGCTCGGCGCTGCCGTCGCTATATTTTTTCTTTCCGCCGAAACGCAGAAACTGTTGTGGCTGATGATATTTCTAGCGCCCACGCTACTGGCGCTAACTGAATATCTCGTCGCCCAGAAAGAGCAACATTCGGAATCTGAGCCAAACGACGGGAGCGTTGCCGGTGAATCCTCGGTTAATTTAATGGAGTTTGAGCAAAATTGACAAAAAGGTACGAGCAAGATCAGGCTCGGCAAATTGATGTGCGTACCTGCCAGCTGCCGCCGTCACTAGCGACGGGCTATCACTAAAGCGCGTCCTTCTATATTATCTCCCGCGGGTGCAAAGCACTCGAAACAATCACCGGCGGTCAACATTACCGAGGATATTATCGCCCAATAGGAATTCAAGAGCCACCTGAAGCGCTCCAGCACATGCTGATTTTGATGCGCCCACGTCTCGTCAAAGATCTGCGGCAAATTGTTTTGAGCGGGCTTCCTGATTCGCCTATAGAGATCTAGCGGGCGGTCATGAAGCTGCCGGTAGATGAATTTGGGGATCGGTCGGAGCCGAAGTAAACTGATCTTCCACGATTTGAATCCTGCTTCTCGCAACATCCGCTCGAGAGTTGAACGATGCGGTATATAGGTGATCCCGCCGGTTCGAGCGGGAGAGTAGTTTGGCCAGGCCAAGAGCAGCACTCCGTCCACACGAAGCAAGGCCCCCAGGTTCCGCAAGCAGGCAGCCGGGTCGGGAACGTACTCGAGAACATCTAGCGCAAATGCGACGTTAAAGGTCTGATCGACTATGCGAGGGAGCGCCGGGTCGCAAACGTCAGCACAGGCGAAGCTCACATTAGAGAGAGCGGACAAGGAACTCTTCAGCCGCTCGATCGACCTTTGGGCCACGTCGAGCAGTGTCAGTCTTTTTACCTGCCGAGCGAGCCAGTAGGCTGTAAATCCTGTTCCCGGCCCGACCTCAAGCACCTCGGCATCCCGGGGAAGGGGCAGGAATTGCCCAAGAAGTTCGTCCCGCAAGGTCAGATCGTGCAGAGGAGCTCGCAGCAAGTCGGAGTGGCGAACGAGCGGGAGGCGAAAGCTTTGAGGGGCAAGATCGGTACTGTTGTTCATCGGACTGGGTTCAGCGGGTTGCATGTCGTCTCCAGGTATCTCTGGGTCAGCCTACGCGGGCACCGACGTCTGTTAAAAGGTACCAATAAAGGCTATTTAGTATCAGAAATAAATCCGGTGAAAACCCTAGTTTGTACGTGGTGAACCTGCAAAGCAGCTCCGCGTGACTGGTTGAGGTCATAGACCTTCTGAAGGGCGTTCGACGGAGACAGCCGACCTCCATTGCCGGTCCGTTGAACACGTCATGTTATCCTGTACGACGTGCTCCGATTTGAATAAAACTGGCTAAAAAAAGTACATGCGAATTTTACGTCGTACCCTCAGGCCCTGTGCCAGGTTGCTTAAGCTCTGGAGAAAACCCAGGCCCACTCGAGATAATCGTCTTGCTATCAAACTGAGCGCCATTTTTGCACTTCTCGGTGGTGGAATATTTGCGCGAGCAGGCCTCGCCCATGTACAGGCGCAACAGACACAAGGTCCCTCCCGTATCGCCGAGCCAAGTCGGCGCCCCTCCGCCCCCGCGCGCCCTGCTACCAAGGATAACTTCGGCGGGGTCATGGCTCCCGCCGGCAAAGCCACAGGATTCTTTAGTATCCGGAAGCTGGGGAATCGCTGGTATTTCCTTTCTCCGGAAGGTCATCCTTTCTGGATGAGAGCGGTCTATGCGATAAATTTGTTAGAAGGAGGAGAAGCTACTTCTTCGCAAACTCTTCGAACCAAGTACCAGAACGATTGGAACTTGTTTGCGCAGCACGCCGTTAAGAAGCTGCGCTTATGGGGTTTCAACGCGCTTGGCGAATACTCTTCCGCTTATACATATCCAGTTGCAACATACCTTCGCCCCTCCGGCAACCCCAATAAGATGCCTTTCATCCGGCTTCTCAATCTTTCTTACTACGGAACATTTAACCAAGGGCATCTGGCCCCAGCTCCATTTAAGACCCTTCTCGCCGGCGCCGTGGATCCACAGATTTACAAAGATTGGCCCGGGAATATCCCCGATGTCTTTGACCCTAACTTCGAAGTCTACGCAAAAAATGTGGCCGCAGAACTAAAAGCGCCGAAGGGTGAAACTATCTTCACAGAAAAAAGTCCGAACGGTGGAGCTCCGCACCCAAGTTTGGCCACCACACCCTGGCTCATCGGTACCACTCCCGATGACACCGATTATCTTTTTGGGTTTGGCCCAGGCCCTGAACAACCCGGACGCCGTGGTGTCGTTCATCCGCACATTGCTTGGGTTATTGCCGTCACTCGACCCGAACAGACGGCCAATACGGAGATAGGCAGTGCCTTCGGTGAGCGCCAAACAATCCGCTACGACGACACCGTGGTTTACGCGAAACGTGCCTGGCGTGACTTTCTTCAACAAGAATACAAGGCTATTGAGTCTCTGAATTCCGCTTGGGGATCCAAATACACTACGTTTGACTCCGATGGGGGTTGGCCTGGCGGCAAGGGTTTGCTCGACGAAAGTGGCCACAATCCTTGGATTGGCAGCAATCCCACCGGTCCTTTCAGCAGCTCCCGTGTTGCAGCAGACCTGGACAAATTCCTCGGAGTGTTTGCCGATAGATATTTTCGTATTGTTAGCCAAGCTATTCGGGCGGCAACGCCTCATCATCTGGTCTTCGGTCCCGCTCCCCTTAACTCACATAGCGGCATGACTCGTCGACCCATCCTCGAAGCAGCCGGCCGCTACTGCGACGTAATTCAAACCGATTTTCGCACCGAGAAGCTGGAAATACTTGACGCCACATACTCGATAACCGGCAAGCCGATGTTTGTGTGGATGGGTACAACAGCAAACAAGGATTCGGCATTTCACGCCTACGAGCGAAACGAAACGCTGACCACAGAGAGTCAAAAAGAGCGGGCGGCACTCTACCGCCGCGAGGTAGAATGGCTTTTTGCGTATCAAACGCACGCAGGAGTTCACCCCATGATTGGACTCGAATGGTGGGAATATATGGACAAATGGGCCGAGAAAGCCGCTTGGGGACTGGTCAGCCCGCGTGACAACGCCTACGACGGCAAAGAAGCCATCAAGGCTCGCGGAAAAGATGCATGGAATTTTCCCACCGGAGGCGAGGACCGCGACTACGGCGATTTTCTCTCCGTCGTCGCGCAAACCAATCTGGCTATCGACAAAACAATATCTGCTTTGTTGCCCCGCGCAAATCCACCTGCCACCGACCGCAAGCCGCCCCAGAAAAAACTAAAGTAACTAGCGTTCCACGGGGCGCCGTACCTTTGACTCTTAGGAATTAAATCCCGACGCACAATCTTAGATGGTTTTGTCTTTCGAATAGCAGATACCTTGGAGATTGCACTCGATGCACAGTGGACGGCGTGCCTGGCAAACTCTTCGGCCATGCCAGATCAATTGATGCGAGAACAGAATCCACTTTTCCTTGGGGATAATTTTCATCAAGTCTTGCTCGATTTTTTTCGGATCGTCATTTTTGGTGAGGTCTAGCCGCCGAGAGATTCGTTGCACGTGCGTGTCGACCACGATCCCTGATGCGATACCGTAGGCCGTACCTAGAACTACGTTTGCAGTCTTACGCGCCACTCCCGGTAGCGTCAGCAACTCTTCCATGGTACGTGGTACGTTTCCGTCAAATTGTTCCAGGATCAATTTGCTCGCGCCCATGATCGACTTCGTCTTGTTGCGAAAAAATCCGGTCGGGCGGATATCTTGTTCCAGAAGTTTCGGATTGGCGAGCATAAAGGCTTTAGGTTCAGGATATTTTTGATAGAGATCCCGGGTCACTTGATTCACACGGACGTCAGTGCACTGCGCTGAAAGTATCGTCGACACGAGCAGCTCAAACGGATTCTTGTGCTCGAGTGCGCAAGTTACGTCCGGATAGGCCTCATCCAGCTTTGCGAGTATGGCGCGAACGCGATAAGGCTGCGTTCCAATCCCTTTGAATCTAGAAGGCTTGACAGGCATCTTCGCTCTATGCGTTTTCTTTTTCAGCATGATTGCGCTGGACTATATCACACGAGTTTCAGGGCTGAGCGACGACAGAAAATCACACAGCTTGCGGAAGGCTTTTCCGCGATGGCTGTGCTGATTCTTCTCTGAGAGAGATTGCTCGGCAAAAGTTTTGCCCAGCATCGGGAAGAAGAAAACAGGATCGTAGCCGAAACCGTACTCGCCACGTGGCGCATCCAGAATTGTCCCGCCTGCCCGGTCGCTGATCACTCCCAGGATCTTTCCTCTTCGTGCCAGGGCGATCACGCACACAAAGTATCCCTGACGAGCAGCGCCCTTTTTCTCACGCAATTCTTCGAGAAGTTTGCGAACGCGATCCGCGTCGCTCGCATTTTCTCCAGCATATCGCGCCGAATGTACTCCAGGCGCTTTACCAAGTGCCGGTACCACCAGTCCGGAATCGTCGGCAAACACCAGGCCTTCTGCGAAGCGGCTATAATGCAGTGCTTTTCCGGCTGCGTTTTCCGCGAACGTTGGCGCATTTTCCGCAAATGCTGGTAGTCGATCAATTTCCGGCAGAAGCTCGAGCGCAATCCTTCGCGGAGAAGAAAATGTTTCGGCCAGTGAGCGATACTCCCGCAGCTTGCCGCAGTTGGAAGAAGCCAGAAAAAGTTTGTCGGGTGCGTGTTTCTCGGCTGCGAGTTTATGGCCAGCCACTTCGCCGGCTGTATTTTTATCGAACACGGGCACTGAAATGATGCGGTACAAGTGTGCGCTGGTGCTCAGTGAGCTGACGAATACCCGCAGCGCCGAGCGCCAGCATATCCTGTAATTCGGCGCCGGCAAAGGGCCGCCCTTCCGCAGTTGCCTGAATCTCAACGAAGCGGCCGCTGCCAGTCATCACCACATTCATATCAACTTCGGCTCGCGAATCTTCGTCGTAGGCCAGATCGAGCAGGGCCTTTCCGTTGACCAAACCAACGCTTGTTGCCGCGACCGTATCAATAAGCGGAAGCGTCTTCAACATTCCCGCGGCGACGATGCGCTCGAGCGCCATCGCCAGGGCCACAAAAGCTCCGGTGATGGAAGCAGTGCGCGTTCCTCCATCAGCTTCGATAACGTCGCAATCGACCCAAACGGTGCGTTCACCCAAAGCTTGCTGATTGGTGACGGCGCGCAGCGAGCGGCCGATCAGCCGCTGAATCTCGAGCGTGCGTCCAGACTGCTTTCCTCGAGCCGCTTCACGAGGCGTTCGCTGCTCGGTAGCGCGCGGCAACATTCCGTATTCGCTGGTAACCCAACCTTTGCCAGAGCCCTTGAGAAACGATGGAACACCGTCATCGACGGTTGCCGTACAGATGACACGCGTCTTGCCGATTTCCACGAGCACGCTGCCTTCGGCGATGGAGATGAAGTCAGGAGTAATTTTTACGGGCCGCATTTGATCAGCGGTGCGTCCGTCGTTTCGCACATGGCCTCCGGATCAAAAAACAACAGTGCCGACTCAAGGCTTGCGAACAGGCGGGTCCAGTTTGCCGGGAGCGGGGGTGGGTGTCAACTTCGCCGGAGCGTTCGGATTCTTCGTGAGTGGTGGATCAGGATTTTTTGTGGGTGGTAGGGCAGTCGCCGGTGCAGCACCGCGTTGCGGAGTTGGGGGCTCGCTTTTTGCCGGGGCGGCAGGAGATTTAGGAACGGATTCGGCTGGTGGTGCACTATTCCGGACCAAAAAGAAACCAGTGAGATCCAGATGGCCTGCAAGCGTTTCTGTTTCCTGGCCGTGAATCAGGATCTTGAGTCTGCGCACCTGTGGAACATTTGCTTCGAGCGTTCGCGCGATCGAATCAACAGCCATTTGCTCACTGTCAATGCCCGATGGAATCGCGGTGGCGAGTGCTTCCGAGAAATCAGCAATAGCGGTTCCGTCCTTCAGGAGATAAAACTCCAAAAGTGTAGCTTCGGGGGGAAGCGTTCGGAGCTCGGAGTTGACCGGACCAGCGATCAACGTATCCAGAATCTGCTTGGCGCGCAGCACCGGATCTGCGGAGAGACCCAGCTCAATTTCGACGGGAGCGAGCGCCACGGAACTGTGCGGCGATGCCCAGAAAAACTTGGCTTTCACCATCACGTCGGTGGGCGTCGCGATTTTAGGCTGCTCGATGGCTCGTCGAGCCTGTTCGCTCCTGAGTTGCGCCTGGCGGAGCTCAGCCACACGGCGGCGCAGGCTGGCGAAATAAACGCTGCCAATAAGTACAGCGACCACCAACGCGAGAATGACCCAGCGAATCCAGCGGGGCATCAGTTTCCTCCACTCGAGGATGGGATGGAGGGCGCAGCATCATAGTACGAGCGGAAAGAAGTGACTGCGCGGGCAACGCCTTCGGCAAGATTTGGAGCCATTTCGAAGAGAGTGGCACGATCTTCCACCGAAACACTGGAGAGCTCGATGGCGATTGCCGGTGCGGCTACGTTACGAAGTTGGCGAACGGCAGCGGCGAGATGCGTGCCAGGTGAGCCGCGAAATCGGTGCGTGAGTTGGATTTGAGTGAGCTCGGCCAGATGCTGGCTCAGAGGAAGGAACGGAATTTGGGCGCGATCCCAGCTCAGCAAGCCGTTCCTATCGTTAGTTGCCGGTGAAGCTGCAGGCGTTGCGACTCCGAGTTCGTATGGAGGAGCAAAAATATAGACGCGGACGGTGCTTGGCGGGCCGGTCGAAGAAATGTGGAGAGTAATGAATACCGCGCCGCGCTGCCCATTGGCGATGGCCGAGCGATCGTCGAAGGAGGGATTGTCGTTACCCTGACGAGTTTCTACGACGCGAATTCCAGTGGACTCGAGCGCTTTGCGAACCTGCGTCGAGAAATTCAACAGGACCTCGCTTTCGCGAATTCCTCCGGAGCCACGCGCGCCGGTGTCGGTTCCGCCGTGCGCCGGGTCTAGCACGACCACGTTGAGCGTGGGTCGCGCGGGCAAGGGGAGTGGAGGCGGAGTCTGCGTTGATTGAGTCTGGGGTGGGAGAATTTGCTGAGCTGGCGATAACAGTGGCGATGGAGTTTGCGCTGGCTGCTGTGGCGACTGAGCGGCGAAGCGGGTCGCGGAAAGTGCGGCCGCGGAGAAAAGGAATACAACGGCTAGAAAATATACTCGGCGATTCACTCGAAGGAGAATAGCAGAAAAGCCGCGAGGGTGGCTGGCCCCGCGCAGGATGATTTCCCAAAAGAAAACTCGAATGCCCTCATTACGAATTTCATTCTGAGGCAGTCAAAAGACTTTGTCCGGCACCCAAGCACATGGATCCCACCAACCTCAATCCGGAAACCCGCACCCTGGAAACGGCGCGAGCGTGCGACAGGCACTAATTTTCGTCTTCGCGACCTTTGGTGCGGACTTTGCCGATGAAAGTGCCCCAATTAGCCAGAATTGTGCGCGGCGAATTGGGGATGTATTCGGCTGCGAACCAGACTGTGTTGCCATCGGCGACGGCAGCCGAGTAGTCACCCCAGCGTCCGCTTCCGGCACCGCCAAACGCCTGGTAACCTGAAAAGCCGTCCTCGGGAGCGGCCCCTAACGCTGCTATTTGGACGCTGCCTGCACCGTTCTCAGAATCCATCTTCGTAAAGGCCACGCTGGGGAAGTAGTCACGGCCAGAAAGGGAGAAAGTCATGACCGCTTTACCTTCTTTGGTGACTCCCATCGAAGGGAAGAATAGATTGTTGTCTTTGACTGCCACGTAGCCTTGGTTTTCCATCTGGGCTGCCAGCTGGCCATGTTCCCACGATGGCTCAACAACGAAATAGGCTATCCCGGCAAGAATGTTTGGGCCATTCTTGAGCGCAGTCGTGACCGCCGACCAAAGCTTACCTTCCGCGAAGACGACTTGTTGCATGCGGTGTTCATTCGTCGCGACAAGTTCCTCAGACTCTCCGAACAGTTTACCTAGAGGAATTGGTCCCGCCTTCTGTTCGGCATCAGGAGGGATGGCGTAGACCTCACTGTTAATCGAAACGTTACGCAACTTCAGGTTGGGTGCAAACTCTCGGAGCGACCGGGTGTTGGTAAGCGCCCACACAGTCACCTGGTCGTTGAAAACACGTGTGATATTGAACGTGCTCATGAAGAACTCGACGCCGGGATTGCGATCCTCGTCTTCTTCCTGAAGGCTGGGAGATGTGGCTGGCTGAACCGAAAAAGCGAAGCCTCCCGCTACGGTCAGGCCGCTGAGGTGAACCACGGTAGGCATGATGCCCGAGCCGAGCGCCTTCTTGGACATCGCGTAGAGCTGAACGCCGCCGTAGCCGCCAGTCACCAGCGAGAATGCATTGGTAGTGATATAAAAGCCATTTGCGTCAGCGCCGATGAGAGGCTGGTCACCAAAACAGGGACACGATCTCGAGCCATCGTTGGTCACGTCCAGCTTGAAAAGACGGAAACCGAGTGTCGGGTCACTCGTGGCGCTGACGGCAATCAAAAGGTGGCTGCTATTAGCAAAGTCGCCGGTACGCCGATCAACATCGATCTGCAAGGCGACGATGAACCAGCGTTGTAGTTGAGAATCGAAGTAGCATCGGGGGTCGCTTACGAAGTCACCATAAACCGGCGGGGTACTGCGGATGATCTCGGGAGCGAGTTGGAAGAACTGGTTGAGCGGCGTGGGCCCAGCAAGTCGCGAGCCGGTGTGCTGATCGAAGACAGCCAAAGCGTCGTTCACGGCCTCGAGAATGAAGCCTTTTCCAGCCGCCAGTCCTTGGTCTGGGGGCTCCAGGTTGAATTGACTGTCAGCATATATTCCGGTTCCTGCGAGGCGCTGGTCTCGATGTGTGAGACCAGGGAAACCAAACGACATTGACGCCAGAGGAGCAATGACCTGAGCTTTCGGTTCGGGAAACTGTGACACTGCCAGGGATAACCTGGGCTCCATCAAGCGCGTGATATCGAAGTCATGCGACCGCTTTACTCGCAGGTCGTCTTTAGCGATGTCGCCAAGGACCGGGGTGCCGAGAGATGTATTTCCTCCGGCGGTCAACTGAAGATAGGAAACTTTTGTTGGTGCATCTTGCGCCCGCAAGTTAGATGTAGTTGCCAAGATTACAAGGATGGCTGAAGCGGCAAAATAGAAAATTTTGGTTTTCATTGATTCCCCTCTTCGGCGAATGTCCCAATCGGTGTGGGGGAAACTCTCTGTGGATTGGGTTGAACCGGAACTTCCGAGTTTGAACTTTACTGGTGCGCATACCATATGCTTGCCGCCTTATATTTGTCAATCTCGGACGCGCTTGCCTGTCAGCAAGTAATATGTCCGCTTTTTCCGTCTGTCGGCCGCCAGATGCTGGACATGCGTTTCTCCATCTTTCACGAACCCTTAGGTCACTTGGGAACGGATTCCGACGTAGGGGCTGACGCACTGCTGGCGAGTCTGGCGGGCTGAGGGCGATAGCCATTTCGCGTGCGGATGTGGAATTTCTTGAGGCGCTCACCGTTAAGCTTGACGGTGATCGAGCGCCAGCCACGGTTGGGATTCGGCGCCGGGTAGTAGCTTAGCGAATAGAGATGGGCTAAGTCATTTCTAATCGAGGAGAACGCTTTTTTCTCGTCTCTCCAACTGTTGGCAAAATAAGCTTTTCCGCCAGTGGCCGCGCTCATTCGTTCAAAAACGGCGGTAGACACTGGTTCGAGACGGGCTTCTCTGGTGCTGATCATGTAGATGGGAATCCCGGTCGATTGGGCGAGCTCAGCGACATCTTCGGGAGGAACCATGCTGGCGTTGTCAGGACCGTTGGAGAAAACGACAATCACTTTTCGTCCGGGGCACACGGCGGCATCTTTGACGGTCAACAGCAGGGAATTGTAAAGGGCCGCATCATCTCCGGCGACGGTCGTGCGTACACCGTTCACGACCTGCGAGCGATCGCCGGTTAAGGGGGCGGCGCGAAAAAGATTGCGGCTATAAGAATAGAAGGCCACTTTGTCCACGGTTTCGAGAGAACGAACGAAGTCGGCGATTGCATCCTGGGCAAAGACAAAGCCGCGATACATATAGTTGCTGGTATCGAAGAGAATGAAGACGTTGGCGCCAGCCAGCATGGAATTGAGCGCTTCGCGCGGATCTAATGACGAGGCCTCGTGCACTGGATCGCGACCCGGTGCCGGGTGTGCGTCCACGTCGGGATTTGCCGGATCGGTCAATTGCCGGTTGGGCCCGTTGCCTTCTTCAAAACTTGAAATTTTTTCGAGAATGCCATCCTCGGTGATGACGAAATCAGCGGGGCGAAGGCCATTGACATAGTTACCTTTGTTGTCGGTCACAGCCACATTCAGCTGCACCAGGTCGACGACAACCCGAAAGCGAGTTCCGTCCCGCTGTGCAACGCTGGGCGTTCCGGAACCGGAAAGGAAAGCGAGAAAGAGAGCAAGGATTGCTACAAGATATTTTTTGATCATGGCCTATTCCTTATTGTTGCGATGCGCTCTTTGTTTGAGCCCGCAGATCTTTGTTGATTCTGATGATCTTATTGCTCCCGATGATCTTTGTTGTCCCTGATGATCGAAGGTTGGGAAGAAGCGTTCCCGCCCTCGATTAGCGAGGCAATCTTTCCTTGTCGAAACTCATCACCGGTGTCACGCTCAGCGCGCAGCAACGCTGGCCAATCTTCGAGGTCGGTCGCAAAAATCTTCTCGATCATGCGATGGGTGAGTTCGGGAACCAGACGATTGAGCGTCACCGGTGAATAGCCTTTTTCATCGGCCAGGCGGGCCCAATACAGATTGTTGGAATCCCAAGATTCGGCCAGCAGGCGGCTGGAGTAACCCGCAAACGCCGGAAAGGGGGCCAGATTCAAGAGTTCGCGCGCGTAGCTGTGCGCAAATGCCGGGTGCGGGACACCAAAATCTTTCGACAGGCGTTCCCAGCTGACCTCTGCGGGGTATTGCTGAGAAAGCGCAGCGAGTTCCTTGCCCGCACGGCCGAATGTATCGGCACGGTCGGGAAATTTTTTCTGATACTCAGCGGCTAGATAAAAAGTATCCGCGGGCATCAGCTGAGGAAGCAAGTCTGGCAAATGTCCTGAACGAAGAGTTAGCTCGAGTCTTTCCAAGCATTGTGGCAGCATGCGGTCGGAAAGAATTTGAAGGACGCTGTTGCGCAACTCTTCATTTTGAACGGAAGCTTCCAACAGCTCTTCGCCCGCTTGCTGATAAAGCGCTACGGCGTGGAGTTCATTGCGGGAGACGCCCCACCATCGCGGAATGACCGCGTTAACCAAAAGGCCGGGGACAACTTCCTGCCAGATCAGGGCCTGCACGTTTTCCGGGGCAATGAAATCCTGCTCGGTGGTTGCAAGAACATAGGGCAGGTCGGCGAGCGATCCGACGAGATGCGCGCCTCCTCCGGCTGGGGAACCAACTCCGAATAAACGCGGAGCTTGCCAGACACGCTCCAGGCCGCCGATGGTTTCTCCCGAAAAGTCATGGGAGCGAACGAAAAGGGGATTATGGTGGAGAATCTGAGCGCCCGGTGGCTCATAGTAAGCATAGGTAAGGCCTACAAGAGTATCTCGCAAGAAAGGCGCAAGCTGACCGCGAGCCAGAGCAAGTTGCTCGGAAGACCTCGGGGCTTTGATGATCTTCACCAAGTCGGTGCGCATCTGCAATTCGGTGTGGTGATTGTTGTAAATGCCTCCGGCCCATTGATCCCGCTCAGAATTACGGAAAATGGGCTGGGGCATTTCGAATCCGCGCAGCTCTTGCGCCAAAGGAATCAATGCATTGGCTGCCGTCTTTACATGGGCGACCTCATGGAGGGCGTCACCTAGAGTCAAAATAGTATCGAGAGAAACCAGGCGCTGTTCATCGAGCACAGAACGAATGCGGTTGGCCACCTGCTCGTGCATCGACTGGCCTTCCGGACTCACCTGACTAGGACCTGCCAGCAAGTCGATGATTCGGTCCTGGGACGCGTCGGGTTTGCCGGTGACCGCGAGCAGCAATTCTGCGAGTGAGCTGCGGCCGGCGTCGAAAATCTGGGGCGGTGACGCGATCTTTCCAAAAGGCTTGATCACCTTTTTCCAGGAATCGTTCAGGTTTGAACTGGGGATCTGGCCCTGACGGGTTAAAATTTGCCAGAGGGCGAGGATAGCTTGAAACGTTCCGAGGGCATTTCCGCGCAGGCTATTATTGGAAATGCTGGTCAGACTGGAAGCTGTGTTGAGAAAGACCACGATGGAGGTATCGTCCAAACTTGGAAATTCCGAAAAGACCAAATACTGATCGCTGAACTCGGCGAATTTGGCGGCCAGCAAGGACACCGTTTCAGGACGGAGGCGATGTTCGCGAGGGCGTTTATCGTCTAATTCACTGAACATTAAATAAGCTTGCAGGGGGTGCGCTTCGCTCTGCAGTCGAGACATCGCAAACAAGGCTTCCAAGAGTTGCCCATCCTGGTGCCACCATTTGGCTTGCCGGCCCAATTGACGGATAAGTTTGTAATCGGACTTTTGGCGCAGGATTTGTTTCCACACGTCCAAATTTCCAGGTATGCGAGGATTACCATCAGGCTCCCATTTGACACGAGCCGCTAAAAGCACCAAGCCTGAGTCGGGCCGAAACACGCCAGATGTGGCTGCCGGAGAAGTGTCTCTTCCCCGAAGCGCCTCATAGAAACGGCGCAACTGGCGAGGTTGGGTGAAATGCATTTGCTGGGCGTAATTCATACGTGACAGGGACTCAAAGTAAGCAGCTAGCCAACCGTTGTCCTTCGAAATCAAGCGCAGAACGAATTCGCCTGGCGCCTCGGGGCTAGCGCTCACAAGATCTTTCCAGCCAGGTTCCCCCAAACTTCCTCCCGGCACGATCACCCGCCCACCGCGAATGCGAATGTGAGTGCCGTAGAAATCCAAGACGGCGGCGAAGGGAACCATTTTTTTAAAGGCCGGTGACTGGCGCAAGGCATCCTGTGTTTCCACATCCATTCGTGCCAGGGCCCAGTAAAAGCGTCCGAGAAGAGGATCGCGCAAAAGCATGTCAAGAAGATCTTTGCTTTCGCCTTTGGTCGGCCAATCGCTCCCTACCGAAAGCGCAGGAACGCGAGAGGTGGGAAAGGGGTACGCAAAAGGCCTGCGCTCCTCGAGGCTCTTCTCCAGGACCGGCAGAGGGAACCCAGAATCGATTGTAATAAAGGCTCTCTGAGCATCCGAGGTCTCTAGGTATGAGCCGTGCGTTCCACAGTCAGCACGCGTGCGGTAACCGAGAATTTTTAGCAGGGGCTTCGCGTCATCGCACGTAGAAGCGCGTAGCACCGCGTCTTGCCCGGCAAGTTGCGCCAATTCCCTGGCCTGCTGAACATAGCGACTCAGGAGGATAAGAAACTCCGTTGGTCGCGAGGCTTGAAAGCCCCGCAAGAACACGTTGCGAGCCAGCAAGGGTGTGACTTCTTCGGGCCTGACTTTCTGGCTGATTCCCGCCATCCGCAAAAAGGATCGCAGGGGGCCCGGGATGGCCACACTTATCGGTTCAGGGGTCGGCACTGGTCGGTCCTCGCCTCGAGGAGACGGGCTTGCGCTTACGGCGATAGGGGCGAAGTACGCGCACAGAGAGACTGCTACAAGCGTAGGAACACAAAAAGAAGATTTCATGATGAAGCCTTGTCCGGACCTTGAGCACCGGCCATCGCTTCCTCAAGGTCCTTAAGTCAGGGTTAGCCTAAAGAAGATAAATCATCCTAGGTGGTAATCCAAGGGTTTTTCTGGCGGTTGTCCGGAGGAGCTCTGGTGACTGGTGCTAGTACGAATGTCCCGGCGGGTAGTACGAGCTTGCTATGGTTGGTCCCGGAATAAGAAGGCAATCTTCAAGGGTAGGCTCAGGCTACCGAACGAGGTGGGTTATGCAATTGGCTCGACGGCCGGAAAGACGGCGAACCGTACGTGTCCCGCTGCGCGTGTCGTTGATGGTCGAAGGGCAGGCGGCCAGCGGAGACGAATTTCGGCGCAGGTCGCACACCGAATCAGTGAGCGCGTTTGGCGCCCTCATCCACATGGATATCCCTGTAATTGTTGGGCAAAAATTGACCCTGATGAATGAAGCCACTCAAGAAACGGTGGAGTGCCGGATCGTTTCCATTCGCCATAGCCGGGAAGGCAAACTGTGCGCGGGGATCGAAATTATCGGCGGGGAAACCAATTTCTGGCATATGTTTTTCCCAAAGGCCGGCACGCGTCAAGCGATGCGCGGGTCTCGAACTGGAGAGCTGGTTCTGGCGTAGGGTTACCCCGGCTGTGGAACAATTGTGCATCGGGCAGGGCGTGACATCCTCGCGAAAACTCAGGGCTAGCGTTTTGCCTGGCGCTCGGTTAGTTGGTTCAGGCGTGGAATATCCCTCGATTTAATTTCGTCCCATTCTGTCAGCGCGGCTTGCACGATTGGCTGAAGGCGGGCCAACGCCGTAAGCGCGTCGGGTGTAGGAGCAGCGTCCCCACTCTCCACGATCCTTTCAAGCTCAATCAGAGACGCGCTCAAGTAGCGCAAACTGGTTCGATCGGATGAGGGAACGGATTCGCCTGCACCGAAAAAAGCATCGTTGGTAAGTGCGCCGCGAATTGCTTGAGCTTTCCGTTCAAGCGCAGCCATAAAAATCGCCAGCTGGCTACCGGCCTGAGCCTCCTTCTGCAACGATTTCAACTGGGTAAGTAACTGGTCCGCATCGTTGCCGGCCTGCGTGATTCCGGTGAGCGCCATAGTGATTTCGCGCGCAGTCTCGAACGTCTTTACCAGCTCTTCGTTGGATGATTTTACGTTGGGATCCATTCTGAGGGTTAAGCGCTGATTGTAAGTGTGACCTGCGGCGGTCAGCTTCACCGTGTAATTCCCGGGGGGCGCCCACGGACCGAGGTTGGTGCCGAAGCGGCGCGTGCGAAGACCGGCGACTCCTTCATAGTGCAAATCCCAGAGAAAGCGATGCATGCCGGCGTCGGTGGAGAGGGGCTCGAACGGACGAATCCAGTAGGCGGGAATATCGAGCGTTTGAGGATCGATTTTTCGGGGAGAATCGGCGCTGGAATAACGGCGAATGGATTGGCCTGCGGCATCCAGAATTTCGAGAGTAACCGGCGTTGCGGAGGACGATTTCAGGAAGTAATTGATGAGAACTCCTGACGGAGGATTCTCGCCGGTTGGCTCATCGAGCGGAAGCGGTGTGCCTTCATCGGAGCCTGGACGGACTCGCCAAGCGGTTTCCGGCTCGAACAAAAATTCGCCGGCCTGCGCGACTCGCGGCGTGAGCTGCCGCAATGGAGTTATGTCGTCAAGGATCCAGAACGCGCGGCCATGGGTAGCGGCGACGAGGTCACTCTCGTGGATGACCAGGTCGCGGATCGAAGCGTTGGGCAGATTCAGTTGCAAGGGCTGCCAAGCGTCACCGTCATTGAATGAAATAAATACACCGGTTTCTGTTCCCGCGAAAAGCAAGCCCTTGCGTACAGGATCCTCGCGGATGGTGTTGACGTAGCTTCCATCAGGGATGCCGCGGTTGACGGACTGCCAACTTTTGCCTCCATCGCGTGTACGGTAGATGTAGGGCTGAATGTCGTCAAGGCGGTGGCGATCGACGGCAGCATAGATGGCTTGGGCATCGTGACGAGAGGCTTCGAGCTGAGTTACCTTGCTCCAAGGGGTGAGCTGCGACGGTGTGGCATTTTGCCAGGATTTGCCGTCATCGCGGGTTACTTGAATAAGACCGTCGTCGGTGCCAATCCAAATTTCACCGGAGCGTAATGGCGAAGGCGCGATGGTGTAGATAACTCCGCGATGCTTGCCTTTAGGGCCGTTGGCGGCTGCCGAGGCGTCCAGTGTGGATGGAACGCCAGCGTCATCGCGCGTGAGGTCGGGACTGATAATCTGCCAGGATTGGCCGCCAGTTGTGGTGCGGAAGAGAACTTGCGCACCGAAGTAAAGCTCGTGCGGATTCAGCGGTGAGAACACCAGAGGCAGAGTCCACTCATTGCGGAATTCCCCGGGATGCGCGAGCTTGGGAGGGATGCTCTGATCCTGGTGCGTTGCCAAATTGTAGCGGGAGACGGCTCCGCCAAATAAAAGTTCAGGGTTCAGCGGATCGGGAGCTATGTAACCGCTTTCGCCGCCGCCCTCAATGGGGCGCCAATTGTGGAACGAGATCGTGCGGTACGGTCCACGGCTGGGAATTGCCATTGCCCCGCTGTCTTGCTGCGCGCCGTAAAGCCAGTAGGGGAAGCGGTTGTCGGTGATGACGTGATAGAGCTGGCCGGTGGGCTGGTTGTACCAGGAACTCCAGGTTTGCGCGCCATTAACAGTGACGATCGCGCCTTGGTCGCTCCCTAGGATCATGCGCTGCGGATCATCGCGGTCAATCCAGAGTTGATGGTAGTCGTCTCCACCGGGAGCACCTTTGATGGCGGTGAACGTTTCGCCAGCATCGCGAGAACGATAGACCGAAGTATTAGAGACGTAAACCGTGTTGGGATCTTTCGTATCGACAGCGATGTCGCAGAAATACCAGCCGCGTCCCCAGATACGGGGTTCAGAGTCCGTGCGGGCCCAATTCTGGCCAGCGTCGTCGGACCGGTAAAGGCCGCCTTCTTTTGCATCGAGGATGAGATAGATGCGGCTCGAATCGGTGGGTGCCACGGCGATCCCGATTCGGCCGAGTCCTTCCGATGGCAGGCCGTGTCCGGTGAGTTGTTGCCAGTGATCGCCGCCATCGGTGGATTTGTACAAGCCGCTGCCTGGACCGTTCGATGGCGGATAGACGCTCCAGGGTGGGCGACGCGTCTGCCATAAAGCGGCATAGATGATTTGGGGATTTTGCGGATCGAAGACCAGATCAATTGCGCCGGTGTTTTCGTCTTTGGAGAGAACAGCTTCCCAAGATTTGCCCCCATCACGCGAACGAAAAACGCCACGCTCTTTGTTGGGGCCGTAGGAGTGACCGAGCGCGGCGACAAATACGACGTTGGGATCGTTAGGATTGACTATGATGCGTCCGATTTGGCGGGTATCGCGCAGGCCGATGAAGCTCCACGTGAGGCCCGCGTCAGAAGATTTGTACATGCCGTTGCCATAGGTGATGTCCGAACGCATGTCGGCTTCGCCGGTCCCTACATAAATGATGTTTGGATTTGCGGGTGCGACGGCGATCGCTCCGATGGAGGCAACGGGCTGGTTGTCAAAGATCGGCGCCCAGACACGACCGGCATCGGCTGTCTTCCATACGCCACCGCCGACCGCGCCAAAATAAAAAATGTTTGGTTGACCGCGGACACCTGTCACAGCAAGAACGCGACCTCCGCGAAATGGGCCAACCAGGCGCCACCGCATTCCGGAAAACAGAGCTCGGTCAAACTGCTGCGCGGCTAATCCGAAGCAGAGACTATTGTAGACCACTAAAGCGATCAGGATACTTAAGGAGCGACGCAAACTTTCCACGACTCATTTCTCCTTGATCCGGGTCCCCTTGATTCCGATCGGGCTCCCTTGCGTGTGCCGAGTTTCAGTCGAACCGCGGAGTATATACCAGGCTTCGGAAGACAGTGGTCCAACCCGATCGTTGGGGGACTGGGGGATCGCGAAGGACGCCGCAACTGCGCGACGCACGCGCGGCTTTGCGCATGAAAGCAACAAGCGTTGCGTCTTTCCGCTCGGACCGACGGTTTTGGGCTCGAGATGGCAACTTGCCACGAGTTCGTCATGAGGCTTTGGCCCCATGCTTGGCGGGACCGAGATAATACACAACCACGCCTGCGGCGATCAGGAGCACGCCAAAGACAAGGCCGTTTATGCCGAAGAAGCTTTCTTGGTGGCTGCGTACTGCGGAAAAAATTAGAAGAAGCGCTGGGCAAACGCCCAGGAGAACGGCGGTAAGGGTTCCGCCTGGCACGCGGAAGGGCCGCACGAGATTGGGTTCACGCACACGCAGGGCGACGAGGGCGGCGAATTCGAGAAGCAAACTCAAGCCGGTTAAAAGGACGTCGATGATGATGAGCCGTTCGAAACCTAGCTGGAGGCAGGTGCCCCAGCCGACAGCACAGGCGATAATCGCCACCCATGGTGCGCGCGTTTGGGGATGGAGCTTGGCGAACACCTTAGGCAGCAGGCCATCGGCAGCCATCACGAGAGGCAGGCGCGAAAAGCTCATCGTGAGCGCGTTGAACATTCCAAAGGCGCTCATCATTCCACCTAAAACCAGGGCCACCCCCAACCACGGGCCGCCGACAAGCGCGGCGAAATTAGCCCACGAACCGGTGCTAAAAGCGGAGGATGGCACACCGAGGATCCACATTGCGGAAACCGGAAGGAGATAGCTCATGGAAACGAGGAGCACGGCGAGAAACATGGCGCGAGGATAGGTCCGCTGCGGATGCGCAACGTCTGCGGCGACAGTCGAGGCGCTGTCCCACCCCATGTAATTCCACATGGCGATGAGCAATCCGCCGAGGAGACCTATGGTGGAGCTCGATGAGATTGCGGCGCCTCTGAACGCACCGATTTTGAATGGGGTGAGCAAGACAAGCAATGCGAAGGGAGCAGAAAGCAGGAGAAACAGTCCCAGCGAAGTAGTTCCTACGACGCGAATTCCTGCGATATTCATCAGCACACAAACTGTAATGACGGCTAAGCCAACGATCAGGCCGCGGTGCCCAACGGTGAACCAGGGAACAAGGCGGCTCAAATAGAGAACAAAGAGAGTCGGGTAGAGGGCCATGTCGAAAATGCTGCCGACCAGTGAGAGCCACGCCTCCTGAAATCCCCAGAAATTGCCCATCGCGCGGCGCACCCACGCGTAGTAGCCGCCGTCTGCCGGCAGGGCACTCGCAAGCTCGCCGACCATAAGGGCGGTGGGGAGACTCCACAGCAAAGGAGTGAGGATTAAAATTAAAGTGCCGAGCTTGTAGCCGGCGCCGTGAATGATGTCTTCAGTGCCGTAGGTACCGCCGGAAACCATGAAAAACGTGACGGCGACGAGCGGCCAGAGAGTCAGCTGGGAACCAGTTTTTTTCGCGGCAGGGGGATCGTTATGCGGGAGCGTGCTACGGACTTTGGTCGTGCTCAATTTGTTTCGCTTCACCTCAAGCGATCGGCTCTCGGAATCAATTGCCGGCCAAGTTCGCAAGTGCAGAATACAGGCAGCAGCAACGAGCGCAACAGAAATCTGAAGTTCACCGAAATAAAATTTTGAAGCTGAACAAATTGAAGGCGAGGAAAATCCGGGGATCAGGGCGTATACTGCGGCGAATCCGGGAATGGTGGGCTAAGGAGGGCGCATGTTTCGCAGCAGGAACTTTCTCCTTGTGGGGCTGGCGGCGTTGGCGTTCGCGCAAACGCGGATCGGAGGCGTACAGCTTTCGCTCGCGTCTTCGAGTGGGCAACAGTCGAATGTGTCTGTGGGGACCGCATCGGCTGGCCCTGGGCAAAAGGCTACGGGATATCTGGAAGTGCCCCGCGGCATAGATGCCGGAACCAGTGTCCCGGTTGTGGTGGTGCGCGGCACGAAGGCGGGACCGGTTTTGGCGCTAGTGTCGGGTGCGCACGGTACCGAATACGCGTCAATCATCGCGCTTGAAAAATTGATCGCACGGCTGGAGCCAGCGGAAATTTCGGGCACGGTCATCATCGTGCCGCTGGTAAACCTTGCGTCGTTCGAGCAGAAAGTGCCGCATGTGAATCCGGTGGATAATAAGAGCATGAACCGCTTCTACCCAGGGAAAGCGGACGGCACGCAGACTGAACGGGTCTTATTTGCGATTACCCATCAAGTTGTGGACAGGTGCGATTATCTGATTGATTTACATGGTGGCGATCTTGACGAGAGCCTGCGACCGTACAGTTACTGGGCGCCAACAGGGAATGGAAAACAGGACCGCATCTCGCGCGAGATGGTGCTGGCATTTGGGCTGGACACGATCATCCTTTCGAAGGACCGGCCCACCGATGTCAATGCGTCACGTTACCTGGAGACCACAGCTTCACTTCGCGGCAAGCCTTCGATTACGGCCGAGGCGGGGCATGCGGGTACGACTGAACCACAAGATGTCGATGCGCTTATTGAGGGCAGCTTGAATGTGATGCGCTATCTGAAAATGCTTCCGGGTGCGGCGACACAGATCGAGCACCCGGTGTGGATAGAGAAGGTAGCGAATATCTCGAGCGAGCAGCCGGGGATCTTTTATCCGCTCGTCCGACGCGGAAGCTATGTAGAGGCTGGGATGAAGGTGGGTTACATCACAGACTATTTTGGAAAAACAATCTTGGAGGCACGTGCTCCTGCTGCCGGCGTGGTGCTTTATGTTTGCGCGGTGCCTTCCATGAAGAAGGGCGACACCATCGCCAACATTGGAGTGGTGGCGGACAAGGCTCCTTAATCGAAATCTGAAAAAGTGCCTGGAGGATTGCATTGATGCGGAAACTGCGCTTTTTGCTTGCAGCCGGATTCGTCGTGGCGGTCTTTGGGGTCGCGAGCTATGCAGCGCTTGCGCAGCAGTACGATCCGAACTTGTTTTCGGAGATGCGCTGGCGATGCATCGGGCCGTTCCGCGGCGGACGAACGGTTGCCATTAGTGGCGTGCCGGGAAAACCAAATGTGTTTTACATGGCGGCAGTGAATGGTGGCGTTTGGAAAACGGATGACTTCGGCGGAACGTGGAACCCCATTTTCGATGATCAACCGACGGGTTCTGTGGGTGCGATTGCCATAGCGCCATCAAATCCTGACGTGATTTACGTGGGAAGCGGGGAAGGATTGCAGCGGCCGGACCTTTCGGTGGGCGACGGTATTTACAAATCGAGTGATGGCGGAAAGACCTGGCACCATCTGGGTTTGACCGACGGGCAGCAAATTCCTTCGATTCTCGTTGATCCGCACGATGCCAATCGCGTGTTCGCCGCCGTGCTGGGACATCCGTATGGTCCGAACGCGGAGCGCGGAGTGTTTCGCTCGGCAGACGGCGGAAAAACCTGGGAGAAGGTTCTTTATAAGGATGAGAATACCGGGGGAGCCGACTTGGCATTCGATCCTAAGAATGCACAAACGATCTACGCGGTGTTGTGGGCTGGGCGAGTTGCGCCGTGGGAGGTGCGCAGCGGGGGATCGATCAGCGGGCCTGGCAGCGGGATGTTTAAGTCGACCGATGGCGGGGCGACATGGCAGCCCTTAACGCGCGGTCTGCCAGTGGCTGCCGATGGATTGGGTCGCATGGGGATTGCCGTGGCGCCGAGCAATCCCAAGCGGCTCTATGCGAGCGTGGAGGGCGGAAAACTCAGCGGAGTCTATCGCTCTGACGACGCTGGAGAGAATTGGGAGCGCGTTAATAAGGAGGCGCGGATTGGCGGGCGCGGACCGGGAGCGCTAGGGGTCGCGGTCGCGCCAGACAATGCCGATGTAGTGTATGTCGCGAACACTTCGACGTATCGCTCGACCGATGGAGGGCACACCTTCACGGCGATCAAGGGCGCACCTGGCGGCGACGATTACCAGCGCATTTGGATCAGCGCGGAGAATCCTCAAATCATTGCGCTGAGCAGCGATCAGGGCGCGGTGATCAGTGTCAATGGCGGACAGACTTGGAGCTCATGGTACAACCAGCCGACGGCTCAGTTTTACCACGTAATTACGGACACTCGATGGCCGTATTGGGTCTACGGGGCGCAGCAAGAAAGCGGGTCGGTAGGCACGGCAAGCCGCAGTGACTACGGGGAAATCAGTTTTCGCGAGTGGCATTCAGTGGGCGTCGAAGAATACGGCTATATCGCACCGGACCCACGCGATGCCCATATTCTGTACGGCGGAAGAGTGACGCGGACCAATCAGGCATCGGGTGAAGTCGCGGATATCTCACCGGAGCCGGTGCGCCGCGGGGAATATCGCTACGACCGGACCTTACCAGTAGTGTTCTCGCCGGTCGAACCGAATACACTTTATTTTGCTGCCAACGTTCTTTTCAAGACGATCAATGGCGGACAAAGTTGGGAGCGCATCAGCCCGGACCTGACGCGCGAGACCTATGCCGTACCGGCAAATCTCGGAATGTTTACCGCGCTCGATCCGGAGAAGAGCAGACACCGTGGTGTGATCTACGCCGTAGCGCCGTCGTTCAAAGACGCCAAGATCATTTGGGCGGGAACCGATGACGGCTTGATTTATTTGACGCGCGATGGCGGGACGTCGTGGGCCAACATCACGCCAGCAGAGCTGACGCCGTGGAGCAAGGTTTCCGTGATTGAGGCCTCGCACTACGATTCTGCGGTGGCCTACGCGGCCATCAATCGCTTTCGCCTGGACGATTTGCGCCCGCATATCTATCGCACACGCGACGCTGGAAAAACCTGGCAACGTATAGTCAAAGGCTTGCCTGAAAATGCGCCGGTGAACACGGTGCGTGAAGATCCAACGCGAAAAGGACTACTTTTTGCCGGCACGGAACGATCCGTGTTTGTGTCATTCGACGATGGTGAGAATTGGCAGCCACTTCAGCTGAATTTGCCGCGCACTTCGATGCGCGATCTTGCGATACGCGGAGACGATCTGATTGTTGGAACTCATGGGCGATCCTTCTGGATTCTGGATGACATAATCCTGTTGCGGGAATTGAGCGAAGAACTCGCCAAGGCCAACGTCCATCTATATCGACCTCAAACTGCTTATCGTTTCCGCTGGAATCGCAATACCGATACCCCGCTACCTCCGGAAGTGCCGGCCGGGAAAAATCCACCGGAGGGCGCGATCATTGACTATTATCTGCAAACTGCCACCACTGGAAACGTAACCTTGGAAATTTTGGATGGTGGAGCAAAGGTGGTGCGCCGCTATGCGAGCAGCGATCAGGCCGAGCCAATAGAAAAAATCGCCAAGGAGAATCCGATACCGATGTATTGGATTAGGCCGACGCAAATTCTTTCCGCGGAACCAGGAATGCATCGTTTCGTGTGGGATATGCATTATGCCCCGCCGGATTCTCTTGCGCATGAATATCCAATTTCAGCAATTTATCGAGATACACCGCGACATCCGCTGGGTCCCTGGGCCTTACCTGGACGCTACACCGTAAAGCTGACCGTGGCGGGGGAAAGCTACACGCAGCCCCTCGAGGTGAAGATGGATCCGCGCATTGCGGCCACGCAGGAGGCTCTCGCGAAGCAGTTTGAACTTGAAAACGGCAGCACGCTCGGAATGAACCAAAGCTATGCCGCGCTGAAGCAGGTGCAATTGCTCCGAGCACAATTGAAAGAGCGAAAAGCGAGCGCCGCAGGTGTGGTTGCCGAGGCCATCGCGATGGTTGATAACAAGGCCGCGGCGCTCGAGGGAGAGACTGCAGAATCCTTCTTTGGTCTGCCGCCGGCGGGGAAAGTGAGTGAAAATCTCTCGCTACTCAATCAGCACTTTGCCGGCCTGCTGCGCGTTGTAGACAGCGCTGATGCGGCGCCCACAACGCAAGCAGTGGCCTTGTACACTGAGTTGCAAAGCGCCTTGCGCGCATTCCTGGCCGCTTGGAATGAACTTAAGTCGCGCGATGTGCCGCAACTCAACGAGCAGCTGCACAAGGCCAATCTCGGGACTCTACGAGTTCCGGAGTGAGACGCATTAGTGCACACGTCCCACCCTCCGTTGTGAAAAGAGGCGGTTACGACCCGGATGTCGCGCTTTTGGCTTGGTCCGCGCGAACCAGCGGCACGTCAACCACATGCTCAGCGAGGAACCAGACCTGCAGTTCATTGGTGCGGATCACCTGACTGACCAGCAGATCGTTCGTTCCATCGTCGCCATCCTCATCGCTTTGCCGCGCCATGGTGCGGGCTTCCTGCAACACGATTTCATGCGCTTCGAGAAGGCGCGAAATTTGCACAGGGGGTTCTTCGCGTCCTCGAGGTGGACGGGGGATGAAGGTGGTTTCGGCGACGTCGGCGGCCATGGCGATGCTGATTCCCCCGAGAAGTTGGATCCGCTCGGCGATGACATCTACTAACTCATCCTGCGCTTCGTAATGCCTATCGAAAAGCAGATGCAGCTGATAGAACGTATGGCCAGAAACCTGCCAGTGGTGCTTTTTGTACATATCGCGGAGAGTCATGGTATCGGCGAGAAGCTGGTTCAGATTTTGCGAACTAGATGCACACGTTTTCTCGTCGAGCGCTATCGGTAACTTGGCAATTTTCCCGTAGGCCTGAATTTCCCGAGAGTGCTGGTGCAGGATCGGCCTGGCGCGGTCCGTTCCTGCTTTGAGATCACTGTTCATGTCGTTACGCGTACTTTTTTTGGGATTCATCAACTTTCCTCCTAAATAGGCTTACCCCCAGAGCTGGGCAAGCACGCTCATGAGATAGGATGCTCTGGAAAGCGAATAGGCTAAGAGATTTTAGTGTGAACCCTGGCGGGAAGACGCTAGGGCTCTCGGGCTTGCAGCAGACAGGCTCACGGGTATTATTTTTTCTCGGAGACTTCTACCGACGCGCGAGTTTTTTCCCAATCCAGCTGCAGTTTGCATTCCGAGCCATCTTGCGCAAATGAGATTGTAAAGTTTTCGACGGGCGAAGGCAGGGATGAAACTTTCATGTCTACGCGAGCGACATCCTCAGCTTCGCCGGGGTAGGGAATTCCCCACTCGCCAGTTTTTTTACTGATGATGAGTGTCCACTTGTCTTCGTTGGGGACGACAAAAATGGTATAGCTGCCTGCGGGAACATCCTTTTCTCCCACGGTCAAAGCGGCAGTGGTTACGAACGTTGTCGCTTCATTTGCGCCTGCACGCCACACTTCTCCATAGGGTACCAGCCCGCCGTAAATCTTGCGCCCTTTGGCACGCGGGCTGGAGTAGTTAACGGTTATGGTCTTACCGTCAGGAAGCTTGCAGTCAGCTTTAGCGGGAGGGCTGGGGCGCTTACTCTTATCTTGTTGGGCGTGGCTTGCAATCGTGAAAGCAGCCAGACTCAAGAAAAGAACGGTACAAATTCCAACGACATGTTTCCGCATTTAACGCTCCTCGAATGAAGTTATTGATCGACCGGGGGATATAGTCTCGCACAGGAACGCGTTCAATCCTATCGATTCTTTGATTTTGACGTAAACAGGACCTACTGGCGCTGCGCGATTGCCCAGTCTATTTAGACGGGTCGGTAAGCAAACTGGCGTTACTTATTTGCACATGCGCGGGCCGCGACTTCTCCTTTTCGGTTCTTTTGTCTGCTAAGGTGAGATCACACGTTCCCGACAGTGCTGGGGTCGATGGAATCTTGCATCGTTGGTTGACGGGCAGCAGTTATATCGCACATCGCCCCCAAGAGTGACAGGAGTTTGACATGAAAAAGACATCTCTGTTGGTGATTCTCGCAGCTTCTTGGCTGTTGGAAATGCCCGCGGAGGCGCACATCGGTGGGACCGCCGGTGGCCAGAACCAAGCCGCGTCCGCGCCGCCTAACGTTCTCGCGAAAAGCGCCACCAGCGTCTCCCGTACGACCAAGGCAAAGAATTACCGCCGCGCTGGCGGGTCCACCAAGGTCTATTTCCAAGGGACCGAATTGATGCCACGAGCAGCCGGCGACGCCAAAGTGGAGAGCAAGAGCACGCGCATAGAGATTGATGCGAAATTCGGAAACATGGAAGACGCCACCAAGTTCGGGTTTGAGTATTTGACCTACGTGTTGTGGGCGATTTCCCCGCAGGGCCGGGCCGTAAATTTGGGCGAGGTTGTGCTGAAAAATGGCAGTGGCCAAGTAAGAGCCATCACCGACATGCAGACATTTGGCATGGTGATTACCGCTGAACCGTATTTTGCAGTGACCCAACCTGGCGATGTGGTGGTTTTGGAAAATAGTTTTGGGGCGGCTACGACTGGAAAAGTAGAAAGCATTGGGGCCACGTATGAGTTGTTAGAGCGAGGCGTCTATTCCTCTTCAAATACGAAGATCGAGAACGCAATCTTCGGCATCGACCGTAAAACACCTCTGCAACTTTTCGAGGCGCGTAACGCCGTCCGGATTGCCCGCGTTGCCGGGGCCGACAGATATGCGAGCGCAACAATTGCTAAAGCCGAGCAGCAACTAAAAAGCTCGGAAGCCGTTTACCGGCAGAACAGAGACAGAAAAGCGGTTGAAGCAGCGGCACGCGAGACAGTAGAGACCGCAGAAGAAGCGCGCGTAATGGCCGTACAAAAGAAAGCCGAAGAAGAGGCTCAGGCCAAAGCAGCGGCAGAAAAGCGCGCCGGGGAAGAACGTGAGGCCAAAGCTCGCGCCGACGCCGCGGCCGAAGTACAACGTCGCCAGCAGGCGGAACAAGCGCGAGCGCAAGCGGAAGCCGCGCAAGCCGAGGCTGAGCGTATGAAGCTGGAAGCTGATAAGGCCGCACAAGAGGCTGCACGGCAAAAGCAGGAAGCTGAGCAGGCCAGGGCCGCAGCGTTAACGCAGCAAAAGGCCGCGCAGGCTGTTGCAGAACAGGCGGCACGCGACAAAGATGCCGCTCTGGCGCAGCAGCGAGTGGCAGAGGCGCAAGCCGAAAAAGCGCGTCAGACAGCGGAGCAAGCGGAGGCCGAAAAAACGGAACTTCGCGCACGACTGCTCAACCAACTAAATACCATTCTGCAAACGCGCGACTCCGCCCGTGGGTTGATCATAAATATGTCAGACGTGCTCTTCGATACAGGGAGCTACACGCTTAAGCCTGGGGCTCGGGAGAAGTTAGCGAAGATATCCGGCATCGTGCTTGCACACTCAGGACTTTCCCTGGCGATCGAAGGCCATACTGACAGCGTTGGCTCGGATGAATTTAATCAGCAGCTCTCGGAACGACGCGCAGATTCTGTGCGGGATTTCCTCGCCCTACAAGGCGTTCCCGCATCTGCAATCACGGCTCGCGGATTTGGAAAAACCCAGCCCGTAACATCTAACGATACTGCGGAAGGAAGACAAAGAAATCGCCGCGTCGAGCTGGTTGTAAATGGCGAAGCAATCGGGAGCGCGGCCGCAACGTCTTCACGGCGGTAGATCGCGCATCGCTCGCAACGCTACGCCACTTCCCAAACTTTAATTGAGTGGAACGCGATCTTCGCCCAGCCTGGCGCGATCGCTTATTTTCGCGATCCGCGAGAGGCCATTCTGCGCGCGGCTTGCAGAAGCAACTGCCGGCTGGGCTCGTCCATTTTGGCCAATGAGATGGACAGCGTTTTCATAAACTGTTCATCCTTACGGCGCGATTCCGGTTGGTTTGGTTCTGGCAGTATGACCGAGTCCGGTGGACTGGCACCTTCGTAGAAAATTGAGTACAGAGGAACGTCCAGAGCCCTGGCCCATTTCTCCAACGTCTCGACACTGGGAGTCGTATGATCGTTTTCTGTACGGGAGATGTGAGGACGCAGGAGCCCGGTAAGCCTCTGAATGTCGCCCTGGGTGAGCCCTTTCGCTTCCCGCAACGCGCGGAGACGCTCGCCAATCATCATATGCTGAAGTTATCTCGCTGCGCTTGTATTCGTCAAGGTTTCAGGGCGACTAACCACTTGCGGAACGATTTACGCTTTAGATCCGAAAAGCGTGAAGCTGGCTTGCTAGAGACTTAATTTTTTCAAAATGTGCCAGTTTTTCGCGCCAATCTTTGGGTATCTCGCTCTCTCCGTAATAGGCGCCTGCGAGTTGACCGTAGATGGCACCGGTTGTATCCGCGTCGTTTCCAAGATTAACGGCCAGCAGACACCCCTCACGAAATGAATCGCTGCAATAAAAAGCCCACAGAGCGGCCTCAAGGCTTTTAACAACATAGCCAGTGCCTTTTATTTCGGGTGGGTGCAATCGTTTGAAAGAGCCGGCCGCAACCTGATCAACCTCTACTGCAAGACGGTTGCCCCGCCAATAGTTTTCCACTGGCGCATAGCGATCCGATAATAGTTCCTCCCTCGACGCACCCGTCACGGCTCCGGCTATCAATCCTCCGAAATATCTGCACGCGTCAATCGCGGTCTGGGCCTGGTGAGTTGTGCGCGAACTTTCCCCTGAGCGCTCCATTGCTTCTACCGGTCTTGACACGTAGAAAAGAGGAACAGGAGCTAAGCGCATCAAGGAACCGTTACCTGCTGACGATGGGTCGAACGATCCGCAGTAAGGTTCTTTAGTCCTTGCAAATTTCGCAAGCGCCGCTTGCACGGTGTTTCCGATGTCAAACACGCGGCCATTGCTTGAGTGATGGCCGTGCGTTTGCCATTGCGAGTAGCGCTCCAACTGATCGGTTGGGTCAAAACCTCTTCTCTCAATCAGGCTCTCTGCCAAACACAAGGCCATTGAAGTATCGTCAGTCCATTGGCCTGGCGCCAGGTTGAAAGGACCACCCCCAAGCATGTCATCGATCGGAGCAAAGGAACCGGGAGCGCTAAATTCGAGCGTGGTTCCTAGGGCGTCGCCCACTGCGAGACCAAGCATAGCGCCTGTAAACTTTGGTTCCTGGTTCATCACCAGCTCAGAGTCTAGCAACTTTAGCCAACTTCAAGAGATCAACCTGGGCTGACGCTTGGAAGACACAGCGGAGGCGCAGCGCCACGCGTGACTTCCAGAAGGGAGGTCACGACTCGAAACCTCACCGCGTTCGATTGCGTCGAATAGTTGAGTGATCGACTACAATACTTCATCAGCGGGGTGACTGAGCCTGCAAATCGTATCTTCGAGTCTCCCAGTGGGCAGGGTGCTGTGACCAGAATTTCTAAATTACAAGTGAATGGGAAATTCTATCCCATAGATGCAGAGTCGGAGACGAGCCTTCTCTCGATCCTGCGCGACCAACTCGACCTTACCGGCTGCAAATACGGCTGCGGCGAAGGACAATGCGGGGCTTGCACCGTTCTCATTGACGGTAATCCCAGACGCTCCTGTATCACTCCTGTTGGCGCAGCTGCCCCAAAGCAAATCACAACGATAGAGGGACTTGCCGCCGATGGCCGGTTGCATCCGCTGCAGGAGGCATTCCTTGAAGAAGGTGCCATGCAGTGCGCTTATTGCACATCTGGAATGATCATGTCCGGCGTCGCGTTGCTGCGGTCGAAACCTAGTCCCTCAGACAGCGAAATTGTCCAGTTCATGCAGGGAAACATTTGTCGATGCGGAGTCTATCCACGCATTGTCGCCGCCATTCAAAGAGCCGCGAAGTCTTCCAAGGAGCCCCGGCGATGAGCGATAATCGGCTTCTTCCCACGTCTCTGGAACCGGTCTCTGAAAAGACTCGCGAACTTGCGCTGGAGAAGGTTCCTGAAACAGTTATCGAGATAGAAAGATACGAGCTTTCAGCGCCTTCCGCGTACCACTTTGCCTTGGATCGTCGCGAATTTTTCAGGATTCTTGGCGCGGGCGTGCTTATCTTCGGCGTGCTCAAAAATGCTGCCGCGTTCCAGGAGTCGGGTGCCGCCAGAAGACCGTCAGCGGAATCGATGCCCAAGGCAATCGCCGCTTGGCTGCACATCGGCGAAAACGGCCTGGTGACCGTCTATACCGGTAAGGTCGAAGTTGGACAAAACATCCGCACTTCGCTCAGCCAAGCTGTTGCCGAAGAGCTACACGTTTCTCCTATTCAAATCAAGATGGTGATGGGCGACACAAAGCTCACTCCGTTTGACATGGGCACGTTCGGCAGCCGCACCACACCGACGATGAATCTGCAACTCCGCAAGGTCGCCGCCGCCGCCCACGACCTTCTGATTGGCCTCGCCGCGAAGAATTGGCAAGTTGATCCCAAGGGTCTCACTGTCGCCGACGGCAAAATTACGGAGCCCCAATCCAACCGCGCGGTGACCTATGCCGAGCTTGTGAAAGGCCGCGAGCTTTCAGAAGCTATTCCCGCGGAAGATCCCCTCACACCTGCTAGGCAGTGGACGATTGACGGCCAGTCGGTTCCCAAGATTGAAGGCCGCGATTTCGTTACCGGCGCGCATCGCTATCCTTGCGATCAGAAGCTGCCCGGCATGCTCCATGGCAAAGTTTTGCGTCCGAGTTCATTTGGAGCACAGCTTGCCAGTGCCGATACCGGTGAGGCCGAGAAGATCCCAGGCGTTACCGTCGTCCGCGACGACAACTTCATTGGCATAACAGCTCCTAGCGCCGAGCTCGCCTCGCGCGCCCTCGCCACGATCCGTGCCGAATGGAAATCAGCCTCTGGGCCAACCAGTCCTTCGAACGTCTCGAATAAAGACGTCTTCGATTATTTAAAGAAAAATCCAATTGAAGAAAAGGGGCGCGAAGGCTCGCGACACCAAGTGGGCTCAGTTGAGCAGGGATTTGCCGCGGCCGACCAGCGCCTCAAGCAAACCTATACCGTGGCTTACATCGCGCATTGTCCACTCGAGCCGCGCGCCGCCCTTGCGCAGTGGTCCGGAGACAGTCTCACGGCCTGGACAGGTACGCAGCGCCCCTTCGGAGTGCGCACTGAGCTTGCTGAGGCTTTCCGAATTCCCGAGGATCATGTCCGCGTCCTGATGCCGGACATGGGCTCGGGCTATGGCGGTAAACATACCGGTGAAGCGGCTGTTGAGGCGGCACGTCTAGCGCGGGCCGCCAAGCAGCCTGTCAAGCTCGTGTGGACTCGCGAAGAAGAATTTACGTGGGCGTATTTCCGCCCGGCAGGGGTCATTGAGGTGTCGAGCGGTGTGCGCTCCGACGGCACAATATCCGCGTGGGAATTTCATAATTACAATTCCGGCCCCTCGGGGATTCGTACCTACTACGACATTCCAAATCAAAGCATCGAGTTCCACCAGACGCGATATCCCTTGCGTCAGGGCTCTTATCGCGGACTTGCCGCCACTGCTAACCACTTCGCGCGCGAATCTCATATGGACGAACTCGCTCACTCCGTAAAAATGGACCCGCTCGAATTCCGTCTAAAGAATTTGAAAGACGAGCGCCTTCGCGCCGTGTTCGAAGCCGCCGCAAAAAAAATTGGTTGGGGAGGAGCAAAGACGCTCAATCACGGATTTGGTATTGCCGGCGGTTTCGAAAAAGGCGGCAACGTTGCTACTTGTGTCGAAGTGACAACCGGTCGTGCGAAAGCCGATCAAGCGCGAAGTGAAGTCAAAGTGATTCGCGTAGTTACCGCTTTCGAGTGCGGCGCTATCGTCAATCCGGATCACCTGCGTACCCAAATCGAGGGTGCCAACATAATGGGCCTCGGTGGAGCACTCTTCGAAGCCATAGATTTTGCAGACGGCCGTATCTTGAACGCGAAATTCTCGAAGTATCGCGTCCCGCGATTCAGCGACACCCCGCTCGTCGAAACAGTTCTGCTCGATCGCAAAGATATTCCGTCAGCTGGTGCCGGTGAAACACCCATTGTTGGCTTGGCTCCGGCCATTGGTAACGCGATCTTCGATGCAACCGGCGTGCGTCTGCGGTCACTACCCATGGTTCCTGATGGTTTGAACCGAGCATGACAAGACACCCCTCCAAGCAGTTTCGCGGATCGTTTGTTTGAGACAACTAGCTCATCCAGGCAAGTAGTTCGCGAAGGCCGGCTGAGGCTGACGATTGAGTGCCGCGCGGCCCTGCTCGCGGAAGGAACCGCCGCGTGGCGGGGCCGCGGCGGCCAATCTCTCCTCCTGAACGCAGAATCCGACTTGTTGGTGTTCCACGCATACAACGGCACGACCGGCAGAGCGACCTTGCAGGTCTCCACAATGGTTTGGGAGAATAGCTGGCCGTGGGTCGGAGTGCTCCGAGGGCTGCAACAAGCGGGCACCCATTGTCGGAAAACGAGGCACGACTTTGAAACACACTCCCATGCTCTCCCGGCGCGACTTTACAAAGGCCCTGATCGCGGTTCCCTTTGCTCTACGCGCCCAGGAGGGGACCCTGCGCGCCAGAATCAAGATCGATACCGAGCGAACCATCGGTGACATTGATCCCAAGATCTTCGGCAATTTCATCGAACACCTCGGCCGCTGCATAGACGGTGGCGTGTTCGAAGAGGGTTCGCCTCTTGCTGACTCCAACGGCTTCCGCCGCGACGTCCTGGACGCGGCCCGGCAGTTGAAAGTCACCGTCCTCCGATGGCCGGGGGGGAACTTCTCGTCGAATTACCACTGGAAAGACGGCATCGGCCCTCGGGACAAGCGGCCTCCCCGGCTGGAGATGGCCTGGGGCACGGTCGAGAGCAATCGCTTCGGCACCCACGAGTTCCTCCAGTACGCCGAAATCATGGGAACCGAACCGTACATTTGCGCCAATCTCGGGACGGGCACCTGGGAAGAAGCGCAGCAGTGGGTCGAGTATTGCAACTCCTCTGCGGACACGGCCATGACGCGGCTGCGGAAGCAGAACGGGCGTCAGGAACCGTGGAAAGCGGTATTTTGGGGGCTGGGCAACGAGATGGACGGGCCGTGGCAGATGGGCCATCGTACGGCCGAGGATTACGGCAAGTTCGCTCTGGAAGCGGCAAAGCTGATGAAGTGGACCGACCCGAACATCAAGCTCATCGCGGCGGGATCATCGAACTTCGGCACAGGGATCGACTGGGTCGGCTGGAACCGCACAGTCCTCGATTATCTGAAGCGGCACGCCGACTACCTCGCGATTCATTCCTATTTCGGCAACCGGGACAATAACTACTACGAGTTCCTCAGCAGTTCGCTCGATCTCGATCAACGCATCAAGACGGTGGAGGGTGTCATAGACGCGGCGTTGTCGGGTGAGCCTTCCGGTCGGCGCATCTACATCGCTTGGGACGAATGGAACGTTTGGTATCGTGCCCGCGGCCCGCAGCAGCGGGGCCGGCGCATCCTGGAAGAGCGTTACAACCTGGAAGATGCACTCGTCGTGGCCACCTTCTTGAACTCGTTCATCAACCACGCTCATGTGGTCAAAATGGCCAACATGGCACAGCTGGTCAACGTGATCGCACCGATCTTCACCAACGAGCAGGCCATGTTCTTGCAGACCATCTATTACCCATTGCAACTCTTTGCGAACAACACCCGCGGAAAAGCGTTGGAGATGTTTGTGGACAGTCCGAAATACGACAGCAAGCGTTTCGGCCAGGTACCCTATCTGGACGCCTCTGCCGGGTACGACAACGGCACCCTCGTGCTGAACGTGGTCAACCGGCACCGAGACCAGGCGATCGAGACGGAATTCGAGGCCCAGGACAAGCAGTTCGCTCGCCCTGTCGAAGTCGCGGAGGTCAACGGACCCGATATCAAGGCGGAGAACGACTTCGGGTCGACCAAGGTGCGGACGGTCACGCGCTCGGCGAATGCGGAGGGGCGCCAGCTCCGCTATCGATTCCCTCCGCATTCCTACACCATGCTGAGGGCGAAACTCCTGTAGCGCGGATACGGCTGGGTTGCCCACCAAGGCAACCCTATGGAACACTCAAGCAGCGGTGGCTTGACGAACAAAATAAACGTCAAAAGGTGGGTGGGCAATAAAATGAGTGCGAAAATTCCGTTACGGCTTGGGTTTATTTACGTTCTCACTCTCGTGTGTACAGTCGCCCTCAACGGGCAAAGACCCACGCATGCATCCGCAGCCCAGAAAGATTCATCTGCGGCGCAGTCGGACGATTGGCCGAGCTACGGCCACGATGCCGGTGGCATGCGCTATTCGCCGCTAACGCAGATCAATCGCGACAATGTTTCGCAGCTCAAAGTTGCATGGACGTTCCACACCGGCGATGTTTCCGAGGGCAGCGATCACCGGCGAAGAAGCGGATTTGAAACTACGCCGATCCTGGTAGATGGCACGCTTTACTTGACAACCCCATTTAATCGAGTGATTGCGCTCGATCCAGAAACGGGAACTCAGCGCTGGGCCTACGATCCTAGAATTGATCAGTCTTGGGACGCAGGCGACGGCCTGATTAATCGTGGCGTGTCCGCATGGGTTGATTCCAAGCGCGCCACGAGCCAGCCATGCCATCGCCGAATTTTCGAAGCCACTATAGACGCGCGTCTGATTTCCATCGACGCTGCAACCGGCAAACCGTGCACGGATTTCGGCAAGAGCGGCGAAGTAAATCTGCGCGATGTCACTGCGTATCGCGCCGGGTGGTATCACATGACCTCTCCGCCGACCGTGATCGACGATCTCGTCGTGGTGGGCTCCGCCATTGACGATAACGGAAGCATTGACATGCCCGGAGGCGTGGTCCGCGCGTATGACGCGCGTTTAGGCAAGCTGCGCTGGAGTTGGGATCCGATTCAACCCAATACGGAGAGCCCGGACGTGAAATCCCCGGCGAAAACGTTTCGTAGTGGGGCAGGGAATGCCTGGTCGGTAATGGTAGTCGATCCGGTACGCGATCTTGTCTTCGTGCCTACCGGCAGCGCTAGCCCAGACTATTACGGTGGTTTGCGGCCCGGAGATAATAAATGGGCGAACTCCGTGGTGGCGCTGCACGCGAAGACCGGGAAAGTTGCATGGGGATTCCAGCTCGTTCATCACGACCTCTGGGATTACGACACTGCTTCGCCGCCGCTGCTTGCTACTGTGGAGCATGACGGCAAAAAGATTCCTGTGGTAATTCAAGGCAACAAAACCGGATTCCTTTACGTGCTGAACCGCGACACTGGCGTTCCGGTATTTCCCGTCGAAGAACGCCCCGTGCCGCAAAGTGACGTGCCTGGCGAGGTGACTTCGCCCACTCAACCTTTCCCGGCCGCGCCGCCCGCGCTCGCACCGCAAAGCCTCTCGACGGATGACGCTTGGGGAATTACGCCTGCCGACCGCGAAGCCTGCCGAAATATGATTGCCGGGTTGGGTAACAAAAGCGTTTTTAGTCCTCCTGCTTTGCAATACACTCTGGCCATACCCGGTAACATTGGCGGAATGAACTGGAGCGGTTACGCGTTCGATCCCCAGCGGAATCTCTTGCTCTTAAACATCACCAATCTGCCCTTCAAAATAAAACTCATTCCAACCGAAAAATATTCCGAGACCACGCACACCGGCGAGCCCGGTGAATACTCACCGCAGACAGGCGCGCCCTACGGAATGTTTCGCACTCCCCTGTTCTCGCCATCGGCGCTGCCATGCAATCCGCCGCCTTGGGGCATGCTTAAAGCGGTGGACATGAATGCCGGCACGATTCGCTGGCAAGTTCCGCTAGGCACTATGCACGGTTTCGGGCCCGGCCAGGCCGAGGTTCCGCCGGGGTCTCCCAGCTTTGGCGGACCCATCGTCACTGCCAGCGGGGTCGTCTTCATTGGTGGCTCGATTGATCCTCACATTCGCGCGTTCGACGTGGAAACGGGAAAGGAGATTTGGAAAGCTCCGCTTCCGGCGAGCGGGCATGCAACGCCCATGACCTACCGGCTCAAAAACGGCAAGCAATATGTGGTGATCGCTGCTGGTGGCCATGCCAAGATCAAGCAAGAACCGCAGAGTGATGCCGTCGTTGCTTTCGCGCTGCCCTGATGCGGTTGCGCGAATCGCTATTCTATAAATCATTAAACCAGTTTTAGTCATTCCTGAAATGAGGGGTCGTCGAATTTTCGCTGACCGACGAGCAGCAGCTTCGCCGAACGATGCGCGTGTGGTGACCTTGAACCAGGATTAGAATACGAAACGGGTCTAGCATGCCAGGGGGTGATGACTAACGTTCCTCGCGAATGCAGCCATATCGGCCTTGATGAACTAATGCGGTTCCGGTCGGACTTCAAATGTAGGTGCTGATAAACGCTATGTCTGGGCCATGGACTTGAAGTGGAAGTTCTTGTAGCATCGCCCGAATGAAAAAAGTGAAATCTGGCAATCGCAGTTCTGCGGCGAAAGGCAACGGCGCTCCGAAAAATGTTGATGCATACCTTGCTGGTGTCCCGGAACCCGCACGCAGCACCTTGAACAAGATTCGTGCGGCGATTCGGTCCGCTGTGCCACCGGGGGCTACCGAGACCATCAGCTATGGGATTCCTGCGTTCAAGTACAAAGGAGTGCTGATGTGGTTCGCCGCGTTTTCGAACCACTGCAGTTTATTCCCCACCGCCTCGGTCGTCGAGGCGTTTAAGAACGAACTTAAGGGCTTCTCCACATCCAAAGGGACCATCCAGTTCCCAACGGACAAGCCACTGCCGACTGCACTTGTTAAGAAACTGGTGGAGGCGCGGATCGCGCAGAACGAAAGCAAGAAAGGGCGCTGACCGGGTTGCCCTTGAGACCTGTTCATGAAGTCGAAGACGGTTGACTGCCCGCGTCACCATCTAACTGAGTTTCATAAGTAGTTCCCGTGGCGCGGACGAAATTAGCGTATATCACTTCTAGCATGAACCGCCGCAACTTCCTCGAGCTCGCCGCTGCGGGCGCCGGAGTCCTATCGATTTCCCGTCTGGCGAGGGCAAACGCTCGGCACGGGCAAGTGATGACCGTCCTCGGGCCTATCGCACCTGAACGGTTGGGCCGAACTCTCATCCACGAGCACGTAATGGTGGATTTTATCGGCGCCGACGCGATCCGGCCGGGCCGCTATGACCCCGAAGAGGTTTTCCGTACAGCCCTTCCCCATCTGCGCCAGGTGAAGTCCGCAGGTTGCGATACGCTCGTGGACTGCACGCCCGCTTATATTGGACGCGATGCAGGGCTACTGCGCCGGCTGTCACAAGCGAGTGGCTTGCAGATGGTGACCAACACCGGTTTGTACGGCGCGGCCCAGGACAAGTATGTGCCGAGATTCGCGTACGCGGAAACGGCGCAGCAATTGGCCGCGCGCTGGGTGAAGGAGTTCGAAGATGGAATCCCGCCCTCGGGAGTGCGGCCAGGAATTATCAAGATCGGCGTGAATTCCGGACCGCTTTCCGAAATCGATGCCAAGCTCGTCAATGCCGCCGCCATCACTCATCAGCAGACGGGCTTGACGATCGCGTCGCATACCGGGGACGGGGTAGCCGCCATGGCACAAATCTCGACGCTCAAGTCGCGCGGTGTGGCGTCTGCGGGGTTCATTTGGGTGCACGCCCAAAACGAAGCCGACACCTTGCTACACCTGCGCGCAGCCGAAGCGGGCGCATGGGTCGAATTCGATGGCATATCTTCGGCCACGGCGCAGAAGCACGTAGAGCTGGTGCTGGGGATGAAGCACGCGGGGTATCTCAGCAGCGTATTGCTTTCGCAGGACTCCGGGTGGTATCACGTCGGTGAACCCGGCGGTGGAAACTTTCACCCTTACGACTTTCTTTTTACCGAGTTTGTTCCCTTGCTCGGGCGGGCCGGAGTTTCTGCAAAGGAAATCGAGACGCTCATGGTTCGCAACCCGCGCGCGGTTCTCACGGCCAAATGAAGGCCATGTCTTTCCCCTTCGCGGGTCAACGTTTCCGCCCACGAAATCTTGCCCAGCTCGTTTTCATCTACTGTGCTAACATCCCCGCAGAATGTCCAAATCTGCAGCCATCCTCATCTGTGTCTTGGCTTCTTTAACCATAATTGCGTCTCCCCTCTGCTCAAGCGAGTCTTACCCAGTCCCTGCAGTCCCCGAAAAAGTGATCATCGACACCGACGTAGGGGATGACATCGATGACGCTTTCGCGCTCGCCCTGGCTTTGCGCAGCCCGGAACTGCAGATCATCGGGATCACAACCACGTTCGGAGACACCGAGACCCGCGCGAAACTTGTCGATCGCTTCCTGACCGAAGTTGGCCGCCCGGATATCCCCGTGGCAGCGGGTACGCCCACGGTGAGTAAAGGCACGTTCACCCAGCGCCGCTACGCCGAAGGCGGGCACTATGCGAAGCCATCTCATCCCGATGCTGTCGGCTTTGTGCTGGAACAGATTCGCCGCTACCAGGGCCAGGTCACCCTGATCGCCATCGGGCCCTTGATGAATATCGGCGCCGCCATCGACAAAGACGCCGCCACTTTTCGCAAGCTCAAGCGCGTGGTCATGATGGGGGGCTCGATCAAGCGTGGCTACGGCGATCTTGGCTACGCGTCTCCCCGCGGCCCGCAACCCGAATGGAACATCTTGAATGACATTCCTTCCGCCCAGAAGCTCTTTGCCTCGGGAGTGCCCCTTTTTGTCATGCCGCTCGACTCCACCCAATTGAAGTTGGACGAGGTCAAGCGCGCCTTCCTGTTCGGCCAAGGCACCCCGCTCACCGATGTCCTCACTTTGCTCTATCACCAATGGGGCCAGCAAACGCCGACCCTTTTTGATCCCATGACCATCGCCTTCCTTGTGAATCCCGACCTCTGCCCCGTTCAACCTATGCGCATCCGCGTCGACGAAAAAGGATTGACGCGTGTCGACACAAGCGCACCGACCGCGCCCTATACACACACTGCACCCAGTCCACTGAACGCACCGAGTGCACCCAATGCGCCTAACGCACCGAACCTACCTTACGTGCTCAATGCGTCCAACGCCCAGGTTTGTCTCGATTCCCATCCCGACGCCTTCTTCCGCTTCCTTCTACCCCGCCTCGCCGCACGATAACAAGGGCCCTTCTGGCTTGATGGCGAGCTACTTTTTCTCTCGCGAGCAGGCGACCGCCTGGCCGATGCCCTTCTCTCCGGGTTCTTCTTTTGGCTGCTCTCTTCGCTCCTGTGCAGCTTCGATCGCTTTCCAAACCGTTTGGTCGGGTGTTCGCTCCTTCTAAGACGGCCAGCGCACGATCATTGAAGAAGTATCGTTTATATTCGTAACCGACCGAGACGCCCAAAACGCAGAAGACGGCAAAATTGCGCCTAACTGAGACGTATCTGGAACGCGAGATTTTTCATTTAGTCAAACGAAATTTAGGTTGCTGCGTCAAGTTTGTTTCCGAGTTGCCGACAAACGAGGAGTTCTCTCATGTGGCTCGAACCGAAATGCGAGCGCGTTATCGGGCAACGCGGAGCTCGAGCACGTGTTCACATCTCTCCAGCGATCTTTTCCCTTGACCCTCCTTGCTCGAAAACTTACAGTTCCTCGCACGGTTCGAAGAGACTCGCATGCAAGACGCTCTTTCTCGGCGGCGGTTTCTCCTAGGCAGCGCGACCGGCGTTTCCGCCACCTGGGCCGCTGCTCACTGGCCCGCGGCTCTGGCCGCCGCAGACTATGCCCGCGCCGCAGCGCGATCGGCTGGTCGCCCAAATTTCGAGTTCTTCACGCCCGAGCAAGCCGCGGAAATCGATGCCATCGCTGCGCGCATCATCCCCACTGACGATACGCCCGGTGCGCGCGAGGCTGGAGTCGTCTACTTCATTGATCGGGCTCTCAAGACCTTTGCCAGTGATAGTCAGAAGAGTTATATCGAAGGCCTGCCCGTTTTGCAGGCCAGGGTCCGCGAAATGTTTCCCGGTGTTGAAAAATTCTCCGCCGCCGCGCCGGAACAACAGGACGAAGTTCTCCGCTCGTTTGATGAAGACTCCAATGCGAAGAATTTCTTCGAGACGCTTCGCCGCCACACCATCGCCGGATTCCTCATCGACCCCGATTCCGACACCGGCGGAAACCGTGAGGTTGTGGGGTGGAAAGTCATCGGCCGCGACCGCGAACACATGTTCCAGCCGCCGTTTGGCTATTATGACAAGGACTACCCAGCTTGGCAGCCGGCTCCCAAGGACGCGGAGAAGAAATGAGGCCCGACCAGCACAAATACAAAA
Organism: Candidatus Dormiibacterota bacterium; assembly: GCA_035602605.1. Lineage (GTDB taxonomy): Bacteria > Acidobacteriota > Terriglobia > Acidiferrales > UBA7541 > DASQHY01. The sequence continues at coordinate 43,953 of DATNLZ010000132.1, forward strand.
CCTCAGACGAAGTTGACTTTGTCATCGTCGGCTCCGGCGCCGCCGGCGGCATTCTGGCCAAAGAGTTTTCCACCAATGGTTTCCGCGTGGTGGTTCTCGAGCAAGGTCCCTACCTTACCGAATCCGACTTTGTCCACGACGAAATCAAGATTTTGCAGGAAGATCTGCTCACGAATCATCCCAAACTGCAGCCCACCACGTTTCGCAAAACACCGGACGAAAAGGCTAAGCAACAACGTGCGCTTGTATACGGGCGCCTCGTCGGCGGTACCAGCGTGCACTTCACCGCCAATTTCTGGCGTTTTCATGAAATCGATTTTGTCGAACGCAGCAAGATCGGTTCCATCGCAGGGACAGGCTTCGCCGACTGGCCCATCACCTACGCCGATCTCGAGCCGTACTACACGAAAGTGGAATGGGAAATTGGTGTGTCGGGCCTGGCTGGCGCCAGCCCGTTCGACCCGCCACGCTCAAAACCCTACCCAATGCCGCCTTTGCCGGTGAAATCTTCCGGAGTGATCTTCGAACGCGCGGCACGCAAGCTGGGCTGGCATCCATTTCCAACGCCAATGGCGATTCTTTCGCAGCCTCGGCCCGGAAGAAGCGCCTGCGTCAACTGCGGTTTCTGTTTAGCTTTTGGTTGCGAGGTCGGTGCGAAGTCCAGCTCTCTCGCTACCGCCATTCGCATGGCGGAACGCACCGGCCGTTGCGAGATACGCCCGAATTCCTACGTCCATCGCGTCGAGATGGACAGCATCGGCCGCGTTACCGGCGCTGTTTACTTCGACAAACAGCGCAATGCGCATCTGCAAAGAGCTAAAGCCGTGGTCGTCTGTGCCAACGGCGCGGAAACTCCACGCCTGCTGCTGCTCTCCGCCAACAAGCAGTTTCCAAACGGTCTTGCCAATTCCAGCGGCCTCGTCGGTAAGTACCTGATGCTCAATAGCTACGCTGAGGCGCTGGGATTGTTCGAGCACCCTCTGAACGATTACAAGGGGTACGCAGTTAGCCGCGTCCTCCACGACTTCTACGAACTCGACCCGCAAAAGGTAGGATTCTACGGCGGAGGCGGGCTCGACGCGCGCTTCGATTTCACTCCGATCACTTTTGCGATGGGTGGTTACCCGTTAAGCGAAGCGCCGGGTGGACTTCCGCCGAAAACGCCTCGTTGGGGCAAAGCCTTCAAGGATGCTTTGAGCCACGATTTTACTCGTACCATGAAAATTGGCTGCCACGGTACTTCGCTCCCGGTAGAGGCTAACAGCTTCTCCCTCGATCCGGATCTGAAAGACGCCTGGGGGCTCCCTGCCTTGCGGATGACTTACAAAAACCATCGCGATGATCTCAAGCTTGCAGCCTGGCAACAGGCTCGCGCTCTCGAACTCCTCGACGTCGCGGGCGCCCGGATGAAATGGCACACTCTAGTTGAGGAAGATGATTTTGCTTTCCACCTTCTTGGCACCTGCCGGATGGGCAACGATCCCAAAACCTCCGTCATCAATTCCGATCACCGCACCCACGACGTGAAGAATTTGTTTCTTTGCGATGGCAGCAGTTTTGTCACTTCGGGCCGTGGCCAGCCCACCATGACCATCGAAGCGCTGGCATTTCGCGCCGCCGATCGCATCATGGCTTTCGCCAAACGCGGCGATCTCGGTGCTTGAGTTTTTCGCGCGCCAAGGCCTTTGGTCTGGTCCCGCGTGCAATAATCTTGAACCTCTCTCGGGATTGTGCCCAGATCACGGGGGACTCTTCCACCACTTTGCTCCTTATTCCCTTCGGGGCCGAAACACGCGGCCAGGTCCTGTCGGCATAGACGCGGTCCAACCGAAGAGGGAGAATTGGGGGCATAGCTCGCCGCGTCCGAGCTTGCTATGGTGAGGCTCGACAAGACCTTGGCGCAAAAAGGAGACTTTCCGCACTAACCAACCGAGAGAACTATGCTGGGCCCGTGAAGGTTCCGGCAGAAATTCGATACACAAGGAGACACGATGAAGACAAATTATGCGGCGGTGTTTGTCTCGGCTTTGGCGTACTGGATACTCGGAGCAGTTTGGTACGGGGTGCTGTTCAGCAAACCGTGGATGGCGTTCGAACATATGACGGAGGAACAGGCGCGCAGCATGAATCCCGTCCTGCCCTACGTGATCACATTCGCCCTGAATTTGCTGATCGCGTTCGTGCTCGCCCAGATTTGCAGCTGGCGCAACGCCAGTACCGCCGGACGCGGCGCTGCGGTTGGGATTTTGGTATGGATCGGCTTTCTCGGGCCGGTTACGTATACGACGTACATGTACGAAATGCGTCCGAAGGAACTTTTTGCCATCAATGAGTTTTATCCTCTTGTGGGGCTGTGTTTGATGGGCGCCATTCTTGGGGCGTGGACACGAAAATCGGTTTAAGTTCGTGCCTCCGAGGAAACGATCAGCGACCGAAGACATCCTTCATTTCCGGCGAAATTCATATTTGATTGATTCGGGAGATTCATGCAGATCAACAAGAATTCTTTACAGCTGCTCAGGTTGCGTCACTGTGGAAATTGTCCCGCGACAGGATTCAAAAACTTTTCGAGGAAGAGCCTGGCGTTGTCATTCTGGGCGATAAGAATAGTCCTGCGAGGTGTCGCCTGTGAGGTTCTCGCATGAGGGAATAGTTCCCGATAAAACGGGTAACCACAGATGTGGTCCGCTGCAATCTTGGTGATTGTGCCCGGATCACTCGGAAGTAATGGACTTGCCTATACAACGCGCATCCAAGTAATTTCATCTTTTTCGCGCGTAGCACAGCGCCTTTTGTCCGGAAATTCGCCCGTTCAAAATGGAAAGGGGAGGTTATTCCAGTTCCCCCGACTCCAGTACTGGAACGCAATTGGAACGTATCTGGAACGTAGGCGGACCTAAAATAGCTGTAATCTATTGATCACAGAGACTTTGAAATGGTGGAGGCGGGGGGAGTCGGAATATCGCGGCTCGCTGAAAACACGCAACTTATTGAAAACTCTCAGCCGATAGAAAAGCCAAAATCGCTGATTTGGGCGAAGTGGTGTACGTGGCGTGTACGCGGAGGGACAAGTGGGTACTCGGCGTGGGTGATCGAACAAGCTGTCCGTCCTGTAACCATGACTATTGCAGCAGAGGCATCTAACTTCGTTCCTTCATTCATCATGGCAATCCGGCTGGATGGCGCTTGATGACGTCCCCATGCGAGTGACAACTCAGGATTTCTCGCGGGATCGGGGGGATTGGATTCGAACGAGAGCAATCAAACCAGCAGCGAAAACGAATACTCCTATAATGATTCCGCCTAACGTGGCAAAAGCGCCGGATAAAATGAAAAGACCAAGCATCCAAGTCATTCCACAGATAAAAGGATCATCAGGAAAGACTTTCTTTTCCAGAAGACCCATAAGGAAAATCGCGATAGCGGTACCCAGGAGAGGCAAAAACAAGTGGCCACCTATGAAGTTTACGCCAATTGAATCGTACATTTACACTAACCTCTAACGGTTTAGGAACTGTACGCTGGGTTTGTACGGAGCCGGAGTGGTGCTACATGCTCCGGAGCCAGGTTCTTCAAACCCGTGTCCTCTGCTGATGGATAACGGATCCGGCGTAGCTGTTATGGACTCGATATTTTTGATGCTATTGCTGGGGCGCCGGGAACATACCTCCGAACCGACATTCGTGGCAATCTCACCTTTGGATTCGATTATGATCTCTATGTGCAAACGATGAAGTATATCGATGTCTCGCGCCAGTACTGGAGCAGCAAAGCAAATGGTGGCGTCCAACCAAACCGCAATCCAGTTCAATTCGTGGTCAATGTAACAGATTACGGGACGATGGTTCTAACTTCAGGATTCATTCCTGGTTTGATGGGGACTCTAGCTGGTGATGTCAAGCAATTGATCGCAATGTTGCCGCAGCCTATTCGGGGCGAGGCCGAGAAGTCAATTCGCGCAGGAAACGATCCCCTATATTTTATAGTGAGTGCGGCCGGTATTATGCAGCATTTTGTTTCCTTTCACCCTGAGTATGGAACTTGGCTGGCCTATTGGGAGTCTTTCGGAACAGCGGTATCCAATCACCTGCAATGGTATTTAGGCGTGCCAAGTTACCTCGCCCGAGATGCAACTCAGCCAGAACCATAATCGGCCCACGCTTCAGCCGACGACGGCTAGATATCTCCAATTTCTGTCAGCATTGGCTTTACTTTTCGTGCTGCCCCTGTCATTCGCGGAAGGTCGAAAAACTTCATATTCGAAATACGTGCTTATCGATTATGAGTTTGTTCCTTTCCACGATGGAAGATTGGTACTTGGCGCCGATCTGACAGGCGGGGATTTCTTCGAAGGGCTGACGAAACGTGAGACCAGAAACGGCCTGGAATTTCGCAAGGGCACTGCGCTGGTCGATAGCTACCCGCCCGCGATACAGGTTCAGGTACGCGCGTGGATTTCAGGTTATCGTGGGATGCGCAAGGATGCTCTTGTGCCAGATCAGTTAGTGGGAGTATTGAGCTCGTTGCGGTTTGATCTTCGTTGGAAACGAGGAATTTACCAACGTACTGCTCATATAACTAAAATCGAGATGCAACCGCCTCAAGTGCCCAATTGGGGTCAGGAACGGAATGGATGTATCGAATCTACGTGAGTGATGGCGGCGTGCCACTCACGGATGAAATAGTTGTCGGGATTTTGGACAGAGACGGCAAGCAGATTGTCCGACTTTCGAAGGCACTCTAAAGAGGGGCTGTAGTGCTTGAGCGTTCTATAGCCTGTGTTCTCGGGCTTCTTCTATCGCGCAGCCTCATGGATCCGCATGCGACTTCGTTAAACGGCCTCTGCCCTTTGCCCGCGTAATCATCGGCATATCCTTGTGCATTTATTATGATGGAAACGCGAACAGACAACGACGCACAAAGCTTTAACGCAACCGTTTTGTAAATCCTGTAGTTTCCGCAAATTACAGGCGCAATGTCGGAAAGGCGAACACTCAGCGCTTTTTGTTGAGATTGTGTTTCCGTGGCTTTATCGTGACACGAGAGGAACTAAATACATTCAGACACATAACGAGCAAGGCACGCTTTATTTCCACGTCCATTTCACCGACAAAACTTTTCTGGGTATTTCAACCGCCTCGAAGATGTCCGTGCATTCTGCAGACCTACGGGGTTAATAAGAACTTCGCCGCAAGAAAGAAACTAGAAGCGACTAGAGCATTCTTTCGTTTCTGCAACGTCTCCGACTGGATTGGAACAAATCCGGCATCAGCGTTGAAGCCCGGTAAGACCACCGACCCGCAGATTGTGCCTATAACCAAACCCGAGTTTAGCCAGATTATCAACACATGCGATATCTACCCCGATAAGCAGAATGCTATTCGTCTGCGAGCGATCATTCTGATGATGCGCTATACGGGCTTGCGTATCCGAGACGTAGTGACTCTTAGGAAAGACCACATCCGAGATGGCAGGGTGTTCCTGCGGACGGCCAAGTCAGGTACAGATGTTTTCTGCCCAGTGCCGTTGACGGTTACGGAAGCACTCGGGTTGATTGGCGCAAAGGGGGAGCACTTCTTTTGGACAGGCGCGTCAAAACCAAAAACTGCGGTCACCAACTATCAACGGGCATTACGAAAACTCTTCGTGCTGGCTGGTCTACCGCATACTCCACGCGCATCTCTTTAGACATACGTTTGCCACGGAACTGCTGATGGCAGGGAATTCGCTGGAGACGGTCGCCGCATTGCTCGGGCATGCGAGCACCAAGGTAACAGAGAAGAGTTATTCACACTGGGTCAAAGGTAGGCAAGAGAAGTTAGAAGACGCAGTCAAAAATTCGTGGGCTCAATTGGGCACAAAAGAGATTCCAGTATCCAAAAACCGTAAAAAACCCTCATAAAACAAGGCTATTTGAATGGTGGAGGCGGGGGGAGTCGAACCCCCGTCCGAAAAGCGTTACGATCCGAAGCCTACATGCTTAGCTCAATTCCGTTTTGTTCGCCAGCGGCGCTCAGAATGAGCAAGAAACGCAACCAGCTAGTCCGATGGTTCTCGCTGTAGCATTACGGACCGAAACGCCACAGCCAGCTCACTGTGTGACGCCTCTTGCCGGGCCCATGAGCAAAGCCCGGGGAGACGTAGCTACACTAGGTTAACTAGGCAGCCAAAGCCAATGGTTGATTGGCAGTTCTAGTTTTCCACCCGGTCGCGGGCAGGTGGCTCCCGGCATGCCTTCGGGTCGCGACAGCTTCCGTCGAAACCGTGTCGCCCCCAATGGACACACTATTTTAACATTTTTTTCGACATCTCGTCGGAACGCGCCATCTGAATGTATAGGCCTCTAATGGAAGTAATGGCCGGCGACCTTATAGGGCATCAATGCTGGTAGGAACTTCTAAGCACCTTCCCTGCGTGTAGCAGTTGACAGTATTTGCCGCACTACCAATAATCAATGGGACGGAGCTTGTGAGCATGAGTGGCGGAAGTAAGAAAACAACTTCGGAGACCAGCGGCATCGAGCAAGCGGTTTCGCGCGCGCTGCGGGACAACCTCGAAAAGCTCCAGCGGGGCACTGATGAGTTGCATCAGGCCATTGCCGATACGGTCGCGGCATGTGCGAGCAGCAAGGCAACCAACGCTTTGCCACCGATGCTGCGGGCACAAACTGCCGCAGCTTCACTGGCCGCATCGCTCGACGTTTTGACGCGATTTGTGTCGTCCGCGTTACGACCCGCGCAGCGATCGCAGATTGAGGAAGAAGTTCTCAGTTTACTCAGCCATGCACAAACGGAGGAGGTTACTTCGGAAAGACCTGCGCCTCCTATCTCCGCTCCTGCGGTTGCCGCGCCAATAAAGGCAGCGCCGCCGGAACAACAGCCGCAGTCCCGAGTCCCGCAACCGGTCTCTCGGGTTGAACAATCGGTCGCTGGAATCGAACAACCGCAGCCGAAGAGCGAAGCAGTTTCGGCTATTTCTACAGCACCAGCAGCGGATCCGATTCCTGCGGACGGCCCCGCTTCTGCAGCGCGAGAAACCGCTGTGGACGAGACCGCCGAGTCGTTGATTTATAAGCCCGTGGTCGAGAAAACAGGTCATTTTGACCTGTCGCGCCTTCCGCAAGAAGAGCAAGACCTGCATCGCCGCGCCAATCGTGTCGCTAAAGTTTCGATGCAAGACATCAAGATGCTTCGGCCCGAGCAAGTAAAGGCAGGTCTCGAACACAAGGACATTTGCACACGGTTACGTGATGACATTGCGAAAGCCCACAAGGAGTACGATCGTCGTTTCCGGCCGATCATGGAGCATCCGGTCGACTACTTTTATCACTGGATGGTGGAAATCCTCGCTGACGGGGATCCTCAGGCGCTCGGCGAATATCCCTACCCTTCACCTGTCCGCAATCACTAAGGTAGTTGATTGTTTGTCAGCGCTGCGGAACTGGCGGACGTCTGTTCGCTCGTCGAGGCGGCGTTTAATTTTCATGGCGTCATTATTGCTGGCGCTTGCATCGGGCGTAGCCATGGATCGCGTGTTCGCGCAGTCGAAGCGATCCATCCAGAGAGGCCGCAAATCAAAAACCAAACGCCCCCGCAATACCCGACCGCCCTTCATCGGGCCTGCTGCTTCACCCGCGCCGCTGAGCCCCGAAGATGAAGTTGCGCAGCAGCAGCTTTCAAGACTGGCCCGTTCACTTCAGCAGGGGTTCCCAGCCGCGTACGTAAATCTCAGTGAATTTGCGGATAAGCATGCATCCGATCCCTGGGGGGCGCGAGCAGCATTGGCGCTGGGCTATGCAGACTTCAGCAAGGGCCGCGTTGTGCCGGCTGCCATCTGGCTCGAAAAGGGCATGAAGGATCCTGTTCTGAAAGATTATTCGCTCTATTGGCGATCGCAGGTTGAACGAGCACAACATCACGATGCCGCCGCACTTTCCGACCTCGAAACGATTCGCCGCGACTTCCCTGACAGCGCCTTAAGCGAGCAAGTAGTCCAGGCATTTGCCGCCGCAGCTATCACGCTTGGCAAAGCCAGAGATGCGGCAGAGGCGCTCGGCGCGTATCCGAACATTTCATCCAGACCGGCACTTCTCCTGGAGCGCGCAATGGCATGGCAAAGCGCCGGAGCACTGGATCGCGCCGCAAAAGATTATCAGGACCTTTACTATCGGCATCCTTTAAATGACGAAGCGCGCGTGGCCGGGGCAAACCTTGCGCAGCTTGCTAAGCGAATGGGTGCCGAGTTTCTAAGTGCAACCCCAGAGCAACAGGAACCGCGCGCCCAGGCTTTTTTCGACACACACAAATGGAACGAAGCGCAGGCCGAATTCGAGAAATTGCTTTCGATGCTGGGCAAAAAGACCGACTCCATTGCCAGCCAGCGTGCGCGATTGCGCATTGCTCAGGCTCGCGCGCAGTTAAAAAATTCCGCATCCGCGCTTTCCTCGCTTGTGTTGACCGATTCTGAACTGGATGCCGAGCGCCTATATTCGCTCTCACAGGCCTTGCGTCCGAAACAGCATGAGACCGAAAAACACGATAAAGAAATGTTTGCGGCACTCGAACAACTCGAGAAGCAATATCCGGACAGCCGCTGGAATGAAGAAGCTCTCTTTGCTACCGGCAATTTTTATTGGGTAAATCTGGATCGCACACATGCGGCTTCGCTGTACCAACGCGTTCTCGAAAAATACCCGGGAAGCAAATATATCCCGGTGGCGCACTGGCGCACCGCTTGGGTAGCTTATCTGCAGCAAAATCCCGGAGCCGCGAATCTCCTGGAAGAACACTTGAGCCGTTTCCCCGGCTCGACATATACCGTTAATGCGCTTTACTGGCTTGGACGCTTGGCAGAGCGCAGCGGAAATACTGGCGTGGCACGCGGCTTTTATCTTGCTGCAGAAGGTCGCTTTCCGCAGACCTATTTCGCTCGCGCTGCCATCATCCGTTTGCATGCGATCGGGCGCGAGCCAGTGACGCAAGCGGAAATTCTTTCAACAATTATTCCTGTGCAACCGCTCGTTAGTTTGCGCGAGCCTGTTCCTGCCGCGGCAGTCTCCCGTTGGACGCGAGCGGAGGTCTTACGTACGATCGCGTTCGATGCCTCGGCCGAGCTCGAGCTGCGCGCCGCGTATTTTGCAACAGCGGCTCCACGATTGATCTTCGAAGCAGCGCAGACCGCGCTTGATCAAGGTCACTATCCCACGGCGATGGCTCTTGGACGCATTGCTGTTCCAAATATCGACGCGCGCAAACTAGACGAGGTCCCGCTGGCGGCGTGGCACACCATATTTCCTCTGCCTTATGAGGCGATTGTTCGGCGAGAAGCTGCGCGTAATGAGGTCGATCCGATGCTCGTTGCTGGGCTTATGCGTCAGGAATCCACATTTCAGTCCGACATTATTTCTCACAAAGGCGCCGTCGGGTTAATGCAGGTACTTCCGATGACTGGACGTCGGCTCGCTCGTCGTCTCAAACTTCGTTATAGCCGAGAGAAATTAACCGATCCAGAGTACAATCTTCGGCTTGGAACGCTCTATTTGTCGGACCTGTTGAAGGAGTTCGGCAGTCCCGAAGCGGCACTCGCCGCTTTCAATGCCGGCGAGGACCGCATCTCCGTCTGGCAAGGGGAACGCAAACACGAAGAAATCGCTGAATTAGTCGAGTCCGTGCCTTTCACTGAAACGCGCGAGTATATTCAGATTGTGCTGCGCAACGCGGAGGTCTACCGGATGGTTTACGGCGAAACAGGGAAGCAGGGAGTCGGGCAACGATGAGTGCCACGGAAATGGGAGGTGGTTCGATCGCTCAATCTGCTCGCCAGATGCTTTCCGGGAAGGCGGAGCGTTTCACCGAATCGGTCATTCGGGAGATGACGCGCCTGGCAATGCGCCACGGTGCTGTAAATTTGGCTCAGGGCTTCCCGGATTTTTCGGCTCCGGCGGAAATCAAGAAGGCCGCACAGGACGCGATCGCCGCTGACATCAACCAATACGCCATCACTTGGGGTGCCAAGCCACTGCGTGACGCCATCACCGAAAAATTCGCGCGCACGCAAGGCGTTACCATCGATCCCGAGCGCGAAATCACTGTGTGTTGTGGTTCAACCGAAGCCATGATGGCCGCGATGATGGCCATTATTAATCCGGGCGATGAGGTTGTTATCCTTGAGCCTTTCTACGAAAATTATGGTCCCGATGCGATTTTAAGCGGCGCGACGCCGCGCTTTGTGAAGCTACGTCCGCCTGAGTGGAGCTTTAATCCTCAGGAGCTTGCTGGTGCTTTCGGGCCACGTACGAAAGCAATCATCCTCAACACTCCGAACAATCCCACGGGGAAAGTTTTTCAACATGCCGAGCTCGAATTCATCCGCGATTTGTGTGTTCGCTGGAACGCATTCGCCATCACCGACGAAATCTATGAGCACATTTTGTACGACGGCGCCGAGCATATTTCAATGGCCCGCGTTGAAGGCATGCGAGACCGCACCATCACCATTAACGGCATGTCTAAAACTTATTCTGTCACCGGCTGGCGCGTGGGATGGGCTATCGCACCGCCTGAAACAAGCGCGGCAATACGTAAGGTCCACGACTTCCTGACCGTGGGAGCGGCAGCACCGCTCCAGCAAGCCGGAGCTGTCGCCCTGCGCCTTCCTGAAAGCTATTACCAGAAACTCGCCGCAGACTACATGGTGCGCCGTGACCGCATGCTCGCCATACTCGAACAGGCAGGTTTCGCTTGCTTCAAGCCTCGCGGCGCGTATTACATCATGACCGACATTTCACGATTTGGTTACGCCGATGATGTTTCGTTCGCTAAATTTCTCGTCGAGAAAATTGGCGTCGCCGCAGTTCCAGGCTCGAGTTTTTACAATGATCCCGCAGACGGCGCGCGTCAGATCCGCTTCACTTTCTGTAAAACCGAAAAAACACTTGCTGCCGCCGCCGAGCGCTTGCTGAAGCTCCGCGCTGAATAAGGTTTCCGCGCTAAGCGTTTTGCTGCGACGGTGTGCTAAAATCCGCCCGAAGCGGAGATAACTGGATGGAGACGCAATTGGAACTGATTCCTGCTCAAACGCACGTGGAGGCAAATGGCCAGGGAACAAGGATTGACGTCTCGACGAGCGCGACGCGCACCTTCCTCTGCCTGCTAACCGTCTTTGACCAACTCGAGCAAGAGTCGCTTGACGTTTCCATTTGGGGTTCGGAAGATGGGGAAAATTGGGGAACCAAGCCGCTGCTAAAGCTGCCACAGCGGTTCTATCGGGGCTCCACAAAAATGATTTTAGACCTTACCTTGCGCCCTTCCGTCAGGTTTATTCGCGCCAAATGGGAACTAAATCGCTGGGGAAGAGTGGCACCGCTGCCCATGTTCGAAATTGGGCTAAGGCTAACCGAGATACCCTCAATGAGCCGGTCCACCCCCGGTGCCCGCATCGCCGCCTTGTCGTAAACAACTCAAAAATCGATAATTCTAAGCGTTTCACAGGAAAAAAGGGGTAGGAAGCTGACGGTCGGTTGCCCTGTGGTGGTAGCCCCCTACCCCGCGAGTGGTCTTGTCCATATAGACGAAGTTACCCTCGAAAAGGTTTCCAAAGTTTGTCCAGATTTCGCTTTTTTTTTTACGTGTGGGTTAATTTGTGCCTGCGGATAGCTCAGCATTAAGTTCCTGAATCTCCAAATACTGCGCAACAGACACGCGCCACTTCAGTTGCGTCTCAATCAGAGCTTTCAGGGCCACCGATGCTACCTGCTCGCCGTGGATTAAGAATGTGCCTCGCGGAGGTGCTTGGAACCCTCTCAGCCACCGAAGGATCTCATCCTGCCCTGCATGGGCGGAGAATTGTTGCATTTGCACGATTTCGGCGCGTACGGGTATGTCAGCGCCATGGATTCGCACCCTGTTTGCCCCTTCGAGAAGTGCGCGGCCACGCGTGCCCTCCGCTTGAAAGCCTGGAAGCAAAACGATGTTGCGAGGGTCCGGCAATCGTTGCGCCAGATGGTGCAGTACGCGGCCGCCAGCGGCCATCCCGCTTGCCGAAATGATGATGCAGGGAGTTTTGACGTGATTGATGGCTTTGGATTCGGCCGGGGCACGGGCGAGATGTACCTGGCGCATGTTCAATGGGTCGCCAACTCTCTCTTCGCTCCTAAATAACGCCGAATGATCTTCGCGATGCTTCAAGTAGAGGTCCGTCATTGCAATAGCCATCGGGCTATCGATAAAAACCGGAAGGTGCGGTATGCGCTTTTGAATTTCCAGCAGATGAAGCACGTACATTAGGATTTGCGTGCGGCCGACCGCAAACGCGGGTATGACGATCACACCGCCACGGCGCACCGCGCGATTCACGATCTCGGCCAGGGCATCTACTGGCGATTCCTTGGGATGCACGCGGTCGCCGTAAGTCGATTCGCAAAGAAGATAATCAGCGTGCGGAGGCGTTACCGGATCGTTCAGAATTGGCTGGCCGTAACGCCCGATATCGCCAGAGAACACGACGACGATTGTTTTGCCGTTCTCTGTGATGGTCAGCTCGAGGCTGGTCGAGCCCAGAATGTGCCCCGCGTCATACGCCCGAAACGTGAATTGCGGGCTGATGGTAAACGCCCCTATCCGCGGAATCTCTTGAAACAATTTCGTCACCGGCGCGACATCGGCCTCGGTATAGAGCGGCAGGGGCTGCGAATGCTTGCTGTAACTGTGTTGCGCAGCATGTTCAGCGTCCTCTTCTTGCAGACGGCCGGAATCGCGCAACAGAATCTCGCTCATCACAATTGTCGAGTTGTTGGCAAAAATTGTGTTGCGAAATCCCTGCTTCACAAAACGTGGCAGCCATCCAGTGTGATCCAGATGCGCGTGGGTCAATATGGCCCAGTCAATCGAGGCGGGATCTATCTGGAGCGGATTCCAGTTGCGTTGCCGCAGCTCTTTTAAGCCCTGGAAGAGTCCGCAATCTACCAGCAGGCGCTTGCCTTCCGCCTCTATCAAGAATTTTGACCCAGTGACGCTGCCCGCAGCACCAAGAAACGTGAGGTTGGCCATAAGCGCGATATTGTAGATGAAGAGGCGCTCGAGGGGCACCCTGGGGTTATTTTTCGGCCACTACAATCTTTGCCCAAGACAATGCCATTGGCTCTTGCGGTGGTTTAGCAGACTTGTGGAAGACCGGTTCTGTCGTGATAAGCACTGTTCGGACCACTAATCCTGAAGTACGCATTTGTCCCTCTTCATTCCGGGTGCTGGCCCTTCCGTTCCGCAAGAATGTCTTCTGGCACCGGCTCCCGTACCTGCCATTCCTCAAGCCCCGAGGCTCCGGAGCGGTAATCGAGGCGCTGGTGGGCCTCGAGCACCGCTTGACTGCGTACCACCGGACCGTACGACGGGTTGTGCAGACTCACGCGGATCTTGGTCACGCGGCCCGGTACCACCGGCTCCGGCACGTTGATGCGCTCATCCAACTCACCAGGCAGGGCAATCACGAGCCGGTACACCCCGGGATCGAGATCGATGCCGCCTATAACCGTCGCCGTCCGCGTACTGAGTGATCACCTCATTCGTTGCCCGATCGCCGACCTTCAGAATGATCACGCGCGCGCCGTCTGCGGGCATCCCGTTTACGTCCAGGACTTCGGCAAGAAGGTGGCCCTTGAGCGGGCGGATCTTCCAAGTCATTGGCGGCACGTTTGCCGGCGTAGGAAAGGGTACCTCGGCGGTGTAGGCACCGATCTCGGTCTCTTCAGTCTGCCGAATCTTTCCCGGACCGCAGCTTCCAGACAATCTGCCGCAACATTCCAAGCAAGACCTCGGTGTCCATGGCGCTCATGCTGAGTCGGTGCAGGAGGCGGCGCAATTTTTCCTTAGTATGCTGCGTGGGGCGTGACTTCGAGTACCCGCTCATATGCAAAGCCTCCAGTAGAACCTCAGCCATTCTTTCAACCTCCCCGGCGGTCGTGACCTTCTGTTTCTCAAGTGGGCGAGCCATGGTGGAGCCACGCGCGAGTTCGTACAGGCAGATCGCTACAGCCTGCCCCAGATTCACGGATCTATGTTCTTCGCGTGCGGGGATGCGCATCAGCCAGTGACAATGGCTGAGATCTTCGTTCGAGAGGCCAACTCGCTCCGAGCCAAACAGCAGGGCCACTTTGCTCGATTTAAGACGTTTGCGGATAAGGCGGGCGCCAGCTTGCAATACTTGAACCGGATGCTGCAATTCTCTGTCGCCGACGGCCGTCGTTCCCACAACCAGCGTACAATCGGCAACAGCCTTGGCTACACTCTCGAATTCTTCGGCGCTCGCAAGTAGTGTCGAGGCCCCCACTGCAGAGCGCGCCTCGCGAAACGCCGGGTCGTATGGATTCACCACGCGCAGCCGTAGAAAGCCGAAGTTGCTCATGGCGCGAGCAGCTGCGCCAATGTTGAGAGGGTTACGCGTGGCCACCAGGACGACGTTCAAATGGTCGAATTCAGCTCGCACAGGCACGATAATATTCTACAGCACGCCGGAATAGACACTTACCACAGGATAGCCGGGAGACCATGTCTTGATTGTGAAATTTGACGCCATAATTCTTGGTGGCGGTGCTGCGGGACTCATGTGCGCCATCGAGGCGGGGAAACGCGGACGTCATATCGCAGTCTTCGAACACACGGAGCGCATTGGGAAGAAGATTCTTATCTCCGGAGGAGGACGATGCAATTTCACGAATATGTATTGCCAGCCCGAAAATTTCATCTCTGCCAACCCGCACTTCGCCAAGTCCGCGCTGGCACGCTATACGCCCGCAGACTTCATTGCGCTGGTTGAAAAATATCGCATTCCTTACCACGAGAAAACGCTGGGTCAACTTTTTTGCGATCGCTCGGCCAACGATATCACGGACATGTTGGAAGCCGAATGCCGGGCTGCCGACGTAACGATATTCGCCAACAGCAAAATAAAAGAGGTCCGCCGCGCAACGGAATTTGTCGTGCGATGTGACACCACTGAATATCAGGCTGCCGCGGTTGTGATCGCTACCGGCGGCCTTTCTGTCCCGAAGATGGGCGCTACGGCATTTGGCTATGACCTGGCTAAGCAATTCGGACTGAAGATTGTCGCAACCAAACCTGGTTTAGTGCCGCTCGTATTCGACGCAGGTGATCGAACCCGCTATGGCGAATTGGCCGGCATCTCTGCGGACGTGATCGCGGCCGCTAATCGACAGTCGTTTCGAGAAAAGATGCTGTTTACTCATCGCGGTCTGAGTGGACCAGCGATCCTGCAAATCTCATCCTATTGGAATGAAGGCCAACCGATAGAAATTGATCTTGCTCCGCAGGGTCAGGCCACCGCGGCAATTCGCGAAGCCAAGGGCCGTACTATGGCCGCAGCACGAACTGCTCTCCAGGTGTTCTTGCCAAAGCGCTTTGCGTCACGTTGGCTTGAGTTCCATGCACCCAATGTTTGGACCAACCAGGCACTTTCCGAATTGGAGGAGCAACTGCATGAATGGAGTCTCACGCCCGTGGGCACAGAGGGTTATGTGAAAGCCGAAGTGACAGTAGGGGGAGTTGCTACGGACGAGTTGTCAAGCAAAACGATGGAAAGCCGAAAAGTGCCCGGACTATTTTTTGTCGGTGAGGTGGTGGATGTCACCGGCCATCTGGGCGGTTTCAACTTCCAATGGGCTTGGGCTTCCGGCGCAGCAGCAGGACGCGCTCTGTGAACTTCGGATCTTGACTTCGATAAACGAGTCAAACACACTTTGCTGCAGACGCCTTACTCAGCCGTGCTTCACCTGCTCAACCGGAGGGGAACATGAACAGCAGAGAGCCACAGAAACACCGAAGTATTGTGAACCGCTCCGCACCAACGGCAACCGTCGTGCCTGTCCTGGTCTACGAAGATGTGGCTAAGGCAATCGATTGGTTGTGCGGGGCCTTCGGCTTCTCGGAGCGCCTGCGGGCGGCGAGACCCGATGGCAGGGTCGCCCACGCCCAACTCTCTGTCAGTGAGGGCGCGGTAATGCTAGGGGCGCCAGGTGCCGAGTTCAAGCCTCCGCGTTCCGATGAGGTCAACCAATATGTGCTTGTGCATGTTGAAGACGTCGATGGGCACTGCGAGCAAGCCAAACGATTTGGTGGTCGAATCGTGCAACCACCCACTGATATGCCATTCGGGGAGCGGGTGTACACGGCAGAGGATCTTGGCGGTCACCGGTGGACGTTTTCACAGTCGATAGCTGATGTCGCTCCGGAACAGTGGGGTGCTAC
The DNA here is from genome assembly GCA_035602605.1 of Candidatus Dormiibacterota bacterium. Lineage (GTDB taxonomy): Bacteria > Acidobacteriota > Terriglobia > Acidiferrales > UBA7541 > DASQHY01. The sequence continues at coordinate 60,209 of DATNLZ010000132.1, forward strand.
GGAAGCCAAGCCGAAGCAGTAAGAATTAGGTCGCGGGTTACCTAAATGCTGGTACCGAATTGCCGAGCGATTCACCCATTTCGGTGAGTGGGTGATCTTGCTTCCACTACGGTCCGTAACTTGCCAAGGTTGTTCTGAGATCACGAACGGAAAGATGCCAGACGTTTGTGGCGAGTGAAGCTTTCGTTCGCGTCGGGGAAGCAAGATGGTCACCTCGAACAATTCGGGACCCTTTGCCTGACGGAGCAAGATTCGGAGCAGATGTGAGGGAATACGCACATGACGGGAGGGGTTTCGTTGATGGCCGACGTGAAGAGAAACAATAATCGTTGCGGGAGGCGTCTCGGAATTGTATGCTCCGCTTCCCAACATTTTGGTTCTTGGGAGGGTACGAGATGGCCACCGAAAAAAATAAACAAGAACATATTCATGAACTCGCGCACCTTTATGTGGATGGAGCTTTCGACCGGCGGGAATTACTGAGGCGCGTTGCTCGCATTGCTGGGGGCATGGCGGCGGCAACGGCGGCACTCGAATCCCTGGGACTGCCCGCCCGAGCGGACGACGCCGAGCCGTGCGGTTGCCCGGAAGACGTGACCGTTCCCGAGGACGCCAAGGACCTGGAGGTAATTCACCAGGTGGAATTTCCCGGCCAAGCGGGCGCAATTTTCGGGCATCAGGCTCGTCCGGTTACTCGCGAGCCGCTGCCCGGCATTCTCGTGATCCACGAGAATCGCGGCTTGAACGAGCATATCCGGGACGTCACGCGGCGAGCGGCGCGCGCCGGATTCGTGGCCCTCGGCATCGATCTTCTCTCGCGCTTCGGGGGTACGCCGGACGATCCCGAAGAGGCCCTCCTCCTCTACAATCAAACGACTCCGGCAGGCCGGCTGGCGGACATGCTGAGCGCCCTTGACTATCTCCAGAGTCTGGATATCGTTCAACGCGATAAGCTAGGCGCGGTCGGCTTTTGTGCCGGCGGCGGCAATTGCTGGAACCTGGCACTGAATAGCAAAGCTCTTTCCGCGGCGGTTCCCTACTATGGGGCGCCGGTGCCGCCAGTCGGCATGCTCGAAAAACTGGTGTGTCCGGTGCTTGCGATCTATGCCGAGCTCGACCGAACCCTTACCCGCAATATACTTCCAGTGATCAGCCGTCTTGAGGAACTGCAAAAGCCTTTTGGCTTTCACGTCTATGAGGGTGTCGGCCACGCGTTCCACAACGACACCGGAGCCAACTACAACCGCGTGGCAGCGTGCGACGCCTGGTCCAAGACCGTGACGTTTCTCGAGAAACATTTGAGCTAAATAGCTGCCTCCTTTAATTTTCTTTTCGTCGCATGTTCCAACTGCGTCGTTTCCAACAGACGGTAACACTGCCTCGTGATTCGCTCTCCAGGCGCCTGTGATGCAGAGAAGTATTTCTTCAGCGCGTTCCGCCTTTATTATGCTCTCACAAAAAGTTTCATCAATATCATCTGCGTTTAGTTTCACAGCAACAGGTGTTGCCTTCACGCTGCTATTGTCTTTTGTTACTTTGACGATTCGAATCCCGCACCCCCGGTTCACGTGGAAATAACCGAGAGTGCGCCATGTTCCTTGCGCGTGGGCCGGACGGTGATTTCAACGTCTTGACGGAGAGCCGTGAGGAATTCCATGAGGCGTCCGACGGAAAAGTTACCCGCGCGGTTCCGCATCAGCAAGGAGACCTGAGGCTGCTGCACGCCGAGAATTTTGGCGATCTCGACCTGTGTCATGCCGCTGCCCTTGAGGATGGTATAGATTTGCAGGGTGAGCTGCGCCTTGAGCAGTTCCTGCTCGGGATTGGGAAGGCCAAGGTCTGCGAAGACGTTTCCGCTGCCTTCGGTTACGCGGACAATTCGGCTGCGTGTCTTTTTGGATTTGGTTTTCATTTTAATTCTGCCTTTCTCTATAGTCCCGCTCGGCTTCCGCTAGTCGTTGTCTAATTAGCTCGATCTCCCTCGTCGGCGTGGCAATACCTTTCGTGGATTTCTTCTGAAACACGTGCAAAACATAGATGGCGTCCAGAAAACGCACCGTATAGACAGCCCGCCACGCATTACCATGGTGCGAAGCCACAATTTCGAACACGCTGGCTCCGCCAAAGCCTTTGAGGGGCTTGGCGGCAGGATCGGTCTTGCCCTCCTGGGCTGTAAAGAGCGCGTGTCCGATGTCGATCCTGACCGACCTAGGGAAAGAGCGCAAATCCCTGAGCGACGTTCCAATCCGGGCTTCAGGGCCTCTCCCATGTATATATAGATATACTTATAATCATATGGTGTCAAGGATCGGTGAGCGGAAAATTGCTAGCTGCCGCGTTTCCAGCAAGTTCCCGTATAGCCGCGACTGAAGGAAGCGCTGGAAAGTGAGGCTGTTTGGGGTACCTCAGAGGAGTCACCATTTCCCAGATCCCCGTTTTTCGGGAGTTGAGCGGCTTGCAACCGTTATTTATGGGCTTTGATTACGGCCTCCAAGCGGGTCAGAAGCTCCGTGAAACCTGAGAAGTCAATCTGGCTGGCTGTTGTTCGCCAAAACTCTGTCCGCCGTTGATTTCAGTGACATAGCCCCACTGTAGGCGAATTTGTAGCTGCGAAAGCACCCGGATTCCGCAAGTTTCAACAGGTTTCACAACTTGCCTGCAAACGATTCAACAAGAATCACTTGGAAACAACAAGGATCCATAAGTGTCAACAAGGCTTAGACCGTTATGCGGGTCGAAACGAGAATTTTGTTCTCGTTATGTTGCTAAGCCTCCTCGATCCTTTCGGTTCCAAGGGGTATCAGGTGCGAAGCCCCTGGCTAGTTAGAACCGGTTCGGGACCAGAGACTCGGAGGTTCAAATCCTCTCGCCCCGACCATTCTTTTCAAAAAGATACCGGATCTTTTGAAAATGTTACAAATCTTCTGTGGACGATTTTGTAGGCGGTGAGATCCACAAAGTTCAACAGTTTGCCCTGAGTCCTGGGCCGCGTCCACATGGCCTGCAACATAATTTCCAGTACCACGAGCACCATTCAATCTTCAATCCGCGATCTTGCCAGAGAAACAAAATCCATGGGGGTGGGTGCGCTGCTGCGATTCCTGGAAAAATGAACAAATGTATGACTTCAGATCAATAATACGATGTTATTCTTGCGCGGTTCCTAAGTTGCAGTCTGTAGTTTTCGTTCACGACGATCACCGTGACATGCTGGCCTCCCGTACCGTATTGTCTGCATTCCTTGGTTTTGCCAAGCTAACTTGTCGCGTGGGCAACGCCCGCACGAAAACCTCTTACGGAACGGACCGTGCATGAACATCGTTGACCTTCTGGTTGGCAAGCCCCTTGGCCACCACTGACGAACGCGCCGCACGCACGTCTCCTGTCCGTGTCAAATCTATTTTCCGGAATTATACGCCCCGCCTTGTCGCGAAGTGTTTACCAGAGATTTGGGAGCATTGTGCCCTGATGAGCTCTGACGTAACGCGATTAGGTAAGGGTTGCCGACATAACTGGCCATCATGATGCCCGCGCAGGCTTAAGTCGTTCTTAGCATGCTATTTGGGAGCGCGTGCACAGATTGGACCAGTTATGTCGAAAATAACCTGCCAAACTGTTTGATCATAGGGCGCTTACGCGCGATTCAAGTGCAAACAGATTTGGACCGGTTATTTTTAACCATCCGTCCAGGATCGGCCAGGACACCAGGATCGGCAGCTAAGTTGACAGGCTCATTTTTAGCGGCTATGCTGCCCCGCGATGAAACGAACGATCCCGCTCATCCTTGTGGCTTTCCTGGCCGGCATTTGTGCCGCACAATCCGAACGCGCTAAGACTCTTGTGCTTGAAAAGAACGAAGGAGAAACACGGGTACGGCGTCCGCGCGGATCGCTGCCCGTCCCTACCAACGAGTTCATCCTCAAGGTAACTCCGCAGAATAGCGGCTCGAAACACCTGGTGCTTGGCACCGAAGAAATTCCACCCGGAGGCCTGATTCCCCGGCACAAGCATCTCGATCAAGACGAAATCCTGCTGGTCCAGACGGGCACTGCACACGTCACCTTGAACGACAAGGAATACGATGTGCATGCCGGAGGGACGGTCTACTTTCCGGCTCTGACTTGGGTAAGTCTCAAAAATATCGGTACAGGCAACATCAGCTTGGTCTTCATCTTTTCCGCGCCGGGTTTTGAAGAAAACATGCGCTGCGGGTCAGTCCTGGCCGGACAGCCTGCGCCGCCAATCACTACCGACGAACTCAGGGCGTGCGCTCATAAAGGTCACGTCGAATATGAGGCACTCGCACCGGTAGAGAAATAGTTCAAGCGTTGTTGGACTGACGATTCCGTCTTTGCCAAGTCCGCATCAGCTAGAACAGTGGTTCTCTTGGCGTCAGGGAACTCGCATTCCGCAGCTAACTTACCGGATTACGCTAGTGCCTTAATCGGACGCGCGTTTTGGCGAGGCAGTGGAGCTGGGCACGGATCTCTGCGCGCGTTCGATTAAGCCGTTAGAAGGAAGCCGCCCGTGGTTGCGGCGGACGCGGGCCCTATGCAAATTCAATTGAGGGCGGGTGTGGTGTGGAGGTGCGCCGGAGCTGTGCGGTAGAGCACGGCAGACGACACCAGGGGATGAAAAGGCCACGAAAGCGCAAAACTCTCACGAAGACAAGGCTTGAGAAGACGGAAAGGCGCGGTTTGTGGAATGGCAAGGCGCAGAGAGACTGAGCGCGCTGACACACGCAAAGATTTCTTGTGGTAGAGAGTCGTTTCATGCTGCCTCGGTGACCAGGGCGGGAGGAGAACGAAGTTGGATTTCGGCAGCGGTGAGTCTTTCGATGACCACCATCGGTCCACCGCATTTTGGGCAAAGCCAAAGATCACTTGAGGCTTTGCTGCCTGCTATGTCTTGTTCTGCCTGCGGTGCTGAGCCGAGCAGATGAAAGCAAAGTGGTAGGAGTGTGGCGCGCCTGCGGTTGGCGAGGGAGCCGAAGTTCCGGATGCGCACGAAACCTTTGGGAAGCACGTGTAACAGGAAGCGGCGCAGGAATTCATCGAGAGAAAGAGTCATCAACTTCTGCTCGTTGTTGTGAGCGGAATCGCGCCAACGAAAAGTGACCTTGCCTTCGGCAAATGAGACCAAGCGATGATTAGAGATGGCTACGCGATGGGTGTAGCGGCCCAAATACTGGAGCACAT
>DATNLZ010000008.1:0-155244 GCA_035602605.1 Candidatus Dormiibacterota bacterium
TCTCTGCTGTGTCCCACAAGCTGATTCCGAACGCTTCTGTTCCTGTCGAACCAACGAACGTGATTTCGTCCTGGAATCCCTTCTGTTTTCGAAGCAGGGGAATGATTTCCTTCTCGAGCGTCCGGGTAAACTCCGCAACGCTATTGGGCTTCAGATGCATGGAAACTCTGCGTGTAAACATGTCACTCTCCTTGGTTGTCATTGCCGGGGGGCGATTCAGATAACCTCCATTAGTTCAGGATACCTGCAGACTCCATCAGAACCTTAACCAATATAGGTTAATTAACTTTACATGTCAAGCAGAATATGAGATTATTTTAATAATTAATCAGATGTGGTTAATCGAGGAGGCACTCTGTGGATGTCTGCTTGGTGATCAAACAGCGACTGGAAGAATTAGGCCTTGAGCAAAGAGACCTAGCTGCTGGCGCCGAAGTGACGGAGTCCTACATTTCCCAGCTGCTGACTCGGAAGAAACTGCCCCCCGCGCCTGGCCGAACAGACATTTACGACAAGATGGGAAAATTCTTGAAACTCCCCAGCGGGAGGCTTGCGAAGCTGGCTGAGCACCAGCGCAAGGAAGAATTGAAGAGGAACCTGGGGGACCCACCCACGCCCTTGTTTAAAGAAGTTCGAGAGTTGATTCTCCGCAAGTGCGCACCCGCCAAAGGAAAACAAATACGTGCGATTTTTGAGAAGCAGCCCTTCGGCGAACTCGAACGCCTCGTCACACAAAAGCTCTTGGACGTGGTCAAAAGAGTCGCCAAAGACGAATTGGAAAGTAAAACTTGGCTGCACTCGGTGGCGCGACTCAGGGGTCGTAGCTATGAAGCGATGCGAGTCAGCATTCTCGAGTTCCTGGAGACGGATGTCTTCAACGTGTCCGTTGAGAACTGCGTGTCCTTCCTGGATCCGCTAATCGAATCCTGGGATATCAACCTCAAGAATTTTGGCATGGAAATTGTTTTGAACCACAGACTCGCCCCAGGGCACCCTAAGAAATTTGAGTTTGTTGAAAAGGAACCTGACCAACCAGAGGAAGAGCCAGGGCTCAAAGAATTCCTTAATAATAGTTCCCTAAGCGGGACTGCCACCAAGAAAGAAATGGAGTTTCTAAAGAAACTGAGATTCAACGGAAAACGCCCTACTTCACTCTATTATTACCGAGAATTGCAAAACCTCAGAGACCCGCTCCATTTTCGTGAGGCATAAAGTTGAGCGAGTAGAAGAAATGACGCGCTTTCTCTCCCTCGCATTGGCCGATTTAGAATGTGGCGGCGTCAACAGAGAAACAGAACGCCTGTTCGCCTACCACCATGGCACGAAGCACAGCTATCGCGCCGTTCGGAGGAATGCGCATTTTCTCGATTGGCATAATCAGCCTGATCCCGACCTCGGTTGATGCCTACACCCGGCCTTGGTGACATCGGGACGCTCGCTGAGCATTTCCTCACGGCCGATGTAGTTTAGGTCGATATCTACAGAGAGTCGCGCCAAATCCAGGTAGAACAAGTTGAGTGCGGTGCCGCCCTTCAGAACGAGTTTGTTGCGAAGGAAAGAGTGCTTGAGAATTCGGTAATCAACTCCCGAAGGCGGAGGAGTTTCTCGAGGTTGTCCGCTTGAAAGCAGGTTCCTCTGGCGATTGCGTTTATGTTCGCGGCATCCAATTTCATGTTTTTGTGAGACCTTCGGTCGAAGGCGCGAGTGTTTCAGGCACCATGAGTTTCCACGTCGGCACCCAGCGATTTCCGGGGCGCTTGCTTCCGAGATAGGCGACGCCCGGCGGAAGCCTGCGCAGAAACTTGTCGCGCGGGGCTCCCCGAAAGAAGAGCAATTCAATGCGTGGGTGGGCATCCATTGATTGACATGAATCTGGCTTTTTAATAGCGTCGGAATCCGATGACCCGAATCCAGCAACCTGCATTGACACTCTTTGCCGTCGGGATGATCGGCCTCGGTATCCTCGCTCTGGTCTACGGCGATTTCGCATTGGTATGGCAGCCCGTCGCCCCATGGATCCCAGGCCGGACGGCTCTTGCCTATGGTTCGGGCCTCATCATGCTACTAGGTGGTGTTGGACTGCTTTTTAGAGCCACGGCGGCATGGTCGGCTCGCATCGTGTTCCCATATCTCATCGTCTGGCTCCTGCTGAAGGTACCCGCTCTGCTGGTGGCGCCGCAGATGGAAGCTGTTTGGCTCGGCTTTGGCGAGCTTGCCGTGCTTCTGGCCGGAGGATGGGTTTTGTTTGCCAAGCTGGCCGGGCTGCGAGAGGGATCGCCACTGACATTCGTCACGGGCGAGAACGGCATCCGCCTTGCACGGATGCTCTTTGCGGTTTCTCTCATACCGATCGGACTCTCACATCTTGTGTATGTGAAGCAGACTGCTGGGCTGGTACCAGCGTGGCTTCCTTATCGTGTTGGCTGGACCTACCTGACCGGCGCCGGACAGATCGCCTGCGGTCTCGGCGTGCTGTTCTCGATCTTTCCGCGTGCGGCCGCGAGGGCGGAAGCGGGCATGATAAGTCTGTTTACGCTTCTCGTTTGGGGTCCTGCGATTCTGGCCGCCCCGACGACACGGCTGCCGTGGACGGCGTTCTTCATCTCATGGGCGATCGCGTCTGCCGCATGGGTAGTAGCCCAAAACATCGCGCCGAAGCAGCCTGCCAAGCCGGAGGTGTGACCGCCGATCCCATCGACTTATATTTGACTAAGCTCTTCTGTTTTGTCATCTGCGCCGAATGTTGGGCGAGATGCTCGTAACGGTGAGCGGCCCTAAAATCGTGCATGCTAGCTATTGCAAAGGGACAGCTCAGGGTATTCCCATTCCTGGAGCCGGGCCAGGCGTACGCGGCATGGTTGGACCAGTCCGAAATGCAGCCGTCGGAGCGGCGGTCAGCGCTGGCTACAACGCCATTGCTGGCGTGGGCCAGGAAACGCTTGAGCTGGGTATCAGCGCATCAGGCAAAGTCGCAACGGTGGCGGCACCACTCGTCTAAACGACGTGTATTATCCCAAAGTATTAATGGACAGCCGCGCTAATTGCGTCGTATACCGCCTAGGGTAAGCAGGCTAGTCAGAGATCAATCACTTCCTCGAAGTCGCCAGGAGGATGCATGATCCGGCAGCATCTGATCGGAAGCAGCTTGGCAGGCGAGGGCGATTTTCGGTGGCGGGGGGGAGAGATCACCCGGCTGGAAGGGTTTTCGGATGCTGTCTTCGCGTTCGCCGTCACGCTGCTGGTAGTCTCGCTGGAAGTTCCCAAAACGTTCCACGAGTTGATGGAGGCCATGCGGGGCTTTGCGGCGTTTGCCGTCTGCTTCGCGCTTCTCGCCGAGGTCTGGTCCAACCATTATCGCTTCTTTCGGCGATACGGATTGCAAGACCCCTGGGCCGTATTCCTCAACTGCGTGCTTCTGTTCTTTGTGTTGTTCTACGTTTACCCGCTCAAATTCCTGTTCTTTACGATGTTCAACAACGGGGGCAGGATTGAGGCCCAGCAGGCGCGGGCATTGTTCATCATTTACGGTGCGGGGTACGCAGCGCTCTTCCTGGTATTTGCCCTATTGTATTTGCACGCTTGGAGAAAGCGCGAGGAGTTGGCCCTGAACCAGCTTGAACGGCTGAAAACGCGCCACAGCCTTATTGACCACCTGGCGATGGTGTTCGTCGGATTGATATCAGTACTGCTGGCATTGAGCCTGCCATTGAGGTGGGTCGGAATGGCCGGGTATTTTTATTTCATTATTGGGGCGTATTTCACGCTGGCAGGAATGACGTTTGGAAGACGTGTGCGTCTACTGAAAGAAATGGGTGAGTCTTCGGCGGCCTCCGATCCTTCCAGATAATCTAGTCTCATGGTTAATTCTGGCGGCCAGAAGCCTAGGACGATTCTCGTATCTTGAAATGCTTCAGCAACGACATATCAAAGTTCAGCCGCATAACGGTGGAGTCCAGACATCAGAGTTTTTGCGCAGTACGGGGTCTTGGCCAACCTTGATGTGTCTATAATTCTTACCTTCGTCACCTCGGCCTGCCATTTCCGTCCGGTCTGTAGCTGCGGTTTCCGTCATCACAATCAAGCTCCGCCCGCCAAAAAAAGTGCCGAACGAGGAACTCCATGCTCTGCGGTACCTTCGCAGCGTCCCCGCCCAAGCCGTTCGGCAATAACCGAGAAGGATTGTCAATTGCAACGTGTCGTACGCGCACAGGCCGCACAGGCAGACCATCCACCCGAAATGTGCCGGGCGCGAACGGCACTTCTACGCGTCACACAGCCCAGGGGCGCGATTTCCCGCAACGGTCGGCGCTATCGCCGAGTCACCGGTGAGAAATACGGCTAGAAGTGAAAAGTGATATCCACCCGGAGAGTCCTCGGTGTGACGAAATGGGTTCCCGCGAAACTCGAAAGAAAATTGTACAATGCGACTTTGTTCATCAGATTCACTATTGTTATTTTCCCACCTATGGCCAAGGTGTCTTTTCTCCAAACCCGGTCTGTGCCCAGAGCAATGTCAAAAATATTGCGCGGCGTAATGCGGGATGGGTTGGTATCGGCGTTATAAGTTCCGGGAGAACGGATATCAATGAGAGTGGCGCCGTAATGAGGTGAGCTGCACGTTCGCAGCGGGCGGCCGACAGTTGCAAAGATGTTGCCGCAATACAAACCGATCTGTTGTTGCTCATCGCCCGCTAGAGTAAGCGCCGTTGGATAGTCGGGAACGCTGACGACTACCAACCCACTGTCAAATCGCCAGGTGAGGCCAATCCAGAGGCCCTTGAATTCTTTTTGCGAAAACTGATACTGCATATTGGTGGTCTGCTCGAAACCCTGATCGTGGTCGGGACGAGCCACGGGAGCATACGCCGAGCCGAAATTGATGCCGCCGATTTCCGGACTGAACAGACGTGACCGACTATGTCCCAACACGCTGAAAGCGCTGAAGCCATGTACGTTGTTGAGAGTCACGCGCACCAAAGCGCCGTCGATCTTCGATTTTCGGAACTGAATGGGAAAGTTCAGCGGGGTGTTCAGGATGGAATTGAAATCGTATGCTCCCAGCGTGAACTTCCAAAAATATCCTGCTCCGACGCTGAGTTTACTTCCGAGCTTCTGCTCGAGACCAACGTTAAACTGATTGCGCCGGGCAGGAGTAAGCGGCTGTACCTGGGTTGCTCCAAGCGAACCGTCCGCGAGGCCTCCGGTGCCGGTCGCGCTTGAGAGCACGAGGTTCTCGTTGTAGGGGGTAAGAAACACTCTGGCGTAGGATGCATGAACCACGGTACCGGTCGAGGGCACCTGATATGCAATGCCCGTGCGCGGCTGGATTCCCGAGCCTTTGCTCAGGCCATCGTAATTGTCATAGCGTAGGCCGAGATTCAAGTTAAGCTGGCCGAGCTTAATGCTGTCCTGAACATATGCACTCTTCTCATAAATAGATGCTGCACCGCGAAATTGGAAAAGAGTTCCACCACGCGTTAAGTCATACGGCAACAGGGCGGGTTGATAAGAGGTGCTCTGCGCATAACCCGCCCGAGCACACTGGCTGGGAGAGGTTAGCCGAGGGTCGGCGACCGGAGCACCATGTGCGTCGAGGCAGGGCGAATTGAAGGCCGGATCGGTGAGTCCAGTGCTGAACGCCTCCGAGAGTGGAGTGACCTGTATCTGTATTCCACCTTTCATAGTGTGGCGGCCACGGGAATACGTGAGGTCGCTCCGCATGCCCGTGCTCGTTAACCGCCTGGATTGAGAGAGAGTCGCCGGCTGGTCTGAGAGCAGTTCAGGGGATGGGAAATACTTCACACGGTCTTGCCGCACCCATGTGTTGGCAGTGAGAAGCAGTGTGGGACTGATCAGCCGTGAAAATGCCAGCCCCACATTGAAGCTCATCATATGCTGCCGCTGGTCCTGTCCTGCCGCCTGTTGATCATATGTATTGGGGACCCGGAACCAGGAGCGCGCCGCCATCACGTTCAAATGGAACGAGGTTACATCGCTCGGCCGCCAGTCAAACCGATCAAACAGATTTTCTGCGTTGCCGCGTGCGTGAAGGGGCCGAAATTCCGGTGTGTCCAGAAAACGGTGGCTGTCGATCCCATCCAAAGCCAGGAAATTACCAATGGTGTCGGATCCGAACGCAGAGGTGATACCTGCCGTCGGGGTACCAAACGATCCGTAACCCACCGAAATCGTGCCAACCGACGGTCGGAAATTTAAGCCTGACCGCGTTGTCGCCTCCACAATGAGGCTTGTCTTGTCGCCAAATTCGGCGGGAGGGACGCCTTGGATGGTTCGCATTTCCTGAATTGTGCTGACGGAAATCTGGTTCGAAAAAATTCGGCTCTGCTGATCGGAAATCGGCTGTCCATCAATGCTGAAAGATGTCTCTGCGTGTTCGCCAAGCGGATGGAACGACCCGTTCGAGTCTGCTGCGACACCGGGCGTTGCCAGGGTCAATATGGAACTCAGGGCAGCATTCACACTTTCGCTTGGCAAATTGTGAATGAGCCCGGTTCCAACTTGTGTTTGAGCGACGTTTACGGAACTTATATCTGCAGAGCCTTCTGCTACGGTCACTTGTTGTGCGACTGATTCAAGTGCAAGAGAGATAGTCAGCTGGAGCGATTCCCCCGGATGCACAACGACCTTCCGATGTACGGTTCGGAAGCCACCAGCTTGCATCGTGAGTTCATACTGGCCCGGTTCGATGTGTGTGAAACAAAACTGACCATCTGGGCCCGTCTTGGCATCGAGACGCATATAGGTGGCCCTCAATTCGAGTACGCCGCCCACGACTATTGCCCCGGTCTGGTCTCGAACCACGCCACAGACAGCGTCAGGTGGTGGTGCCTGCGGCGTCAGTAACGAAAAAAGAAGCACGGAATAGGAAGCAAACTCGCTGAAGCCCATGTCTCCTGCACCCAGTATCCATATTAATCGATATTAATATTATATGTAAAGCGCAGTTAACCGAAGAAGAGCTCAACCTACATCAGGCCAAATGTCTGCACACGGTCAAACATTCGTAGAAATTTACGATCTCCACAATGTTTATGGAGCTGTGGTTTAAGGAACTCTCTTCAAAGAGTGCAGGGTCGACGAATCCACTGCACGGGAAGGCTCTGATGGCATGGATGAGATTGAATAATTCATCACCGCGGATGTCGGGGTACCCGAACAGTATCCAAGGTCAGTGCAGGCTTTATCCGTGTCGGTGCCGAGATCGGCGTGCTCTTGGTTCTGTTTATGTTAGGGGTTGAGTACACCGGAGAGAGTTGGTGGAGAGTAGAACAGGGGTTAGGCTACGTCTTTCATGCTCTCCTTACCAGATCGTGTGAAGCACTTTGGACCGAAGGATCTCACGGTCGGCCGTAAGCAAAGATAGCCCCTCGACCAGTGCGGTGGCTCCGATAATGCGATCCGCTGGATCTTTGGGATATGTTGCTGGAAGCTCCATTGCACGCGCGCACGCGCGGCCACTCATCGGCAGCACGACGAACCGCGCCTCGACTTCCTGCAGGAAGGATTCGATGCTGATATTGAGGTGTATGCGGCCCTTACTCGCGAGTGTCGCCAACTCCGAGAGGGTGATATCGGAAATTGCCAAGCCGTCTCCATTCTTGCGCGCATCGTCGATCGCTGCCCTTGCCTTCCTTGAGAGCTGGTCTTGGTCAAACGCCAGCCAGACGACAACATGCGTGTCGACGAGAATCACCTGAGCTCGCCCCAATCTTCAGCGGAAATCGCGGGCGAAACGATGTCGCCTTTAACGGCGCCCTTGCCACCGAGGAAATCGTAGATCTCGTCCGTGTCTGTATTGACCGGGACAAGCTTCGCCACCGGCTTGCCGTGTTTAGTGATCACGACCGTCTGGTGCTTGGCCTGAACCTCGTCCATGATTGCAAGACAGTTTGTCTTGAAGGCGCCCGCTGCCATCTTCTTCATCGCAAAACTCCTCTACAGTCTATGGTCATTGTACCATGGTCATATTTGCATGCACAGCTCCTCTCTGCCGCATACCTCCGGGGAAGGGCGAACGCCCGATACGCCCGTGCTGGGCTGTCATTATTGACGGAGTCCCATAAATAGGGGAACATGACTTCGTGAAGACCACTTTAGAAATTCCGAATGCCATCTTTCGTCGCGCCAAGACCGTGACGGCCGAGCGCGGGCTTCCGCTCCGAGCGCTCGTTTCGGAAGCTCTAGCCGACAAGCTGCGTGCCCAAGGCCGCGGAGCCAGCAAGCCCTGGATGAAAACCTTCGGCAAGCTCCGCCACCTGCGTAAGGAAGCAGCCAGAATCAACCGCATCATCGAAGAAGAGTTCGACCAAGTCGCGACCGAGGATCGGCAGTGATCCTGGACACAAACGGACTGTCAGCCATCGCAGATGGCGAGCCCGCCCTGCAGCCGATCCTTCGCGAAGCCACTGACGTCACCGTTCCAGGTATTGTCTTGGGCGAATATCGGTACGGCATTCAGCAATCACGCGACCGGCAGCGATATGAACAATGGCTGGGGGAATCCCTTCGAAATGATCGGGTCCTCGATGTGAATGAAGAGACCGCTATCTCTTACGCCACGCTGCGCACGGAACTCAAGAAAGCCGGAACGCCGATTCCTTCCAACGACGTCTGGATTGCGGCGCTTTGCCGCCAGCATTCTCTAGCGCTGCTGAGCCGCGACCGCCATTTCGAACGCGTTCCATGGCAAAGGCACTGAGAGTATGGCCTGGACTTATACCAGACATTGCCATGCGCCTTACGCTTACTTTCGTCCATGGCCTTGCCGGGGGTGACGAATGCGTTCCAGCTGCAGAGTTGTATAACATCAGAGACGATACACAAACATATAATCAAGTTCGTTTGGGGGTGGGATTTATGTCCTTGAAAAGCAAATCCGCTGTGGCCGTTTGGATTTTTTTGTTAACGCTGGCGGTAGTCGGCACAATACGAGCGCAAGTCTCCGGTGCTTCGCTACGCGGAACAATTCTCGATACGACTGGAGCGACGCTGCCCGAGGCCCGCGTCAGCATCAAGAATCTCGACACCGGGGTTAGTACCACCGTCTCTACCAACACTTCCGGGGCGTACCGCGCGGTGAATCTGATTGCTGGTCATTACGAGGTAACCGCCACGGCATCCGGCTTCAAAACGTCAGTCCAAAAAGATGTGACTCTGACAGTCGGGAATGAAACAACGTTGGATCTGCATTTGGAGGTTGGTACCGCTACTGAAACGATTAATGTGAGTTCGACACTACCGACCGTGGATGCCACTTCCTCGACGCTTAGTTCGGTAGTAGTTGGAGAAACGATTCGTGAATTGCCGTTGAACGGGCGAGACTGGACGTCGCTCGCAACGCTCCAACCCGGCATTCTGAGCATTCAATCCCAAGCATCGGCCGGCTCAACCTCATCAAGAGGCAATCGAGGATGGGGCAACCAACTGGCGGTTTCCGGACACCGACCGCAGGAAAATAACTATCGTATTGATGGAGTGAGCATCAATGACTATTCCAATGGTGCTCCTGGAAGCGCGGGAGGCGTCAACCTGGGGGCCGATGCGATCGCAGAATTCTCCGTCTTGCAGAGCAATTACTCGGCGGAATACGGCAGAACCAGCGGCGGCGTAATCAACGCAATCACCAAGTCTGGAACGAATCAGCTCCACGGAACGGGTTATGAGTTTGCGCGCAACGCCATATTTGACGCCCGCGATGCTTTCAATCCTTCGACGAAGAACAAACCAGATTTCAGCCGCCATCAATTTGGCGGATCGGCTGGCGGCCCGCTGATCAAAGACAAGACATTTCTCTTCGGCGATTACGAAGGTATCCGGCAGAATAAGGGTGTTTCCCGCGTCGTTACTGTGCCTTCGCAAAGCGCGCGCGATAGGGCCGTTGATGCGATTCGACCTTACCTTGCGCTCTGGCCACTTCCCGATAAGAGCCTTAACGCCGATACCGGATCGCGCTCGGTGGTGAACACGCAAAACCTCACCGAGAATTACTTTACAACCCGAATAGACCACTATTTCTCCCTTAAAGACTCGCTCTTTGGCACTTACTTCTTCGATGATTCCAACTTCCTGATTCCGGATGCTCTCAACAATGTAACCTTCCCGAATCAGTCTCGCCGGCAAATGGTTGCGATTGAGGAAACGCATACGTTTACGAAAACGTTCCTCAACACTATCCGCGTTGGATACAACCGCACGACTGGCGTCGCGAACGGCATAGGCACCGCGCTGAATCCTATAGCCGGTGATCCGCGACTTGGAACCGTGCCGGGGCTGCCGCTAGGACTTGTCAACGTACCCGGCGTCACACCGCTTGCCGGCCTGGGCAGCAATACACTCGCGATGCACCGAGCGAATTCCTATCAGTTTTATGACGATGCCTTTGTCAATCGCGGAAGGCATTCGATGAAGTTTGGTTTTGCGTCGGAAAAGATTCTGTACGCCTACTTGAAAGCGCTTCGGCCGAATGGAAATTGGACTTTTACGAGTTTGGCCAATTTCCTCCAAAACACCCCAAACAGAGTCGCGGTGGCAAGTGCACAGCGGCAGCCAGTCTATGTGCAAGAAACGATATTTGCTGGCTACTTCGCTGATGACTGGCGGGTGATACCCCGGCTAACTCTTAACCTGGGCCTGCGTTATGAGATGGCGACTCGTCCGACAGAGGCAAATGGGCGATTTTTTGCAATCAAGAATATCTACGGCGGGCCGCAGGTGCCGGTGGAAAGCTTTTTCGAGACCAATCCCACGCTTCGCAATTTCGCTCCGCGCCTCGGGCTTGCGTGGGATCCATTCGGAACTGGCAAGACTTCTGTTCGAGCAGGCTTTGGAATGTTCGATGTCCTGCCACTGCCTTATATAATTGCGCCGCATCCGGCGGGCGATTATCCCTTCCTTATCACTACTACGGTTCGCAACTTGCAGCAGGGCGATTTCCCAAAGAATGCTTATACAAAGGCTAACTTTTCTCTCGTGGCCGGAACGTACCGGGATCCGAATCCTAAGCGAAGCTACGCCATGAACTGGCACTTGACGCTGCAACGGGAGCTGCCGGGGCAATTCACGGCTACCGTCGGCTATGTGGGTTCGCGCTCGCTGCACATGGCCTTTGGCGCTGAAGACATCAACACCATCCTTCCGGTCTCCCAGGGGCCGGATGGATATGTCTGGCCGACATCGGGCGGTCAAAGGCTTAATACGAACGTGAGTGCCTTGCGAGCTGTGTTCTTTGACGCGAGCTCGACGTATCACGGATTGCAGGCACAGCTCAGCCGGCAATTCAGCCGCGGGTTCCAGATTCAAGGCTCGTACACATGGAGCAAGTGTATCGACACCGGCTCGAGTGGGCCGCGCGGCGACACGTTCACCAACGATCTGCCCGATCTTCTGTGGTTCGATAAAGCACATCGGCGTGGGCTTTGCTCTTTTCACGTCGCGCACAACTTCGTGGCAAACGGGCTTTACGATATTCCCGGCCCAAATGGGAATTCGGCAGCAGCGGCTCTGTTCGGCGGGTGGCAACTGGGTGGAATTTTCTCGGCATCCACCGGAACGCCATTCAGTGTGCTTCAACCGGGCGATCCACTCGGTACGGGCCTTGAGGATGCGTATGCCTTTCCGGATCGCATCGTGACTGGGGGCTGTGCGGGTAACCCGGTTACCGGTGCCCCGTCCGCATATATCAAGGAGTGCTTCGTTCCGCCGGTCCCAGGAACTAGAATGGGCAATGCTGGACGAAATAGCCTGATCGGACCTTCCTTGGTGACTCTAAATGCCGCGTTGTACAAAAACATCCAAGTTCGAGAACGGCTGAGTTTTCAATTCCGAGCTGAGCTTTTCAATGCGTTGAACCATCCTAACTACGCTTACCCACTGGACACGAATACACTGATCGTGGATAAGACCGGAAAGTTCACGGGTAATACCGGACAGCTCACTTCCACACAGATCGACAACCGTCAAATTCAATTTGGTCTCCGCGCTCGCTTCTGATGCTACGCCCGATGAGCGGCCGCACATTTGGCATGCAGTCTTCATGATTATCAGTCACTCTGTGCTGAATCAGCGCATGTGGTCGCCTTGGCAAGTCTGGTAGTTCAAATGTCTTGGGCGTCCGGTACTGCCGTGAGAGATGAGGCCAGACTCTGATGCTGCGAAGAAAATTCTTGACGAGTTCGCTCGCTATGGCGACTCTACCGGTCGCGGCAGAATGGCATGCAATCAAGCGGAATCCGGCGCGCAATGCGCAGAACTTGACTCAGTACGTTGCCGATTTCGTTGGCAGTGCCAAATACGAGGACATCCCTGACGATGTCATTGAGTTAGGGAAAAAGTCGATTCTCGATGGCATGGGGCTCGCGCTGAGCGGCTCAGTCGCCAATACCGGCAACCTCATCCGGCACTACATTCAAGGGCTGGGCTGCACGACCGGCGATGCGACCATCATTGGTACTCCCGACTCGTCAGCGTCTCGGTTTGCCGCACTCGTCAATGGAATCGCAATCCACAACGACGATTTTGACGATACCTATCTTTCACCAGCCAATGGCGTGGGCGTACATCCTACGGTGACCGTGCTTCCTGCCGCGCTCGCGCTGGCCGAATCCGGAAGACGCTCGGGTAAAGATTTGCTGACTGCTTACCATCTGGGTGCAGAGGTCGAGTGCAAGATTGCTGATGCTATCGTGCTGCGGAATACCGAGGATCCATTCCACCCCACCGGGACTTGCGGGGTTTTCGGAAGTGCGGTCGCGTGTGCAAAGATCCGCGGCTTGGACCGGGATCAACTGGCTTTCGCAATCGGCATTGCCGCGGGACAGGCCTCGGGCCTGCGAGAAAACTTCGGAACGATGACCAAGTCGTTCACCGCAGGCCATGCAGCCGAGAGCGGATTAGTCGCGGTGACATTGGCTGCTCTGGGTTGGACAGCCTCTAAGCAGATCCTCGAAGCGCCCCTCGGATTCTTTCGTACGGAGAACGAAACTTTCGATTCGAGCCGAATTCAAGGGAGTTTAGGTAAGCCGTGGACCTTTTCGTCTCCCGGAATTTCATTGAAGCGATTCCCTTCGGGTGCCCTTACGCATCCGGCAATGGACGCACTGCTCCGCATCATCAAGGAAAACCGCATTCATTCTGCCGATGTGAAAGCCGTGAACGTTGCCGCCAGCAGCAACGTCTTCAATACGCTGCTGCACCATCATCCAGGTACCGGGCTGCAAGGAAAATTCAGCATGGAGTTTTGCCTGAGCATCCTGCTGTTACAAGGTCAGGCGGGCATTGGCCAATTTACCGATGAAGTAGTCGAGCGACCAGATGTGCAGGCAATGATTGCTCGAATTCATTTTCGGCCCGATCCTCGACTCGGCAGATCTGAATCAGATCGATTGATGACAACGATCGAGCTCCGACTCCACAACGGGCAGGTCATCACGGCTCAGAACGCCATCGCCAAAGGTAGTCCGGGAAATCCGCTGACCATCGAAGAGATAGCCGACAAGTTTCAAAGTTGCGCTCAGTATGCAAAATGGCCGAAAGGCAAATCGGATGCCATCGTCCAGCAAGTCCGGAGCTTGGAAGACCTGAAAGATGTAAGTCGCCTGACAAAACTGTTGACGGCATGATTCATAAACAGGATTCAAAGGGCTGACGATAGAGACAAGGAGTCGGATAGCAACGATTAAAAAAATGAAAAGACGAAGATTTCTCAAGTCATCCCTCATTGCCGGTGCGGTTGGCGCTAGTCAGAATGTTGCGTTGGTTGACCAAGCTCGGGCTCAGCAGAAACCCGATGCGGACTTCAAGCTTGTGAACGGCTTGACACAGAAGGTAGCCGAGTTCGCCGTTAATAAGCGGTTTGAGGAAATTCCTGACAACGTCAACGAACTGGCGAAGAAGTCTATTCTGGACGGGATTGGCCTGGCTATTTTCGGCGCGACGCAGGATACCGCTGCCATTATCAGTAACTATACCGTTGGCTACGAGCAGGTTAAACCGGTAACCACGGTTGTCGGAGGTCACCAGCTGCCCTCACGTTTCGCTGCTTTTGCGAACGGAGTTGCGATCCACGTCAGCGACTACGATGACACGCAGTTAGCTGTCGGCAAGGACCGGGTGTACGGTTTACTGACCCATCCCACCGTGCCCGTCTTCCCGGTTACCCTGGCGGTAGGAGAACTGAATGACGGCAACGGTAGAGATCTGCTTCTCGCCTACCAAGTCGGCGTTGAAGTGGAAAGCAAGTTGGCCGAAGCCATCTCTCCAAGGCATTACGAGGACGGATTCCATACCACGGGAACCTGTGGAGTGTTCGGTGGAGCTATCGCCGCTTCAAAATTGCGGAAGTTTGGAGTCGAAACAACCATACGGGCGATGGGCATCGCCGGCAGTCAAGCCGCCGGGCTTCGCGAAAACTTTGGCACGATGATGAAGCCCTTTCATGCCGGCCACGCTGCGGAAGTGGGCGTCGTTTCTGCGGACCTAGCAGCTTTGGGGTGGACTGCAACCGACAACATTCTTGAATCACCCCGCGGCTTCTTCCACGCCTATGGCGGGAGCTACGATCCTGCTGCGATTCTGGGCAGGTTAGGCAATCCGTGGACATTTGCCGATCCTGGTGTGTCGATCAAGCCATTCCCCTCAGGCTCATTAACGCACCCGGCCATGGGTGCGGTGCTGAAACTGATCAAAGAACACAACGTCAAGGCGGCCGACGTGGAACAAGTCTACGTCGGAACCAACCGGCAGAATCCGAACGCCTTAATCCACCATGACCCGAAGAATGCTCTGCAAGCTAAGTTCAGCATGGAGTTTTGCGTGGCCATCCTGCTTCTCGAACGGAAGGCTGGACTGAGGGAGTTTACCGACCAAGTGGTCAATCGGCCGGATGTACGAGCGATGATCAAAAAGGTAAGGTTCGCGGCGGACCCGGAGGCTGAGTCGGCCGGATATGACAAGATGACTTCGATCATCCGGATCCATCTCAAGGATGGAACAACGCTGTCTGGCCGAGCAGACTTCGCCAAAGGCAGTCCCAGCAACCCGATGTCGTACGACGAAGTGGCTGGCAAGTTTATGGACTGTTGCACAGTTGCCGGATGGCCAGAGTCAAAGGCACGCGAGATCATCGAGAAGGTGCACACGCTTGAGAAATTACCTTACGTCCGAAGCCTCGCTGCGCTTTGCAGCAAGTAATCTGACAAAGCATTGCAAATCCACAGACGCGCTGATTGACAAGATCCTGAATATCAAAAAGGTGAAAAACCTGCGCAAGTTGCGACCCTTGCTGCAGGTCGCGAAATAGTGGCAACTATTCAGATGAAGGTGCTGATCCTAATCTCCGTTCGATCGAATTCCGTAGAAGTGCTCCGGAGCGATAGATCCCATGTACGAATTTGCTATAAGGCAATACCAAGAACAGCGCCAGAATAAAAGAAAGATGCAAAGCGAGAAGAATCCCCAACGCTTCCGTGGAGCGGAGAGCTAATAAAACCAGCCCGGAAAAGGCAGAAAGAGCCAGTAATAAGGTTAATGCAAGATCGGCGCCCAGCAGGTTCCGGTCTGCCGGGGTCTGGTCGCCCACGAGTTTGAGCCAGGTGAGGCCGCTACACCCGACCATCATTCCGACTCCCCCCATTGTGCCCAGCAGTACCGGCAGGCTCACGAACGGATAGGGCGCGATCCAATGCAAGAAATGATCGTAGATCGCCGCGACGGTGGTAGACGCTGCGCATAACAGAAAACCATAAAACAGAGCGTGATGAAATCGGCGACGCGCGTTGGAAAATGTTTCGTCCTTGTCCGTGCAACCGTGACCTCCACCTCCAAGGTTGCGGAGAGTAAGCACATCTGCGAAGGTCCTTTGCCAGTTCGAAAGCGAAAACAGCTCCGGGATCGTTCCTCCAATGTCTTTCCAAAAATTCAGGAAACCCATCGCCAAAGCGAGCAGCGCGTATCCCAACGTTACAATGGAAACCGTGACCATAACTCGAAAAGGAATGACTGCGTAGAAGGCGCCGCTTCCTAAGTGTTTGGCGTAGAGAGCGTTGGGACCCTGAAAATAGATGCTGATCATGAAAATCAGCGTTAGACATGCCACCGTAACTAGGGAGACGACGACTCCATTGCTCGCAAACACCCCGGCAAGGACACGCGGCCAGGCATATTCGGCATAGCTTTCGTTCCTTACCTGCGCGAACGTTTTGGGAAGATTCAAGGCGAACTCATGCGGCGGCGCATAAGGACAGGCATAGAAGCAGCCACGGCAGTTGTGACAAAGGTTTGCCAGGTAGCTAAGATCGGGATTCGTAAACGAACGGAGCAGCTCCATCGCCGGAAACACTGCACAGTAGCCTTCGCAGTATCGACAAGAGTTACACACTTGCATTGCACGGCGTGCGTCTTCAATCGCATCAGTTGTCCGCAATTCTTGCTGCCTCTCTTCCCGCGATTCGACCAAAAACAGTACCGATGGCCATGCCAAGACCCGCCAGGTATCCACATCCGAGGATGTTTCCCGCCATCATTTCTCCCGCGGCGAACAGGTTGTCGATCGGCGTTCCGCTCTCCAGCAACACTCGGGCCTCCTCGTTAACCTTTACTCCGAGGTAGGTGAACGTGATTCCAGGACGGAGAGGATAGCTGTAAAAGGGCGGGACATCGATAGGCAGAGCCCAGTTCGACTTCGGAGGTACCAGGCCCTCCGTGTGGCAAGAATCTAATTTCTTGCTGTCGAAATTCCCTGGTCGAACTGCGATGTTATACTCGCGCACCGTTTTCTCAAGGGCAGCAGGCGGCAACCCTAATTGCGCAGCCAGTCCTGCGATCGTCTGCGATTGCACTGGGGGAAAGACCGAGGGCATGAAGCGATTCAGGGACTTGGAATCGAAAATCGAAAAACCGATCTGTTGCGGCTGCCTGGCGAGCAGCAGGCCCCAAATCGCATAGCGCTTAGGCCAGATATCTTCTCCCTCGTCGTAAAATCGATCACCCAAGTTGTTGACGACGATGCTGAAAGGAATACAGTCGAGACGCGTGACGATACCTCCATCGAACTTCGGCGCGCGCGCGTCAATAGCCAGCGCATGGCACTGCTTGGGATCTCCCACTGGCATCACTCCCTTGCGCAACAAATCCCTGAGCACTCTTCCTCGGGCATAGGGAGTACCCCGAATAAGGAAATTGCCTGCGGCTTCTCCCCAGTATTCTTTCAACCACTCGAGATTGGCCTGGAAGCCACCCGAAGCCGCGACCACGGCCTTGGCTCGAACATTGGCCGGAAAACCCTTCACGCTGATCGTGACATTCCGAACCGATCGCCCTTCAAAATGGAGTGTTTGCACTTCCGTGTCGTACAGAGTGTGAACGCCGATGCAATCTGCGGTGTGGTAATACGCATTCATGAGTGCCTTGCCACCCCCCAAAAAGAACGCGTTCGTTCGCGACAAGCTCAGTGTCCCGGACAGAGCGGGCTGGAACAGTGCGCCGCAGGACTCCATCCAGGGTAAAGCGTTGCCGCTCTCCTTTACGGTCAGCCGGGCGAGAACTTCATCGGTGTTTCCTGCCGTTACGCGCAGCAGGTCCTGAAAATATTCGTCTTCCGAGTAGGATTCGGTCAGGACCGAAGTAGGCGCACTGTGCATGACCCGCAAATTCCTCGTGTGACGACTATTGCCGCCACGGAAGTCGCGGGGAGCATGTTCCAGCAGTAAGACGCTCTTCCCTTTTCTGCGAGCAGTAACCGCGGCGCAAAGGGCAGCATTGCCACCGCCGATTACCAGCACGTCGTAAATGCTGTTCAGATCAACCAACTAAGCTCCGCTGAAAAGGGGACATAGCTCGGATGGAGGTCGCGAATAACGAAACAAGGTAGGCTTGCCGGTGTTCGCCGGATCTCCGTGGCCTTCGAAGGCTACATTACAGCCTGTCAACAATCAAGCTAAACGAGCTGCGAAATTCTGCTCATTTTTCGCGATACCGGCGTCCGCTTGACTCAGGTAACCGCAATAGGTAGTGTGGCGACCCATGAAAGAGAGACTTTGTTCTTGCCGGGTTCTAGCTTTCCCGCTAATGCTCGCTCTGCTGGTATCGGCTCAAGTAGTATCACAGGCACCTCGGCAGAATAGATCTTCCACGGGATATCCAGCGCCTCGCTTCCCTAGTTATCTAAAGTCCGCAAAAACAGTTGAAGAATTGATGCCCAAGGCGCGCGCATTTGTTCTCTTAAAACAAGGAACTCACGGCATCGGCATGGGAACGTTCGACCGCGGAGACACACTTCTGCTGGTTATGGACATTACTGCTGGACCCTTGCCGCTGGCAGCGATCCGGCGAGCGCTTGAGGAACGTGGAATCAAGGTGATTCTCAAGACCGAAGCCGAAATGGTTGGCGTCACCGTGACAGACGCGAAGGTTTATCGACAAGCAACGTGGATCCCAAGTGCGGAAAAAGGCTATCTGGAAGCACGCAACTACTGGATCGACGATTTTCCACGGGTATTCGCCCATCCCGAGGTCGCCAAGGAATGGCTGCGCAAGAAAAGACCGGACCTCTGCGAGGCGTTGTACCCCAAAGACCAGACGCTGTCACCCGAGTTGCAGGCCAAGATGAGCATGAAAAACATTGGGGCCGCAATCCGAACTTACCTGGATAATCATCCCGAAGTGAAAGGCGTGTATTGGGGAAAAGATGGCGGCGGATTCTACGCGCGGTATATCGCTCCGCAACAGGATAAGTTCAAAGGCTTCACCCTGTTTGCTAACGAATACGTTCTAAGTAGTCAGCTCCCGCCCTTTCCGGGCGACGTTTTCCATCTCATCGAGGAAAAGACTTTGGCACTCATGACTTACGACATCGACAAGGTTCGTGTCACCGACCCGGAGGGCACGGATGTAAGCTGGGACGTTACTTCGGAAATGGCCAAACGCTGGATCGATAGTATTTACGGACCGGGCCACCTGCTCATGTATCCAGACACTGCGACCGGAAAGAATGGATACACACTTTCCAACTATCCTATGCCCAACAAAACATGGACTCCTCGCGAGCCGATCGCACTCGTCAACGGCGTCGTCGCAGGCACTAACGGTTCGGGGGGATTTTGGCCGCGCATGGAAATCACCTTCAAGAACGGCTACCTCACGAAAGTTGCGGGTGGAGGTATGTACGGCGACGTGATTCGCGAGTTCCTGCAGTATCCGCATATCAATGACACAACGTATCCGTACTACCATCATCCAGGATTCTGGCACTTGTGGGAAGTCGCCCTCGGTACCAATCCGAAATATTTTCGAAATCCCTCAGATTTCTATGGCAGTGGTCACGCCGGTATTTATTGTCTGACATTCGAACGATACCGAACTGGAGTGTTTCATTGGGGATTCGGAAATGAGATCGCGAACGAACCTGGTTCTATGGGACTTCCTCTGAAGTGGCTTAAGTTCGGCGAAGAACACGATCTGCCAACCGGACATGACTTCCACATCCACAACTACTTCACCACCTACAAGGTGCATCGCTCAAGTACTAATCAGTGGGTGACGGTAGTAGACCGAGGCCACCTGGTCGCGCTAGACGATCCCGAAGTACGGAAACTCGCAGCAAACTATGGCAATCCCGATGAGATTTTGGCTGAAGACTGGATACCGGAAATTCCGGGAATCAACACCCAAGGAGACTACACCGATTACAGCCGTGACCCTTGGAAATTTGCGAACGCGCAAATGAAGCTAGTTCTTCATAGAACCTACAAGTATTTCTACCCCACAGTCCAGTCCTCGGGCACATTTCCACAGTAGCCTATTGTCACTTGCATTTCACAAGGAAGATTGGCAGACTAACGTTTCGGTGCACACATACTCAAAGGTCAGAATCCCCAACGCATCAGTGAAAGTCGTTGCTCCGGTGCCGAAGGGATTTCCAGCGGCTGAAACGAATGTCGATGTGGCAGGCTTGAGAATTGCCCGAAAGCAATCTTGAGGTAATCGCGAATGTGCAGGAATATCAAAACCCTTTTCAACTTCGATCCGCCCGCCACTGCCGAAGAGATTCGAGATGCTTCGCTCCAGTTCGTGAGAAAGATTAGCGGTTTTAACAAACCGTCAAAGGCAAACGAAGACTCGTTCCTGGCGGCAGTCGATGAAATAGCCGGGATCGCAACTCGTCTTCTCCGTTCGCTCGAAACGAACGCGCCGCCGAAGAATCGAGAAGAAGAGGCCGCAAAAGCGAAGGCTAACGCCGAAGAGAGATTCGGTGCTTGAGCCTGCTAAACACGGGTTCTCGCGGGTTTGGAATGTGCCGTCACGAAAAGGTCACGCTAATCGCGGCAAATGAATTGCGAACAAAACGTGAATAAAGAAGAGAAGTTGACTCATCGCGTTTCATCGCAACTTGCTGACATTCCTGGAAACCCCCCGATCCGGCAAATCGTGATTAAAGAAAGTCAGTGGCTGTTAACCGATGGGATGGCTGCGTCCGACTTCTACGCTCGCCCCGCATCAATGACTGTGCCGCCCACCTTGCGGGCTGTCCTGCGCAACGCCAATGATCCTGCGCCCCCTGGGTGGCCCCGAGAATCATTGGATCAGCTTTGAACTGCAGGGAACGAAAAGCAATCGGCTGGCGCTAAACGCACAGGTAAAGATTACCGACGGGAGCCTGTTTCAGATGGGCGAGGTTCTCAGCAGTGGAAGTTATCTTTCTCAAAACGATCTTCGCATTCATTTCGGATTGGCCGCTGCGACAAAAGTTGATTCTGTCGAGATCGGTTGGCCATCGGGAACGGTGGACAACTTGAAGGATCTTTCGGCGAATACGTTCTACAGCGTAGTCGAAGGAAAAGGAATCGTTTCCGCGGAGCAGATGCGACCTGTACAAAAGAAGCAGAATCGGTGACTCAGCTTGACCGCAGGCTATGTTTTTGCCCCACCGCTGAGGTCGAGGACGACGATCTGGTAGAACTCATCTGCGTGGTCGCGCCCCAGGGGCCGGGAGCAAGTGGGCCGCCGCGGGTTCCGTAGATGGATTCGCCGTATTTGGCGGTCCATTGGCCGCGATCGCGGAGCCGTGAGATGGCTTCAGGCGGGAGCTCGCCGTTGGGCATCGGGCCAACGCCGCCACCAGTAGGGCAGCGAAACCACTTTCCCACCGCTGCGCACCTTCGGATAGAATCGGCACCGTGTTTGAAGTCAAAAAGGAGACTCCGGATGAGACAACGACTCGGCTGCACGCGGATTCTTGGCGTCGCCTGCGGGCTTTTGTTAAGCGGCTCAGCCATGGCGCAAGAACTATCTAAAGTGGACACGAGGCACGTAGTCGTCAAGCTGGACAACGACACGCTACAGGTGACGGAGGTGACGCTGAAACCCGGCGAGAAGCTGGCCCTCCACACACACCCTGCGTACACCCTCTACACGATCCACGGTGGAACAGTGAGAATTGTCTATCAGGGCGGTAAGACGGAGGATGCCGTGTGGGATCACGGAGATGTGCTATACGGAGATCCGGAAGGGCCGCATACGACAGAGAACATCGGCAAGACAACCGTCAAGATTCTGCTGGTGGAGGTCAAGGGTCCAGCCGCAACAAAGAAGAAATAGGTTAAGAAATGCGGTTTGCGGAGTTGTTGGCGCAATTCGGCGTAACGAACGAAACTGCTCCGCTGAAGAATCCTCTAAGCTATTCCAGTCAACTACAGAATGGGTGCCACCGCGACTCAGAGTTCGAACAGTGGTACTCGTATCAAAGTTATGCATGCTGGCGAAACAGCGAATGTTCGTGCCAGAATCTCGTACCCGCAGCTAACCACGGTGCGACCGCCACAACGGCAAATGGGCACGCGCGCCGCCCGCGAAGCGATCAAAGCCATCACCGATGGCGCGCAAGGTCGCCGGATCGTCATGACTCCTGAAGCGTGCGCAGAATCGCGCGATGTTTCTTGACTTCTTAGTAAAACGAATGTATGTGTTGCCGGCAACGCCCCCGCGAGTCTTCGCACAGACTCAGATTTTGCACACCACATCGACAATCAGAGTTTATGAAGGGTCGCGAGCAAGTTTAGTCGTCGTGATCGGAGAAGTAAGTGCGATGGAGTTTGGCCCCCAGGAGAGTCACTATGACGCGTAA
Source organism: Candidatus Dormiibacterota bacterium (assembly GCA_035602605.1). Taxonomy (GTDB): domain Bacteria; phylum Acidobacteriota; class Terriglobia; order Acidiferrales; family UBA7541; genus DASQHY01. The sequence continues at coordinate 22,136 of DATNLZ010000008.1, forward strand.
TCTGAGATTCCCCGTGTTGCTAGTGGTTCTGGGGTCGATGCTGCTGGCTCTCCCGGCAGCGGCGGACTCCGGTTGGTTTTGGCAGAACCCATTGCCCCAGGGAAATGGAATAGAGGGAACCGCTATGGTGGATGCCAACACCGTGTACGCGGTGGGCCGTTGGGGGACGATCCTGCGCAGCACCGACGGAGGCGTTAACTGGTCCATACAAACCACCAACACCAGGCAGCTGCTCCGCGCCATCTCTTGCACCGACGCCAACACCTGCACAGCGGTGGGAGATCGCGGCACGATCCTGCGCACCACCAACGGAGGTGCTACCTGGACTGCTCAGTCCGGCGGCACGCAAGACGAGTACCTTCTGGGAGTCTCGTTTACCGATACCAACACGGGAACAGTGGCCGGAAGTGATTCAACTGGCAGAATTGGCACAATCCTGCGCACTACCAATGGGGGCGCCACCTGGACACGCCAGTCTATCGGCACAAGCGGCCTCTGGGGTGTCTCCTGCACCGACGCCAACACGTGCACGGTGGTGGGAGGTGCTGGCACGATTTTGCGCACTGCCAATGGGGGCGCTACCTGGACACGCCAGTCTAGCGGAACGACCGACTACCTCGTTGGCGCCTCCTTCACTGACGCCAACACCGGAACGGTCGTGGGGCTCGGTGGCACGATCCTGCACACCATCAACGGAGGGGTTAACTGGACCATACAAACCGTCTACACGATGGGCAATCTCTACGGCGTGTCTTGCACCGACGCCAACACCTGCACAGCGGTGGGATCGGGATATCCTACCACCATCCTGCGGACCACAGACGGTGGGGCTACGTGGACACGCCAGTCCAGCAGCACGACCGGCCCCCCCGTTGCCCTCATTGGCGTTTCCTTCACTGACGCTGACACGGGAACAGCGGTGGGAAGCTATGGCACGATCCTACGCACGACGGACGGAGGCGTTACCTGGACCATCGCGGCACCTACGTACGTCGCGACTTACGACAACCTCTATGGCGTGTCTTGCACCGACGACGATACCTGCACGGCAGTGGGAGGCGCGCAGGATGTCATACCCCCATACGCCAAGCGCGGGACAATCGTGCGTACCAACAACGGGGGCGCCACCTGGACCCTCCAGTCCAGCGGCACAACCAACATACTCGGTGGCGTCTCTTGCCCCAACGCTAATACCTGTACAGCGGTGGGAGAGCACGGCATGATCTTGCGCACCACGAATGGGGGCGCGACCTGGACTGCCCAGTACAGCGGCACGACCGATGGTCTCGCGGGCGTCTCATGCACCGACGCCAACACCTGCACAGCGGTGGGAGGCGCGGCAGATGCCACGAACCCCTACGGCACGCACGCCACGATCTTGCGCACCACCAACGGGGGCGCTACGTGGACCCCCCAGGCCCCCAGCGGTGACCCAAACGACCCGGTCCCGGAACTCTTTGGCGTTTCCTTCACTGACGCCAACACGGGCACGGCGGTGGGAGCATACTCCGCGATCCTTCGTACCTACGATGGGGGCGCCTACTGGAACGACGAGGGACTAAACACGATGCCATCGGTGTGGAGCGTCTCCATGACCGATGTCGAGACGGGAATGGCGGCGACAGATCGCAACATCCTGCGTGCCTCTCCACTGGGTACCCCTTGGACTCAGGTGTTCGGCGAAGGCGCCTTTGGCATCTCGTGCACCGATGCCAACACGTGCACGGCCGTGGGCCAGAGCGTTCAGGCTGATCTAGGCATCGTTGGCAAGATCCTGCGCACCACCGATGGGGGCGCCAACTGGACTCACCAGCCCAGCCCCTCGGTGTCTACCCTCTTCGCTGTCTCCTGCACAAACGCCGATACGTGCACGGCCGTGGGAGTGTTGGGCACGATCCTGCGCACCAATACCGGTGGGCGGTGAAGGCGTAGCGCCACGACCAATCCGCCCCGATTGATTGACGCGTGGCACACTCTTACTTACAGGCCGACCGCCCTTGCGGTTCTTTGCGTCTAGCTTGTAGCTGCCTGAAGTATTCCGAGCCTCGCTTGGCGATCTACTTCCCACCCTTCCGTCCAGGCTTCACGGCGGCGGGATTTTTTTTCCCGGCCGTACACACGTAATCATGCTGGTCTTTCCGACGCTCAGCGTGCAGCCTCGTACCAAGCGGAACACGCGCTTTCTCTCGGGGCGCAGCCTCAGGAAACCGGCGTCTCCTGATTCAGCACTGCCAGCCATTTTCCTGAACGCTTCACCCACACCGAAGCTTCTCGGACGGTGCTCGGGGGGATGGATCTTCCGTCAAACGTTCCGGAGAGAGTCACTTTGTAGATGGTCAGGACAGTATCGGTCGCAGGTTGCAGCACCTGGAAATCTTCGAGCACATAGCTTGTGATGTTGCGTTTGCCGATGGAGCGCAAGTACTCGCTCTTGGTCATGATTCCTGACGTAAAGATCATGCGGGCATCGTCGGCGACCAGAGCGTCGAAGCGGTGCATATCTTTCTGCCGGGCCGCCTCCCACACCTCCCGCTCGCGTTGCTGAATCTGCGAGACCAATTGTGGGGATACCGGCGGAGGAGTTTTGCCTTTGGTTGCCGGGAAAAAGCTGAAGGGAGCTAGCAGACACACGATGCACGCAAGAATTCGCGACAAAAAGGCAGTTTTTGAGCAACGCATGTTCATTTCACCTCAAGAACCAATTGGCGCGAAGTGCGTGAGTGGCACCTAGAATAGAAGTTTCAGAACGAATTGGATAATGCGCGCCCCTCCGGTGCCTCCTGTGTCCGGGTCCCGCATGACGTTGAATGATGGAAGCCCAACATAGGCGTAGTTCAACCCGAGTCTTTGATCGACGGCCAGAAGATTTGCGGCAGTGAACTGCGGGTGATTAAACACATTGAAGAATTGGGAAGAGAACTGAAGCCGAGTTTCTTCTCGGATGTTGAAAATCTTGGTGATATTGAAGTCCGCATTGCTAATCCCGGGCGCGCGCAAGGTGTTACGACCCGCGGTAGGGAACGACCCAGTTTGCGCCTGTATATAGCGGGCCGTGGAGTTTTTCGCCACATAGGCCACAACGTCGTCTCGAGAATTGAGCACAGGTGTGACCGTGCTTCCAGTGTTACTGGTTCCGCTCGGATTGAAGATGGTGCGCTGAGTCTGCCGGTCACCGTTGCCTTCGGAATTTGCCAAACTCAACGCCGTGAAAGGCTGCCCGGAAGAAATCGTGTATTCGCCTGAAAGCGTCCAGTTGCTCAGCAAATTGTGAGCCAGGCCCGAAGTGCCGCGGAGCCAGGGGAGGTCCCAAACGAAGTGAGCAACAAATCGATGGGGCACATCCAGCACTGAGAGGCCGCGCTCGTTTTTCACATTGCGCCAGTCCTGCGGCCGGCGAGGGTTGATGTAGCTGTTAAAAAATTCGTTAGTTCCTACGTCGATGAATTTGCTGAAGGTATAGTTCGCACCGAGACTGAGACCGCTTGAAAATTTGCGCTCGATTTCGAGCGAGCCGGCATCATAAGTGGAATTCCCAATCGGCAGATGAGTGGTTAGAAACTGGGTGAATCCATACTGGTCGAACGGTCGCACCACTTGAGCCATAAACTGTTTCACGGTGGGCATGGTGTCGCGAACCGCGAGCGACGGTATTTCCGACGAACTGAAATACGTTGGCAGAAAGGCGCTGCGTGGCGGCACGATGCCGGCATTCAAGCGTGCCTGCACACTCAAATGCGTGCCTTTAGTATGCAGGTAACGCGTGCTTAGTATCCACCCGCGGAACAGTTCGTGCTCTATGCCCAGAGTCGTGGTTTGCAGATACGGCCGCTTGATGTCCGGCACGAACGTGGCGATGGCCGCTCTGGCGTGCGCAGGAGTGTCGAAGGGGGCCAGAATATTCGGAATTCCGCCGTTCTGCAGGAAATTTCTTGAGGGAATAGGGATCGGGCAATTGGGCAAGCAATCTGAGAAAAAGACCTGTTGCGCGGTGGACGGCAGCAGCCCTCCTCCCACGAAGGCGCCAAATAGTGGCGCGTAAGAAATTCCGTAGCCGCCACGAACAGCGGTCTTGCCATTGCCGAAAACGTCCCAAGCAAAGCCAAAGCGCGGTCCCCAATTGTTCTTCTCGACCGTAGGCTTCCGGAAATCGATGACCCCGGGCACACTGGCAATCGATTCTCCCTGCTGAGCAGCCAGATCGCGCAACAGTGAGTTGTACTCGTAGCGCATGCCGAGATAGAGGGTGAAATTGCGCACCAATTTAAGGCGGTCCTCGGCGTAAAAATTCAGCGAATAGTTGCTCAAAGCAAGTTCGGCATTGCCCAGGCCACGCTGCCCATTGATGGTTGGAGGAGCATCGATCACAAACTCTTCCAGGTTGCTGTATTGGTAGTCCCCTCGCGGAGCCGGCCGGCCCCGATCACCGACGATGTTGTTGTGCAGATCAGCGCCGAATTTAAAGCCGTGTCGGCCGCGCTGCCAAGTGACGTTGTCACTGAGCTGGTAAATGTCGTTGAACGATCCGCCAGGCACGCCGGAAGCAGGCCCGATCAAAGGTCCAGCGGTGACCGCAATGTTAGGCAGAGCGGCTCCCGCAGGGCTTGCAAAGGAATTGTCGGTAATTTGTCGATGATAGGAGATTCGCGCTTCATTCAGAACATTGGGCGAGAAGGTGTGCACGTGGGATATGGAAACCAAGTTGTTTCTGATCGTTCGATTGGCGTTGAGCCCCGCAATCGGAAATCCGGGCACTAATTGATTTGGTCCGCGGTCAAAGTTGTAGCGAAAATGGAACTGATCGTCCCGCCAGGCGGTCCAGTCGCTACTCGCCAGGAAGCGGTGGCTGGTGGCAAAGGATGGAAAACTACGGCTTACCGGTCCCACGGGGATGCGTGTGCCGAGTACAGTTGGCCAATCGGAAGACGGAGCAGCCGCGGTGGCCACGGCGCCGAATTGTTTGATGAAGTCGATGATGAACGGACTAACTTTTCTGCCGGCACCATCCGGCGGCAAGCTGGCGAGTTGTTGCAATCCGGCCGCTGTCGGAAACATCCCACTCTTCGCGCTGCTAGCTGAACCGAGATTTTCGAACTCATAGGCACCAAAGAAGAAAAGCTTCTGCTTGACGATGGGTCCGCCGATCGTGCCGCCGAGCCGGTTGTTATCGTATCGCGGATTCCCGGAGCTTAATCCCTGCCGAATCAAGGTCTGCGCACCTGCATCGGTGGCGTTAAAATGACGGTTTTGAACATACCAAAAAGCGCTTCCGTGAATCTCGTTGGTTCCTGTCCGCGTGATGATGTTGAATAGGCCGCCGGAAAACTGACCGAATTCGGCGTCAAAGTTATTTTTTACGACTGTGAATTCGAGGACCGCATCCTGAATCACCGTGCCCTGGGGGCCGGTTTGGATCGGGTCGTTGTTGTCGACGCCGTCTATGATGAAGCTATTGTTACGCGCGCGGCTCCCACCGACTGATGCTACCGCGCCGCCGACAGGGCTGCTGACCTTCCCGAGAACTTGCGCCCGGTTGAGCCCGGTGGTGTTTATGTCTACCGTATTCGATGTGAGCAGCGCGAGATTATTGACGTTGACCGAGGCCATCGGCAAATCCATCACCTCTCGCCGGGAAAACGTGCCCGACAATTGCGTGCTCGTCGTTTCCACCGGTGCACCGACCTCAGCGACTTTGACGGTTTCGTTAGCTTCCCCGAGTTCCAGTTGAACAGTGAGCGTGCTGGCGGTGTTCAGCTCGACGCCGAACGTGCCTTGCGCCGTCTTGAACCCTTTGGCATTCACCGAGAGGGTGTAGGTCCCCACCGGGACGACGGGGAAGGTAAAGGTGCCCTGACCTGAGCTCACGGCAGTGTAGCGAGTGCCCGTGCTTGTATTCATGATGGTGACCTGTGCGTCCGGCACCAGAGCGCTGGTTGGATCCTTCACCGTGCCTGAAACCGAGCCCGCGGTAAGCTGCGCGCGGCATCGGCCCGCGCTCAACAGGATAAGCAACGAAGCTGCGACAATTCCCAGATTCCGGCGGTGCATAGAGAACCTCCAGTTTCCCATTCACCTTAGGCTTGCAAAACCTCTCGGTACACACGGACGAAGTTGAGCCCCAGCACTTTGGCGATGTCCTCGAGTTTCCAGCCGCGCTTCTGCAGCCCCACGGCGATGGTTCGGTAGCGATGGGGGCCGTTCACTTCGGCGATGTACGGGGGAAAGCGCCCTTTCAAGGCCTTCCATTCTCGCTCCGGGTATATTTTTCGGTGTTGCTCCCATTCCGCGTCGGGTTCCTTGCCTTGCCAGCCGGCTACCGAGAAATCTGATCCGATGCCGATGTGATCGGGCCCAACCAGTTTGGCAACATAATCAAAGTGGTTCAGTAGGTCCTCGAGAGATGAGCGCGGCTTATCGCTTACAAACCAGTTGAAGCAGGAAATACCCATGACGCCGCCCTTGTGTGCCAGCGCCTTGATCTGGTCATCGGTTTTGTTCCGCGGGTGATTGCACAACGCTTTGCAATTGGTGTGCGAATAGACAATGGGTTTGCTCGAGACTTCGACTGCGTCGAGCGTGCTCTGATATCCGGTGTGACTCACGTCCACGAGCATGCCGAGTTGGTTCATGCGCTGGACCATGTCCACACCGAAATAGCTCAGGCCAGCCTGGGTTCTCTCGGTGCATCCGTCACCGACCCAATTGCGCCAGTTAAATGTGAGTTGAATTTGCCGTAGCCCCAGATTGTAAAAATAGTCGAGGTTCTTCAGGTCGCGCTGGATCGCGGCACTATTCTGAATGTTGGCCAGAATGCCGAGCTTGTTCAGTTGCTTGGCCTTCTGAAGGTCGGAGAAGCTGCGAATGAACATAAAACGATCCGGGTAAGCAGCGATTTGCTCGGCTGTCTTGGCCAGCGCCGCCACGGTGGACTGATAGGCCTCCTCAGGCGTGACCTCCCCTAAAGTCGGTCCAACGATCGTAATACCTGACTCCCGGACGGCCGAAAATCCGGCATCGGGCAGCGAAGGCTTGGGGTCGAACCCCGAGAGGTCATCAATGATAATGCCCGATGCGAAAATTTCGTCGATACTCGAGAACGACGGGACCCGCTCGGTAGCAAACATCCAAGGTGAGCAGAAAATGGCCGCGGCGCTGGACAGACCTTTGATCACTTCTCGTCGCGTGAGGTTCATCGACTACCTCTTTTCAGTTTAGCTGTCGCCGAAGATGGGGCACTGCGGTTGGGACTGGCAGGTCGCGTTGCAGGCCCTCCCGAGTAATTACCAGCTCTTCGGGAGCTGGCTCGAGTACGTCGGGCAAGCTGAATGTACTTGTAAACCGTGGGTATTGCGGTCCGTAACGACGAAGCCACCTGCTTTACGGCGCCGCGAGCCAGAAATACGCCATGGGCGTCCAGGGCTCGCACGATGTTGCATTTCTGCTCGCGAGTGAGCCCGTTAGCCGCTCGATCGGAGACATCCGTTATCATCGTTCGTATTACCTGATCCACGCTGTTCTGATAATGCTCGGTGAATTGGGTCGCACGGCCCCAGTCCGGAATACCTTGGGTTTCGCTGGCGACCACATCTATGTTGATGCAAAGAATTGCTTCGATGTTTCCGTGCGGATCGCGGAGGTTCGCGGCGTTGCACTTTAACTTCTTTCCATCGTCGGTCGTGCTCTGATAGATACCTAGAGTCTCGATCCTGCGCTCCGATTCTCGAAGCATGTAGAAGCCGAGATCGGTAAGCGGCGCGCCGACGCTGCGTCCGGTCACGTGGCCGTTGCGGATCTGAATGATGGAATGGTCAGGTGCGCTGACGTCGTGCAGGACAACTTCGGCTCCGGGACCCAGTAAATCGGCGATGCAATCCACCAAAGGGCCGTATCGCTGCAGCAGGTCGTGCTGTCTCTCGGGTGCTAACACTTGGTGTATAAACTCTTATATGTGATGGGAGAATATCTTGTACGCCAGACGTGGTGTCAAGCTAAATCTGAGGCCCGGCGCCGTATTCTGCATCGTCTTGTGGAACCAAAGTTGTGGTTCTCTGGTGCGCAAGAACTTCATCGAATCTCGCGACAACCAGACCGCGGGTTAGAGAGGTAGAGATATTGTAATTATGCAAGTATGTGGCATAATTACAATGTAATGATCGAACGCGCCATCAAGCCCGTCATCGGCGAGCTCCTGACTCGGTTCCCGGCAGTGGGGCTTCTGGGACCTCGTCAAGTTGGCAAGACTACACTTGCTTTGTCCCTTGCGGATGAATGGAAGGGACAAGCGGTATATCTTGATTTAGAGTTGCCGTCCGATCGCGCGAAGCTGTCGGATCCGCAACTCTATTTGGGACAGCACGAAGACCGTCTTGTTATTCTTGATGAAATCCACCGACTACCGGATATCTTCCAGACGCTGCGAAGCCTAATCGACAAGAGACGACGGAAAGGAAGTCGCAGCGGGCAGTTTCTACTGTTGGGCTCTGCCTCCATCGATCTATTGCACCAATCGGCAGAAACCTTGGCGGGGCGTATCGCATATGAAGAACTGAGACCGTTCTCCGAAAGCGAGGTTGCAGGAGTCGGACGGGAGGCTGGGGACCAGTTGTGGGTGCGCGGTGGTTTTCCCGACAGTTTTCTGGCTCGTAACGATTCTGAGAGTTTCAGGTGGCGGAGCGCATTCATCCAAACCTATCTGGAGAGGGATGTACCGGCTCTTGGTCCTAGAATTCCAGCGGAGACTCTACGGCGTTATTGGCAAATGCTGGCCCACAACCAGGGCCAAATGCTGAATGCCGCGCAGCTCGCGAGTGGACTCGGCGTAAGCGGCCACACAGTTGCCCGCTACCTGGATATCATGGTGGACCTTTTGCTCGTTCGGCGCCTGGCGCCCTGGGCGTCGAACGTGAAGAAACGTTTGGTGCGCACGCCGAAAGTTTTCGTGCGAGACAGCGGCTTGGTTCATGCTTTGCTCGGCATCCATGACCAAGAAGAGCTGTTGGGGCATCCGGTTGTTGGTGCAAGTTGGGAGGGCATGCTCATCGAGAATATCCTCGGTGCACTGCCTTCGGGCGCGCAGACATTCTTCTATCGCACGTCTGCCGGCGCCGAGATCGACTTGGTCATTGAATTCAGCGCGAGGGATCGCTGGGCCATTGAAGTGAAGCGGTCTATCGGAAATCCTGCGCCGAGCAAAGGATTTTATATCGGCTGTGAAGACATCAAAGCGACACGGCAGATTGTGCTTTACCCAGGCACGGAAAAATACAAGCTGGACACGAAGACCGAAGCGATGTCCTTGGACACGCTGTTGCGCAAGGAACTAAACAGAGGCAGGCCCTGACCGTGAAAAAACGATGAGAACGCGCAAGAGTAAAGCGCATCATTATCTAGCGTAGTGCGTCATCAATATATTTGCTTATTATCAGGCCTCCCTTATCCTCAAGATAAACGTGGTTGCTTTGGATCGAACCGAGGGAGGAGCGATCATGCGAGCGTTTGCAATCGCCCGCTGTCTCGCCAACGACCGTGGGGAAATCCTAAGTGAACTGGGTGACTACTTCCGTGCAGGATCGTCGGGGTCTATAAATCGTCGCTCTCACTTTCGTCCGGCCGGGAGTGAAGACAGCGGAAGTCTTTCTGCAAGCGATTGCATCTTTGCCTGATTCACGTCGTTCTGGCTAGTAACTTCTTGACATTTATGGGGCAACGAGATTATGGTTCCGCTGAAAGCGGTTGCAATTAGACGCCGCGTCAGAGGAGGTCAAATGATGCGTTCCGGCTTGTGGATCAGGTGGTCCGCGACTCTTGGGCTTATGTTGCTCGCAGGACTTGCGAGCTTTGGGCAAAGTACCAGCGGCTCGATTACCGGAACCGTCATGGACTCCACGGGCGCGGCCATCGCAGATGCCAGCGTCACCATCACCAACCGGGAAACAAACTCGACGCGCACGGTCAACAGCAACACAGTGGGCATCTTCGTTGCACCGCAGCTCCCGCCAGGCCGGTACGACATCACCGTCGAAAAGAGCGGCTTCAAGAAACTTCTAAAAACCGACGTCATTCTCAATGCCATCGAACAGATCAATGCCGGTCACTTCACACTTGACATTGGCGCGGTCACTGAATCCGTATCGGTAACTGCTGAAGTGGAACGCACTGAGATTCAGTCAGAATCGGGCGAGCGGTCCGGGTTGGTAACCGGGACACAGCTGAGAGACCTGGCTCTCAACGGCCGGAACTATCACGATTTTCTGAAAACCCTGCCGGGCGTCATCACCGGCAATGTCAGTACTGGGCAGGTCTCCTCCTCAACGGGCAGTCTGGGCAGTTTCAACGTGAACGGCACGCGCAGCAACCAGAAGGAACTTACCGTTGACGGGTCATCGGACATTGATACCGGCAACAACGTGGACACCCATGCCTCTGTCAACCCCGATGCGATTGCCGAGTTCAAAGTATTGACCTCAAACTTTCAGGCCGAATACGGCCGTGCCGGAGGCGCCTTCGTCAGCGTCGTGACCAAATCCGGGACGAAGGACTTTCACGGCGGCTTTCGCTACTTTCACCGCCATGAGGGGTTCAACGCGAACAACTATTTCCGCAACGCCCAGGGACGCCGGCCGGACGGCTCGGAGCTTCAGCCACGTCAACTCTATCGCTACAACAGCGAGGGCTACGACATCGGCGGTCCGGTCCACCTGCCGCGCTCAATATTCGGGCGATTGGGCGGCTTCAACGAGAATAAGGACAAACTCTTCTTTTACTGGAATCAGGAGTGGTACCAGCAGCTGGCGCCGGAAGGAACGCGCAATATCCGGGTTCCTTCACTGGCGGAACGCAATGGCGATTTCTCTAAAACCACGGACGGTAACGGCAATCCCGTCATTGTAAGGAGTCCGTTTACACGCCAACCGTATACGGGCAACATTATTCCCTCTACCGAGCCTTGGTTTGCTAACGGACAGGCCATCCTTAAGCTGTACCCGCAGCCCAACGTCGAGGGCAATCCGCAGTTCAATTACACTTCGGCTGTCTCAACGCAGTACCCCCGCCGCGAAGACATCCTGCGCATCGACTACAACATCACCGAGCGCACGCACTTGATGGTGCGCTATACCAACAACCACGAGAAGCGCTTGCTGGCCTACGGCTCTTTCGCCAGCGACCTCAACTTCCCGCTTTCGCCGATTTCCTTTCCGCGCCCAGGTCGGAACGGCGTTTTGACGTTGACGCACACGTTCAGCCCCACGCTGACCAATGAATTCATTTTCGGGCCAAGCAGCAACTTCATCGATCTGCGTCCTTCCAATGACCTCGCTCTGGCGAGCGCTAATGGCATAACAGTCCCAAAGCTGTTTCCCAGTGTGGGCTTCGGTTACGTCCCGAACTTCCGCTACGGCGGTATTGACAATCAGACCTTTCCGTTCACAAACTTCAACGGACTGCCGTTCATCAATCAGAATCACACCTTCAACTTCATCGACAACGTCGTCAAGATCATCGGTTCGCATATGCTCAAGGCCGGTTTCTACGCGCAGCGCAGCCGCAAGGACCAGACGTCGTTTGCGCGGACCGACTCCGATATCAACTTCAACAATGACACCAACAATTCCCTCAATACGGGACATCCATATGCGAACGCGCTGCTGGGGATCTATAACAACTACACGCAGGCCAGCAATTTCCTCAAAGGCTTCTACCGCTACTGGAATATCGAGGGCTACGTCCAGGACAACTGGAAGGCGACTCGCAAGCTGACGCTCGATTACGGCCTACGCATTTCATGGTACGAGCCGCAGTACGACGTGCGTCTACAGACGGGCGCATTCAACCCCTCCGTGTACGATCCATCCAAGACTCCGAGGCTTTACTTGCCAGTCTGCCTCAACAATTCCGCCCCCTGTTCCGGCGGCGCCAGACGGCGCGCGGTGGATCCGGCTAAGCTCGTTCCCGGTTTCGTGCCCACAGAGTTAAACACTTTGCCATCGAACTTCATCGCGGCGCTTGTGTCGGGGACTGGCGACATCGCCAACGGCATCGGGCAAGCCAGCAAAGGCTATCCGCGCGGCGGATACGACAGCCGCGGACCGCAGTGGGGACCACGACTCGGCTTCGCCTACGATCTGCTTGGTAACGGCAAAACCGTGGTTCGTGGCGGCTTCGGCATCACCTATGACCGTGTTAACGGCAATATCGCTTTCGATCAAATCGCCAATCCGCCGACCATACTCCAGCCGCAATTGCTATTTGGCGAACTCGCCAAGCTGACTCCGGGCCAAACCGGATTGCTCGCGCCCTCGGGGGTGGTGGGCTATGCCAAAGAAGGAAACCTACCGACCATTTACAGCATGAGTCTGGGCGTGCAGAGCAATATCGGGTTCAATACCATGCTCGATGTCGCCTACGTCGGCACGCTTTCACGCCATTTATTTTGGGCCCGCGAACTAAATTACACGCCACTCGGGTTTCTATTTACGAAAGCCGCCCAAGACCCAACTCAATTTTCTGGCGGTGTCCTGCCTGATTCCGATCCATCTATTGCGCAGGTGTACCGAGACGCGGGACTGAAATTCGACGGGACGAAAGCGTTGCCCGCCAACCTGATCCGCAACTACGCCGGATTGGCGGGGATCAGATTCGAGGAAAATGCCGCGTCTTCGAACTTCCACTCGCTCCAAGTAGCGGTCACCCGGCGTGTCGCCAGAGACTTCACTTTTAGCCTTGCTTATACCTTCTCGAAAGCGCTTGGTACGGCGGGTGGCGATGGCGATTTCGTCAATCCCAACAATCCTCGGCTCTATGATTACCGGTTACTGGGTTTTGACCGTACACACGCCTTCGTCGCGACTTACGTCTATGACTTGCCTAAGCCGGGCAAATACTTAGGTAATTACTGGATCGCGCGAGGGGCTCTCGATGGCTGGGAGATTTCCGGCATCACTTCGCTGATCAGCGGCAACCCGTTTGAGCTGGGGGTCGGGGTTGGCGGTGTTAACGCCAACCAGCGGATCACTGGCTCCTGGACCGAGCCTCCACGATTCAACCTGAAAGCCAACCCTCGGAAAGGGCCGAACGGTTTGTTAATCAACCCGGATGCGTTTGCCATTCCGGCGGTCGGCAGCATTGGTCTCGGCAATCGTACATATCTTAGGAATCCGGGCATCAACAATACCGACCTTTCGCTCTTCAAGAACTTCTCGTTCAGTGGCGACAACGTTCGTCGTCTCCAACTTCGCTTCGAGATGTTCAATGCCTTCAATCATACGCAGTTCAGCTCCATAAACGCCGGAGTCAATCTGGTCGTGCCAAACGGCGCTGATGCTAACGGTAATCCAAGGTTTATCACCGGCAATGGAATTTTCGCCCGCTACAACGAGGCGATGATTACCAACAATCTCCGCAGCCAGGCTGCCGATAAAGATAAGGACAGGCCCCTTGGCTTTTTCTTCGGCGAGTACAACGGCGCGCGTGACCCGCGCATTATTCAGCTAGGAGTGAAATTTTACTGGTAGATATCGCACCGGGCTCCTGGCCCCGTATTGCGCGGGTGCTTAAGCTCCCACCCGCGGCGCTATCTTCGGCAAGGTAAGGTATCATCGAATACCGGCTATGCTAGCCCCGCTGCTCCTCGCATTTCTGTTTTCATTTCCTCCTGGTCTCCATCAACAGGAGGACGTCAGCTCAAAGTTCAATCGCGCCGTTGAGTTGCAACGCCAGGGCGCGCACCACGAGGCGGCAGCGGAATACCGGGCAGTACTGGCCATCGCGCCCAACTATGCCGAAGCCCAGGCGAATTTGGGCGTGGTTCTAGCCAGACTTGGTAATTATGAGGAAGCGATTGCGGCTTACGAATCAGTGTTGCGCCTCAAACCGGAACTGACCCCTGTCCTGCTCAATCTGGGCATCGCACATTACCGGGTGGGACAGTTCGCGAAAGCGGTAGCGGCTCTGGAGCGTTTTCTCGCTACCGCGCCCGACAACGTGCAAGCACATCAGTTGATGGGCAACTCGCTCGTACAGCTGGGAAGGGATGCGGAAGCCGTCAAGCACCTGGAACCAACTCTATCGGCTGTGTCGGATGATGTGACCGTGCTCTACAGCCTCGGCACCGCCTTTCTGCGTCTGCACCGCCCCGAATTCACCTCTATCCTGCAGCGCCTGGCTGCGCGTACTGACGGAGTCGCTCTCGCGACCTTGCTTCAGGGTCAGGCGCACCTGGAGCTGTTTCAATTCGAGAGGGCCGCGACTGAGCTGGAAACGGCGGCGCAACTCTCGCCCGATCTGCCGCGGGTGCAATTCTTGCTCGGGGTCGCTTATCTCAAGCTGCGACGCTACGAAACCGCAAAGGCTTGTTTGGAGCGTGAGCTGATCCGCACGCCCAATGACTTCATGACACTCTATTACCTGGCCTTTCTCGAAGAGAAGCAGGGTCACCTGAGCGCCACGCGGCAGCATATTGAAGCTGCGCTCGAAGAGGATCCACAATCAGTGGAAGCCAAAATACTGCTGGGGAAAGTGCTCGTTAAACAGGACCGGGTGGCGGAAGCTGTGCGCGTCTTGGAACGGGTCATTGCAGAGCAGCCGCAAAATTCGGAGCCGCGCTACCTGCTGGCGCGCAGTTATCAAAAGCTGGGTCGAAAACAGGAGGCCGCGCGCGAGTTCGCCGAATTCGAACGTCTCAAGACGCTAGAGCTCCAAATGATTGATCTTGCCGTTGAAAAAAAAACGAAGCAGTAGGGCCATTACATCAATTTGTCTAAAGGAGAGGGAATGGCAGCAATTGCAATGGTATGGGTACTTTTGGCAGCAACGATGCCAGGACCGCTGATTGCACGAGCGGAGACCAGCGCTGGTATTGCGACGCTGAATATCGACACGAGTAAACCGCTCCATTCGGTCAGCCCGATGCTCTATGGGCTAATGACCGAGGAGATCAACTATTCCTACGACGGCGGTTTGTATGCCGAAATGGTGCGCAATCGCACGTTCCTCGGGCGGGAAAATGCCGCGCCGGCACACTGGTTTGTCGTGCAAGAGGGAAATGCAAACGCGGCGATCAAAGTCGATTCGACACAAGGGCCAAGTGAGGCGGTACGCACCAGCATGCTGATCGATGTGGCCAAGGCGGATCCCGAGAACATGGCAGGAGCGCTGAACGAAGGCTATTGGGGAATGGCGGTCCGGCCGAACACGACCTACAAAGGTTCGTTCTACGCAAAAGGCGACGCGGCCGGTATGGGTCCGGTAACGGTGACCTTGGTGAACAATAACAGCGGCAAAGCAGTTGCCAAGGCGACCACGGCAGAGCCAACGACGGAATGGAAGAGGTACGAATTCACCTTGGCGGTTGGGAACCTCGCGACCTCGGCGGCCAACCACCTCACGCTCGCCGTAGGACACACTGGAAAGATCTGGCTCTCGCTGGTGTCCTTATTTCCGCCCACCTATCACGACCGTGCAAACGGTAATCGAATCGACATCATGGAGAAATTGGCCGCAATGCATAGCAAGTTCCTGCGTTTCCCCGGAGGAAATTACCTTGAGGGAGATGAGATCCATCAGAGATTCGACTGGAAGAGGACGCTCGGGGACCTCGTCGATAGGCCAGGTCATCCAAGCCCCTGGAGATACGAGTCGACCGACGGAATGGGGCTCGTGGAGTTTATGGAGTGGGCCGAGGACTTGAACATCCAGCCGGTACTAGCGGTCTACGCAGGGTACTCGTTAAAAGGTTCGCGCATTGCTCCGGGGCCGGCTTTAGCGCCCTTTGTCGACGATGCCATGGAAGAACTGGAATTCGTGATGGGGGACGCGGCGGGCACGACCTGGGGAGCAGTGCGTGCAAAGCTCGGACACCCAAAGCCTTTCCCGCTGCAGTACGTGGAGATCGGAAACGAGGATCAGTTCGACCGATCCGGAAGCTATGAAGGACGATATGCGCAGTTCTACAAGGCCATCAAGAAAAAATACCCCCAGTTGCAGGTGATTGCCACTACAGCAGTGAAGCGAACCAAGCCCGATGTGCTGGATGACCATTACTATAGGCGAGCAACGGAATTCTTCGCCGATGTGAAGCACTACGATGCAGCTGATCGTAATGGACCAAAGATCTTCGTGGGCGAGTGGGCGACGCGCGAGGGAGCGCCTACGACAAACTTCCAAGCGGCGCTTGGCGATGCGGCTTGGATGACCGGGATGGAAAGGAACAGCGATGTCATCGTGATGGCCTGCTACGCTCCCCTGTTTGTGAACGTTAACCCTGGAGGAATGCAGTGGGAATCGAACCTGATCGGGTATGACGCGGTGTGGAGCTTTGGATCGCCAAGCTACTACGCCCAAGCAATGTTCGCAGAGTACTTGGGCACGGTAGTGCCAACGTCCTCCATAACCGGATCTGTGTCAGAAAGGTTCTTTTATTCTGTTACGAGCGACCCCACCAAAGGCAAGATCTATCTGAAACTGGTGAATGCTTCATCCGCGGATCAACCGCTGAACATCAATCTCGCAGAGCCCGTTCATATCGCCAGTGATGCAGCGCTGGTGACCCTTAGCGCCGCTGATCCGATGGCCACCAATTCAATCGCGGACCGCGAACGGATCGTCCCCATAAAGACCAAACTTCACGGAGTTGCTGCGAATTTCAGTCATCGGTTGCCGCCTTATACCATTCAGATGATGGAATTGGACGCGAAATAGGACCATCTCGGATCGATCGCAGCAGGCGAGTCTGCGGCGCACGATCCCATTGGGCGCAGTCAGGAAAGCGAGATTACCTGAGCTCAACCGAGGGCGTATCGCACGCGCGAAACAACGCGCTGGAATCAACTAGGGTTCGAGAAACCTAAGACTCTGCAGACTGTTTCGAAGCGACAGCGATTGCGCCAACCCGCCCAACCGAGCCCTTGCGGGCGGGGCCAGTGGATTCTCGCACCACGAGCTCCGGATCAATAAGGATTTCCTGGCCCGCGAGGTTTTCCTTCTTTGACTCGGGAACCAGATTCTCAAAGATAATACGACCGATCTGTTCCCGCGGAATGTGCACCGTGGTCAGTGCCGGCGACGAAAACTCCGCCAGTTTGATATTGTCGAAGCCGATCACCGACACATCTTCGGGCACGCGGTAACCCCTATCACGAAGCTCGCGCAGAACTCCAACAGCCATGAAGTCATTGACGCAGATGATCGCCGTCGGATCGAGACCAGAGGAAAGAAGCTCGCGGGCCGCTTGACGTCCTCCCTCGAGACCGTCAGTCCCCGAAACGACTAGGGTTTCCGCGTCCGGTGAGCTGCGTGCAACCATTTCGAGAAACGTCTTCTTGCGCTCGCTGATCGGTCCCAGTGTGGTGTGGTGCCCGATAAAAGCCATCCGTACGTGGCCCAGGGCAGAAAGATACTCCACCGTCTTTCTCACCCCTTTGCGGTAGTCCACGCGAACGTTCGTGACGTTTCGGGTTGGCTTGCCCACGTCATAGAATACGATCGGAATTTTCGTATCCGTGAGGAGCTGCATTAGGTCGGCATCCATTTCGGAAACAATGGCGGCGATTCCAGCAACCCGCCAGCCGATCATCAGGCGAATGCTGGCAATAAGCTGCTCGGAACGATAGTCCGTGTTCGCGACCACGACTTCGTAGGCGTGGGCGTGCGCAGCTACTTCAAGAGCCCGGTAGATGTCGAAGAAGAAAGGATTTTCTATGTTCGAGACGAGGATTCCGAGCGTCCGGCTCTTTCCTCGAGCGAGAGACCGTGCGTGCAAGTTGGGATGGTATTTTAAGACTTCGGCGGCTCGCAGCACACGCGCGCGCGTCGAGCTTTTAACGACATTGAGGTTATTCAGGACGCGGGAAACCGTGGAAGCGGAGACACCGGCCTTCTTCGCGACGGCGTTCAAGTCCATGTGCACCATATGCTTTGCGTGCATCGGTCGTTCCGGTTGACCTCGACAGCGCATTTTAAGCCGATATGCATCGTCGCTCAACTACCTTCTGCCGGTAGGCTCACGGACTCGGCCAAAACTGTCCCCGCGCGGACGGGAACGGATGCGTGCGACAAACGCGAGGCGCGTGCGGGGAGAGTGGGCGAAGAACTGGCGGCCTTGCTGCAAGCGGTTGCACGAGCGTGGTCATTCAGGTCGTTTCGTGATCCGCCAAAGTTATACAATTGCCTGCGCAGGTGTCGGATCTGAGGATCGCCTAGAAGTATTTCTATGAAGTGGATCACGCGAAGCAATGTCAAAGATGAGGAGGTTGCGCAAATGCCTCGTTTTACGCAAAAAGGAATCGTAATCCTATTCGCGAGTATCTGTTTACTCGTTTCCGGCATCAGTGCTTGCGCTCAGGACATGCCGGGTGAGTATCAGGACGTTCTAAAGTTTCTCGACCGGACGGGTGACTTCAAGGCCGGCGCTCTCAAGGTCAATATTCCACGCAACGATTTGAAAATGACGATTCAGGGAGTATCGGCTCCCACGCCGTTTGGTTTCGGCGGCTGGATTGCGTTGACCAAGACCGCGGATGGGAATGAGGTGATGATGGGTGATCTGGTTCTACTCCAGGAGGAAGTCAATCCAGTCATGTCTGCACTGCTCGACAACGGAATTGATGTCACTGCGCTGCACAACCATTTCTTTTGGGACGACCCGCGGGTCTTTTACATGCACGTCCACGGGATGGGGAAAGCGTCGGACCTCGCGCGCCGCGTGAAGCCCGGATTGGATTTGATCGGCCACGTCACGCCACCAGCTGCCGTTCGAGCGAGCTCCGGCGGCACTCCTCTCGACACCGCGAAGCTTGCCAAGATTGTGGGACACCAAGGGGAACAGTCCGGTGCGGTTTACAAGATCACCGTAGGGCGCGACGACCTAGGCATGAAGGAGCACGGCGCCACGATCAACGCTCGGATGGGGTTGAATACCTGGGCCGCATTCGTCGGCACGCAAGAAGACGCTGCCGTTGCTGGCGATGTGGCGATGCTCGAAAACGAAGTCATTCCAGTTCTGAGAGTGCTTCGCAAGAATGGTCTCGACGTGGTTGCGATTCATCATCACATGATCGAAGACCGGCCTGTCGTGATCTTTCTGCATTACTGGGGCAGAGGGCCGGCAGAAAAACTCGCGAAGGCATTCAAAGCAGCTCTCGATGAACTGGGCAAGAGTACCCCTTCGCATGGAATGAAGCGCTAGGCTTGACGTTCACCCTGCTTAGCTTCAAGAGAATAAATCCCGGAACCTCTTTTGATTCTTGCAGCGGGAGTCGCCGGCATGCTGTTTTTCAAAGGTTAAGGGTTACCAAGTGTTTGAACAAATCACCGGAGATGTTAAAGACGACTATGCCCGTTACCGGCTTGCTACCCGGCGCGCTTAGATTTTTGACCCATGACGGGTGGCTGTTATTCCTCACACGATCCATGCGCCTGTTCGCATACGGGTCTTTATCTGTCGTTTTGGTTTTCTACTTGATTGGTGTAGGGCTCAATACCTCCCAAACCGGGTTACTTCTCACGCTGACACTGGTCGGCGATACGGTGATCTCGCTGTATCTCACCACTCGAGCTGACCGGATCGGGCGCCGTCGCATGCTGATTGTGGGGGCCATTCTGATGGCGCTTGCGGGGTTAGCGTTTGCCGGCACAAGGAACCTCTTGCTCCTGATTCTCGCCGGTACGATTGGGGTTATAAGTCCAAGCGGCAACGAAGTGGGCCCGTTTCTGTCGATTGAACAGGCCGCCCTCTCGCATGTTGTTCCCGATCGAGGGAGAACGGAAGTGTTTGCGTGGTACGCGCTGGCCGGCTCGGTGGCCACTGCCACGGGTGCCCTATTTGCCGGGGCTATCACCCAGGCGCTGCAGAGAACCACAATGACACCGGTTGGAAGTTACCGGGCTGTGGTTGTTCTTTATGCTGCTCTGGGCGTTCTGCTGGCCGGTTTGTTTACTCGTCTTTCGTCTGCGGCGGAAGTGAGCCCGTCTCAAGTGGAACCGGCCGTACCAGCGAGTAAGGGGAACTTCTTCGGGATCGGCCGATCATTGCCGGTGGTGATCAAACTTTCACGCTTGTTCGCCCTGGACTCGTTTGCGGGTGGCTTTGTAGTGCAGAGCTTCGCGGCTTATTGGTTCTACCTTCGTTTCGGCGTAAACCCTGCAACGCTCGGGGTCATTTTCTTTTGGGCCAATATCTTTGCCGGAATTTCGGCCCTGTTAGCGTCCCGGCTAGCCGCACGTTGGGGGCTTGTCAATACGATGGTTTTCACCCATCTGCCTTCGAATATTCTGCTCATTCTGATACCACTGATGCCCAGTCTTTGGCTGGCTGTTGCGGTTCTTCTGGTACGTTTCAGTATCAGCCAAATGGATGTCCCAACCCGGCAGTCCTACACCATGGCGGTAGTCAGTGCGGAAGAACGCTCGGCGGCAGCGGGAATAACCGGTGTGGCGCGCACCACCGGTGCGGCCATCAGTCCGTTGTTTGTGGGATTTATGTTTGCTCGGCCTTCACTGATAAACGCGCCGTTCTTCATTGCCGGAACGCTGAAGATTCTCTACGATGTGTTGCTCTATAGAGAATTCGTAGCTATTCAACCACCTGAGGAAATACGGTAGCAGGGAAAACACATGTGCACAGGAGTTGGATTACCGGGGCGTCGGGAAGCGTGGCTCACTAGGTTTAAGGAGGAGATTCTGTGGCGAAGTTTTCTGCATCAGGTATTGTTTTGGTTGCTGCACTGGGTGTGCAGGCCCATGCACAAGACCATGTCCCTCTTAGACTGGTCCAAACCATCCCCATGCCCAACGTCAAAGGCCGTATCGATCACATGGATGCGGACGTCAAGGGCAAACGGCTGTTCGTGTCCGGACTCGAAAATGGCTCGATAGAAGTTGTGGACCTAGGGGCTGGTAAATGGATCAAAAGCATCAGAGGATTCCAAAAACCTCAGGGCGTTGCCTACGTTCCGGCCCTCGGCAAACTGTTTGTAGCCAGCGGAGATGACGGAATGCTCCGCGTCTACGGTAGTGACAGCCTCGAATTGCTTGATTCCATCAAGCTGGATTTGGGTCCCAACCGTGTTACCTACGATCCGCACAAAAAACTGCTGTATGTGGGTTACGGTGGGAAAGATGCCGGTAAGGACTATGGCCAAGTCGGGATTATTGATGCCCAAACAGACAGACATGTCGCCGACATTCAGGTTACCGCACGCCCGGCTGAGCTCTTGCTGAACAAGTCTGGCCAAACCTTATTCGTTTTTGTTTCCATTGCCAGCCAGGTTCAGGTCGTCGATACCCAGTCGCGCCGGATCGTTGCCACTTGGACCGTCAGCAGCCAGCGCAACGGCGACGGTGCATTGGATGAAGCTACACACAGGCTATTGATGGGCACGCGCACGCCTCCACAGATGATTGCTATGGATTCCAGGTCCGGAAAGGAAGTAGCCCATCTCCCTACTGTTGATGGAATGGACGGCGTCTATTTTGATGCCACGCAGCGGCGCGTCTACATTTCTGGTGGCCGCGACGTAGGTGTGGGATATGTGTTTGTTTATCAGCAGAAAGACCGAGACCGCTACGAGAATATTGCAAAAATCCCGACAAGGCCGGGTGCTGGTACATCGTTTTGGTCCCCCGAATTGCATCGCTATTATGTTGCAGCACCAGCCCATGAGGATGAGGAAGCCGCGATTTTAGTGTTTGAGCCACAGCCGTAGGCCTTCAACGTGGACCGGCCTTGAGGAAAAAACGCTCTTCACGAGTGGCCAGATTGGGAATGAGATCGTCCTGTTCCTCGGGAGTGAGAGGAGAGTTGACATCGGAAATAGGCTCGTGCGGCATGTTCGTTTTTTAAACGCGAACCGGTCTTGGGCACGATGGCATTCACGAGTTCGCAATCCATCGCTTCGACAGAGTTCTGTAGAGTTTGCAAGGTGACCCGGTCTGTGGCCTCGGACTTCTCGAACGACCCTACCGTTTGTGGAGATTTGTGCACGTTACAGTCAATTTCACGTAGGCTGACGCCCAGGGCTTCGCCGTTCTAAACTTCAAAATAAAAAACATAAATTTCACATATTGAAATTACCAATGGTTAGCCTGAATTGATTTGCATTCTTGAAACATCAGCGTTACAAGCTTTATTCAGAGATTCCGAGAGGGCCTAAGATGAAACGTAAAGACGCTTTTGCGTTTATAACGTCCCTGGCGATCGGCTTGCTTCTTGGTTGCGCTGCGTATGCACAAATAAAGTCAGGAACGATTATTGGAAAGGTTACCGACCCCAGCGGAAGTGCCATTGCTGGGGCATTGGTGTCGGTCATAAATCAGGATACCAATGTCGCAACAGCCACGAATACCGACGAGACCGGGGACTTTACCGTCCCTTATCTTCCGCCAGGAACCTACACCGCGAACGTGGAGAAGCCCGGA
Source organism: Candidatus Dormiibacterota bacterium (assembly GCA_035602605.1). Lineage (GTDB taxonomy): Bacteria > Acidobacteriota > Terriglobia > Acidiferrales > UBA7541 > DASQHY01. The sequence continues at coordinate 44,543 of DATNLZ010000008.1, forward strand.
TCAGGCTTCGCCAAATACAGCACAAAAGGCGTGTCCGTAGCCACGGCACAGACGGTCAAGATTGAAGTCACTTTGAAGATCGGACCGACAGAGCAGATTGTGTCCGTTTCCGCCGATGCGGTTGCGCTGCAAACCAGTAATGCGACGGTTCAGAGCATCGTCAGTGAGCGGGCCATCGAGGCACTTCCCAATATTGCCCACAACGCTTTCGCGTACGCCGCGCTGCAGCCTGGGGTCGTCCCGCGCGGGCTGTTCAATGACACCCAGACCACCAGCTCGTTCGGGATCGGCATTGATGGCCGGCGTCAGGCTTCCGCTGTCGGGATTAATGGCGGCGCCGCTTTTTCTAATGACGTTATTCTCGACGGTGTCAGCATACAGGGATCGGCTTGGAACGAATCGGCGGTGCTGCCGAATCAGGACGCTCTGCAAGAGGTAAGGACGATCACCAATAACTATTCGGCAGAATATGGCCGAGCGCAGGGGGCCGTAATCTTCACGACGAAGAGCGGCGGCGACAACTATCACGGTGCAGCTCATTACCGGCTCCGCAATGAAGCACTCAATGGAAATTCCTTTTTTAATAACGCCAAGAACATTACCCGGGGCCCCTTTAAATCGAACACCTTTGGCGGTAGTTTCGGTGGCCGGATCATCCGAGACAAGGCTTTCTTCTTTGTCAGCTATGAGGGACTTCGCTTCCACCGCGGCTATGATTATCTGTTGACCGTCCCGACCGACGCGGAAAGGGTGGGAGACTTTAGCAAAACCTTTGCGAATATATATGATCCCTTCCGTGCGACTAAGCTCCCGGGCAACAGCTACTATACGCGCTCGAAGCTTTCTAGCGACCTTAGAACGGTGCCAGGCCTGGTACTGAATCCATTCGGCTTGGCGCTTCTCAACGCATATCCACATCCGAATCGCTCACCGGAAAATGTTGTTTTTAACCGCAACAATTTTTTCTTACGGGGCAATCAGGCATTCACCAAGAACGTCGTAAATTCTCGAGTAGATTATCATCTCGGGAAAAGACAATATTTTTATGGCACCTACGGCCTGCAAAAGGGCAATATCCGGACCCCACGCTCGTGGGGCGCGGACAACCAGTTCTACAGCCAGAAAGAATTTGTCGGCAACCAGCAGCCAGACAACAATTATTACTTTGCCGTCGGTGATACGGTTGTACTCTCACCGAGGCTCGTCCTTGACGTACGTGCGGGCGTCAACCGCATTCAAGCCGACAATGAGGCGGACGTTTTTCCGAGCTTCAACTATGACCAATTCGGAATCCCCAAAGAAATTCAAGCGCTGAATGCCATCCCTGGCGCGCCGCTTGAGTTCAACCCGCCCGGCAACGTTAGTGGGCTCAATTTTGCTGCCTCTTTGCACAAACGCGAGCGTCAGACCAACACGGATCTCAATGGAAGCATGACTTGGACGCGCGGACGCTGGAATCACAAGGTCGGCGGAAATTATCGCGTGTTGCTCTCCAATTATATTGACGTCGACAACTCGGTTACGATTCAGACCTCGCCTGACTTTACGCGACAGACCATCAATGCCGATGGCACCACCAACGGCCTTCCGACGCTGGCGGAGCAAGATAGAGGTCTGAGCATGGCCTCCATTCTGCTCGGCGCGGGGAACTTGAATGTGACCGGCAGGTTTGCTATCCGATTGGCCCTGGCGCAGAAGTATTATGCGCTTTACAGCCAGAACGACTGGCGGGTCACGGATCGGCTGACGTTTAATTTGGGGTTACGATGGGACGTCCAGCCTGGCCCGACCGAACGTTTCAATCGCATCACTTCGATTGATCTGAATTCGAAAGAACCATTTATGGGGACTCCGGGTGCCATCGTTTTCCCCGGCAATACCCGCAGCAGTCGGCACCTCTGGCAAACCGAATACCACAATTTCGGTCCGCGCCTCGGCGCAGCATTGCAAGTTAGACGCTCGCTCGTGGTTCGCGGCGGCTACGGCGTTACCTATGTGCCTTCCAACACCGGTTTCAATGACGGGCCGGGATTCTACGGCGGTACGCCCTTCGGCATTTCGGCCGTCGGTCTGCCTTACGGCACCACGCCTGCCGGGGTGCCGGTGGGGGCATTCAACAGCCCGGCCGTCAACCAAATTGTGGGGCCGATCGGCCCGAATCCACTCGACCCGCGCATTTATGGCGGCGAGCGTCGCTTCCCTTATGACTACAAAAACGGTTATGTCCAGCAGTGGAATTTCTTCTTGGAACAGAAGCTCGGACCTGACTGGATCGTGTCCGCCGGTTACATCGGCTCTCACGGCGGTCACTTGCAAGTAGCTTACGTCCCGATAAACAGTCCGCAGTTGATTGATCCGCAGCTGCTGGATTCGTGGCGGAACACTTACGTCGGGTCAAACGGCACGACGAACCCATCCACGCAACAAGTTTGCAGTCCTTTTCAAACCTTGCAAACGTGCGTATCTAACCCCAATGGCACATTCAAGTCAGCGACCGGGCCGCTTGTTCCCTATGGCTTCGGTAACATTAGAAGTCGCAGCATTCAGCGTCTGGATGCTAACTTCCCCTACCCCCTCGAAGGGGATAACATTCATCTCTCGGTGGGGAGCTCGGATTACCACGCCCTGCAGCTGCAGGTTACCCGGCAATTTGCTGGCGGCCTGCAACTAAGTGGTCATTATACGTTTTCGAAGCTGATGGCCATGTCTCGTTATAACGCGCAGACCAACCAGGGTTATTCCGACGGTGGTGCGAACAATTACTTTCCATACCTTCGGCCTGAGAGCTACAACCTTAATCGCCAAATTACCACCAATGACGTACCGCACCGCGTGGCCGTTAACTGGGTCTATGAACTGCCACTGGGTTCGGGAAAACACGTTGATCCGCATCAGGCCGTGCTGAATGCGTTCGTAGGCGGCTGGGGCTTGGCCGGGTCATTCACGGCTCAGAGTGGATTTGTTGCTCCACTGTCGAATGGCGGCACAAATTCAATCAATACTCTGCCGGATCGCGATCCCTTGTTTCCGCTGGAGGTTCCCCAGGAGTTGCAGCGCTGGTATGACGGCAAGACTACGATAATCTTGCCGAGTGGACGCCTAGTTACGCCTTGTAACGGATGCTTTTTGAAATACAACATCGACGCTTTCAAGGGTCGGACCGTAACCACGCCGAATGGAAAGACGGTTGCGGACATACTCTGGTACGGTACTGCAGCCCCGAGCTACGGCGGCATTCGCAGCAGCTCCATATGGAATGTGAATATATCGCTCGAAAAATCATTCAAGATGCGCGAGAGGTATTCCCTCAATTTCTCCGCTCAGGCCACGAATCTGTTCAACCACACTCAATTCAAGCCGGGAATTAACACCTCGTTCGGTCCCACGGTGGTGACCGCCGATCCAACCTTGGGTCTGAAGGTCGGTCAATTGCAGCAGCCTGCCGGTGACAATACATTCGGAACCTACAGACAAAACGCGTACGACGCGCGGCAACTTGAACTGGTCATGCAGTTTAGATTCTGAAGCTTGTCGCCGTGGAAGGCCTTGGAGTTGACCAGAAGCTCAGCCGGGAGGCGGCTCATCCTTCTTGATTCACCATCTGGATGAGAGCTTGAATATATCCAAAACAATATGCAAACGCCTGCCTTCCATCGTCGTCACCGGCGATCTTCGGGACGTGATCGGGCATCAGCATTCCGTCGTAACCGATTTCTTTGTACGTTTGTATGGCCCGGATAAAGTTGACGTCCCCATTGTCCGGAAAAGTTTCCTGAAACTTCAGAAAGCCGCCCTTAATATTTCTGAAGTGCACATTGAAAATTCTTCCGCGTGATCCAAAATATCGGATCGCGTCGAAAATCTCTTCCTTCGGTTTCTTCAGGCTTTCGGAAATTGTTCCTTGGCAAAAATTCAGTCCATGATTCGCGCTCGGGCTCAGCTCGACAAACCGTTTCAGTCCTTTGACGTCACCAAGCACCTGGTGCACGCCGCGGAATCCCTGCGGCTCGGGCATAGCTGGATCGTGGGGATGGCACGCTAGCCGAATCTTGTACTCGTCCGCTACGGGCATGACCCGCTTCACGAAATACTCGATGCGCTCCCAGGACTGCTCCGCAGTCACTGCTCCAGCCTCGGTCAGTTTGTCCCTACCGTCGGTTCTCTCATAATCAAACGTAGAGTATGCGGCTCCGCCTCTTCCCGGTGTTGGTTCGGTCCGCACCACACCGAGGATCGACAGGTTGTACGTCAACATGGGGAAGCCGGCCCTCGAAGCATTGCGAACCCTCTCGCAGATGCCGTCGATCTCCTGATCTCGCTTGGGACTATTACCCAACATGACGTTCGGAATTTCCGATTTCGCAATAGTGGTCGGTTGAAGCAATCGAAGGGCAGCGGCCTGCAATCCGAACGATTCGATTCGTTCACGTTTGCGGGACAGCGCATCCACCGACCAGTCTTCGCCATTTGATAGGGAAGGAGACAGTGCACAGATATGGTTCACTCCCAAAGCGGCCATCACTTTCAGGATGTTGACGCTATCTCCATGCTGGGTTCCCAGTTTGAGGTTGGCTTTCTTAGCCGGGGCCTTTGCGGGCCATTTCGCTGTGGTATCCGATATGCTGGTTGCCACCGCGCCAGCAGCTGCAAGCTCAAAAAAATCTCGACGTCTCATGCGCGAAGTTTATCAGGTTGTGGCTAGCCAACACTATGAGCAGCCCCCGGAAGCCCGGAAGGCGTTCGATTGTCCGGCCTTGCCGGCTTTGGCTATTTCGATTTGCGTGGAGAGCCCTGAACGGAACGAAAGAGGACTGTTCCTGGGAGCGTTGTTAAATTGGGGTACTGCACTAATTCCGGAGCGCCCAGGCGAGACCGTCTGGCTGCTTGCCAACCGCGAGTTTCCCGGTCATTTCCAAAGACTTTACATCAATCACCGCAACGTAATCATCGGGCGTACAGGCAACATACGCGAGCAATCCATCAGGCTGTATCAGGATGCCCGCGGCACCGCGCCCAATCTTTACGCGCTTCACATTTTTGCGAGTGGCGGCATCGATTACCGTCAGGTCCGGACCGCTCAATGTAGAAACAAACACCAGTTTTCCATCCGGAGTGAATTTCAATCGGTTCGCGCCCCTGAGGTTGGCATCGAGTGTCTGAACCACCTTCTTGCTCGCCACGTCGATGATCGAAATGGTCCCGTCTTGAGCGTTCGCTACCCAGATCTCCTTACCGTCGGGAGAAACATCAAAGCCCTCCGCGCCCTTGCCCACAGGGATCACCGTCTCGGTCCAATTGGTCCGAGGAGGGCCCATTGGACCTGCACCCATCGGAGCACCGCCAACAGGACCTCGCGGGTCATTCGGCATTCCGGTTCCCCCGGGTTGAGGTGGCGGTTCACTCGGACCGCGCCCGGAACCACGTCCAGGCCCGTTGCTTTTTTCAATGAGAGTCATGGTCGCGGAACTGACATTCGAGGTGACCATCCGATTCAGGTCGGGAAAGACGTAAATCATATGTGTTCTGTCCTGACCGGTGCCAAGAATCCAGTCGATCGTCTTGGTCGCAGGATCGTAGCTGCCGATCACTTTGGATCCTTCAGCAGTGAACCAGAGTTTCCCTCCAACAAAGGTAAGGCCATGAGGGCCGCGCACCGGGCCGAGATCGATCACCGGCAATGCTTTTTGATTCACCAGATCAATGACGGTAATCGTGTTGTACGATCCGCCGCCGTAGTTGGAAATGTAAGCGAATTTTCCATCTGCGGAAGCAATGACCTCGTGCGGATCTGGTCCCGACCGAACCTGACCCACAATAGTAAGCGTTGCGGGATTAACGATGAACAAGGCCTGATCGGTCTTGGCGAGCACCAGCAGCGCAGCTGGCGGCGTCTCTCGGGCGTTCAGCAGTGCCGCGCCGCTGCAAAAAAGAACCAGGGCAAGAAATCGTCTGATGGTCATATCGTTCGCGCCTTTCATCGTGGCCGGGCACTGCAGTCGGTTTTTGATTCTACGGTCACGCAGAGTTTTGGCGACGACAAGCTATCCGGACCATGAAGGGGCTGATGAAATCATGGTTTCACCCGTTTTTAGTCAAAAACGTTTATGTCTCGGGGCTTGCGTCTCGAGTGCCCCTACATTCCCAGGATTCTGCTGTCGCTGCGAGACTTTACTGCTTGCTCCTGGACGTGGACACTCCCATCGCTGTGGCCGGCACATCGAATGATGGCGGGGCTGCCGCAGGATCGCTTCCCCAATTCGTATTGGGGATGTTGCCAAGCGAGAAGTCCAACTGGGCGCCGCCGGAAACCGCATCCCACCAAATCCAAGGACTATTGTAGGGTTGGCCGTTCAGGACAAGGCGTTGGACGTATCGGTTGTCGTCCGAGGCATCCGGCGCGTTAATTTGTAAGACGTTGCCATTCGCCAGCTGCAGCGTGACGGAGCTAAACAGCGGGCTGCCCAACACAAATCCAGCGACTCCAGGAATTTCAGGAAAAAGTCCAATGGAAGAGAATACGACGTACGATCCCATGGCGCCACCGTCGTCGTTGCCCGGCATTCCACCAGGGGAATTCTGATAGAGCTCCAAGATGGAGCGGCGAACTACGTCTTGCGTTCTCCAAGGAGCTCCGGCGAAGTCATAGACCCAGGGCGTCTTGAGTTCTGGCTCATTACCAAGAAAGGCAAACATGCTGCGAGGTCCGGCATTCAGCTCGGTAAAGTGGTTGTCCAATCGTTGCACTACCTGGTTCATGCCCCCCATGGCGTCGAACAAACCGCTCATGTTGAAGGGCAGCATCCAGACGTACTGCGCGCCGTCGCTTTCGACAAACCCACTGCCGCTTGTGGGATCGAAGGAAATAAAGGTGCCGTCGGGATTGCGCGGCACGATGTAGCCATCATGAAACAGATTTCGCCAATTCTGGGCCTGCGCCAGGTACTGGTCATGGAGGTCGTTGTTGCCCAGAGCTTGGGCAAACTGGGAAATGGCGAAGTCATCGTTGACATATTCCAGTGTGCGCGCAGCAGAGCCGCCAGTTGCTGTGGAGACATAGCCTAAGTTGAGGTAGTCAGCTAACCCTTCGCGGACCGTGTGTCCACCCGAGCTGGTTCCCACCATCGAGGCGCCCTTGTCCATCGCCGTCAAGGCGCCCAAGGCATCGAAATGGGTTGCGCCAAAAGCGTAAACCGTCGCTATCACCACGTCCTGGCTATCTCCGACCATGCCGCCCGAATTGCTATTGGCGTGCTGCCAGCGAGGCAGGCCGCCGCTGGGGTCCTGCTGGGCATCGTTGACGAGCGACTGCATCATGTCGCTTGCTTCCGGTGCGATCACCGCGAGCAATGGCATTTCCGAACGATAGTTGTCCCAACCGGCGAAATTGTGATATTGCGTGAAGCCGTCTACCTGGTGAATCTGGTCATCGAAACCAATATACTGACCGTTTGAGTCACTGAAAATGGTCGGATGTATGAGAGCGTGATATAACCCGGTGTAAAATACGGTTTTCTCGTCTTCTGTTCCACCGTGGACCTGAATGCTGTTTAGCCGCGAATTCCAAACAGAACTGACCTCGCCACGCACACGCGCAAAGTCCCAGTCCGGATTTTCGTTCAGCAGGTTTTGCTGTGCATTCTCGACGCTTACAAATGACAGACCGACCTTCATCCGCACCACCGAGTCGAGCGTCGTATCAAACACCAAGTAGGCACCGGACTTGGATCCGTTGCTCGAGGTTGTTCCAGGATCGAGTGAAGCGCCGTTCCAGGTGCCGAAGTCTACAAACGGCACGCTGAATTGCGCCGCAAAGTAAATCTTGTATTTAAACGACCCGCCGCAATTGCCGCTCACCGCCGAACCGATGACTTGATCAGGCCCAACAATCGTTACACCGGTACCGTCGGCGTTGTTTCCGTTCGCACTTCCGCCGGCATTCATCAGCACCATAGACTCGCTGGAGGCCGGAAACGTAAACATACCGAATCCGGTACGGGGCGTGACCGTAGTGTCCACTTGAATGCCAGAGTCTAGCAGCACAGCGAAATATCCCGGCGCGGCCGATTCATGGTTATGACTGAAGGTCGAGCTGTAGAGCGACCAATTGGTCCCCGGCGAATCGGTCAGCGGACCGATGGTCGGCATGATGGGAAAATCCTGATAGCAGGAGACGCCCCGCCCGCTGAAATGGGTGAGGCTGAAGCCCTTGATCGTATTCTGGTTATAGCGGTAGCCTCCGGCCCGAGAGGTCGTATCGGGGCTCCAGAGCACCATCCCGAAGGGATAGGCCGCTCCGGGTGGAGTATCCCCAGCGGAATTTCCCAATCCATAATCCGGTGCGCCATCGTCGGTCCCTATGAAAGGATTGACGTACGGCACCAAATTGAGGCTAGTTTTGTCGGTCGCGCCAGGCGATGCGCCAAACGTGGTTAGGGTAGCGGCAAAGGCAAGCGTCAACAACTGCACGCCCGCGAGCATTACGTTCAGTAGGATTCTCATCCCCGCCATTCCGTACGGTGAGCCACGTGTCGTCGCAAAAGCGCCGGGGGCAGACATTGTAGTCTGGCCCCCGCCAGTATCAGCAAAACGCTTACGGTGTTGGACGGTAGACCCAGGTCTGGACATCCTGAGTGGCCGTCAGCCCACCAGTTCCGCCGGTGAAGCCCATAAACGCTGTGTTGCCGCCTACCGTCGCCGGAATGTTGACTGTATAGGTTGTAGAGAACGTGTTCAAAGTGACGGTGTCGGTTATCTTTTCGGTCAGCACAGTACCGTCATAGGTCAAGTCAACCTGGAACACATGCTGGCTGCTCAGATTGATCTGGGTTGCACTGAGGTCGACCAGGATGTCGCCACTGTCTCGCTCGGGCAGGGTCGGTGAACGGCCATCGCCAAACAGACCAGTGGTGTTACTGCCCTCGCCCTGATTGTCATAGATATCGAACTTGACGCAAAGGCTGTTGCGGATGCCACGAGGGCCGCCGCGCGTATCCGGCCCGTAGCCGAGTCCGCCTCCTGAGGGTCCGAGTGCCAATGGGCTGACGCCTTGGATAACAAAGCACATCCCATCAGCCATCGGAGTGGATCCAGGCGGGTGGATTAGGAGTTTGAACGACGTCGTGAATTTCCTAACATCCACCTTTCCGAGTGAGAAGAAGCTGCCCGCTTCGCTGCCTCCGCCATCGGTGAGCCGAGCGAGCGACCCGGGGAACGTGGCGCTGCCATTAGCGCCGAGATCGCCGTGGCACGTGAATCCAGTGGAATGATCAATCGCTCCGCCGCTGGCTAGAGGTACGCAGAGCGGTTCGGTGTAGGCTGAGTTCTGCGAGGCATTGAAGGACCGGACGCGATAGAAGTACCCACCAGACGCCAAGTTCAGGTCTGTGTAACTGGTTTGATTAACCGGGAGCTGAGCGATCTGGGTGTAATTGGTTCCTGGATCCGGGGCTCGCTCGAGCTTGTAACCCGTGGCGGTGTAGGCATTATTGCCCTTCCAGGATAGGGTGACGTTGAAGCGGCCCGGATTCACCTCTTCGATCTTAGTTACGCTGAGACTGCCGGGCTTGCGAGGCGGCAAGCCCGACTCATCCGCAGTGTAGGTCCAAGACAGAATATCTTGCACCGCATTCAAGCCGCCCGTTCCGGCGCCAAATCCGACGAATGCTGTGTCGCCATTCACGCGTGCGGGCACATCTAACGGCGGATAGCTATTGATGGTAAATGACTTGTTATTCGTAGTGTCGGTGATTTTCTCGGTGAGCGAACGCGTAGTGCTGTCATAGGTCAGATCGACCTTGAATGGGTGGCCACTGGTCAAATCAATGTCGGTTCCCACCAGACTTATGTTCGCTTCACCGGAACTGGGGGCATCGGGGCTGTGACCGTTCACGTACAGTCCGGTCGAGTAGCCGCCGCGACCGTGGTTAAACAAGTCGAACTTGATGGCCACGCTGCGCGGAACGCCTTCAAAGCCCATACCACCGCCCGAGTTTCCGAGGGCCATGGGGCTGTTGCTTTGAATAATGAAGGTCAACCCGTCCGCCATGGGAACGGTTCCGGGCCGCGCCTGGAAGGTGAACGAGGTGGTAAATCTTCTGATACCCACCTGAGAGTTCGTAAAGACCGTAGCTCCCTGGCCATTCCGACCGTCAGTGAGTCGGATGAGGTTGCCCATAAAGATGGTATTGATAGGACTGATACGAGAGGGGTCATTGGCATTTGCCGTCAAGTCACTGTGATCGGCAAATCCACCCTCGTGAGTGACGCTCACCGGTCCGACCTTGGCGCTGATAATGTTCGAGTCCGCGCGATCACTGTTGTCGGAGTTGGCCGCGGTCACGCGGTAAAAGTAGGTTCCAAACGAGGCCACTGTGTCTGTGAACGTCGTGGTGCCACTGGGGAGCGTGGCGATCAACGTGAAAGTGCTGCCATCGGCAGACCGCGCGAGAGTGTAACGGCCATCCGCCGGCGCCGTGGAGGTCCATGACAGACTGACCTGGCTATCAAAAATATCGCTCACTTGAAGGACCGGCCCTCCAATGTGGGTCGTGGCACTTGCGATATTCGAAGGATCCGATTGACCGACCTGATTCACCGCGCGTACTCGATAGAAATACTTGACCGAAGATAGCAAACCGGTGTCGGTATAGGTCGCTTGATTGCGGCCGACCGTGGTGAGCAGTGTGAAGTCGATCCCATTGAAAGACCGCTCGATCTCTACACCAGTAGCGTCGGTTGCGTTGTTGGTCCAGTTTAAGATGATCGAAGCCGACGCCGGATAGGGAAGACCAGCCGTGGCGCTGAGGTTCGAAGGGTCGGCGGGGCTCGCAAAGGCGTCTGGAAACAGTCCAAATACCTCGAGCGTGGCCTGCGTTCCGACGTAGACATGGCCGTTGGCCACGGTTGGTGTATTGAACTTCACCGCGTTGTCCATTTGATCGCGGGCGCCTTTCTGGTTGCTGCTGTATAACTCGATCGACAAGTCTTTAGCGTTATACGCGCGCAGGAGCATCGGGCTGGGTGTCGGCCTCTGGGGTAGTCCATATCCATTAACGTCCAATCCCCAGAGGATGGCGTTGTCAGTGCCGGAGGCCGAGATTGTGGGCGTCACGCCGGTAAACCCAAAATTCTGTTCGGATTCCGATACCTGGGGAAGGTCCAGATTCCCAGTGGCCGGATTGTACCGAAACGCTTTGATCGTGTCTCCGTTTCCGCCATAGTAAATCAGTTGGTCAGATCCGGTGTTAAAGTACGCCGGGGTACCGTACGAGCCCCCGCCGACGGTTCCGTTCGGCGTAAATTGAACGACACCGTCACATGTCTGCAGTATGGGCTCCTGGTCGCACGCGGTACCATGCCGATATTGCCCCAGACTGTCGCGATCCAGCAGGAAGATCTTCCCTCTCTTTCCGGTTTGAACGAGCAAGCGAGGATGCGGGCCGGGCTGATCCGGCAGTAGTGAGATCCCGCCGGATCCCTGGTCGATGTCAAACTGATTCAAGACCGCCTGCTCGTACGGAACGAAGAAGCCGAGCACCGGGAGTATGCCATCGGGGCTCGGAATCGGGGAAAGCTTGACGATCGCTTCCCCATAGTTCCTCGTACCATCGTCATCGGTTCGAAACGTACCGTTACCGGTCACCACATACATGTTGCCGGCGGAGTCAAACGCAGGCGCGCCACCGCCCTCCCAAATGCCTGCCAAACCGCCATTCGGTGTGGTGTTGAACATAGCCATCAAGTTTAAGTCTGCCGCGTTATAGCCGAGTATCCATCCGTGATAGGGGCCGTTGTCGCCGTGCGATGCGAACGCTGTCCAAACGACTCCATTCCGAAGAGCCAGAGCCGGACGATTAAATTGGCGCAAGGCGTTGAAGCAAACCAGACCGCCCTGGCTGCCATCGCCGATACCCTGAACGCAAGGGTTGGCGGGGTCATGGATATAGGGATTGCCCGAGCCATTGAAAATCGTGTCAGCGATCAACTGGCCTTCGGGCAACGCCACGTCCTCACCACTGCTGACGTCCAAAGCATGCAGTTTCTGGACATAATGTATGTCCAAACCACGCACTTCTCTCGTTTTTACAATGACATAGAGCGTGCCGCTGCCAGTCGTCGAATTGTAATCGATGACCGGGGTACCGGTAATCCCGATCTCCGGCCTGACGTCGGGGAAATCAACATTGGGATATACCTCGATCGTAGGGATGGTGGTGATCCCGGCGGCTGGATTGATGAAGGATCGCTTCCACAGCAGGCCGCCACTGGCGGGATTGGGATCATCGGCATCGAAGGCAAATACGCTATCGTGCTCGGTGGCAACGTAAGCCACATTGCGGGCTCCCCGCCCAGGAATAAGAACTCCCGACAAGTAGAGAGGCTGGGTGTAGGTAAACCCATCGACGGGATACGAAAACAGCTTCCCGAAGCTTGTCGAATTGACGCTGCCCAAGCCGAGACTCGTCTCGCTCAAGTTTTGGCCTCTGCGGGCTTCGTCGTAATGGTAGGTGGTCACATTGACACGGGACCCCTGCGCATTTGCGGGCTGCCAGCCTGAAAAGACCAGCGCTGCCAGGAAAGCGAGTAGAACTGGGCGCAGGATTCGTGATGCTCCGCTGCACCGAAGAAACCAAAAGAACAAAACGTTGCACTGGAATTTCATTGAACTGCCTCCTTCTTCCTGGAAGTAGGCCTACGGGGTCAACCCCTAAAGCATCTGCGAACACCGAGGTACGCAGGTTGTGCCAATTCAATTTAGCTTGTGGGCTTATACGCTTTTTGTGTTCCCGACCAGCTCGAAGGCTGAACGACGTTTACCGTGTACCCTCGAATGGTCGAGTCGCAGCGTTCTTGCTTTCGTCTGACGAACCATAAATTTGTATGGGCCGATGACAAACTAAGGCAAATTTTTCGCCAGAGTTTTCAGTGTGCCGAGCCTGACCTAAAAACCAGCGCTGGTGTTATCAAAGCGAGTGGCAGTTTGTCAAGTACTACTCTTTGGCAACTTTAGGAATCGATGCAGGAATTTTGTGCTACAAGACTATTTCGGGAACGCGCTCGACCCCGGTTGGAGTTTGCCTGACCGCTACATTTTGGACCTCGGGCGACAGAACGGCGGAAGCAGAGACTTGGGGAACAAGGCGGGATAAAAAATGTTTGTGCATCTTAACCTCTTCACCAGGCGAGCTCTCGCGCTGGCGGCTGCGCTGCTGACCATTTCGACTTCGCTGATGGGCTCGCAACAAGCGCCGCAGGATGCTTCGCCCCAAGGCCGAGTCCAAAAGAGGGCGCGCACGCCAGACTCCTCCAGCGCAAAAAAAATGCGGGAGAGTTGTGTTGAAACAGCTGCCGACGACGAAATCACCATCACTTGTAATTATGGAAGGGCGCAGACCCCGGCCAGCCATGACACGGGTCCGTGGCAGGTCGCCATCAACCAAGCGGTGCTTTCATTCGAGCCTAATGACTCCAGTAGCCTGCGCGTCAAGCTGACCTTCACCAATACGAGCGCTGCTCGGATTTTAGAGGCGCGCACCGTGTATATCGCGATAGACGATAACGCTGGCAACAATTACGTTCGGCGGGCCCTGCCAACGGTGGATTTCCGCAAGCTCTATCCCGGCAAGCCCGCCACCTTCTCCGAAGAGCTTCGCGTCGCCAAGTTTCCCCCGGGACGCTACACCATCGCTCTGTGGATCCCAAGTTCGGACAAAGCGCTGCAGTTTAATCCCGACCACAACTTGATGATCGGCGGAGCGGGGGTAGCCGATCCCAAGAGCGGGCTGAGCATTCTTGCGAAATTCGTGGTTGAAGACCGGCACAAATAAGCCCGCCAGGCAGGGTGCTTTCAGAAGGCCGCTCGAGCTCGTTCGCCGCAAGATAAGTTTTGCTGGAGTAAAGAAAAGAACTGATTGACGGTCACTACGCGGGTATTGGCGGGCAGCCGGTCGATCGTATTCTTGACAGCCTCGATGGGCCCGCCGATCCCATTCCACGACCAGGCATGAACATTGATCAGAGCATAACTTCCAGGATTCGACTGCGGAGAATTGGGCATCTGGCTGATGGAATTGGCCACCTCAGCCGGGCTCGCGCCGGCCATATTTTCCCAGAGCAGGAATTTGTACGAGACGGCAAACTTCTCGTTGCCCCATGCATCGACGCGGCAAGACATCGCGCCGTGCAGACGATTATAGGGTGCGTAGGCTTTGTAGATGACTCCATCGACCTCGGGCAATTCGAGCAAAGGGGCCACCTCATCGAGTGTTCCCGCATTGTCATTGATGACGCTGACGATCGAGAGATGGCTTGCGTCCAGATAAGGCGCAGTTTGCACGGCGTCGATCGCGCCTTTGGGATCGCCCGGCTCGAAATGGATGTAGCGATAGCCGGGAGATCCCGCCGCGACAAAGCCATCCATTTCCGTCGCATGGTCATAAAAATATTTCAGCACTCGCGGCGCAACGCCGGCGAGCATCGGCGACACCTCCCAATTCATGCTGAACTGGCCGCGCCGGGGCGTTGCGAAATATTTTGAATCGAGAGGCATGCCGCCGGTGAGCCACTGAATATTGTCACCATCGCTCAAAACAAAAGCGACGATACGCTGCCCTTGTTCTGCTGGATCGGGCGGCGTCTCGGCAGGGGCCGGAATGTCGATTGCAAGCTTGGACATCCCGGACAGGTTCACGCACCAATCTGCCGCGATACCCTCGGATCCACTATGGCTGAAGTCGGAAATCCACGTAAATTCATTCGGCCCCCAGCCGAAGAATGTCGCTCCAGGAGTGAGAGATTCCGCGATTCGCCTTCGGAACGCGGAATCGAAGCCATAAAACGTGAAGGCTTTATTGAGAATGGCAAAATCGCGGAGATAGGCAGGCTTGGCTTCCGACTGCTCAACTGCAATCTCGGAGTTAAACGAGCCGAGATACGGATCTAAGATTTGATCTTCGCTCATGCCGCGGGCATCGTAAATAATCTCCAGACCCTTGGCTAGGGCTTGCTCGAAAATGGACTCGTCGACCGCCACCAAGTTCCACAGGCCGCAGAGAGATGTAGCCGTGTTCAAGCTGTGCGTACCGAGATTGTAGAGAATCGCTCCGTCGGTGCTCTGCCAAAAATCGTCCGGCAATTCCCAAACAGAGTTAACGCGGTGAATTCGCGTTCCCTCGCTCTCCAGTTGCTCGAGAATCACCGCGGACATTCCGCCTCTTTTGTCGAGCCAAAGTTTGGGTGCGTCGCGCCCGGTGAGTCCTTGAAGGCTTTCGGCCAGAACCATTTCCGCAGCCCGGCCAGAGTCAAAAGGCACAACCCAGAGTTCGGCGGGAACACTGCCGGAACGCGATGCGGCGACCGCTGTTGCGGAGCTGACCGTTAACAGAACAACGGCTGCAAGAACCAAGGGAAAGAATCGAGCGGTCAGGAAATTTCGTTGTTGCGCCATCGGCTTAATCGTATGGCTCTGGATTGTACTACGAGTAGGCGTTGCCCTTTCCTGCAGTTCGCAAAACCCCCGCGTATCTTCAGAATAAGTTGAATTTGAGGGATTTTTCGTCACACCCAAAAACCCGACGTAACCAGTTCCCTCCATACAATTACCGAGTGCGATAGCGGGAATCTACCGGATGGCGCGTCACGCCGCATCGGCATAGAAATCCGCCTTACCACTATTTGGAGGCGACCATGTCCAGCCATGGACGCAATCCTGAAGAAAAAACGTCATTGCGGCGGCCCGTCCCGACCCCCTCTGAGGACCCGCTCATTAACACCTGGGTGTCGTTAGGCTACTCTGCTCTTGCGGCGGCCACTGCCGTCCGTAGCCCACGCATTGTGATGTTGTCCCTCGATGATCTGGAGCCTCTTCTGATCGGCGCCACGCACCATTCTAGGCGCCGGAACCGTAGAAAACGCCATGCAAGCAACCGCAGGAGAATCAGTAACGAGCGATCCCGTTACCGACCTGAAGCCCAAATCTGAAAGCCTATGAGGAACCTAACATATGACCGCGGTTCCGAGGAGCTCACCCCTGAGAACGACTTTTTGACCCTGCGGGCTCGCTGATTAAGACTGAGGGCGAAAGATCTACGGCCGGTCCTTATCGTCATACTCGCCGGGAACATCGTCTTGCGGAACCTCATGCGTGGTCACTTCGGAGCTGTCCGCATCCGGAGCATCTTCCACGCCGCTGATGATCCCAGCCTCGAACGCCTGCCCTTCTTCGAGCAGTTCCTCTGCGCTCTCCGAATCCACGTTCTCAAGAATGGAAATGTTCTGAAGGTCTCCAGCTCCCACACCGGCGCGCGTTCCCAGACCTTTCGGTTCCAGTGTAACGGTCTCGACGCTTTGGCTCTTTCTTCGCACAGCCGCAGTTGCACGGACTGTCTTCTTTTTGCGCGAAACCTTGTTTTTTGGAGGCTTGCTTTTCGCGGCTTTACTTTTTGCCGTTGGTTTTTGTTTCGCAGCGAGCCTCGCTGTCCGCGTAAACTTCTTGGAAGCTCTCGGCTTTTGCTTCTTCTGTTTCTTTTTCCGATTCGTTTTCTTTATGCCCATCACCGCAGTCTACCACCGGCACACCCATAATTGTACGAACTGCTACTGCCGGCCCGTGATTGCGGCTTGCCCACGGCGAGCATTAGCGGGGCCACAGCCAGCCAAAAGTGCCGGCGGTCAGCAAGCCGTACACGAGCCCATCGATGACTTCCTTGATGGTCGCGCTCCACGTCTGACCCTTCCAGATACCGTTGCTCAGATGTCCCAGACCGTAGCCGAGGAATGCGGCAGTGCCGGCAACGCAAAAGACGAAACGATAGGGGGCGCCGGGCATAACCGTACGTCCGGTGAGATAGGCGACGAATAAACCAATAAGCAGGCAATAGACGAACCACATGCCCAGGAACTTCGGCATGTTGGGTGGGCCGTTAGGAGCCATGGTCATCATGCCGACCGGTCCCTGCTTGTATTTTTCGATCAACGCGGGCGACTTCATTTCCTTATGGGTGGCAAAAGGGAAAATATAGAGACCCCGCTTCAAGTTAGCGGCGCGGAGCGTGGCGAGGAGCTTATCCTCGTCGGGCAGCTGGTGGTAGTCGCCGCGGTGGTAAGGCAGAAGCATGTGCATGACGAAGCTGGCGACGAAGACGACGATGGCCGACAGCAGGACGGGTAGCCAAAGTGCGGTGAGAGGAACCATCTGAGCCTCCTTGGGTGCGACCGGGGATGCAGCGATTACCCACGTGAGACTACCCTTGCCCGAGGTGTCGGTCAACAGAGCAGGGCGACGCTGCGACGCTCAACCAGCTCAGATCTCATCTGAAGAAACGAAAAGAAAGAAGAATCATCATGAATCAACGGGAGCTTTTTGGCTCCGCTAGTTCTTCCGAGCTATCGAACTAGAGTATTTAAGCTGACGTTCGAACCTATCCTGGCGGATAGCGTCGGCTATCCGCTCGGATAGAGCTTGCCCCGCAGACGAGCGTTCTGCTGAACAGCCTCGCTCTGATCTATCCGACGCTGAGAAAAGGATTTAGCTCACAACAAGGCGGCTCCCGCCGATACGTGCCGTGCGTGGCAAAGCGATTGCCTACCATCAACCATGTGAACCAAGGAGTGCAACATGAAAAAAAGAGAATGGCTTGTGGCGCTGGCATTCGGGATCTTTGGGGCTCTGACGCCAGCGGCGGCCCAAGACCCTGGCTGGTACAGCCTGCTTGGAGACCCGTCCGGCGACACCACCTTTCGAGACTACGTGAACTCGCGGCTACTCACGGAAAACAGGTTGACGACCATCTGCACGTCGACCCTGCAGCAAGACCGCAACCAATGCCAATTGATGATGCCTCCGGATGACCCCAATCTCGGAGGTCTTCAAGGACATTATAGACAGCTTGGCTTTAACCCCTACCCGCTCTTGGCGCCACCTTCAAGCCAAGGCGTGCCGGTCAGGAAGGTCGACTGGCAACCGGTGGCTGACGCGCTCTCGGCATACGTGAATATTTACAAGCTCGCCCGCTTGTCAGGTGATCCAGCGGACACGTATAAGAGCCAAGCTAAAGGTATCGCTGACTGGTTCCTCAGCTGGAACAGGTGGCTCAAGGCGCGGCAGGACCAGACACGAGCGCTCGTAGAGAGTCGCCATGATCCGAGCGATCCGATCATTCCACCCTACGTGGGGTGGTATGAGACAGACGCCCGGCAGGGTTACTACAATGCCGATTGTGCCAGCGCGAATCGCTTCCCGGTGCTGAACAGTCGCGGCGACTACTTCGCAGGGAATGGGCCTGACGATACGTACGCAAACCCCGTGGTGCTGTACGGCGCGGATGAAGCCTGGGATACGGCGGCGGCGGTCCGCGGCTTGCTGAAGTACAGCGAAATCGATGATCTCGGGGTTAACTCCGTGTACTTCCAAAGCGCCAAGGGGATTCTGGAGGCATGGGCGTCTAGAGACCACGCTTCAGGCGACGGCAACCCGGACACGCCTGATCTGTCGAGCGACCCCTCGCCGTATGCCCGCGAGGGGATGCGCTGGTTTCGGAAGTCGAGCGAGCCCTGCGAGATCCGCTACGTGAAGAATACCGACCTCGCGATGGGCGAGCAGTTGTTCCGGTTGTACAAGCTTTCGCGGAGCCCCCTCCATTTGGACGGGGCTAAGAAAGTTCTCTACGCGCAGCTCTGGGACATCGTTTCGCATCAGAATTTTGGTTACAACAGCTTCATGACCCGCGATTTGGCCCGGCCAGGCAACGTTTATGACAGAATCGTTGCGGACGACAAGGCGAACAAGACCATTGACCTCCCGGACGGCTCGATCGTCTGCGGTCCCCTGAATTCCTCATGTTGGAATCACTTGGGCTTCGAGGGATATGATCTGTATGCAGTTCAGCAGCTCATCAGCGGCCCAGAGTTCGTCCCGGGGGATTTTCCGGTGCCCAACATGGATCTGGACCTGGCCGGTGCTATCACCCAAACAATGGACAGATGGCGGTCCTCATCCTTCGGAAATCCAGACCAGTGGGTTTCGGCCAGCGCGACGCACTTGACCGCCTACAACTGCGCACTCAGGTTCTCGACTGACGCTACGCGCGTGAATGATTGCAGAACGGCACTGAGCCACACTCCCACGGGCCACACGATTTTCTATTCGCTTGTTCCGGACGCCCTGTTCACGCAAGGCCCTGCCAGGTAGGGTGTTTCGTCGGGGCGGCGGAGAGACCGGGCGCCTCTCCGTCGCCGAGGTATCAGCGTTGCGCCGGCTTTCCGTCCTGAAGACGCCACAGCGAAAGCGGGTTGGCGTCTTGGAGGGAAACCGGGAGCAGTGATTCGGGCACATCTTGATAACAGATGGGCCTCAGAAACCTTTCGATTGCTGTCGCTCCCACCGATGTGCTGCGGCTGTCAGATGTTGCCGGATAAGGGCCTCCGTGCACCATGGCGTAGGACACTTCAACTCCGGTAGGGAAACCATTGACGATAATACGACCTACCTTGCGTTCTAGAACAGGCAACAGCCGGCGCGCAACAGCAACGTCCTCGGTCTCGAGGTGCAAGGAAGCAGTCAATTGTCCTGAGAGTTGCTCGGCCAACGCCACCATTTCATCGATATTCCGACAGGAGACTAGTAGGGACGCTGGGCCGAAAACCTCATCTTGCATATGGGGGACTGCCAAGAACTGTTTAGCATCGGTAGAGAGCAGAGCCGCTCGCCCGACGCAGGTCCCTGACCCGGGCTGACCTTCAGCGAGGGTATGCACACCTTTGGTTGTGGCCAGCCGCTGCAAGCCGCTGCGATAGGCGACTTCGATACCAGGAGTGAGCATGGTGCCGACAGCCTTGGCCGATATCTTTTCTGCCGCTGCACTGCGGAACCGTTCCCAATCAGGGTTTTCCAGGGCGATAGCTAAACCCGGATTGGTACAGAATTGTCCAACGCCTAGAGTCATGGAATCAACAAAGCCCTGCGCCAGCTTTTCCCCGCGACTCGAGAGAGCTCTGGGCAAGAAGAACATTGGATTGATGCTGCTCATTTCGGCGTAAACCGGAATGGGCACCGGCCGATTCGCCGCGAGTTTCATGAGCGCGACGCCACCTTGGCGTGATCCGGTGAACCCCACCGCTTGGATAGCCGAATGTGACACCAAGGCTTCGCCGATTGCGTTACCTTCGCCTACCAGCAGCGAGAAAACTCCCTCGTGCAGAGCGCATGTGGCGACCGCCTCTTGGATAACGCGGCCCACGAGTTCAGATGTGCCCAGATGCGCGGGGTGCGCTTTAACGACAACGGGGCATCCGGCCGCAAGCGCGGAGGCGGTGTCGCCTCCCGCAACGGAGAAGGCCAAAGGAAAATTACTGGCACCGAAAACGGCCACCGGTCCAAGCGGTATTTTGCGCAGCCGCAAGTCAGGGCGAGGTTGTGGCGTGCGATCGGGAAGTGGTGAATCGAGCGTAGCATCAAGCCAGCGCCCATCGCGGACTATGGAGGCAAACAGCCTTAGTTGCCCTACGGTACGCGCGCGTTCGCCTTCGATGCGGGCCTTTGGCAAACCCGTTTCGGCGCACGCCCGCTCGACCAGCGTTTCGCCGAGACCTATGATTCCCTGTGCAATTGTTTCCAGGAAGCGCGCCCGGAGTTCAAGCCCGGTCTCGCGATAGGGGTCGAAGGCCTCCTGTGCCAACGAGCAGGCGTGATCAACTTCGGAAAACCCCCCGCCGCCAAAAGAGGGCTGGAGTTCTGTGCCCAGAGCAGGATTTACGGCCCGCAGCGTGCTCTCATGCCCGCGCACCGCGCTCTTGCCAATCAACATCTCACCGGTAAGTTTCATTGCATGATCCTCGCCCTTTATCGCCGGGCCTGGCGTTAGCGCGCCGCCGCAGGGAACGACTGCAGCAAGACAGGAAAAGCGCGCGCGAGAAAATCAGGAACAGAGTAGTGCTTTACGTTTTGTTTGCACACTTCGCACACCGCCCGGGTCGCGTCGTTTGGCAGGGGTGATCGTCGCGGAATAAGCGTCGTAATCAAGTCAACTCCGAGCCAGAAGAGTTCCGATCAGATGGGCTCGACCGCAAACAGTTTCGACGGTCCCGGCACGCGCAACAACGGATTTCGCAGCGCGCGCCCGAATCCTTCGAAGCGCACCTGCATCACGTCGCCCTCTTGCAGTCGCACTCCATCTCCGAAGCTAAATGCGTCCGCGCCAAAGAAGTGAATGTGCAGATCGCCCGGATGGCGGTGGAACTCAAACTTGAAATGATGGTGCTCGATATTCGCAAGACTGTGACACATGGTACGCTCCCCGGTTTGGATGGTGCGCGACCAAAGTGTCTGTCCTGCGCGCCCAACGGAAACGTCTCCGGGTACTTGATCGAAGCCGCCGCCGATCACCAATTCTGGACCGATGGCGCAGGTGCGGAGCTTCGAAGCCGCAAGATAGAGATAGTTCTTGCGCTCGAAGACATGATCGGAGAATTCGTTGCCCACAGTAAACCCGATGCGGCGCGGCCGGCCTGCGACATCAATCAGGTAGACTCCGGCCACTTCCGGCTCCTCGCCGCCGTCTTCGGCGTATTCCGGCACGACGAGCGGCTCATTGTGAGCGCGCAGGCCGAGCCCGCTGCCCTTGTAGAACCACTCCGGAGCGACGCCGGTCTCGCCCGGCGCCGGCTTGCCGCCTTGGACCCCCGAGCGGTACATGCGCGTGCTGTCGGTGACCGCCTGGGCCACGGCGTGCATGGCGTCGCGATTTTGCGCGCTGGCCTGGTGCGTGAGACCGGTGCCGCTCACCAGACATCGGGCTGGCTCGGCCGGAAAATCAGCCGAAGGCCTGAGACGCCATGCCGACTCTCCCGCATAGATTGCGTTGTAGTCCAAAACTTCGACCGATGCCCTCTCGTCGATGGCCTGGGCCAAAGAAACGCCATTCGCCAGACACTCCGATGCCAGATCATAAATGGACGCACACGTGTCCAGCAATCGAAGTTTGGGCTCTTCCACCCGGGCGACACGACGGCCTCCGGGACCTGTCAGTTGCACAAGTCTCATAGGGAAACGGTCTTCGGAACAGAGGCGGATTCGAACGGTGCTTCGATCACATCGAAGCGCTCGAGCGCCTCCTCTTTGATTCGCAACCCCAGGCCGGGAACATCATCGCGGAGGTCGATGCTTCCGTCGACGACCTTCGGTTCGCCTTCAAAGATGTAATAGAAAAGCTCGTTGCCAACCTCCACTTTCACGAGCGGGAAGAACTCTGCCATCGGTGAGTTAAAGCTGGCCATGACCACATGGAAATTATGCAGCTGCCCGGCGTGCGGAACCACGGGGACCGAGTACGATTCGGCCAGCGCGGCGATTTTGCGAGCTTGGGTGATCCCGCCGACCCGATTGGTGTCGAACTGAATGTAATCCACGGCCTCGGCTTGCAGCAGATCGCGAAATCCCGAAAGCGTGAACTCGTGCTCACCGCCCGCGATGGGGACGCGTCCGAGAGCCTTGAGTGCTGCATAGCTGTGGATATCGTCCGGAATCACCGGTTCCTCGAGCCAGCGAATGCGGAACGGCTCGAGCAGCGGAACCATACGCCGAGCATAGTCCAGGTTCCAGCCCATGTAGGCGTCGGTCATGAGGTCGATTTCGTAGCCGATTGTTTCGCGCACCGTGCGCACAAGTTCCAGGTTCCGCTCGATGCCTGCCGCGCCATCGGTCGGACCCCAGCCGAAGCGCATCTTCATGGCCTTGTAGCCCTGGTCCTTATAGGATTGCGCCTCGGCCGCCAAAAGGTTGAGCGGTTGGCTATACAAACGGCTCGCGTACACCGGAATCCTGGGCTTGGTTCTTCCGCCCAGCAGACGAAAGACCGGCTGTCCCGAGGCTTTACCGAGAACGTCCCAGATCGCGATATCGATGGCGCTGATCGCCACCATGGCCACCCCTTTGCGCCCGAACGCCATCGTTGCCCGGTACATCAGCTGCCAAAGGAATTCGGTATCCCACGGATCTTTTCCGATCAACAGCGGTTTCAAGTACGTGTCGATGGTGTGTTTGGTCAGGCGCGGGGAAAGCGCGGCATTGCCAATGCCTACATGCCCGGAATCGGTGAAGAGCTCGACGATGAGCCAGCCGTAGAAACGAAAACCGGCCATCGAATCATCGCGCAGCATGAGCACATCCATCGGATTGGTGCAGAAATGCGGCTGCGGCGGGATGGTCTCGCCACGCCACTCAACCACGCGGGTTCGTATGTCGGTGATTTTCATACCCTTGCCTCCAGGCTCTTTTCTAGTGTCAGACGCTCGACTCTGGGCACGGCCAGCAGGAGTAGGCAAAATGCGATGACGTGAAATGAACCGGCCAGATTGAAGACCGTCCGGTAGCCGTATCCGTGGTCCAGCAGGTATCCAACCGCCTGGCCGAACAGTAAGCCCCCCACGGCGCCACCGCAGCCGACGATTCCGGCCACCGAACCAACCGCACGGTTGGGAAACAGGTCCGCCGGCAGGGTCATGACCAGCGTCGACCACGACTGCTGGCCGAAGAACGCGATGCTGAAGATGACGATCGCCAGTTCCACACGCACTTGCGTGACTAACACCACCGTCGGCATGACCGCAGCACTTAGACCAAGCGCCAGCCTTCGGGAAAACGTGAGAGAGTGATTTTTCCGCAGCAGCCAGCTGGAAAACCAGCCGCCTACCAGGCAGCCGGCCCCCGAAGCCGCGTAGGGGATCCAGGCATAATAGCCGACTTTCTTGACGTCGAAACCGCGTGCATCGTAGAGGTACTTGGGAAGCCAAAATAAATAGAAATACCAGGCAGCATCGCTCAGAAACTTGGCCGAAACCAACCCCCAGACCTGCGACTGCTTGAGCAGCCGCAACCAGGCCACCGGCTCGCTGTCGGTTGCCTGCGGCGAGTCTGCGGGCTCTCGATAGGCCATAAGCCACCATCCGGCCCAAACGAGGCCGACCAAACCGGAGAGAAAAAAGACCCAGCGCCAGTTTAGGCCCACGATGATGGCGGCAATCGCCGGCGGAGCGAGTACCGCGCCGGCTGCGGTTCCCGCGTTGATGATACCCATGGCCGTGGAGCGCTCGTGCGGGGGGAACCACGAGGCGACAACGGTGGTGGCCGCGGGGAATGCGCCGCCTTCGCCCATTCCCAACAGAAACCGGCTTGCGGCCAGGAATCGGAAGCTCCTCGCGAGGCCATGACCGGCGCACGCAAGCGACCACCAGATCATGACAATCGCGAACCCCGAACGCGTGCCGACCACATCGATGAGTCGGCCGCCGCCGGCGTACATGATGGCATAGGCAATCAGAAACGCCGATTGCAACGCCGAGTAGTCGGTGTTCGACATGGCAATGTCACGCTCGATCGCCGCGACCGCGACCGGCAGCGTCTGCCGGTCAAAATAGCTGATCGCGATCGCGCAGCACACCATGCCTGCGATCTGCCACCGTGCGAACGAACGAGGTTCCGGCATTCACCAGCTCAGTTGAACGAGCGACACGCCCTGGCGCGGGAGAGTGAGATCGAGTTTCGTTGCTCCTTCGCGTACGTCGATCCACTGCGGAGAGTCAAGCTGCTGCAGCTGCCCGGCGGCCTCGAGCGTCGCATACTGTTCGGGGGATGGCTGCTGTGGTGAACCCATCTTTTTCCACGCCGCCCAAGAATTGCTGTGCATCTCGTCGATTCGATAATGATGCTGCAACACCCGCTTGGTCCCGCGGGGGAGACCGGTGATGTCCACCGACACTTTGGCCTGCGGACCGGGCAGGTCATCGTCGTGATAGTTCCAAGCGAGCACCGATAGTTCGTGGTCCGCGCGAACTGCAAATGCGTCTACGTCCGGATCGCTGCGCACCCCGTCGGCAAGGATGGTCGTCAACGGTACGCGGCTGCTGTTTTCGGTTTTCAGGCGGTCACCGCGCATCAATCCGAGCATGCGAAATAGATTCAGCACGGGCTTGTCAATACCATTGGTCGCGAGGGTCCGGAAGCCGTCGAAGTAAGGCTGGTCCTCGAACTGGAAAGCCCAGGTCAGCATACCCGCGATGTTGGTTTGTTCTCGATCCGCCAGCTCGAAAATGTTCTTCATCATCACCGCCGTGTAGGCGGGATAGAGTGTGCCGTTGCGATACGCATTCTGCGGATACACCCGGGCCGAGCAGGCCGCGCAGCCCTCCGGATCCGACTCGCTCAACACGATGGGGAGGTTGCGGAACTTCGGAAAGGAATGCACGATCTGATATCCCTCGTCCACGTCCTTGGCATTTTTCGCCATACCCATGCGCACATGGCCGTCGACCACCGAAGGCCGGCCTTTGGCGTGATAGGTAATGAAATCAAGCGGGGCCCCGATAGTGCCGGTCGCGAGATTGGTACCGCGGTCGCAATGTTCGAGGAACTGGCGTAGGAACGCCGCAGCCTTTGCGCCCGACGGGCCGGTGGATGCGGGGCCGCCGACCTTGGCGGAGGGCAGCGCACGCTTCACCGCTGCCGCGGTATAGTCGTAGAGCTTGTCGTACTCCTCCGGTGTGCCATGCCAATACGAAATGTCCGGTTCATTCCACAGCTCCCAATACCAGGATGCGACCTGTTCCCGACCGTACTTTTCTACGCTGTGCCGGACCCACTGGTATACAAGTTCGCCCCACCGAGCGTAGTCGCGCGGGGGGTAGGACCAGCCGATGGAATAATCTTTGTTCGCGTCGCCCGGAATCCAGGTGGGATGATAGGGCTCGGGCTTTGAGGACAGGGCTTTGGGCATGAAGCCGATTTCGACAAATGGTTTTGCGCCGGCCTGGAGATAGGTATCGAAGATTCGGTCAATGATTGTCCAGTCGTACACCGGCTTGCCGGTGCCATCTTCTGTATAAGCGTTGGTGGATCCCCACTTTAGCCCTGGCGTGCCGTCCCCGGTTGCCAGCAAGAAATGGGTGCGAACATAGACCGGGACGCTGCTCAATGCCGCCAGTTCGCCCACCAGCTTGCTGCCGTTCTTGGTATAGGTGTAATTGGGTTCGTCGTAGCCGAAGTATCCGTAGATGGGCTTGAAGGGACCCATCGTTTGCCCAGCGTTGACGCGAATCGTCACGGGTTGCTGGGCGAGGGCCGGGATCGCGGCCAAAAGTGCAAGTAGGATTAGGCGCATGGTTTTAAAAGTAGAGTTTCAAGGCAAATTGTACGTTCCGCGGAGCGCTGATCGTCGACGTGACCACGCCGCCGCTAGTAGCACTATCGATATTGGTACCGGGGGCGGAGAAACTCGCAGTATTGGTCACGTTGAAAGCTTCCGCCCGAAACTGCAGACGGGTTCGCTCGCTGATCTGGAATTGCTTGAACAACGAGAGATCGAGATTCTTGAAGCGGTCTTCGCGCAGGAAATTCGCGCCTGAGTTGCCGTAGGTGAAATTGACCGGCGTGTTGAATGCCGTCGTATCGAACCAGCGCTCGACGGTGGGATGAGCGAGCTTGCCTGAACCTATGCGATTAGGCCGTTGGCCGCCGATGCCGGTGTTGGCGACGTCCCGCGAAATGGTCGGCGTGAAGGGCCGCCCGCTGCGCAACACGATGATTGCTTGCAACTGCCAACCGCCCAGCAAACCTGAGGTGAACGCATTCGCGTTCGCAAGCAACTTCTTGCCTCTGCCGAATGGCAACTCATATCCCGTGCTGGCCGCCAGGTTGTGGGGAATGTCGAAAGGTGTGAGGGCCCGTTCGTAGGTGTTGTCGCCGCCCGCGGCTGGGGTGTCGGCCACGCTGATGCTCTTCGACCAGGTGTAGGAAATCAAATACCATAGGCCCGCGGAAAAACGCTTCTGTAATTTCGCCTGCAGCGCATGGTAGATCGTCGAATTATCCTGGCCGTTATAGGTGATGCTGCCGAACATCGGGTAAGGCCTTCTGGCCTGGATGTCACCGCTTTTTGGCGGTGGATCGTTAATCGGAATGCCCTGGTAGAGGTGTACGCCGCGGTTGCCGACGTAGTTTACCTCCAGCACAGATTCGAACGGCAATTCTCTCTGCACTCCGAAACTCCAGTGCTGGTCATATCCCATTTTCATCTCTGGATAGCCTCCCGCGAGGGTTGGCGCCGTGGCGGTGCTGCCGATCGGACGAGAAAAGTAATTCGCCATAGTGCGGTTGCCGCTGTTGAATACGGTTTCGTTCAGCTGATAAGGAACCATGTTGTGGTTCACGCGGTTGCCGCTGCTTTCGACCTCGTAAAAAATTCCGTAACCACCGCGGATCACTGTCTTATTGTCGAGCGGGCGCCAGGCGAACCCGAAGCGCGGCGCCCACTGATTCTTGTCCGTCGAGGTGCAGTTCGCGGCGATTCCAGCCTCGCGGCAAGTCTGGATCAAATTGCCGAAAAAAGTGAGTGCCGTGGGAGCCGCAAACTGTGCATCCGGGTTCACACTCTGTACGGCGATGGGCTTCGCAGAATTCGGCAAAAATGTCCCGACCTGCCCCTTATAACCGCTGAGCCAAGGTGAATATTCATAGCGCAGACCTAGGTTCAACGTGAGACGCCCGTTGACCTTGAAATCATCCTGGGCATAGACATGCCAGTAATTTGCATACCCGCCGAAGGTGTCGGCCGGAAAATTGCGGCCCACCGAATTTGGTATGCCCAGGAGGAAATCCGCGAAGGCATCACCGGTACCCTTCCGTTTAGTGGGATCCGGATTTTGGGTCTTACTTCCATTGAAGTTCCAACTCCCTTCATACACCCCACTATCGGTAAACAAAGGGACCCAGTGCCGGAACTGCATGCCGAATTTAAGGATGTGCCGGCCTTTCACCCACGTCAGACTGTCGTTGAACTCGGTTACTTTGAGGTCCTGAGTCTTGGGGCGCTGATCGAAGGTTGATCCGGCTAGGGAAGCGTAGTTGCTCCATGAGAAATCGGGGAAAGAGCCGGCCACACCCGGCCGGTGGCCGGTGTCTTCAAAACCATGAATCCCCGCCGGCGCGTAGAAATCTTGTCCCTGGAGGAACGCTTGCAAATCAACGGAGTTCGGCAGGTAGCTGAAGCGGGCCTCATTGATGAGCGAAGGATCGAGAGTACTGGTCAAGGCTGCCACGATGTTCTGTCCGCGGGTGTTTAGAGAAGCGTATCCGAGGGCGGGGAAGGCGTTGGGATCGTTTTCCTGATAGTTAATGAAGCTCCAGCGCACGAAGGCGTGGTGCTTGTCGGTAATCGTCTGGTCGATACGAATGGTGAACTGGTCCTGATCGAGCACTTGCGACGGAGCGAACTTCGCCCGGGTGGTTTCGGAGTTTGGGTCAGGTATGTACTTCAGGAAGAACTGCGCTTGCGGGGAAATCCGCGCTCCGGGAATTCGGTTGCCCGAGAACGGCGCGCCGGTAGTCGGATCATAGATGATGTTGAGTCCCGTGAAATCGCCGGACTTTTGTGCCGCCGTCGGCACCAGATTATTGAATACCAGTCCGGCACGCTGACGCATCCCTTCGTAATTCACGAAGAAGAAGGTACGGCTTCGGTTTCCGCTGTAGAGTTTGGGGATGGAAAGCGGGCCGCCAATGCCGCCGCCGAACTGGTTGCGCTTGAGCACCTCGCGTGTAGGCGCAAAAAAGCCGCGGGCATCCAACTTGTCATTGCGGAGAAATTCGAACCCGACGCCGTGGAACACTTTTGTCCCCGACTTGGTGGTGCCGTTCAGTACCCCGCCGGCATTGCGAAATTCGGCACTGTATTCGCTCTGCTGAATCTGAAATTCCTCGAGGGCATCGATTGAGGTCTGAATCAGCGTTCCACCCTGATGGTGATCGGTGGTATCCACCCCGTCGAGGTAGAACGAGGTCTGGTTACCCCGAACGCCGCTGATTGACGTTCCGGATTCAAAGTTTGCGCGGATGCGGAGCAGATTCCCGGTCCCGGGTAGAAGCGTAGCGCCTGGCGTAAGTCGTGCCAACTCATAGAAGCTGCGTCCATTCAATGGCAGATCGGTGATTTGCTTGTTGGTGATCTCCTGCCCCAGTGTGCCCGATTCAGTATTGAGCAGCGGTGCCGTCGCCTGTACGTCGACCTTTGTCGAGGTCTGGCCCACGCGCAGCGCTACGTCGACGCGTGCAGACTGTCCCACAATCACTTCGACATTGTTCACCTGAGCCGTATCGAAACCCGAGACACTCACCTCCACGCGGTAGATCCCAGGATTCACCGGGGTAAGCACAAAATCGCCAGCGCCGTTGGTTGCGAGTGTCTGCGATTGCGCGGTAGCTGTGTTCGTAATCACCACCTTAGCGTCGGGAACCACCGCGCCGCTCGGATCCGTTACTGTCCCGACGATCCTCCCCGCCTGGACCTGTGCGAAGCAAACCGAGGCGGTCGCCAAAAGCAGAAAGAAAGCCTTGATCATAGCGATCCTTTCTACGCCCCGAAATCTCTGATATTTCCCTAAAGATCAGACAACCTGCTAATCAGTATTGCAATAAGGCATATCTTCATACTGTATTTGACTTGAATCTGTCAACATCTTTTGGGAGTATGGACGTTCCGGGAGCGTTGCTGGGCAGTTAGATCCCGCGGGTTCTTGTGCACAACCTCAAACCGGTTTCGCGTGTGACTGTTGGCGAGCAAGTCGCCTTGCAACTCGCTGGTATGATCCGCGACGGTCGCTGGCAGCCAGGAGACAAGCTACCGTCGGAAACCGAGCTTTGCGCGGCGCTGACGATCGGTCGCTCCACCTTGCGCGAGGCGCTCAAGTCGCTTGCCTTTATAGGCATGGTTCGCATGCGCCCAGGTGATGGGACCTACGTCGAACAGACATCCCCGGGTCTGCTGGAGCGAATTCTGGCAAAGGGGTTGCTCAAAACGGAAAAGGATCTTGCGGATGTTTGCGAGACACGCCTGGTGGTCGAGACCGAGCTCGCGGCCTTGGCTGCCGAGCGCGCCCAAGGCGCGGATCTGGACGTGCTGCGCGACTTGCTCGAGCAGTCCGCGCGAAGCATCCGCAACGAGGGACGACCGTTCATGGAACTGGATCTTGAGTTCCACCTGGCGATCGCTACCTGCGCAAAGAACAACGTGCTGCGGCACCTGCTAAGCGATATCCGCGGAGTGTTGATCGAGTGGATCACCAAATCGCAGGAATTGCCCGGGCTCCGGGAGAACGCGCTAGCGCAACACAAGATGATTTTTGAGACCATCCGCGATCGCAATCCCGCCAAAGCACGCGAGGCCATGCAAGCCCATTTGCAGACCTTCCAGCGCGCGTACACGCTTCTAGGAAAAATGGTCGATGCTAAACAAACTGTCCCTGACCGGGCGACAACCGAGCCGGCGGTTGGCCCGAACGACGCTGCTAGGGCGCCGGCCGTTTGAGCAAGGCATTCGGCGTGGAACTGCGCCGAACATTCGCAGTTGTTCTTTGCTAGGGAATCTTCTTCACGGGCGCGGAGTTTTCGCCAAAAAAGCCGGCCGCTCGGACCAATGCAAACACGGGAATTTGGGCCTTATCAGTTGTGATTCTACTTGTGGCGGACCTCAATGAGCTTGGGCACGCGACTTGGGAGCAAGGCCGGGAGGTGGTCCGGAAAATGGCTGCGGCGACGGCGCATCCCAGTGCCGCTTCCATTCGGAAAACCAATCCTGGCGCAGGGGTGCGCTGCGATGAAACGACTTTGTCTCAGCGTCGCCGCTGTCTCGTCCGGCTGCGTACTGTAAAAGTAGCACGGCATCCGTGATCCACCCAAATCCGCTGGCTGTCGTAGCCCCAGCTGTAGCCCTCGGTACAGGGTGAGCCGCTGCGTTGGTTTTGCAATTGGACGCCGCCCCGGGTGTCGGCTGCGCAGTAATGTTTCTTCTCATCATCGGAATTACAGGTAACTGTTTGGGCTTGTCCGTTTCCGCTGTTTCCATATCCGCCATTTCCGTAATCGCGGTTTCGGTTCGAGCCACCTACTGCAAAACTGCCGCGGCATCCGTGATCCACCCAAATCCGCTGGCTGTCATAGCCCCAGCTGTAGCCTTCGGTACACGGGGAACCACTCTGCTGGGTCTGTAATTGCACGCCGCCCCGGGTGTCGGTTGCGCAGTAATGCCTCTTTTCGTCGTCAGAGTTGCAGGTAACTACCTGGATTTGTCCGTATCCGTTGTTTCCATAGCCGCGGTCTCGGTTATCGCGGTTTTGGTCATCGCGATTTCGGTTTTCACGGTCTTGGTTATCGCGATCCTGGTTATCACGGTTTTGGTAACCGGGGCGGCCACCCACTGCAAACAGCGCTCGGCATCCGTGATCCACCCAAATTCCCTGGTCGTTATAACCCCAGCTGTAGCCCTCGGTACAAGGCGAACCACTCTGCTGGCTCTGCAATCGCACGCCGCCACGGGTATCGGCTGCGCAAGAATGTCTCTTTTCATCGTCGGAATTACAGGTAACTGTGGACTGACCGAATGATTTTGGGGCTACGCATAGACAGAGCGCTAACAAACCTATGTTAAGAAACCATCGATACCTCATAAATGTGTTGTCCTTCCTTTTTGAGTTCTTGCGCGTCGGTTTCCCGAGAAACCTGCCCGCAAATGGGTTCCATTCACTCCGGTAAAATCGCTAGTTTCCCGGCGTCGCGAGTGCCTGCTAGCGCACGGGCGTTTCCTTCAGTCAACATCGTAATCGCTCGGCAAAGCTACGTCTGTGCTGTTTGGGACTATCCCTGAGTGGTGTACATGGACTTTGCGGGCAAAATTCTTTGCTGCTTCATGGCGTAAAGTCGCGAATCGGCTTCCGACAAAAGGCGCTCGATCGTCTCGCCGCCTTGTGGATAGACGGCAACACCGAAGCTGGCGGAAAGTTTTGGTTCGTTGCTGTCATTGGCAACACTTTCGCAGATACGTTGTGCCACCAGCGCAGCTGCGGCGGCGTTAGTCTCCGGTAAAATAAGAGCAAACTCGTCACCGCCGAAGCGCGCAGGGGTATCGATCGTGCGGCAACAGGAGCATAAGACATCGGCCAACCGGCAAAGAGCTTGGCTTCCGATCATATGCCCGTGGAGGTCGTTGATTAGCTTCAATCCGTCTAGGTCAAACAACAACAAGGCAAACTCCCGGTTGGTGCGTTTGCTACGTTTGATTTCTAAATCGAGGACATCTACCAGGTGGCGATAGTTCGCGAGCCCAGTCAGTGGATCGCTGGCTGCCTCTCGACGCAGGTGATCCTCCAGCTCCCGCTGCTTGGTGACATCTTCGGCGATGATCTCATAGGCTTCTAACTCGCCCTGCTCGCTGAGGACTTCTCGTCCGCTGAGGCGGACCTTCAGAGTGGCATGATCCTTGCGCTGCCATTCTATTTCGATGGGATCGACAAAACCTTCAGCCCCTGAGCGACCCAGCAAGTGTGCTCGCTTGCCAGGGTCTTGAATAACGTCGCTCGCAAGACTTAGAGCCAACAGTTCCTCCCTGGCCTCGTAGCCGAGCATCCTCATCATGGCCTCATTAACTTCCAGAAACCTGCCCTCGAGACTGCAGAGGCAGATTCCGTAGCTTAGATTTCCGGTTAGGGCACGGTAACGAGCCTCGGAACGTCGCAAGTCTTTTTCCGCGCGATCACGTTGATCGCGCAACGCTCGCTGATCGAGAGCTCGATGAATGGCCACGGGCAGATGGCTAATAGCACCCACTTCAATACAGTCGGCAGCACCTTTCAGGATGAGCTCCGCAGTGGTTTCGCGTTTCAAGCCGTGGACCAAAAAGATGAGAGGGATATCCTTCTTCATCTGGCGCAGCAGCTCGATGGGCCGCCTTGCTTGCCAGTTGGGGCTGGGGTACTCGGCCACGACAAGATCAAAGAGCTCCGAACGGAGTCGTTCGGCGAACTCCTCGGGAGTCACCACGACCTCGGAGCTGACCGCGAATTCTACCCTCTTGAGTTCATGCAAGCAGGACTCCACGTCCGCCGAGGAACGATGAATAAAGAGGATGCGCAGCCGATTTCGTCCACGTCCAAGTGCGTGGAGGACAGAGGTTTGTCGAACGTGAGCCCCGTAGTGTTCTGATCTTGATGACATGGCGCGAATCAATTCCCCGGAGTGGCAGTCTTGCCTCGCGCTAGCCGCCCCCCGAGCCTCAGTCAGAGTTAACTCAGCCGCAATTTTAAAATTTTGCCGATTCGGTAATCTGTTCAATAGTAGACACTTTTACAATGCTCTTAACTGATTAGACACATACGATACGAAGTAACCGCTGGGCTGTTCAACAGGCTGCCCCTCGGAGTTTCCACGCGCGCGCTAAAGGGAACAGAATCAGGGGTATGGGTCGCTTCGATCTCAAAAAGTGACAGCTCGCCCACGGCAGCTGTCGTGTCGTAAATTCCCACAACTCTCCATAAATGTTGTACTCTGGTTGGGGACCGGAGGTAGGAGGGTCAATCCCCTCGCCCGACAATCGCTTCAAGACACCGCAATGTTCCTGGGCGCTCTCGGATTCGTGTTCAGAAATCCCGTCTCAGCGCGAATCCTAAGTTTGCCGGTTTTTCTGATTCTCTTATTCGCAAACCAAGCGGCCCTCCCGCAACAAACCTGGCGGTCAACATCTCGAACCGCACCGGAAACAGCAACAAAGCCTAAAACAACTGCTCAGAAGAGTCCGGTAGGCAAGCCAAAAGAAACGCCTCCTTTTGCTCGCTTCACCGACGTGGCCGAAAAGGCGGGGCTTACCATGACCACTGTTTTTGGCGGAGTAGACACCAAGAAATACATTATTGAGACCACCGGCACCGGCGTTGCTATCTTTGATTACGACAATGATGGGTGGCCGGACATTTTTATTGTAAATGGCACGACCCTCGAAGGATTTCCTGCGGCGAAAGCTCCCTCGAACCACCTGTATCACAACAATCATGACGGAAGTTTTACCGACGTAACCGAGAAGGCCGGTCTCGGGGCCACAGGATGGGGTCAGGGTGTTTGCGTTGGGGATTATGACAACGATGGGTGGGAAGATTTGTACATTACCTATTACGGTAAGAATCGCCTGTACCACAATGACCACGGCGTTTTCAGCGAAGTTGGCGATAAAGCCGGTGTGGCAGGCACGGGCAAAGGTTGGGGGACGGGGTGTGCTTTTGTCGATTACAACCGCGATGGGCGCCTCGATCTTATGGTCGCGAATTACGTCGATTTTGATCTCGTCCATACTCCGGCGCCGGGCGCAGGAGTTTCCTGCGTATGGAAAGGTGTGCCGGTCATGTGCGGGCCACGCGGACTTCCGGGCGCTAAAAATATTCTGTACGAAAATCGCGGCAACGGGACCTTCGCGGATGTCACAACGAAAGCGCACATTGATCAGACCGGAGGGCATTTCGGGTTCGGTGTGGCCACGCTGGACTTTGATGATGATGGCTGGCCGGACATATACGTCGCCTGCGACAGCGCGGCGAGTATCCTATACCACAACAATCGTGATGGTACGTTCACCGATGTTGCGGTGATGGCCGGCGTTGCGTTCAATGAAGACGGCCAAGAGCAAGCGGGGATGGGTACGACTGTGGCGGACTACAATGGCGACGGCCGGCTAGATATTTTCAAGACCAATTTTTCAGATGACACACCGACCTTGTATCGCAATGACGGTGACGGCAATTTTTCCGATGTTACCTCCGCTTCGGGGTTGGGGGTGCACACCCAATACCTGGGATGGGGCACGATGTTTTTTGACTTCGACAATGATGGTTGGCCGGATCTCATTCTGGCCAACGGTCACGTGTATCCGGAAGTCGACAAATTTCATCTGGGCAGTTCGTATCTGGAAGCTCGCCTCCTTTATCGAAACAACGGCAATGGCACCTTCAGTGATGTGTCCTCCACTGCGGGTCCTGGTATCAACACCGCCTCGTCTGCGCGGGGCTTGGCGGTGGGCGATCTTTGGAATGACGGGCAACTTTCCGTGGTGATTAGCAACGTGAACGCCAAGCCGAGCCTGCTGGTGAATTCGGTGCGCTCCGGAAATCATTGGGTTGCGTTTAGGACCGTGGGAACGCGTTCGAATCGCGATGGGATTGGTGCGAAGATTACGGTAAAAATGGGAAAACGAACGCTGGTGGATGAAGTGCGTAGCGGTTCGAGTTACATTTCTCAAAACGATTTGCGAGTGCACTTTGGCTTGGGCTCGGCCACGAAGATCGACGCGGTACAAGTGCGCTGGCCGAGCGGACTCGCAGAGCAATTCGATCATTTGGTTGAGGATTCGATCCACACCCTGCAAGAGGGATCGGGCACCGCACTAAATGCGACCCCCAAAAAACAGTAAGCGATTGGAAATCTCTATGCGGCCGAGCTCGACGAGTTTTATCTGGATGGATAGATCCTTGATCCTTTAGAGTTTTTATTTCCGGTTAGTTTTGGCCCCGACCGGTTCGTCGATTTGCACGATTTGGTCGCCGCGCACATTCTTCAGCGTTTGTCGTATTCCGCTCGGCCAGCGGATTTCGATGCTCGCGGCGGTTGTTTCCGCCGCTAGACCGAAATGCACGCGTTTGTCGCTCGCGGATAGATAGCTGCCAGCGGTCGTGACGGTTGCCAGTTGTGAGCCTTTCCCAGTCACTAGTTTGACTTCTGTGCCGATGGCGTCTCTGTTGCTCATGTGCCCGATGAGTTTTAGCAGTATCCAGTGATTCTGGTTTGCGCTTTCGTTGTGTAGAAGATAAGCGGGACCGTCGTTGGTCGTGACCACGGCGTCTACCCTGCCATCATTGTCGATGTCTCCGATGGCCATTCCGCGTGCCGCCCACGGTTGGCGAAAAAGATTTCCAGCAACCGCAGATACATCCACGAACCCTTTTCCGGTGTTTCTTGCGAGCAGCATCGGCTCGCGATATCGCAACTGGGGAAAATTCATTTCCACGGTGTCCAGGACATGTCCCTGCGCGATCAACAAATCCTTCCATCCGTCATTGTCGTAGTCTACAAACCGTATTCCCCAGCCTGAATGCAGCAGGGTCATGGCGCCAAGCCCGGAACTCTGGCTGGCATAGGTAAAACTGCCATCTCCATTGTTTCGAAAAAGGGCATACGTTTGGTACGCGAGAGCGGTTACGACCAGGTCTGGCAAGCCATCATTGTTGTAATCGGCAAAATCCACGCCCATGCCTGCGAAACTGCGGCCGTCGGCATCGACTGCCACTTCGGCCATAAGTCCTAGCTCTTCAAATGTTCCATCGCCCTTATTTTGGTACAAAGCTTCGGGCACCGAGTCGTTGGCTATGAAAACGTCAATGCGCCCATCGCGGTTGTAGTCTGCTACCGCTACGCCCAGCCCTTTCCCGGCCTTGGACAGACCGATTTTGCGAGACATCTCAGTGAATTGTCCGTTCCCATCATTGTGAAAAACCAGCGGGGCAATTGCTTGAAATTGATCTGGATGGCAATAGGCGCGATAACCTGGCTTGCGCTGGCCGCACCAGATGTCGGAAAAATCCCACTGCAGGTACCGCGCAACGACCAGGTCGAGAAGGCCGTCGCTATCCAGGTCTACCCACGCGGCACTGGTTGACCACCCGCTGCCAGCGACCCGGGCCTTCTCGGTTACATCCGAGAACGTCCCGTCACCATTGTTGTGATAAAGTTTGTTGCCACCATAGGCGGTCACATACAGATCTTCGAAGCCATCGTTGTCGTAGTCGCCTACCGCAACACCCATGCCGTAGCCCGCGCCTTGCAATCCTGATGTTTCGGTTACATCTTCGAAGGTGCCGTTTTGCTTTTGGTGATACAGACGATTCGAGTGTGCCGAACTTGTTTTTTGCGGAGTGAACCCCTTCGGAGTGGGATCGCCGAGCGGCGCACCATTGACCAGAAACAAATCCAATCGTCCGTCGTTGTCATAATCGAAAAGCGCGACGCCCGATCCCATGGTCTCGATAAGGTACTTCTTGGAGGTGTGGGAAGCGAAGTGCTTGAAATGCACGCCGAGTGCCGAGGTAACATCCGCAAATTTTGCCGCGGTCGGGGTTGGCTCGGCCCCCCTGTTACTCTGACTTGAATAGCCCTTTGGATTGCTTAGCGTCCATAGGAGAATGACCGTCACTAAAAGCCATAGCACCTTGATGGAACTTCGTACCCGTGATGTCAACCAGTGAAAGCTGCCAGCAATTCGGCCGTTGTATTTCCGAGCGCTGAACACGTTCTACAAATTCCTCGTCCTACGAGTACTCGAAACTGTGCGGCGCAACACCATGGGCACAAAATCTGCTTAGGGCACTGCCTACAGTAGCACGGCTTTCCGGCCGGAGTTTTGAGCCCAGCAGCAACCTAAACCTTGACGGGATACGTTTGCAGGAGGAACAGCTGCGGCGCGCGAAACTTGGGCTGGCTTGTCGTCGCATTCAACTTCGGTAGGTTCGGCCACTATGAGAAGACGACGCTCTGCTGAAAATAAGCTTTAGCGAAAGAGGCGCTCAATAGTTCCCATAGGGAGAAAAAGTCGTCGCTCCACCTTCGGAAGGTCAAGAAAGCCATATTTCCTGTAGAACGAAACTGCCGAATCGTCCTTGGCGTCCACGATAACACCGGTGGACGTCGCTTGTTTACTCAAGTCAAGGCTGCGGCGAAGAGCGTCCATCAGTAGTGTTTCCCCGATCCGCTGCCCGCGAAATTCGGTGCTCACGGCGAGCCGACCGAGAAGGGTTGCCGAAACCATAGGATATTTGGGTAGCTTCTTGGCAATTGCGTCGGGTACGGCATCGAGCTGTATGGCGTAGTGCGAGAGCGTGTAATAGCCCGCGATGGTCTTTCCGTCTGCCGTTGCAACAAATGGAACTGCCGCACGTTTCCTAGCGTCCTGCCCCGCTTGTTTGTGCAGGTATGAGTCGAGCGCTTCAACACCAGACGAAAAAGCCGCTCGGTCGTGGTCATCGCCGAGCGGCTCGATTGCGAATCTGGGTTGTTCTTGTTTTGGAGCCAACTACAGTCCCATGTGCCTTCTATATCGCGCTGCGGCAGCACGAGCTGCATCGTTAGGAGCAGGCGGGTTCAAAACAGCATTTAGAAAAACTTCGCGGTCCTGGTCTCGAAGATGCAAGACATCGAAGTCCTTGATTGTGGTAGTGGCGGCTTCCTGTGCACTGGCGACAACGAATTCCGTGACGGATGTTCCACGCAGTGCAGCCGCACGCTCAATAAGACGCTTTTGGGCCGGAGTAACCCTGGCCTCCAAGCGCTCCTCTTTTCGAGCGCGTCGCTCCTTATGTTGGACTTGTGGCATAACGGCCTCCCTAAATCTTTTGCAAATGTACGGCTAATAGGCGTACAAGTCAAGAGGAATACGGCGATTTGCGGATAGGCTAAAGTACTTTTGATCAGTAAGTTAAAACGGATGTGCAGCCTATACTTGCCTATCTCTGAGTTCAGAACAGGCTCCGAGCTAAGTCTAGCCACTCCAGTCGACTGGGCCTATACCTAGCAAAGCCGCTGTGCAAAACCGGCTATCAGGGGTTGAAGACTGAAGGCATTAGGAAGTTTTTCGCAAAAGGGAGTCTTCAGGGGTGGCTTCCGGAAAATAAAGATAGAACGTCGTCCCTTCACCGATCTTGCTGGACACCCGAATATGGGCGTGGCATTGGTCGACAACTCGCTTTACGATGTATAGTCCTAGGCCAGTTCCGGCATCGGGATTCTTCGTTGTGTAGTAGGGCTCAAAAATATGGGCTTGCTTGCCGAATTCGATTCCACATCCATTATCGGTAATCTTCATCATGGTATATCTGCTGGGTGAATGGACTCGTAGTCTCTTAGGATTTACCCATTCATCCGTTTCGGCATGATGCGTGGCGATGGTCACCTGCCCCCCCAGAGGCATAGCGTCGCGAGCATTGGTAACCAGATTCATCACCACGCGTGTCAATGGACCTTGGTTCGCTCTTATTTGCGGGACACTTTTGCTTAATTCGGTAGTTATTTCGATCTTCGGACCCGCGATTTGTCGCAACGTTCCGATAATATTGGAAATCAATAAGTTAAGATCGAGGGCGTCTAGCTCCAGCGGGGAACTGATGTCAATGAGCTCGTTAGCCAGAGTTTTGCCAACGATTGCGGCTTGCACCACACGGCGGGCCCGCTGCCGAGAATCGCTCGACAAGCCCTGATCTCTCAACAAAAATTCTCCATTACCCATTACATCGGTCAAAACACTATTGAAGTCGTGCGCTACCCCCTTGGCCAACTGCTCAACCGATGACCGCTGATGTAGTTTCCGTTCTCTTTGATACGATTCGGTAATATCGTCCGCTATTCCAGCAATGTAAACGACCCCTTCAGCCTCAAGCTTGATCGGGTGGCCTTGATAGTGAATCCAGCGCACCGTACCGTCCTGCTGTACAACGCGGAATTCTTCAACGCTCGGCTGGCACTGCCACTGCTTATCAAACATCTTCCACGCTCTACGTTTGTCTTGCGAATGTATGGCCTCCATAAAGGAAAGCGGCCGTCGATAAAGACTCGTGCGTGTGCGCCCCCAAACTGTTTCATAAGCGGCATTGACGTAGACGATCTCTATCCTCTCGGGATCAAATACCCAAAATACTTGAGGAATGTTTTCTATGATGGCAAGGAGCGTTCGGTTTTGAATGTCAGCCATTGCGAGTCCCCTTAGTTAAAGGCCGCGGACACCCAGAAGAGCAGAACGAAACCTTAAAACCCAAAAACAGCTCTTGGAGTATATATCCAGTCCCGTCTCGCGTGTATTATATTTAAATATGTATGGTAAAGGTAATGGGCCAATGCTGGGATCGCTACGTAAGCCTGTCGCTCAACGCCACAAGCGGGAACTGGCTGTAAGGTCGTGCTTGGTTCGAGTGATTGCTAGCGTTAATAGCTTTGAATTCTACGATAGGCCCCTGTTTTTTCGCAGAGTACCGATGGAAAGTCTTTTTCCACAGCCACCCGTTCAGTCGCTTCCTTAATTCCTGCTATCTTGGCGATTCACTACCTTCTCGAGGAGCCCACATGATTGTCGAGGAACAAATCTCCGCCCGGCAACAGCGCGCCCGGAAAGCGATTCAAACCATTCTTACGGAGCCGGCCGGAGAGGCTTATGGCGACTACCTGGTGCAGTCGGCAAGCGGCAGGAAGTATCGGGTGGCCATGCGCGGTCCGAGCCTGTTTGAAAACTTCTGCTCGTGCGCCGATTTTGCAGTGAACACCCTCGGCACTTGCAAACA
Source organism: Candidatus Dormiibacterota bacterium (assembly GCA_035602605.1). Classification (GTDB taxonomy): domain Bacteria; phylum Acidobacteriota; class Terriglobia; order Acidiferrales; family UBA7541; genus DASQHY01. The sequence goes on from DATNLZ010000008.1 coordinate 84,716, forward strand.
CATCGAAGCCCTGCTGCTTCATCTCCATGGCCGCTTTGGTCGATCCTTTGATCGCCAGCGGTATCAACGAACACGAGCCTCGCTTTCTCTCCATTATGGAAACACCCTAAACGTGCGTCTCCGACTTCCGTCTGAGCCATCAGCGGATCTCCGAAAGATTGTCTCCGAGTACTTCGACTCCGATGGGTTTCTACGAAAGGACAATCTTCGACGATTCGAGCAAGTCCTCGAGAAGCTGCGGACCGTGGACGAGACCGCCGTTGTTTACAGCGATGTGTTGGACTTCATTGACCACGAAAACGAACTCACCGCGGGTCTTGAAGACGAGCGCCGCTACCTTGCGCAGCTGAAGAAAGGCAAACGCCCGCTCGGAGGACTCTTGAAAGTGCCGCTTTTTCCCTACCAAATTCGCGGAGCGCTCTTCGCCGCCTGTCGCGGGCGGGTGGTCCTCGCCGACGATATGGGTCTTGGCAAGACAATCCAGGCCATCGCTGGCGCTGAACTGCTGCGGCGCCGTCGAGGCATTGAGCGGGTTCTGGTGGTTGCTCCTGCTTCGGTCAAGTACCAATGGAAGACGGAGATCGAGAAGTTCTGTAATCTTCCCGCGCAAGTCATCGACGGGCTGATACCGCATCGCAAGAAGCTCTACGCCAACCCGACCTTCTTCAATCTCACAAGTTACGAGCTGGTTCTGAAGGACATCGAAGACATGCACAACCTGCGTCCGGACTTGATTATCCTCGATGAAGCCCAGCGCATTCGCAATTGGGCGACAGCCACTGCCCGCATCATCAAACAATTGAAGAGTCGTTATGCCTTCGTATTGACGGGTACGCCTCTCGAAAACAAGCTCGAAGAGCTCTTTTCGGTGGTCGAGTTCGTGGACGCCGTTTGGGGCCGGCCTTCCGTTTTCTCAAGGAACACCGCATGGAGAACGAAGAAGGGAAATTACTCGGTTATCGCGGCCTGGACCAAATTCACAAACAACTCGAGCCGATCCTGCTGCGCAGGACTCGGAAAGAGGTGCTTCCCGACCTGCCCAAGCGGACCGATCAAATCTTCCGCGTCCGGATGACGCCCGAGCAGGCAGGTCCCTATTGGGAACAGAGTGACATTCTCGCGAGGCTGATGCACAAATGGCAGCGACAGGGTTGGCTCTCCGAGATCGACCTGCATCGCATCACTTGCTGTATCCAGAACATGCGCATGCTTTGCAACTCTACCTTCTTGTTTGACAAGGAGACCAATTTCTCGCCCAAGCTTGAGGAGTTCCGCGAGATTATTCACGAGCTGGCGGTGGAAGAAAAGCGCAAGGTGGTCGTTTTCAGCGAGTACGAGCGAATGACCCACCTGGCCAGTCAGGAACTGACGAAACTGAAAATTGGCTGGGTGTCCTTGCACGGCAACGTGCCTGCGCGGAAACGCGGCGAGCTGATTGCCCGGTTCGCAAAGGATCCCGACTGCAAGGTATTTCTTTCGACCGATGCGGGCGGAGTGGGATTGAACTTGCAGGTGGCCTCGGCAGTCGTAAACTTCGAGCCGCCCTGGAACCCCGCCCGGTTGGAGCAGCGTATCGGGCGTGTTCATCGCTTCGGCCAGACGCGGTCGGTGCAAGTGATTCATCTGCTGACTGAGAAGAGTATCGAGGAACGCGTTTGGGAGACTCTCAGACTCAAGAAAGCGCTGTTCTCCGGACTATTCGATGAGACAAAGGATGAAATCAGCTTTGAAAAGCTCGGCCGCAAGAGCATGATGCAGGTGATCAAAGACGTCTTCAGCGACCAGCCTGGTAGGCCGAAGCCTGTACTCACTCCGGAAGCGCCCCAACCCGTGACCATAATGGAAGCGAAGCGGAATGGAAAAACCGCGGCGAAAAACGGCCACGCTCGTGGAGGTCCGACAGGGACAAGGCCTCAGCCTCCTGTGGATGGGACGATGCTCGTTGCGCAGAGTGCAACCCAAGATGTCGATGTACAGTCCGGCTTGCTGGTGCCGGACGCCAGAGAGGCTGTTGCTAAGTTTCTGGAAGCGGGTCTGAGCCTTTTGGAGTCGCTCTCCTCTCCAGGTAAAGCAGATGGTTTTGGAACGATCGAACGTGGCCTTTCCACGTTACTGCGGACCGATGCGCAAACCCAACGTCCGACTCTCGAAATCCCCCTACCCGCGTCCATTACTGCCGAACGACTCGCGAGGGTGATTAGCGGCTTTCTCGGCAATTTGGCCAGACCGCAGTAATCAGGGAGTTCGCCGGCATGGCGTCATGCTCTGGCCGCCAGTTGCACATGGATTCTAACGTCGACGCAGCCGCTGCTGATTTTTTTCCTTCACGTTCGCCGGCTACCGGCTTGAGCGCGCCATGAACTCTTCAGGTCCTACAACCTCTGGTATCGACTCGGTTGCCTGGGAAAGTCTTTTGTGCAATCCCGTATGGAGTGATCTACAACGCGAAAAAAATGACGGTGACCCTGTACCTTTTTAGGAACACATGTTCTCGGAGCAGCAGCAAAAGTTCCCTAAATACTTCTGGCTCGTGGCTCAACCCATGTAACTTGACTGTAGCCACGAGCCTCCCAGACAGGCGGTCGAGTAGGGAAAGGCGGGTGTTTTCTCAGGGTTGAGGTGGACCGTAGACCAAGAATTGCTTCCAACTGATGGCCAGCAGGCCGCGACGGCGGGCGATGGACTCGTCGCCCGGCGCGGTGATGACAAGGGGGCGGAACTTCGTATTCCGCCTGCAGAACTCCAGAAGTCCTTTGAGATCGTACGGATCAAAGCCGCCTGTCTTTATTTCGATGGCCCAGGCACCCCAACTCCCCTCGAACACTGCGTCGATTTCCAGCGGCTCTTCGCGCCAGTACGTTACCCGCTGCCCTTGGTTAATAGCGAACGCAAGGCATGCATTCTCCATCCACAAACCGAACCGTGCAGGCTCGCGTTGTGGATCCGGAGGTCCGTCGGGATGCATTGAGGATAAGAGCGCATTGTTCAGCGATACAAGTTTAGGTGGGGCAGCCCGGCGACGGTGTGTTAGCTGCGAAAATCTTTCCAGAGGCGCTACCAGATAGGCGTCTTGAAGCAGCGCCAGATAGTGGGCCACTGTTTCAAGGGCACCCTTGTCGCGAAGCTGTCCCTGTAGTTTTTGCAGTGAAACAATCTGCGCGGGGCATCCGGTTGCGGCCGCAAACACCTGTCTCAGCAGCCCGGGCCGTCGAACTGTACCTAATGCCAGCACATCGCGGCCGATAGCAGGCTCTATGATGGCGTCTTTAACATAGGCAGCCCACCGACCAAGATCGTTCCGCAGCGCCATCGCACCAGGATAGGATCCGAACTGGACGATGAGTGAAGCCGCCTCATCCGCGGGAATCTGAAAAACGTTTGCAAGCGAAGAAGCTGACCAGTGGCTGAGGGTTAACCGCTCGAAGCGCCCAGCCAGACTCTCGCGCGAACCTGTCGTTACCCGCAGTGCGGAGGAGCCCGTTGCAACGATGTGGACGGGAATAGTCTGTCGACGCAGGTGGTCCCAATGCCCTTTCAGTTGCTTTGCCCAATCATCCAGATAATGAATCTCATCTAGCAGGAGAACCGCTGTTCCGCGGTGAGCGCGCGCTTCGGCGTCGGCCCAATGACGCTCCCAAAATCCGGGAAGTGCCGCGTCTGGTTCATCTCCCGCAGCGTAGATTGCGGCATCGCCAAACTGGGCGGCGATTTCAAGGAGCAGCGTGGTCTTGCCAACCTGCCGAGGCCCTGTGAGAAGCTGGATCCGGCTCGGTGCCGGCTCTCGGAGCCGTTTCAGGATGAGGTCGCGACACGGTGCGTAGTCACTTGTGAATTCAGTCATAGTCGAATAATTATTCGTCTATGCCTGATAAATGTCAAGAAGTGTCGCCAACACACTGCTGCGGATGACTGATAGGAAAACGTTGTTCTCGGTACATGGGGATGTAGTCGTAGCCCGCTGCGAAGGTTTTATGAAGACTCGGAAGCGGGAAGAAATCTACGCCCACAAGTACGATGACTTAGAACATTTGCGAGCTCGCTGCAGTACTCTTAAACCCCTACCGGCTTCTTTTTGTCGAAATTGATAGCTGTTTCTCCAGGCTGGGCGGTTCGGAGTGCGGATCGGGTTGAGTTTTGCAGTGGGTGCGGCTTGAACAAACAATTGAAACGTTTTGGTCTCCATAAGCTGTCCGTCGAGCGAAACACGAACCTCCCAGGTTCCAGAAAGCTGTCGCTGCGTGATCCAGGTCCCAGCTACTGGCATGGGGCGGAGGACCGTCGCAGAACCGTTGCTGCTGTCAGTGATCGCGAAATCGTCCGAATACGAGATGTACAAGAAGTGCCCTTGAGGCAGGAAAAGGTCAATCGTCTGCGTATGGGTTCCTATGGGAACACCTCGCCAGTCAACCCAGATAAATAGGTCACGGATTTGATTTAGGTCAAACGTATCCTTCGCGAGGCAATTGGGGTCGACGTCATCGCAAAACTTGAGTGTCGCGGTAGGAACAGGAGAAGGGATAACCATGATCGTCGCCGTGGATGACTTTGTGTTGTCGGTAACCGAAGTTGCTGTGAGCGAAACGGTTGCTGGATTCGGAATGCTCGAGGGCGCGGTATAGGTGACCGGGTTGACCGCCGGGGCAGAGAGCGCGCCGCACCCCGGATCGCAACTATTGCTAGACTGCGTCAAGGTCCAGACGATGCCTCCATTTTGAGCGTCGTTTTCAATGACAGCAGCAAACTGTTGAGTCTGTAAGACTTGCACTGATACCAAAGTCGGTGACAACGAAACGAGAATAGGAGGCGGCGGGGGAACAATCAACGTGAGCGTTGCGGATGCAGATTTTGTCGCGTCCGCGAGGGAGGTTGCAGTAAGGGTTACGATCGCGGAATTGGGCACGCTGGTAGGCGCCGTATAGATCTCCTGGTTTGCTCCCGAGCTAGCAAGGGTCCCGCATTGAGGACTGCAAGGGTTACCTGCTTGAATCAAGGTCCACGTGACGCCGCTATTTCCTGCGTCGTTTTGGACGATGGCGGTGAAGGTCTGAGTGCGCAAAACTAGGACTGACGCCACACTCGGAGACAGTGACACGGAAACGGACAAGGGAGGCTGGGGTTGACGCGGTTGCACAACCGCGACGTTACAACCCGCCTGCCCCAACCCTAGACAGAGCACTCCCATTTTCACCATCGCCTCTAGCCTTTGTGCGGTTTTGAAAGGTAGCGCCATCAGGCGGTCCTTAAAATGCGACGTTCCATTCGCAGAAGAAAACTTCAGCTCGCGGTGAGCGCATGTTGTCGTGCCCACAGGTCGCGACGGTTGCAGCCAACCGGGGCCAGCTTCGACACCGTGGCAAGCGCTGCCGCCAATCCAAAAATACGTACAGCTTGGCGTACCACTTAGCCGTTCTAAAATTGGTCGAACGAGTAAATACGTCCACTGGCGTCTCCCACATAGAACTTCAAGCCTACTGTGTCAAAGCTGGGATCGCCTACGGTCGCGCTTACGTTGATGGTCCGTTGTAAAATATCCGCGCCTGTTGTGGGATTGAATTTGTGCAATTTGCCATCCGATCCGCCAGCATAGATGGCTAGAGCCAGCGGAGAAGGCGTGAAGATAGGTGTTGAGGCACTGGCCAAGGTTGTGTCCCAACCGGAACTGAAGGTGTGGGCAGAGCGATCAAAGATGCGCTTGTGCACCTTGCCGCCGCTCACGGTGGACGAGAAGTAGATCTCGTCGGTGCCGCTCACGTACAAAGGGATGGGAAACCCGACGCCTGCACCTGAACCCACATTCGTTGTGAAGATGCTGTTGTTTGATGTTTGCACGGCCACCAGATCGGCACCGTTGGTCAGAGCGTAGAGAAACGAACCGATGTCGTTCAAAGTAGGTGAGCCGTCTATGTCTTTGTTAGCCGTGCTCAGGGTGATCGAGTTCGCTAGGCTGCCAGTCACCGTATTGAGCTTCCAGATGCTCGGTTGCGTACCGCCCCCGGCCCTGCTCGTAATCCAAACAACGTTGCTGACGTAATCAACAGCGGGAGTCGAGTTAACCATGTCCAGATTGCCCGGGGAAAATGTCCACACGATGGCACCCGTGTTGCCGTTCAAGCCGTACACCTTATTGCCGGTCGTATCCGCGAGGTTGCGCGTGCCCACGATCACCACGTCGAAGGCCAGGGTGTATCCCGAGTTGCTAAAGGTCTTGAGCTGCACGGCTGGCGCGCCTTGGATCTGGCCTCCCGCGTTGGTCAACAGCGACGAGGTCCAGAGCACCTGACCGGTGTCTGTACGGAAGGCGTAGACCTTGCCATCGTTCGCGCCGAGATAGGCGATATCGCACGCGTTGGCGCAGGTGGGATGGGTGGTGTAGCCTAAGCCAATAATGGAAGGGCGCGACTGAATTGCGCCGCCGGTCGTGCCGACCGACCCCGCGGGCTTATAATTCCGCTGCCCATTGCTGTAGCTCATGCTGTGCACTTTGGAGTCGTTCGAGCCGGTAACGACAGTGACTCCCGGATTGAGAGCCGGCGCGGCCAATGTTGTTGCGCCTGCGAAATAACTCCAATTCTTGTTAGCGCCACCGCCCGTCGATGTCGTGACGCTGCTGCTGGCCACTCCCTTCGAATAGTGCGGTGGAGCTGCGGTAGCCGCCCCGGTGATGGTCGTGGCGTCTTGGGTGAATGCTTTGTAGGTGTAAGTGGTCGCTGGAAGCACCACGCTGTTTGCTCCGTTCTCGTCCGTGGCGGTGGTGGTGCCAACGCCCGAAGTGTTGATGCCTACCGTCTCCGAGCCGGCCACCGTGTCCCCTAAGAGGTAGGTGGTTCCGTCAGAGGGCGTACTGCTGGGAGCGGTGCTGCCCTGGAGCCTACTGAGTAGAAGACCATTGTAACTGCTGGGCGGGCTACTCGCGGGGAAGGCCCAGCTGTGAGTCACCTCGGAAATACCGGGGGTTGGGGTGCTCAGCGTGACATTACGGAGATAGTGCACTGCCAGATTGGGAGAAGGTGTCAGTTCGCGCGGTAAATACTGGGCCAGGAACAAGCTTGGGTCACTCTCAACCGTATCCCTAACGATAAGCCCCAGATTGGTCGCGGGGGTATCCAGCCAACTTTGAGGGATGTTCGCCACTGTGCCATCGCCGAGAACGGTCCAAGTTGTCGTGACGTTAGGTGTCGTTCCGGTGCTCGCCGTAGCAGCAGATGTGGGACTGAGATTGCCTCCCGCAGTGGCCCAGGTCGTCGCTCCATCGATGGTGTTCCACGTGACTCCCGCTTCGGTCCACTGGGTGGTGCCAGTCACACGATACACGGCGTTGGTCCGGCTTGCGCTAGGGGCGACACTTAGGGTCAGGCTCAGGATTGAAGTTTTCACAGCCGACTCTGCCGCTATAGAGGAGAGATCGAATCGGACAATGGCCCGCGTATTGCTGGCGATGTTGCTCTTCACATTGAGGGTTGGGGCTGTACCATAATTTAAGGTGGGTAAACTCTGGTCGAGGAACGAGTCCGCCGCAGCGGTGAGTGTCGTGACCTCGTCGGCATACACCAGCCCAGCACCGGGCCTCGTGCCGAGAACCAGGAGTGCGGCTAAATACACGGCGACTAAACTTGACCACAGCCTCTCCTGATGGCCGTTGTTCCTAGTCTTCATAATTCCGCTCCAGTGAGTCCAGGTTGTGGTTTGGTAGAAGCAAATTTGACCCCTTGTTTCGGCGAATGCCGCCAGGTTTCACAACGCCCATTGCTCGGAGTTGCGTTCAGGTTTTGGACATTCTGAACAAAGATCAGGGGGGAGGGGGTTGATCAATATTTAGCAATGACAACCTAACTGTATAGGCATTCAAGCAGCCAGACAGCAGCGCCTATCTCCTTGAAACCAAAGCCCTCGAATCCAGGCAATCGTCCATTCAGTGATTCGAATTGGGAGCTGTGTTCCAAAACGGAAGGAAATTCAAAAAGAGGTTGTGTTCGTATCGTTCTATATCTGTTGCCTCCGGTTCTTCCCCAACGAACAGACTAACCCGTCGCGATGCCATCGAGAGAATGGTTCCCGCAACGCTCGGTGAATAGATTTTCTCTGTAGTTCGGACGTTTCGAAAATACGCTTGACCCGGACGAACCTCTCCAATGGGGGAACTATCTCGATCCGGAGAATGGCCCGGTTGGAGCATCATTTAGTTTAGTAGCTGCGGAGTCATAATGCTTCAACCTTCGATACAGGGTGGTCTTCCCGATGCCGAGCAACCGCGCGGCATTAACCTTGTCACCATCGGTCGCTTGTAACATACGTTCGATGGCTCGACGTTCAAGCTCATGGAGGGGCAGGATTTCGTCGGGTTCGGGCGCATGCTCGGTAGCGGCGCATTTAACGCTCGCAGGTAAATCGTCGACTCCCAGTATGGGTCCGGAGCCTAAGGCGACGGCATGCTCCACGGCATTTTCGAGTTCCCGCACGTTTCCAGGCCAGTGATAGCCCATCAGATTAACCATCGCGCGCTCGGAAAAGGTGTGGGAGGATTTTTGCGGGTCGCAGAATTTTTCGAGAAAGGAGCTCACCAGCAGCGGGATATCCCTCTTGCGTTCGCGAAGCGGCGGAAGTTTAATTTGCACGACGTTCAGACGCCAATAAAGATCCTGGCGGAAGCGCCCTTCGCGGATGGCGGTTTCCAGGTCGCGATTAGTGGCGGCAATCACCCGCACGTTTACCTGGATCCGTTCGGTCGAACCAACCGGTCTGACTTCCCGTTCTTGTAAGGCTCTCAGCAGCTTAGCCTGCAAGTCTACGGGCATGTCTCCCAACTCATCCAAAAAGAGTGTTCCTTGTTGAGCCGTCTCGAATAGGCCGGTCTTGGTATGCGAGGCCCCCGTAAATGCTCCTTTAACGTATCCAAACAATTCGGATTCGATCAACGTTGGGACCAGCGAAGAACAGTCCACGGGCACAAATGGTTTCTGATGGCGTGGCCCACTGAAATGAATCGAGCGTGCCACAAGCTCTTTGCCGGTTCCGCTCTCACCAAGAATCAGAACAGGATAGTTATGCTGACTTACCTTCTCGATCATCTTGTATACGCGCTGCATCTTGGCCGACAGGCCAATTAAACCTCCTAAACCTGGCCGCGTGTGCAACTGCTGCCGCAGCAAGCGGTTTTCCTGATCTACTTCTAGCTCACGTATCAAGCGCTCGAGCTTAGTTTGCAGCTCGGCGATATGAAACGGTTTGGTGATGTAATCGCGGGCTCCGAGCTGCGTTGCTTCCACCGCCGATTCAACAGTGCCGTATTGGGTCAACATCATGACCGCAATATGCTGAAAGTTGGACCGAATCCGTTTGAGCAGTTCCAGGCCGCCTACTCGGGGCACTTTCAAGTCGGAAAGCACGATATCCACGGGATGCTGATCAAGTAGTTCGAGTGCCTGTTCGGTAGTTTCAGCGGAGAGAATATTTAATCCCGTATCCAAGGCGACCCGACCGCAGATTTCTCGGGTGCCTCGTTCATCATCTACGATGAGGACCGACAATGACGGCGAAGGACCCAACGGTATTGGGCCTTGAGTTTGCAATTCCATGAGAGGCTCCTTGATCGTTTAACTATGCGACTTGTTCCGAACATGTCTTTTTTTGGAAACCTGTTTGCCACCCATGAGACATTCGGTTCCGCAAGCCAGTATGAGAACCTATTAACACTATAATTTTTATAAGGAGTTAACTGTTCAATTTTGAACAGTCCCTAATTATTAGGGTTCATTTTGGGGCACAGCCTCTTGGCCCCCCACCAGAACGACTACGACGCAATTGTGGGAATGATCGAAGAAGGTAGAACCCTTCAAGCTGCAGGCCGTTGGGCGACAGCTTAATGTCCCAAGAGTGCCAGAGCCTTGGCGCACTCCCCAGAGAGCCGTGGATCGAATCATCGCTGCGATTTTCAGCCGATTCAACGAAGACTGGAAAAAACCACACCCTCAAGCTTTTTACACCAGCAGCTTGACGTCACCCCTTTATCGGCAGAGTGCGCTCTTATCGACTTCCGCGGAATGAATAAGGTATGAAGCGATCTAACGGGTAGAGATACGAAATCGGTGCACCGATGATGGAGGTAGGTCAGGTTTACGCTGTCCTACGTGAGTTTTACCGGTACTGATGGCGATCGCCTGCGCGAACTGTTCAAGCGGGAATAAAAGGTTTCGCTCACCCGCTTCCACTATAGTTTCTTAATCCATTCAGTAGTACGGCAAGTGTTCCTGTTGGGAACGCTCCTGCAAGCCTGCAAGCGAGGTAAGACGATGTGTGCCGTGAGGTAAAAAGAAGCCGCGTGCCCTGGATGACGAGGCACGCGGCTTTTTCTCTTACTTGGTTCTCTTAATTGACGGTTAAAGCGACGGTAGTCGTTTTGGTCCTGCTACCTGATGTCGCAGTGATTGTGAGAGTGCTTGTCCCCTTTGGAGTCTTATCATGAGTTGATCCCCCGCAACCCGCCAGAACGATGAAGATCAGGCTAACAGCCACCATCCCCAAGCGCGTGCGAAGTCTCCTGGCATATAACATTGAGAGGAGCATAACAAAAGCTACCAGCAGTGGAACCACTTGACGTACCGACGTAAGCGGAGGTCGCAGGGATCGCGGCGGCACAAGACCTGTGGTCGTGACCGACAGTGTTGCAGTCACAGGCGTGACTCCGTCGGCAGGAGTTACCGATGCTGGCGAGATCGTACATGTTGCCAGCGCCGGAGCTCCCGAACAAGCCAGCGATACGGCACTATTGAATCCGCCAGCCGGCGTCACGGTGACGGTAACGCTGCCTGAGGCACCCTGGTTCACGCTCAACGTCGCTGGCGCGGAGACGTTGAAATCCCAACCTGATCCCGTGAGCGCGATCACCCGCGGACTACTGTTGGCGTTGTCGGTTATTGTCAAGGTCCCGGGCCGGGCTCCCAAGACCGTCGGCGTAAACGTCACGCTGATTGTGCAGCTCGCTCCCGCAGCCACGCTCGCACCGCAGGTGTTCGTCTGGGCATAATCGCCAGTGATAGCTATGGCAATCGTCAAAGCTGCGTTGCCATTGTTTGTGAGGGTCACTGTTTGCGCGGCGCTGGTGGTGGTGAGAAATTGCCCGCCGAAAGCCAGGTTCGTTTTGTCTAAAGCCACAACCGGTATCAAGGTGAGCTTCGCCGCGAATGCATCATTAGTGCCCTTAAGGATCGTCTGAAATGCTCCAGTCGGGAAAACAGGTAAATCCGTTGAGTAGGTTGTGCCAGTAATATAGGCGTTGTTAGCAGAATCGATTGCAATGGCGTTGGCTGTGTCGAAGCCAGCAACGCTTCCGCTTCCTCCGAAGTATGTCGAATAAACTAGATCCGCAATTCCATTACCTCCGGGATTTAGCTGGGAAATAAATCCATCGCCCGCAGCGGCCCCGGCAGAAGCCTTAGCAATCTGAAAGGCGGCCCGAGTTACGGGAAATGTGCCTGATTGGGTTCCACCAGCGACATAGGCTTTGCCCGCCGTATCCGCCCGAATGCCTGATCCGGTGGTGCCTCCTGAGCCTAGGAACGTCGAGTACTTGAGGGAAGCGCTTCCGATTAGCCCGGTGTCAACCAGACTGATGAAGGCAGCTCCGCTCGTCGAGCCTATTTTCTGGTAAGCCCCAGCAGGAATAGTGGGGAAGCTAAGCGAGCCGGTTGTTCCTGTAACGTAAGCCACATTACTGGGGCCAAGTGCAAGTGCTAACCCAAAATCATAGTTGTCGCCACCCAAATAGGTCGAATAAAGCAAGGACGCGGTTCCCGTTCTTCCACCGCTCGTATCAATTTTTGAAACGAATGCAGTTCCAGTGGCGGCAGCCGGAGGTGCGGTAGCGGCAAAAGCGTTCGCGGTGGTCGTCGGGAAGTTCGTTGAGCTAGTTACGCCAGTAAGATAGGCGGCACTGGTAGAATCTACTGCAACTCCGAAGCCCCAATCGCTAAAGCCAAGGGTCGCTGCGCCGGCTCCACCTAGATAGGTGGAATAGATCAGAGACGCGGTTCCGGATTTCGTCGTATCAATCCTGGTTAGGAACGCGTTTCCAGATGCGCTGTTCAGGGTGCTTTGGTAGGCGCCGGAAGTGACGGGAAATTGCGTGAGGCCCGTCCCGGGCGCCGAGAAGGTGATCCCGGTTATGTATGCGTTGCCAGCAGTGTCGGCCGCAATGGCGGACCCAAGATCCCCCTGAGTTGCCACTGTAGTTCCACCTAGGTAAGACGAGTATACAAGTGAGGCTGTGCCACTGAGCGCCGGATCTATTTTGGAAATGAAGCTTGTTCCGGAAGCGTTAGATGCGAGTGGTCCAGCTTTGAGGGCATTTGGCGTGGTAGGGTAATTAATCGAAAACGTCTGTCCTGTCACATAGATTTTACCCGAAGAGTCCACGGTGATACCCAATCCGGAATCTCCACCGCTCCCAGCCAAATAGGTAGAGTAAATCTGCTGAGTTCCGGCCGGGTTCAACTCGGTAACAAACACCGCGTTCGGGTTGGTGATTAAAGGTCCCTTATTAAATGCATTGGCCGTCGTTGGGAAGTCTATGGATTTCGTCGTTCCTACGACAAAAGCATTGCCCGTCGTATCTACCGCGATCCCGTTGCCAAAGTCGCCGAGGGTCCCGCCGAGATAGGTCGAATAGTTGAGCACGGGGTCCAGAATAAGAGGTTCACTCCGGTCATAATTTGCGACCGCGAAGCCCACACGATGGTTTCCGGCGATGAGGTACTTTCCATCAATCTCGTGCCGCCTTCCGTTCAGCTGTTGATAAACAACTGGCTTCTGGAGTACGACCTCTCCTCCCGAAACGCTTAATAGCAAATCTCCGCGCGAATTGATCCTGAGTTTATTCGCACCTTCCAGATTCATTTTGATGACCGATGGGTCCGATCCAGGGGCCACCACGAAGTCATATTCCAGTCGGTTTTGGTTACCGTAGAAGATCAGGTCGACACCAGGATAAACTCCGGTGTACTTGACCCGGGCGTAGGAAGGAATGTCGGTGTGCCAATTCTTCGGATCGTTCCCGACGAAATAGTCCACCCTGCCGGGTAAACGGTCACTACCCTCAATCTGTGGTGTTGAATTGGCTCCCTCGAAATGCATGCGAATGACGGAGGTTTTTTCGATTTGCCGGCGCGAGCGCGAATCTCGAAATGAAACAGCACGAAGAAGTGACGATGACTCGCGGGGAGTTGAGGACCGCAAAGTGAGGACGGCCTCGTGCGTAGTCAAAAAGAGCCCGTATCCCCGGCCATGGGAGATGTACCGGACTGCGCCCTCTGCCTGACCTTGGTTTTTCTCAAAAGCCAGGGGTAGTTTTCCATAAACCGCGGTCCAATCGAGATTGCTCTTTGCACTGGCCTGTTTTGAAAACTCGTGCGGCTGTGCAGCCGTAGTCTGACTGTGGTGGCTTTTTGCACTGTGAAAAGCCGCCACAATTAAAAAAATCGAAACAAGCATAGCTGCAAAGAAATACCGTACAACGTTGGTCCGCGATTCCTTGGTGTTCATTGTCGCAATTCTCCTAGTCTTCCATTCCGGAGCTGTCTCGCCGCGCTCTGGCCGGTCGAAAAAAGCAATAAAACTTCGCCGTAAGTATAGTTGGGGAAGAACCAGCACAAGGAGCGAAGGACATTGTAGTGGTGTCCAATAAGATAACTCACTTAACACTCGGCGGCGCATAAAATGCTGGATTTTCGGTTTTCTCAGACGCCCCTAGACTTGGGCTCAAGCGTTTCAAAGTCCTCGCGGATTACCTGGCACAGTTCCTCAATGCGCGCTGGGTCCTGGTGTGGACTAACGTGGCGGACAGGGACGCTCGAAACCAGGCGGCCGAGAACTTTAAACTCTTGAGCGCGCATTTCGGGGTCCAGGATATTCGTGGCATAGCTGTTGACCACCAGTGCCATCAAGGCTGCGCGATCAGGGATTGTCTCCACGAATGGCGCGGGATCGGCTCGACGATCGCCGAGAATATAAATTGCACCGAGCGGTAACCTGCGCTCTTCGAATCGTGTTCCCTGGCTTCCCAATGCGAGTCGCCGCTTCTCCCAATCGGGGCTTATGCGTGGGAACGCGTCGGAAGAACCGTAAAGAAGGCTCACCGAATCCGGCCAAAGAGCAAGATGAGGAACTGCAGGCGCGACCCGGAAGTCTCCGCCTTGTTCCTCCAGAGCAACTACGTCATCGGAAATCGCCGGATGACCCAGTCGAACGAAAGCCGCCGCAGTTGTTGACTTCCCGGCTCCTTCCGAGCCGACAAGCGCAATGCTGCGATCTTTGAGGGTCACTGCACTGGCATGCAAACAAGTGATCCCACGCAGGCGTAGCAAAAGCCCTAAGACGGGTCCCAGCAAATAAGAAGCGGTGATCTCCAGCGAGGACGTATCAGGCCAGAGGGCCCACACAGTCGCACCCGCTCTGTCCAACCAGAATTGCGTACCATCGCAATACGCCAGGCGCAGATAGGTGCCGAAAGCGATCCGCCAAATTCGCAGGACCGGCTCGCGGAGTTCGTTGAGAGAGAAGCTCTCGTACATCAACTCTTCACCCTCACAGGAAACTATTCCATCGGAACACGGCGAGATGCCCATATGAAAGCTTATGTCTGGGACAAAAGTAGATGGATTTACGGGTACTAATCCCGGCAGACGCAAATTGGAGCGGAGCAGCAGGCCGAAAACGGAGTAGTGAACAGCCAATTCTTCTTGTGTATGCAAGGTTCTTTGACGCGGCAAATCATTCTAAGTTGTTGTTTGCTTTCTTCTCAATTCTACCCATAATGGAGCGCGGTAGTCTTCTCACAGTATTCCAGCTAAGAGCAACTCAACCTTACACACCCGTCCTGTTGCGAGGAAAGGTCCCACCGTCCAGCGTGCCCCTGGTCCCAATCTGCTTTGTAAGTTCCTGCACTGTCCCATAAATAGTCAATGTGGGAGGAGAATACGGCTTCTTTGGCTCCCGCTTGACGGGTTCAGGCTTTTCCATTTTCCAGTCTCCTTGCTAGGACATGCCGAACTTTCTGAGCCGACTGTAACCAAAAGTTGAGGCAGCGTGGCCGGACGCTTGCGCTTACCTGGTCCGAAGTTAGTTTAACATAAAGTTTGTCGAGTAATGAACTATCTACAAACTGTTCCATTTTTTTGTTCCATTGCACTCCATTTATCCACTCGTTGCCTGACCTTCTTACATGCTCAAGGAGTGGGTCGCCTTGCAATGGCACCTTGGCGCGGGCGCGAACACTTTCCGGCAACCGCCCGGCCATTGCATCGCGGAGGAGCTTCTTTTGAAAGAAAAAGGGAAAGGGGGGAAGCCCTGACAGATAGTGTACCAGCCTTAAGTCCAGGAAAGGATAACATACTTCCACTGGGAAGCCCGTCACCCCCGCGTTTTGGAGTTCAAACATGAGCGTCCACTGCGGCAGAGACAGCGAAGCATGCGCTTTGGGATGTATGGGATGTTCCACCTCCGGGACCGGAAGTGAGGTGCATTCTTTCCAACGCGCTTGGAGATTCATGCGTCGCGCGAAGTCGGGCGCAATCCACCGCGGAAATACCGGCCCGGCAGGACCTTTCACGAAGAGCCTCTTACATCTACGTCGGATACCAGGCCAGAGAGAAGGTCGGAGCCAAAGATAACTGGGTACCTCGGTCAACAACCTCTCCCATTCTCCGTTTCGCAGGAGGTCTCTTACATACGGCCGCATCTGGAAGAGCATCAGGTTGTCGCTGCCCTCGCCAGACAACACAACCCGGCAATCCGCCGAAATTACGCGGAATTGTTCGAGTAATCCGAAAAAGAGAGGATCATCTACAGGTTCGGGCCAGCTGAATTCCAGATTATCCCACCCTTCAAATGGCCGCCAGTGATCCATCGCCAGACAGCGATTCGGAATGCCAAGGAACTCTGCTACCTCACGGGCGTGAGGACCCTCGCGATCAGGAATCAATGATTCATAAACGATGGTGAAGCTGCGAAGATCAACACCACCAGGATTTATCGAAAGCTCCTTCGCGGTCGCTGCCAACGATGCTGAGTCCAATCCACCGCTCAGCAGGATGCCCACGCGGTCGGTGCGAAGACGGTCTGCCACGGCGGATTGCAGCAAACTTTGGAAATGATGGACATATTCGTTAGCATCGCGATAGCGAACTCGACCGTCCGTAGGCGGGGTCCAATAGCGTCTGATTTGCAGGTCGTTCGCCGAAACGACCAGAAAGTGCGCAGGAGGGAGTCGCCGAACGTCGCGGAAGCTGGTAGTTGCGTTATTGCAGTTCAATCCGAACAGAAGAAAGTCGGCGATGGCCGCCTCGTTCAATTCATCGGAGACACTTGGATGAAGTCGAATGCAGTTAAGGGTATTGCTGAAAAGGAAGAGGTTGCCAAGCGCGACATAATAAAAAGGCTTGACGCCGAAATGATCGCGCGCACAAAAGATAGTTCTAGCGTGCGCGTCCCAAATAGCGAAGGCGAAATCGCCACGCAAATGATTGACGCATTCCCGGCCCCAGACGGCATAAGCATGCAGGATCAGCAGTGAATCTGGAAGGGAATGACAAATCTGGCGCCCGGCACTCTCGAGCTTTATTTTGAGTTCTGCCCGACAGTCGATCCGTGCGTCAGCCGTAATCGAAAGCCAGCCCTCTAGACTCGCAGGTTGATGTTCCTCTTTTGATTCGTGGGTGGTTCGCAGCATTGCGTGAGCGAGGCCAACCGATTGCTCTGACCAAATTTCTTGAGAGTCCGGGCCGCGATAGGAGAGGAAGTCAACGAAGGACTGCAAAAACGCCCGTTCTACTGGCGCCCCATCCCGATGGAAAATACCGACAATGCCGCTCAAGGAATCCGCGTCTTCCTTAATGCGAAGGGACCCTCGAACGGTACGAATTGAAGATCCACTTCGCCCGTATCGCTTAGCACCCTGCCATCTAACTCCACCCAGGAATGAGCGTCGAAAGGACCGGCTTCTTTTCGCGCGCCGAAACGGAGTTCTGCGGCAATTCCGCGGCGGCGCAATAGCCACCAAAGCACAAGCGATTGGTCCAAGCAGTTCGTAGCGATGAAAAGATGTCGTGCGGTCGCCGTTACCATGCGCGCGATCTCACGTGCCTTAGAAAAAGATATCTCAGGGGCAGGTCTTGGGCGAGCGAGGCGCGAAAGTCCATTTTTCCAGCGACGGAAACCGAAGAGCCTAAGACCCACTCGCGTCACGATAAGGCCCAACAACGCTTCGAGAACGATTGCTCGTTCGAAAGTGCTGAGGTGCCGAAACTTCCGCCGAGTTTCGGACTTCGGTGCCAACCTTCACTCTCCAAAAAAATACGTTGTTATGCACGTTCGCTGAATTCTTGAGGTATTCTACGGGCCGTGCGGGCAGGATGAACAAACACCAGAGGGCTAACCAATCTCTTCGCCCCTCACCTCGATCAGTCCCTCGCTCCGCATTTTCTCCAATAATTCGAGGAGCTCTCTCTCACAGCGCTCCGCATCAACTTCGTATTCATCAAGCAATCTGTTCCGGAGCTCGCCAACACTCCGTTTCTCTCGCAGCAAAGTCCATACCCGCGCGCCCACGACATCCACACAGTAGTAGACACAATTCTTGAGATTCAGGATCGTAGACCCGTCTCCGTGGGGACAGAAAAGCTGTTCAGCAGTGGCGACGACAATGGAATCGATGGAGAGAGGTGCATTCATATGGACTGTTCTATTCCTACTGGGTATAGCTCTGTGTGCTCGCCGCAGGTGCTACAAGACTAAACCAAGACATGCATGGGGTACTAACCATTTGGTTGTCACCCATGAATAGTTTACAGAACCTTACCCACCACAGCAATCGCGAGAGACAGTCCGCTGGCGAAATCGATTCTGCAGCGCCTCTTACCTCCGCCGTGACGCGGTTGGATCCGGCCCAAGGGTGCTACAACTAAATTTCTCGGGCTTTCAGCTTTGGGATCCGAACGGAACCTTTACATTCCAGCTGATCAGCGACGCACTGCCCAGATCTTCGAAACAGGACAATGCTCCTTACCAGGTGTTAAGTTGCGTAACAGACTGCTGGATTGACACTGCTCTCGGATTGCGGTAGGTACTAGCGAATGGATTCGAATCTCGAATTGTCAAAATCACTCGAACAATGTCGACTGTTCTAACCAATTCTAACGCATTGGCGTTCCTTGCCTGCCCCTGGGATCATACTGGTCTGCGGACAGACGATGACGGTCTTACGTGCGAACATGGTCACAAGTTTGACGTAGAACAGGGAATTCCGGTGTTCATCGATAACCCACGACGCGAAGTTGTTCCTCGAAACATGGAACCCTGCCAGCGTTCAGACCCAAGAAGTTCGATTGATCCATTCGTTGACGACTGGGTGGTGAATACAAATGGAAATCTCTACTGGCGCTCAAGAGGGAGGCTGCGCCGGTATCCGATCCCAAAATGGCCCTTTGGGAGTGGTGAGGGAAGGCTGTTGGTTGATGTTGGCTGTAGTTGGGGGCGTTGGACTATCGCTGCAGGCCGCGCCGGATTCAGTCCAATTGGTGTCGATGTTCACATCGATGCTCTGGCTGCCGGTGGTCGGGTCTCTCGACAGATAGGTGTGCAAGCCGATTACCTCTGCAGTGACGCGGATCACCTTCCGTTCAAGTCAGAGAGTGTTGATCTCGTGTTTTCGTACAGCGTTCTGCAGCACCTCGAAAGGTCACTAGTAATTCGATTTTTTAAGGAGGTTGCCCGAGTCTTAAGGCCTCACGGGACCTGTCTCGTCCAACTGCCGAACGTGTTTGGCCTGTATAGTATAGTACAGCAGGCGAAACGAGGTTTTCGGGACGCAAGGTTAGGTACTTTCGAAATGCGGTATTGGTCGAGAGCGTCGATTCGACAGGCGGTCGAGGAAGCCGGACTGCGAAACCTCACTATTCGCACTGACGGCTTTTTTACACAGAATCCACAGATTTCAGATTTGGACATGCTTTCACTTGAGGGAAAGTTGATTGTCTTGGCATCCAACGCTGGGCGTAGAGCGGCGGCTATTCTTCCTTTTCTCACCCGTCTGGCAGACAGCCTCTGGATTGAGGCGCAAGCGCCTGCGATAAGGCAATCGATTCCAAGCCTTCTTCCGGGTGTGTGACTGTAGAAATGGACAATATTGGGGGTTCGTGCCGGATAGATGGATGTTCGACTTCACGAGTTAGAGATCGCAGGTGTAACTATAGCGGCTTCCGGTGAAACGGGCACAGCCTGCGCTGCCGGAAAGAAACGATCGCGTAGCCGGAGGATCGGATACTCAATCAGTTTCGACATTGCAATCCCAACGACAATACTCCCAGCAAAATAGACTCCGAAGCGCCCGTAGCGTCCGGTCGGAGAGTGAACCACACGCCGCACGAAGCCTGGCAACCAAGCCGCGCAAGGGCCGTGCCAGAGATAAATAGAGTAAGAGTACATTCCCACGTAGGCGAGGCTGTTTCCAATTCGCGCAGCAACCCTCGCAAGTTGGCCGGGCAGAGCCCCATGGACATACAGGCTCAGTAGGAGAACGCCTCCGAGCCCCAAATAAATAAAAGAATATCCGACCGTGGCGAAGAATTTGTCACCGCGACTGTAGAAGTAAGCGAAGGAGAGCAGCATCGCAGAGACCACCGCGATTACTGCCCGGTTCTTGGCGGGCACCATCAACCGTTCCAAGACAATCGGGCGGAAATGGTAGAGATAGCCAAGCAGAACTCCGAAGAAGAGTGAGTCCATCCGTTCGTGTGATGCCGCGTACGTCATATGAAAATTCAGCGCTCCGACGTAAGCTGACACAGCGCGAAAAGCCACGCACATCACTGCGATGACGGCTGACGCCCAGGGTACGACACGAAACGGGTTTTCCCGGCGGGAGGAGAAATGCACGAGGATAAGCAAGAAGATGGGAAGGAAAATATAGAAATGCTCTTCTATTGCCAGTGTCCACGTATGGTCCCAAACTCCTTGCTCATAATTCATTACGAAAAGGACCTCGTGAACATAGCGTGCCGGCGTTGATGCGGTGCGGAATGCGGCATAGGAAATTATGCCGGTAAGTAAAAGGAATACATAAAAGGCGGGATAGATCTTCAAGCCCCGGCGGATGAAGAATCGTTTCAGGCTGATCGTTGTGCGCCTTTTATATTCACTGAAGAGAAGGCCGGAAATCAGGAAACCGCTTAATACAAAAAATAGATCCACTCCCAGCCATCCGACGCGAGTAAAAAAAGTCCACATACCGGAGTGGTGAATCATGACGAGAACGACAGCGATACAGCGCAGAATATCCAGCCTCTTGTTTCTCATCTTTCTATGATCAAATGGGGACCGTCCGATCCCTTCAGATCGCGAGCGGAGCCCGCAGGAGAAGGCGGAGCTGGACCCACAGCAACAATGAAGGAGACCCCGCGGATAAAGAGCTTGGTAGCAAGGATTCTCATTTTGACTTCCAAAACAGGTGACATTGTATACGGGCTTAATGTCGTTCGAGCCGTTGTGGGCACTTTTCCGATCCGGGCCATCTCTGAGAGACTACCAAGAAAGCCACCACACCCGAATTGCGTCCGCTCGACCCGATTTCTCAGACACTACTCCTTGGCTGACTTCTAGGAATCAAATTCCTCAACTGGTCTTGCTTCCACCATGGGCGCAGACAGCAACACGATAGGCTGCACTTCACTTCCGCTTCGCGTTAAATGCAGTTTCGAGAAATTTCTTCGTCTTGGCTACATTTTCTTCCCAGCTAAACCGATGAGCGGCTCGCGCAGCCTCTTCGCCGATTCTCTGTCGTAGCCCCGGGTCCTCATAGAGGTTTCGCAGCAGACGAGCCAGCTCTGCGTGATTCTTCGGATTCTGCAAGATGAGTCCATCTACGCCATCATGAACCAAATCGCTTACGCCCGCTCGAATGCTGACGATTACGGGTAGACCACAGGCCATGGCCTCCAGAACCGGAAGACCGAAGGCATCCTCGAGGGATGGACTCACGTAAGTATCTGCCGCGGCGTAAAACTGGACGATGTCGGACGAGTGATCCACAAAGGTTACGCGGCCTTCAAGCCCAAGCTCCGCGATGCACGAGCGGTAGATTGTCTGGTCATCGCGGCCGACTATGATCAACTTCAAAGGCAACTCACTGCACACGGCCATTGCATCTAGAAGGCACCTCAAACCCTTCTTCTTCCAATCATTCCCCACAAAAAGAAGAACAAGATCGTCTATGGCCAAGCCAAACTGCTCGCGGGTTACCGCGCGGCGCTGCTGTCGGGTGATCGGAGAAAAAGCTTTCACATCGACTGCATTTGGAATCACTTGAACATCTTTGCGGCCGAAATGAGTTTCGAGCTGACGAGCCGTCAGACCAGAAACAGCAGCCAGACGGATGTGCCGGTTTTTGTAGACGTGTCTTTCGAGCGCTATGATGAGGTGGTAGTACAAGTTGCGGTGCAAGGCTCGGGGCCAGGCTCGCAAAGGGATCTGTCTCAAACGAAGCTCGTCGCGAACAAGGCGGTAGAATTCGTGAAAGACGATGTGAACCGTGATTGCGTCCGCCGCCCAATCGTTAATCCCAGGTGAGTAGACAGCGTCAAACCTTCGCGCACCCGATCGCGTGTCTCGCCAGCGGCAGAACCGGTTGGCGACCATCCACCAAAGGAACTTAAGTAGGTGTGGGCCTGGTATGTCGGATACTTTGTGCCAGAAGATGCGGCCAGATGCCGGTGTTGGTGTAGACAAACCACAGGGCTCAACTCCTTTTACGTTTTCGACGCGCTGACAATAGAGATGAATCTCGAAACCATAATCATGCGCGAGGCGTTCGACTTGCTCGATGATGCAGCGCTCCGTGCCGTGTCGGCGGTCGAGAAAAGGGGAGATGACAGCGATGCGTGGACTATCGGGCACAGGTAGCGTCCTTCATCGCTGCGGTATTTGCTGGGCCGCCAAATGCGGCAGCCTGAATAACACGCCGACCAACAACCAAAGATATGCATTTAGAACATAATTCTGAAAGGCCTGCATTCCCGTATACGTGAACAGCAGCAGGAGCAGGAAGGCGAACCAGAAGATCGAGAACGCAATCGGAAAATAAGGACTGCCTTTCAACCGGCGAACCACGCGCCATGCGGCGAGAAGGAGCGTCACGGTCCAGACGATCCACAGCACGAGGCCCAGAATCCCAAGTTCGACGACGAGTGTGCCGAAGCCGCTTTCGACACCAAGCGTGGGTGGCGTTATATGAAGCCACTGACGGACGTATTGCCCCCCCAGTGAAGCCGTTCCGATTCCATAGCCATAGGGCCATCGTGGATCCTGGAATGCCGTCAAAAGTTCCTTGATCGGATACCCTCCGACGCGATGGCTCAATTCGGAGTTCGGGCTGTACGGCGATAGAGTCTCCGAATAAAAGGACAAACGAGCGCCAATATCTTGGGGGAAAATGGAAATCATCACGATCAATCCCAGTCCGCAGACAATCGAGGTAGAGTGAATGATTTTAATGATTTGGTGCGCCTTCCGCTTCTTCCATGGCGCTCCCCACAAGAACGCCGAAATGCATATGAGCGCGGATCCAGCCGTCCACATGACGCCCCCTCGTGAACCACTGAGGAGTAGCGCCGTCGTGATTGCACCCAAAGAAACGAAAGTGAGTTTACGGCCCCCCTTTGTGCGCAGGAGCAGGTAGCCGGCCGCGCCGAAACCGACCAACCACATCAAGATGAGATAGCTGGCAAATCTGCCGTCGCTTACAAAGACGGAAGTCGGTCGGTAGAGGAACTGCCCAGAAGTTGGGGCGTAACGCTTCAGCGTGGCCAGTCCCCGGATGTTTTCATCGAGTATCGTTGGGTTGAGAAACTCCGATCCGCGAATTGCCTGAATCACTCCAAGAACTGCAATCACGGTGGCCATACTTAAGTTTACTGTCAAAAATTTCTGTAGATTCTTTTCTGTATCCGCCAGCGCGTAACCAACAAACATAAGAGGTACATAATAAAAATAGATCTTCAGTCCCAGGAGGCCGAAAAGTACGTTCGGTGAGCCAGGATTAAAAACCTGGATAACTCCGAAGCCGAAAAATAGAATAAGCGGAACTATAAATCGTGGATGGAATCCTTCTGCCTTGTGTCTGCGTAAGGACATGAAAAAGGAGACATAAACAATGCCAACGAGAAAGTCTTTTGCGAAATAGATGAGCATATTGTTGCCCATATATTTTCGGGCAAGGTCTTCGAAGAGAAGCCAGAGGAGGAAGAAATAGAAGCCTGAACGCCAATTCTTAAGGATGAGGAGTAAAATAACTCCCGTGGCGATTGCAAGTCCCCTCAGAATTAGATCTTCTGATGTCCCAGTGACGATCCAGTTGGCGACTACATACGCCCCGCCAAGACCAAGCAGCAGGAAGGCGAGTCCACCAAATCGAAGGCCACGCATAGAGCTGCTGAGGGCTTCGATCACACTATTTCCCTCAGGTCCCAGCTATGCTTGGACCGATTCTGTCGGTTAGGGGTCATCATTCCGTTTTTTTCGAGAGCAGCTCTTCGAAAAGACTGATGTGCCGGTTAATCATGATGCCTTGAGAAAAAAGAGCAAGTGCGCGTTCCCTAGCTTGATTACCGACCTTGCCGACAAGGGATGGATCATCCAGAACACGCTGGAGGCATGAGGTAAGGCCTGCCACGTCGCCTGGCGGAAATTTCAGACCCGCACCATCCACAACTTCTCCGAGCCCACCGATGTCGGAAACAATGACGAGCCTGGCGCGCATCATTTGCTCAATCGCAGCGAGCCCGGCAGTCTCTTCCCACAACGATGGCATGACCACTGCCGTGACGTCCTGTAATTCACACTGCAAATCAGATCCCAGCCGATAGCCGGTGAAGGTTACACGTTCGCGCAGCTCGAGGGCGTCTGTCAACCTTTCGAGGCGCCCGCGCTCAGGACCATCTCCGATGAATTTCAATAAGAATTTATATCCGCGACGGTCTAATTCTTTAGCCGATTGGAGAAGAATCGGCAATCCCTTTTCATTGACGAGCCGGCCCACGTAGGCGAAACAAAGTGGCGTTGAAATGTCCGGGAAAGCTGCACCATCTCGAGGTGGAGGAGAAACATCCAGAATGCCGTAAAAAATGACCTCAGAGCGCGGGAGTCTAAGGCGGTGTTTAACGTGCTCGGTGATTGGTGCATTGCGAGCGACCAGTTTGCACATCCAGTGGCGGGGAAAAGTGAACAGAAGCATTGCAAGACTCCTGGCAATGCCGGTCTTGGCCCGGTTGCACTCAACACACTTTTGATAGCGTCCCGCCTGGAAATGGCCCGGACAAACTGTTTGGGTCGGCTCGAAGAAAAACAGCCCGTTGGGACAAGCAGCCTGATAGCCATGATGCTCGACCACGACGGGCTTGCACAGCAGTAATCCGAAAAGCATCGGCAAAAAGCAGGGGCCGGCGAGATGGATTACGTCTGCTTCGCGCACAAGTCGAAACAACGCAAGCCAAGTCGGCTGTCGCACGACGCGGAATGGCAGCGGACTGTCATCAAAGTCTCCTGAGGAGGTCGGCGTCGCCACGATGATGCCAATTCGCGATGCGCGATCAGAGCTGATCCTCCGTGCCAGCCCCTCGGCTAACAATCGAACATATGTTTCAACACCGCCTACGCTAGGCGCGAACGCATGCGTATAGATCAATACTTTCATGGACGGGTGTCTGGGCACGCCGGTAGAAGGTCCGGCAATTTCCCCGGCGAACGACAGTGCTTCCACGCGTTTGCGGAATGAACGCATTATCCGTGTCGCCCTCTGTGGACGTGCTTGAGCCGCCTCGCGACAATTTGAACGCGATGCCCGGTATCTTCGAGCAGCCATTTCATGAGGTTTACACGTAGGCAGAATTTTCCTTCAGGCGAACAGCCCGTTCAATGGCCTCTACCGTTCCCGCAACATTCTCTCGCGGCGACCAGCAGTCCAATTGATGGCGCGCGGCGCGTCGGATCTTGGCCAGCTTCGGTTCATCCTGCAAGGCCGCATTCAAAAGTTCGGCCAAAGCATGAACGTTACCGGTGGGGAAGACGAAACCACTCTCGCCGTGTTTGACAAGATCATACCGTGCACCTACCCTATCGCTGACAACGACGGGGCAGCGGCAGAGCATAGCTTCATTGACAACCACGGCAAAAGGCTCGTAATCCGAGGGAAGCACAAGCAAATCCGCAGCGCTGTAAACCTCCGGCAATTTGGATTGATTCACGAAACCAAGCATGCGCACGCGATCTCTGATTCCGAGTGTGCGCGCCAGCAGTTCTACTTCGTCACGCAGCGCACCGTCCCCCGCATAGACAAGGTAGGCATTTGGCACATCCGCTTGAGCGAAAGCATGGAGCAGGTCGAGCGGTCGCTTCCAAGGCTGAAGCTTAGCGCAAAAAAGTACAACACGGGCGGCGGTTGGTATGTTCCATGCCGCGCGGACCGCGCTACGGTCAGCCCGAGCAGCTTGTTCTACCCACCAGTCATTGTCGACGACGTAAGGCGTCAAAACCACACGTTCCGCGGGAATTCCAAGCGAATGCATCAGGTGTGCGCTTCCGCTCGATGGGACAATGACCACATCAGCTAGACGAAACAGCCACCCCCAAAGCCAAGCCTTCAGTCTGGCCTTCCATCTCTGACCGTTGCGGGCCTGTAACTGATGCGCATCCGTGCCGAAAAGGACGGCCGTCTTTGTCCGCAGAGCTGCAGCCACTGTAATCCAGAACGTGGCACAGCGATAGCCGGTGTAAAGCACTACTGCGTCAAAATGATCTTTTCGCAGAAGTCCCCACAACCCTGGGTTGTACAGACCCCAGAAGCGGCCAAGCCGGGAATGCCGTGCGCCGTTGGGAACGTGAGTCCACGGATAGCCATCGAGGAGGGGAACGTCCCACTTCACCGCAACACCGAATTCAGGGTCAATGTGAGACTCTGACCCCTTCAAAGTGCAGTAGGCCACAAGAATGTCGAGTTGCGGATGCTGCGCCAAATGGCGAAAGACCGGCGCACTGTATTGAACAGGATGAGAGGCAACAAAGAGGACACGATAGCGGCCGCGGTCGGTCATTGCAAATGACTGGTTCCTTGCAGGGCTTCCGCATAACGTGCCCCGATTGCGGGCCACGAAAAGTAATTTATTTGTGCGAGCCAGCTGAGCTCGGCCAGCACGTGGCGAAGTAAGGAGTCGGAAAGGAGTCTCGCAAGCGCCACGGCCAGCGCCTCCCCATTCTGCGCCACCGCTCGTTTTCGCAGTTCATCGATCGCCGCGCGCCAGGCCTTATCCGCCCTGCGCATGCGAAATGCCTCGAGTTCGTATCCGAGCGGCACAAGACCTTGGCCCAGCCACGAGCAATACTCCTCGCGTCCATCGGTCGGCTCATCGCGCCGGCCGAGGAGAGTAATGGTTCTTCCTTTCATTCGGGAACGACGGACGCATAACGGCGGCGGACCGGCTGCGAATGGCTGATTTGGTGCACCGGTTCTTTCAAGTTGATCCACGTCCTTTCAACTCGCTGTCTTCACACCGCAACACCACGCCATAGGCGTGTTTTCCCCACTCAGTTCACGCACCTCGCCGCCCGCGTCGGCCACGACTTTAGCCACGTGGCCGGCTTCGATAGCAGCTCCGCGCCAGCTCTTCCCGACTACCGCTGGGTCGAGCCCGAGCAAAACCGCAAAACAGCGGCTAACATGAATCAGATGCGATGCCCACAGGGCATCCGCGATTCCCCATGCCACACGTCCGCGCCAATTCATCGTTGGCCTGAGTCCGCCGTTGAACTGAAATAAGAACCTGCCGCCGGGCTTCAGGATGCGCAACATCTCCCGCACATATTGAAAGACGAGCATCTCAGAGGGGAGGTGTTGAAGGACCAGATAGCTGAAAACGAAATCTGCCACATCTGTTCGCACGCACGAAAAGTCTTTGCCATTGCCGAGCAGCCACAAGATTTGTTCATGAGCACTATGAATTTGTCGCGCTCGCCGCAACATCTCCAGTGAAAGATCGAAAGCATAGACCCGCTCGAAACGCCCAGCGAAGCTGCGAGTCATCCGCCCCGCGCCGCAGCCGAGTTCGATCATGACTTGCCCGCTGACTGGGAGGGAGCAGCGCTCAAGTA
The DNA here is from genome assembly GCA_035602605.1 of Candidatus Dormiibacterota bacterium. Taxonomy (GTDB): domain Bacteria; phylum Acidobacteriota; class Terriglobia; order Acidiferrales; family UBA7541; genus DASQHY01. The sequence goes on from DATNLZ010000008.1 coordinate 111,896, forward strand.
TGGAGAGGACGATCCGCTGAAAATCATCTTCACCAGAAGCTAGAAACGAATCCACATCCCACTCATGGCGCCACGACGCAATGTAATGAAAGGCGTTCTTGCGAGCCCGTTCATCCCAGTCACGACGCATTGTTTCCGTCACATTCACGTGCGATTCTCCCTTACCTGCTAGAATGCTGGGCAAACACAATGATTCCAACTAGCTTATTCCGTCTCTCTGCGCAATATACCAGCTATCCACGAGCTCCCGTCGTTGCTAGCTTCGTCCGGGCATTCTCTACCTCGGGCGAGAAATCCGACAGTCCAGTTACGTCGAAGAACCGCGGCCACCAGTTCTCGGGGGACATCCAACGCTCGACCCTAGGCCGCGCGTGCTCCAAAACAAGCTGGCGGTAGAACAGCGGCCTGGCGAGCACCTCGCGAATTATCTCTAGAAATGCTTCCGTGTCTTCCGCGCGGGGCACAAGCAACACATCCAGCGGAGGCTCGCTCAAGAAGAGTGAACTCGCCCCGCCGGGGGACGCGATGACGGGCACGCCGCACGCCAGGGCCTCAGCTACAACGTAGCCGAACGGCTCGTAGACTGAAGGGCACAGAGAAAAATCTCCAGATGAATAGATCGCGGGAAGCAACTCAGGAGGCGCGTCCTGGATGAGACGAACCCTGGATGTCCGGAAAGAATCTTCCGGGAGCTCGCCACGGATAGCAAGGACCCAATACACGTCCGGCAGCGCCCGGATCAAGGCGCGTACAACGCCGAAATTCTTCATCGGGTGGAGCGAGCCGACAAAAACACCGACACAGGCATCGGCCGGCAGGTCGAACGAACGTCGGCACGTTCCCTGGTCGAGGGGGGGGGATTGCCGGCTGGCGATGAGCGAAACAACGTGCGATTCATACCCGAAGAACCGAAGTACTTCTTCGGCCACTTGTCCTGAATTCGAAAGGACCCGCTTGCCGCGGCCACTCAGCCGCTCCAACACCATCGAATCCCACCACTTCATTTTCCAATAGCCGCCAAGGGAGATGCGGGGGCGAATCACCTCCGCATAGGCGCGATACGTGCCGTGATAAAAGTGCACTTGCTTGCAGCTGGGCGGCACCCGCAGCGGATACCAGCCGACTGTGCTGTGAGAGATCACCGCCGCGACTTCTTCGTGCATGGACTGCTGCGCGGCTCGGCCTATGAAAAATCCTCGGAAGGCATCAGCAATTGGAGGACAAATCTTTTGCGCATATTGCAGGAACGAATGCGGGGCAGAATTTTTTCGGTGGAAGATCCGAACGGCGTAACCGTGCTCTTCCAAACCATGAATCTGCTCACGTATGAAAGTTTCCAGGCCCCCGAGTATTTCGGGTGGTTCTGGAGTCAAGATGAAAACTTCCTTTCTCACTTCACACGCTCCGGTCTTCATGGTAGCGTTCACGCACCCACGCTATCTGCTCGAGATGTGGGAGTCGGCGAGCAACTGTGAAGTGAGTTTCCAATGATTGGGATACGCGTGGCTAGATCCAAGGATCTTCTGATTTCAGACTCATTCATGCCTCTCGTTAACACAAGCTTGGTGACCTTCACATGTTTATGGTTCAAGGTCATTGCCGCAACTTTCGTGCCCACGCACGGGCCAGCAGCGCCGTGCCGCGCGCGGCATTTCCCAGGCTCCGCCGAGCGATAGCCAGCAGCTCGGCTAAAGCATAGTCGAGCGCTCCATTGCCAGCGAAATAGTCTAAATAGGCCAATCGCACTTTTTCCTCAGACCAGGCTCTCGCGGGAGCCGCAAGCTTCCGGCCGCATTTTTCGGTCGTTTCCAGTATCGTGTCCACGCGGTGATCGTAGGTGTACTCGCACAGAACTTTCTCCCGAGCGACGTCGACGATGCGCCGCCGCGTTGATTCCTCACCAAGGTATTTTCGCACAAGAGGCACGATTTCTCGCGCTTCGTGATAGCCAATGAAGTGAACCCCCTCCTCAAAGCCGAGTTGCGTTAGCTCGCTCGGCAGCTTGGTGATTAACAATGCGCCTGCTGCCATCGCCTCGAAGACCCGCAAATTTGCGTCCTGCGGGAAATCATCCCGGCCGATGTTCACGACCACCTGCGATTGGAGGTAAGCCCGGGCGGTTTCTTCCTGAGAATACCGGCGACTCCATTCATTCATCCGGAAAGTCCGCGAGAGCTCCGGCAATAGACGCGCTCTCGTTTGATATAAGGGTCCCTCCGTTTGTCCCACCCAGCCAACTTCGAACACCCGCTCGAAATCTTCGTCTGAAAAAATTGAAGCGTCGATGGCGTGTGGAATTAAGTGGACCTGGGGATGACCTGCCTTCTGAAATTCTGCGTCGTAACCTGGATGAAAGACAAAGACCAGGTCGAACACCATGGACCACGAAATTCGGCGACGCGTATAGGCGAAGGTGTCTATCTGGAAGCAAGCCGTCGGAATATCCACTGCGGTGAGCCCCCACGGAAGCATCGGAAGGAACTCGGGATGGAGGATCAAAGTAGGGCGCTCCGGGCACCTTTGCAAAAGTTGGTTGATATCTCCGTTCAGAGGAAAACTCGTCTCGACACCAACTACTCGGACCCCTCTTCGGCGAAAGGCGCGCGCGTAAGCGGCCGACTCTCGGACAAGATCTTCTTCCCTCCAGAGAACCAGAATTGTCATCCCAGCCCTTCGGCGCAGTCTGCAGACTTTGCCTCACAGAAGACCCTCATTTGCCGGCATGACCTTTCAAGACTTCGAAAGTCCAATGCCTGTAAAGACGGCGGGAAGCCTACCTGCCACCTGCCAGAATTTATTCACAAGCTTCGCATAACGCGGCCAGATATAGGCTTGGGAACATCTCACACCGCCGAAGTGACGGACTGTCTCCCAGGAGAATCCCTTTGCAACCTGATTCAGCGCGCGCCGGCGCCGTTTGCACGATTCTTCTGTGACTCGATAATTTGGTTCAGGATTTCGTCTAGGCTGACCGTGATCTGCCATTGTGGATAGTGGTCCTTGAATTTTCGCAGATTCGAGATGTAGCAAATATGGTCGCCCTTGCGGGCCCTCTCGACGTACTGCCAGTCCAGCTTCCGCCCCGTCACGATTTCGATTCTTGCGATCGCTTCGAGAATCGAGATGCTATTGGCACGTCCTCCGCCGAGGTTGTAGACCTCGCCGGACCGCGGATTGTACGCGAACTCTTCAACGGCGCGCACGACATCCAAGCTGTGAATGTTGTCGCGAACTTGCTTTCCCTTATAGCCAAAGACAGAATATGTGCCGCCTACCATCACGACTTTGACCAGATACGCGAGGAAGCCATGTAACTCAACCCCGGAATGTGATGGTCCGGTCAGACAGCCGCCGCGGAATATACCGACCTTCATGCCAAAGTAGAGGCCATACTCCTGAGCGAAAAGATCCGCGGCCGCCTTCGATGCGCCAAAGAGAGAATGCATCGTCCGGTCAATCCGGCAACTTTCGTCAATTCCATCAAAGTCGGCGGCATCAGCATAGTCATAACGCATCTCGTTTTCCCGCATCGGCTTTTCATTTGGTGCATCGCCATAAACTTTGTTTGAGCTGAGGAAAACAAAAACCGCCTCAGGGCAGTGCTGGCGTGTGGTCTCAAGCAAGTTAACCGTGCCGAGTGCGTTCACCTCAAAATCAAGCAGAGGAATCTCGCGAGCCTTGTCGTGCGAGGGCTGCGCGGCGCAGTGCAAAATAAGGTCAAAACGATGCATCTTGAAAAGCTCGCTGAGCCGAGCACGATCACGAATATCTATGTCGCAATGCGTGAAATTCTTAGTCGACAGCTTCAGCCGTTCAAGGTTCCATATGGTATCACCCGCAGGACCGAAGAAAACGCTGCGCATGTTGTTGTCCACGCCGAAAACGCGGTGTCCCTGACGATCGAAATACTCGACGGCTTCAGAGCCGATAAGTCCGCTACTGCCTGTCACGAGAATATTCCAGTTCTTCATCCGCCCGCCTTCCGGAGAGACTCCGGCACATTCGCGACATAGAATTCTCGCAGCTCTGCTTCATTCTCCTCGATCCAAGCAAGGATGCGGTCGTAACCCTCTGCAATGCCAACACGCGGTTTCCAGCCGAGCATACGCTCGATTTTACGGTTATCGGTAACATAGAGGCAGGTGTCAGCCTGACGCGGGGTCTCCTCATAGCTGATCGGTATCTTCCTTTGTAATTTCTTTTGTAATAGAGCCGTCGCCTCTACCAACGAAAGTGAATTCGCCTCACCTCCTCCCACGTTAAAAACCTCACCGCTGATTCGATCAAGATGCTCGATTTGCACGTCGACGAGTCGGCAGAGATCTTCGATAAAAAGAATGTCGCGCACCTGTTTGCCGTTCCAGCCCAGATACTTCAGCGGCAAACCGAACCAGTGGGCGACTGCCCACCAGACGACCCAGCCCTGATCGGTTTTGCCGAACTGCCCTTCTCCCGAAAGCACACCGAAGCGGTTAACAACAACTTTGAGATCATAGGCCTGCGCGTATTCCTGGCAAGCCAGATCCGCCATTAGTTTGCTCAACCCATACAGACTGCGGTTACTTCCATCTACGCTGAACTTTTCCGAAAAGCCGAACGCGGGATCGAAGCCTTCCACGGTCCGGCCATTCATCTGGTGACGGAATGCCTCGCAGTCCCACCGGAAACGTGTCTCGTCTTCCCGTATCGGAAAGGCGTTTACCTTGTCTGCGCTATACACGCGGTTCGTACTCCAAAAAATCAGCGGGCAACCTCGCTGACGCACGAACTCCAGTACATTAACGACACCAAACGTGTTGTTCGTGAAATCAAAAACTGGATTGGCATAGCCGGCCACAACAGAAGGCTGCGCACTTGTGTCGCAAACAAAATCGAGGCTCCTGGGCAGTACCGCGAAATCTTCGCGGTTGCGCACATCGCCGTGAACGAACTCGATGCCGTGGCGCTTCAGACGCGAAATATTTCTCTCGCTGCCCCTCCGTACCAAGTTGTCCATTGCCAGGACACAGTGGCCTCGAGATTTCAGGTGCAGTGCGAGTTGGGCACCGACGAATCCGCAGCCTCCCGTGATCAAGATGTGCATATCCTCATATCCCCCTCGAGGCGACGCGGAAGGGCGTTCTCAGAATAAATAAAGCTACCTCTAAAGAAGTCAGGGCGAGCCTGCCAGTCGAGTTTTTATCTGACTCGTATGAACTATTCGAACTGCACTGCTGAGCTATAATAGGAATCTCTTCAGTCCGTGGTTACCTTGCCGCAGCATGTTCTCTATTGACAGCGCTGCATAAATATTGATTCATACAATGATATTCGTCCGATCGTTAGATCCGTTCCCCGTTCTAATGCGATCCGCGACGACATAATAGTTTCCTCCTCCCAAGATCATTTCCGGCGCGATTCCCAGTACGTTACGGATGAAGAAAGATCGCAGTCGGTTCTTCCAATTTCGCGGATGTTCGCCATCGGTGCTTCCCTCACTCACGAGATTATACCCAAGGCGTCCTAGCATTTGTCGAATCACCCAAGGCGAATATGGCGCTACATGAGAAGGCACGTTCATGAAAAATTGGTGACCCAAAATAGATTCGGTAAATGGTGTTTGAAGAATCAGCCTGCTGCCTTCCGGTATCCGGCGGAGTACTTCAAGATTTACTTCGAACGGAACATGTTCTATCACATCGATATAAAAATAGAGTGCGGGCTGAGGGGCGTTGCTATGAAAAAATCCGAGCAGATCGTTGCGTGAAACCGGAACTCCGAACGATTCCGCCAGAGAAGCGAGCTCGTCGTTAGATTCCACGCCGAGTAGGCCGCTCCTGCCCGACTCCTTCAGCCACAGTAGAAGCGCCCCTTCGCCGCATCCCAAGTCCACAATGTTTTCATGTCTTATGAACTTTACAAATTTTTCGTAAATGAAGCGGCCCTTGACAAGAGCTTCCTGCCTGTTTGAGGCATAACAGCAATGGAACTCCGCTGCTTGAATAGGCGCCATCGGTCTCATCTTTCCACTGGAAATCTGTTGCGCAACCGCCTTGCCGACGAGCGAGCCCGCAATCGGAACATCGCTACGGCATCTTTCATACGTCGCGCAGTGAGCAGTTCATACGAGAGGTTATCCGACGTTGGAGTTGCCACAAAATAATCCACATCGGTCGGGATTGCTCCTCGTACTGACCAGCACCGAGTAGGCGTGATTAGTCGTGCGACAGTTTTCTCGAGACGTTTCCCCAGCGTGGGCCCACGCCCTTTGTGCTGCCGGACGACCCTTTCTTCGCACGGCCCCGACTATCTGCCACTCGACTGCTTCATTGGACCTATTGCCGGACGACCGGTGGTAGATCTTATGAAGTGCGGACATCACAATTGATTTCCTCGCCAAAGTCGAGATTCTAAGAGATCACACCGCTGAGGAGACAATCTGTACCTCAGGACTGACTTGCGCTGCCCGCCATCGCCGAAAGTCGCGATATGGATAATACGCCAGCGTAAGAAAGTCGATCCCCAGCAGTTCGACGCGCCCCAGCCGTGCATCACGGCGAAGTAAATTAAGGAAAGTATAGCGGAAGTTTACATAAATGGAGCGGGCCAGCACGAAACAAACGTTGGCGTCCCTCGGACAGAGTGGGATGCCATACTGTCCCCACCGCCAGGATGTGTCCAGGATCGAACGGATCGTGTCGCTGCGAAGGTGCATCACGCAGGCCGCCGGCTCATAGACCAATTCCCGGCCCATCGCGCGCAACTTTCGTGAGAGATCCGCGTCTTCGCCATTAGTGCGCATCACCTCGTTGTAGCCACCGGCTTCGATCACTGCTGATTTACGAAAGAGATTATTGCAGCCGAAGAGGAAGTCAGTATTGCGCAGCAGTGACTCACCTTGTTCCTGCCGCAGATGTGCGCAACGCCAGCGGTCGGCCACGGTGCGCCGAACGCTCTCGACGAGACGCCCCCCAACGCCAACGACCCTATGATCCTTCAGATGCGGAACGAGCCTCGCGAGCCAGTCCGTCGTCGGGACACAGTCGGCGTCGAGGGATGCGACGAGCTCGTTGCGCGCTGTACGAAATGCCGTGTTGCGCGCGGCGCTGAGCCCGCGATTACTGTCGTGTCGCACAACCGTCACGGAGGGATACCGCCCGGCGATATCCACCGTAGCATCAGATGAACCGTCGTCGATCAAAAGAATCTCATCAGCCGGATACGTCTGCGCAAGCACTCCATCGATCGTGCGAGAGAGAAACTTCGCTACGTTATAGGCAGGAATGTATACGCTGACGTTATCAACCATCGCTTGCGTCGTAGCCTTTCGATCGCAACTTCCTAGTCGCCTTCAATGCCCTGGAGGGTGCTTGCTTTTTACACCGCCTCGGCCACAAGCAACTTCAGGCTCTCACGGATACGCGACCTAATGCGAGACCCTTTGTCGCTTAAAACCAGCGCCATCGGTATCCGGTTTATTCTCCATTTACTGCTGGACGGAAACGGTCAATCGTTGACCATGCAATCTCCTTGACGCGCTGCAGATCAGTTCCGCGAACCGTGCCTGTTAGCCACGCACCTCCGGCATAAAGAGCCATCGCTATGATGAACTTTAGAACAAAGTGCGCAGCCCAATGTTGCAAGGCGATTGAGATCGCCAGCGCCAGCGCCAATGGCGGAACGGCAATTCTTAAGCCTTGCCAAGTGATAGCTCGAGCTGGCCGGAGAATTAGAAAACACACGAAACCAGGGGAATAGCTGATCAGAGTGGCCCATGCAGCTCCTAATGCTCCCCACTTCGGGATAAGCAGGAGGTTCAGACCGATATTCACGACCGCCGAAACTACGGTTGATAGGATCAGGTATCGCTGTAGATTTTTCGCCACGAGCGCGTTGGTAATGACAACCGCGAGGAACAGCGGGGCTTCAGACCAGATCAAGACATTGATAAGAGCAGCCGAGGAAAGAAATTCCTTGCCGTAGATCAGCTGTATGAGCGGCACAGTCACAGGCGTAATCACAGCACAAACAAAAAATGCCACTGCCATCAAAAAGCGGTAGCTGATTTCAAGATAGTGTTGGAACAGATCCGCCAGCCCTACGGTCCGTGACAGCACCGGGAAAAGCGAAGACATGAGAGCAACTGGAAACACGCCGAACTGTTCAGTCAACATCACCGCGACAACATAAGGCCCCAGTACCCGGTCCCCGCTGATCTTGTGCAGCATGACCTGATCGATCCGCTGGAACAATCCGACAGCAATGACACTAAAAGCTATTGGGAAGCCATAACGCACCAGCTTCCGCGCCTCCTCCCCAGAAAAGACCCATGGACCAGGCAGAAGGGCTTTTCGCCAGCAGGCAAGTAGCGTAATAGCGGCAGCGACGAGACCGACGACCGTGCGTGCCAGGATGATCCAGAAAGTGGTAACCTTGCCAAAGGCCAGCAGACCGATGGCCAGCAGCCAGAGAACCTGTCGCAGCAGACCGAGCCCTACGGCATACCACTGGCGCATGTTTACCTGAAAGATGATTCCGACAAGGCTGACGGCAGGGATGAGAAGAACATCCATTGCTGCGATGAGCACGAGCATCCGCAGGTTCCCACCGTAGCCGAACGATGGCGCCAGTAGGAAGGCAAGCGCGATTCCCGTAACAGAAAAGGACGAGGCGACAAGGGTGCCGGTCAGGAAAATGCTTGCGGCCTCTGAACGTCGCTGCGAAGCTTCGCGGGCCAGTATCGATTCGAGTCCAAATGTCCCGAGCCAGGTGTAAAGCATCAGGTAGGCGTAAACCGCACCATACTCGCCTATCCGTTCACGCCCGAGACAGCGAGCAATAACAATCGAGGTCGCGGCGGAGAGCATGAGACTGACGACGCGCCCGCCAAACTGCACGATGGTGTTCTGAAAGACGCGCGTGCCCGCAGTCGGCCCACGGATTGCTTCGGTGCGAACGCTCGAAGGTGCGGTCGCCCCACCTGCTGTCTCTTTTTCCTCTAACCGTATCTTCTGATGAGAATCTTTGAGTACAGACACACTTCCTCCCACGTCGGCTTCTAGATTACCAGAGGAGTGCTGTACAGAGCCTCTATCTGAGTCAGTCATTATTCGGGGTCTGCGATTTCATCTGGCGAATGTCTTCCTCTTCGATGTGTTGCATCATTGCTTTGCGGCCAAAGAAATAGGCACGGAGATTGCCGGCGAACCGCACCGGCACGAGGGTGACCTGATTGTGGGCCATCTCGCTCCACGAAATAGGTCCACGCGCTGGTACGAGATGCGTTCCCCATTGGAAAATGAAGGCGAGATTCCAAACTATAAATAACCCGACTACCAACAATGAGCCTTTCCAGGCCGTCTCCTGGCTTGCGAACCTGCGCGCCGCTTGTTGAAGCGTCACCGAAAGGCCAAGCACAAAGAGCGGCGTCAAAGAAACAAAAAAACGATTGCCGAAAGAAGACATGCCGTCCCAACTCGGATAAAAGCTGATCAAAAGATAAAACGACAGCACCGCGGCAAGCACCGCTGCTCCAACGGTTTTCTCGCGCTGGAACAAAAGCACGAGCCCAACAGCAGACAAGATTAGTATGGGGGTCCAACTGAATAGACCGTGGTCTGATGAAAACAACACCGCGCCGAATGCGGGCATGCCCCAAAGCCAATTTCGCAACGGCACGTATCCGCTCTCAAACGGGCTGCCATAGATAATTGTTCGCGTGATGTAGGTAGGCGCTAGCGCGGCGAGAGTCACCAAACCAAATAGTATTTGCATCGCAAACAACCTCGCGACTGCCAACCCTCCTTCAGCGCGCCCTCTAAGCGCGCGCGTGTAGTCTGCCAGAGCCTCGACGCCCGGGGCGGCCAGCAGCATTGCGTTCACGTAATATACGTTAATCATCAGTCCGGCGAGCAGTCCCAGAAGAGCCCACTGTAGCGTGCTTCGATTGTCCCGCGTGCGATGCCAGTACCAGAGGAACAGCGCAACGCTGAATGCCGAGTGTGCGTGGGACCACGAAGGATTGAAGTACATATAAACGGGGAGCGAGCTTCCCCACCAAATCCCCAGCGCTGCGAGCAAAGCCCAGCGCTCCGCGCAATAGTTTTTTGCCAAACGGAAGGAAATCCAAAGCCCTAGGAATCCGTAGACGGCCGTGCCCAGCGCCATGGCCGCTCGGTACGGTAGAGAATACCCGTCGGCGGCTACCGTGGATCCCAGCCATCTTGCGGTCAGCACGGATACGTGCGCGACCCCCAAAAACGGCGCCCAGAGGATCGCAGGGCCGACCGCGAAATGATTATCCAAGTGTCCCGTAGCAGTGTATTGCTCAGGCTTGACTCGCCCATTCGCATTGACCCGCGCGCTAACAAAACGCGTATTTCCGGCTAGATAATCTTTTTCAAAACGTAGATTGTGGTCGATCAGCAGCGCGCGCGCATAGGCATAGTAACCGATACCATCGCCCCGCACCCACGGATTGCACAGCGGCAGGCTAACGAGAAATGTGAAGAACATGAAGATTTCACAGCCTGAACGACCGCGCAGCCTTCCCAAAAAACTCATACTATTCCTGGATGGTACCGGTGCCTCCAACCTAGCAGGCCTTCTGCCCGGCGGAGATGTCCCACGGGATTTATTGGGAAACTATATCAAAGACAGGTGCATCGAAACTTCAACCGGCAAGAAAGTTTCGTCAGTCGGCGCTAATCGCGACTGCCTTCGACGTAGCAGTTTCACGCTTTTCCTTAAAGTAAGCTGCCACGCGGTCAATGATTTCCGGCAGCATCGTTGTCGGTCGGAAGCCCGTTAGATCTTCAAGTTTTTCAATTGAAGGGACGCGTCGCACCATATCCTCAAAACCAGGTTCGTACGCTTGATCGTAGGGAGTGTGTGTGATCGACGAAGAGCTGTGGGTTCGTTCTTTCACCATTTGCGCTAGCCCATCGACGGTCACCTCCTCCGTGTGACCGATGTTTACGACCTGGCCGACGGCGCGGTCGGTGGCAATCAACCGGGTAATTGCCTCGATAGCATCGCGCACGTCACAGAAGCACCGCGACTGTTTGCCAGTCCCGAAAACCGTAATCGGTTCGTTGTTGAGAGCCTGATTGACGAAGTTCGGCACGACCATTCCATATCGTCCGGTCTGGCGCGGTCCCACCGTATTGAACAGGCGTGCCACGATTACCGGCTGCTTCTTTTCCTTCCAGTAGGACAAGGCGAGAAATTCGTCCAGCGCCTTTGAAGCGGCATAGCTCCAACGACTCTTAGATGTTGGCCCCAACACAAGGTCGGCCTCCTCATGGAATGGAACATTCGTGTTCTTACCATAGACCTCGGAGGTTGAAGCCGTGAAAACGAGCTTACGCTTTCTCGAGGCGGCTTCGAGCACAAGCTGCGTGCCATTAACGTTGGTCTCAATCGTTCGTACTGGGCTTTCTACGATTAGGCGCACACCGACGGCTGCCGCGAGATGGATGACCACGTCTGCTTCATCCACGAGTTCCGCGAGCAGATGCTTGTTCTCGATGGAATCAAGAAAATACTGCATGCGATCATATTGTTTCAAATGACGGATGTTTTCCATGCTGCCGGTCGAAAGGTTGTCGAGCAATAACACTTCGTTGCCGCGCGAAAGAAGCAGTTCCGCCAAATGAGATCCAATAAAGCCAGCACCGCCTGTAATCAAAAATCGCACATTTTCCCCCTTAAAGGTTCTCCTCGTGGATAGAATGATTTTCCTCTTCGGACGCGTTGAGCATTGAAGCCTCGGTTGAGTGCTCCTTTAGTTTTTCGCGTTCGTGGCCATACGAATATGGATAGTAACGGTACGAATAGTAATAATCCGGCGCGCTCGAATCCACTGCGTTCAACACGACCCCGAGCATTTGGCATTTCACGCTGGCCAGGAGATCACGCGTTCGAGAGAACGCCTGCTTGGGCGTTTCACCGCTGCGCACGACAATCAACACGCCATCGGCTTTTACCGAAATGATGACCGCATCCGTGGCCGCCATAATCGGCGGAGAATCGATAACGATGAATTTGAACTGCTGGCGCAGCTCAACAATCGCGTCGGCCAGCCTGTGCGAAGACAACAAGTCAGCAGGGTTGGGTGGGATCGGACCAGTGAGAATCGCCGAGAGGTTACTAATTGTTTGGTGGGGAACAAGCACCTGCTCCAAGCTCGAGACCCCCGCCAGGTATGAGCTCAGGCCCGCATACTTCGCATCCGTCAAACCCAAAGCGCGCCCGGCGCCCGGCTTCCGCAAATCGGCATCAATGAGGAGCGTCCGGTCGCCTAGTTGTGCTAGTGTCACCGCTAAATTCGCTGCTGCGGTCGTCTTGCCCTCGCGCGGCAATGCGCTGGTCACTAGGATTACTTGCGGCGGGTGATCAGCCTGCGACAGCAATAGCGATGTTCGCAGCGCACGAAAGGCCTCCGACATCTGGGATTTCGGCAGCGTGTGCGACACTAGCTCGACCCGGCTGTCATGACCGTTCCGGGCCTTCATCCCGAGCAGCTTTCGCTTGGTCGGCTGTCCATTGAGACTCGCAAAAGCCGGTACAACTGCGAGAGATGGCAGCCGTGACAACCTTTCAACGTCATCCGGCGTTTTAACCGTGTTGTCCAAATACTCGCGCAAGAGCGCCAACCCAATTCCACCAATCAAACCAACCAGGAAACCCAGTGCAATATTCCGCGTCTTGCTCGGGCGCGATGGATATGAGGGAACTGTCGCGGGATCGACGACACGAATATTCGACGAGCGCAGTCCGGCCGAGATGCCTGCCTCTTTTAGTTTCATTAGCAGTCCATCGTAAAGCTGCTTGCTTGCGTCGGCCTCGCGCTTGAGGATGTTGTACTGCACGAGGCGTTCCGCCATCGCGTTGGTTTCAGCTTTTTGCTTGTCGAGTGCCTCGCTAAATAGCTGTTCGCGTTGCCGAGCAGCGCGATAATCGTTCGCCACTTGGGCGACGATGTTCTTCTTTTCTTTTTCCAGGAGTTGATCCATCTCTATAATCTGCGCTTGCAGACGCTGAACCTTCGGGAAATTCGGGCCGTATTGGTTCAGTGCATCCGCGTGCGCCGTGACGGCCTCTTGCCGTTTCACCAAAAGACCTTTCATTGCGTCGCTATCGCGCAAACCAGGTAGCGCATCCAGACTCCCCGACTGAGCAAGTTGATAAATCGCTTCCTTCTTCATTCTGTCGCTTTGCGCGTCAGTCAACTCTTTGTTTATTTCCCCCAGTTTCTGGGTCGTGATGCTCTGTTTCTCGTCTATCGTCCAGATTTGATTTTGCCGCTCATAAGTGATTCGCGCGTCCTCGGCCTTCTGCACCTTGACCTTCAATTCATTTAATTGTCCAGCCAGCCACTGTGATGCCTGCGTTATTGATTCATATTTGCTGCGGAAGTTTTGCTCGATAAAGTTATCGAGATGTGCATTGACGATCCGCGACGCGAGTAGTGGATCGGTGGATTCAAAGCTCACGTCGAGCAACCTACTGGTCGGCACACGTTTTACACTGAGGCCGCCTAAGAACGCACCCAGCGCTGGCGGTCGCTTCTGGTTCGCGAGGCTGCCGGTTATCAGCACCTCACTCGGTCTGCCGTCCCCCGAGCCGAAATCTGGTTGGTTCACGAGACCTACACTTCGGATTGTGTGCAGCGCTAGCGTCTCGCTTTGCAGGATCTTGGATTGGGTCTCAATATAAGCTTCCGTGTCCTCGTAAAGCGCGTACGCATCAGATCCCTGAAAAGGAAGGACGTTGGCATTTTCCCTGTCAATCGCGATCCGTGCGGTGGACACGTAGATGGGCCGCATCCGAAACGTCGCGATGGTCACAAGCGTAACTACTGCCAGCAAGAAGGATATAATTAGCCACTGATGTTTCCGTAGAATAATTAGGTAATCGAGCAGATGGGGTTCGCGCGGTGCCGGATCCCAGTTCGGCAAACGGCTGATCACGGGGGACGAGTCCACCCTTCGACCTCCGTTCGACCCATGTTCCTCAGGTACGAACCTATTCAATTCGTCCATCATTTCCGCCTAATTTCTATCTTTTGAGCAGTTGCCCTGCAGCTCCGCTGTTTCCTACCGACCGAGGCGGAAAAGCGCGACACCTGTTCCGAGGGCTATTGCCACTTCGCCGAGCCGCCGTGCCGCTTTCTTTCCGCCACTTTCGGGGACGAAGAAAATATCACCCGCACTTAGCCTAACGTCTTCTGCCTGATGCTGCATGAGCTTCTTTAGGTTAAGAGGAATTTCTTTCTGGGGGCCCGCCCGGGAGCCCTTACGCAGAATTAGACATTGGTCTTGGCGTGCCGTAGATTTGGGCCCTCCCGACAGGGCCATTACTTTGAGGACGCTCACCGCCTCCCGATCATTGGACAGCACGAATCCGCCAGGCCTCTCCACGGCACCAATTACGTACACAATTCCAGCCTTTGGCACGCTTACGACATCGCCTCCTTGAAGCGGAATATTGTATTTAGGATCGCCGGAATCTAGAAGGTCCGTAAGGTTAACGGTCAGAATAGTAGATGATGCTGGATCAGCATCGGAGGCAGAAGCCCCCAAAACTGATTCTTGCGTTCCGGTCGGCCCAGGCGACTGGGCGCCTGTCGCGCCGGGAGCGGGCGCGTTTGGCGTAACCGCCTCCGATTCTCGCACGGTCGGAGCAGGAGAAGTCACCATGCCTGGCGCCGTTGCTTCGGGAGCAACAGGGTCGGGGGATTTCGGACTCACGGAACCGCGAGTGATCAGGACGGTGCTTCCCGCATCGCCCGCGATTCCGCCTGCTTCTGATAGGACCTCGAGCAACGTCACCGCACGGACCGCTTGGTACACCATTGGGTGTGCTACCGCTCCGATCACAGTTATTGGATTGCTTCTCCGTTCTTTTACTGTGATGCTTATCTGCGGGCGGGAGACGAGACCGCTCGAAGAAAGTACTTCTTCCAATTTCTGCTCTAACTGCCTTTCCGTCAGCCCCGCGGCGTGCAACCGCGATGGCAGAAGCGGCAGCGCAATCGTCCCTTGTTCGCTCACGCGAACGTCGCGGCTTAATTCCGCCACATCGAAGACTTGAATCGTTAGCAGGTCGCCGGAGCCGATGACATACTCCGCTTGATGCACCTGCGACAGCATTGAAAGCTGTCGGATGCGCTCATTGGCTTCTTGCGAGGTTACGAGCTTCTCTTGCGGAAGGGCTAGAGGCGCGAAGAGCAGAACGAAAACCGCGAGCAGCGTGCCCTTTGTCGGGCCGCGCACTACATTCAGACGTACCTGTTGCATTAAATCGAGAATCCCCCCTGCCATTATACAGTCACAGGACTGGTATTAAGCAACGAATTCTGCCTCCATTGTCCGCTCCGCAGGCTTGGGGAAATGCCGAACTCCCGAAATGTGGCCAGACGCAAATCCAGCCAACAAGAAGAAGAGCAGGGCATTAGAAGGAATGTGAAGGTTGAAGTCAACTAGGCTGTGTGTCAGCAGCCCCACACACGATACGAGTGCGCCCATTTGGAGCGTCGCCTGCAGAGCGCTGGTACGGTTTCGCACATTCTGGACTCCCTTAACAAGCAGCACGGACAGGAACCACGCACAGCACGCAACACCCGCCACGCCGGTTTCTGCCAGCACTTCAACATAATCGTTATGGGCATGATTGACGATTTTGCCGTCATATAACGTCTCATATTTAGGGAAAACGCTTTGAAAAGTTCCCATTCCGGTACCCACGATCGGATGATCAAGAAAAATTCGCCAAGTGTCACGGGCCATCGAGACGCGCTTGTCCTCCTTGACTTCAAACTCCCGATAACCTGAAAAACGGTCGAGTGCCTGAGCAACCCCAAGCCAAGCAACGAGTCCACCAGCCAATAATACGACCAGGGCCCCGACCAGCAGCTGTTTTTGTTCCCGACGGCCGAGCCAGATCAATAGGAGCAAGGCAAAGATTTCTACCAGAAAGCTGATGATTCCCCCGCGTGAAGCTGAGAGGAATAGTGCTGCAATCGGGAAGAGCGTGAGCACGCCCACGAGCATCCATTGATCTCGGCGCACTTTGCCCATCACCAACGCTGCTAGCCCCGGAGGTACGACAAGCTCGACGAAGCCTGCAAAGTGATTGCGGTTTACATACGGCCCGAAAGGGATGCCGCCGTAGCGCATCTCGCGGACCCAATATAGTTTTCCGTTAAACGTAAGGTGCTGCAAGATCCCAAACACTGAAACGACGAATCCGAGGACCAGTAAAAACCACACGAAGCCGCGCCAATCCTCCAACGTCCTGTAAGCCTGCACGGCGAGAAAAAGAAGAACTCCATAAGAGAATAGCCTCAGCAACTCTACTTTAGCCGCATAAGGCGAGACGGTCACTTTCAGCAGGAGTTGGAACAACACAACTCCCGCAAACGTGGCCAACGGTGCGAAAAGTGGATGCGAGCGAATATGTTGCGCAGAACCTCTAAAAACCAAAAAGCCCCAATATGCCAGCAGCACTGCTGAGCCTACCTCCAGCACCGCCGAGGACCAGTTCTCGACCGCTCCATGCGCCGCCACGGCGAAGGCCGCCAACGCACATATTCCGAGGCGGATAAATTTCATCGCGCGGACCTCTTTTGCTCCATCGGTTTGAGCGCAACATCGTCTACCCACACCGTCCCTGATAATTTGTTATCCAGTTTTTCACTCGGAAAGCGTCTTAGGGCCACGGTTACCAAGTGGGTTTTAGGACCCGTTGTAAGAGAAAGAGCGACACGGGTCCATGGCTGGGTACCCGTCAGTTGTTGAGTCGGCTGATTGATTGCCGGATTCCGCGAATCGGAAATTAAGAAACGTAACCCGCTATTGGTAGAGATGTCTTCGGTACGAAGGTATGCGGAAAACTCGTAAGTTGTGTCAGGATCAACCGGAACATATTGAACCAGATGGTTGAAGCCCAAATTTTCACGACCATCAAAGGTGATCCGTAAAGAGTGAACGCCGGAGTGCCTTATCTCCTGGTCAAAGTCAAATCGGACTCCAGGAGCTTCGGTCTTGCGCCATCCAAACCCTCCGGAGACAAAGGCGCTTTTAAATCCGCCGTCCCACATTACTGAGCCCGGAGATTCGTTCGATGGCGAGACACCGGATCTGTCGAGCGCTTCTCGCCACACGTGCTTAGCGTCGGCGATGCGATCCTGCTGAACTAATTCGTTGATGAGGTGGAAAGCGTCGGAAAGCTCCAATTTGGGTTTGATTCCGACCAAACGCTTCCATACCGCAAGCGCCGCGTCGTCGGATCGTTGATCGGCAAGAAATCGAATTGAATCCAGATAGACGGAACGAGAGGGCGGAAGTGCACGATCGAGAATCATTTCAATGTCAGGATTCGCCCGCCAGCACGTCGAAATCGCGGCTGGTGCAAGTTTAGAATCAGACTCAACGGCGCGCCGTATATTTGCGAAAGCGTTCGGAAATTCTCTTTGGCGGAGAAGAAAATTTCCATACCGCCAAGCCACATCGGCAGAGATAGGATAAGACTTCAATGCTTCCGCGTAAG
The DNA here is from genome assembly GCA_035602605.1 of Candidatus Dormiibacterota bacterium. Classification (GTDB taxonomy): domain Bacteria; phylum Acidobacteriota; class Terriglobia; order Acidiferrales; family UBA7541; genus DASQHY01. The sequence continues at coordinate 129,428 of DATNLZ010000008.1, forward strand.
CCTCACGTGCCTGTCCCAAATCCCCCGACTCTTCGTACGCTGCTCCTAGGTCCATCCATATCTTGGCGGAACGCGGATCGAGGGTCAGGGCGCGATGATAATAGGTCACGGCTAGCCCAAGGTCTCGTCGCTCTAGACTGTAGTGCCAGTAATGCGCGAGCAAGTACAAATCTCTTGCGTTGCCTGGCTCCAGGCTAACCGCGCGCGCTAGGCCTTCCGGTGTTTCTTTGCCGGCGTAATAATCGGCGACAACAATTTTGACACTGAATAACATAACGACTGCTGTGACCAGTACTATTCCACACAAAAACATCCATCGCTGAGCCGGACTCGAAAAGCGTGCTTCCATGGCGCTTTACTTTCCTCTGAACCGCGATCTTACGCAACAAAGATCGTACCTCAGGTTGCGAACTTGTTTTGGCACGGGAGTGAGTGGGACGAGCACGAAAGCATTAATTTCCGAGAATCCGGCGGGTGTGGTTGCGCGCACCAATCACGGTCGAGCCGCAGTGCAACTCAACCGCTTTGCCGACATTCGACCGGCTCGCAGTCATAGGGGAAAAAGTTTGCAGGTGCGATTTGTTTCGGCGCCGTTTTCGAGTGGTGCGAGCGATGGGCCGAGATGTAGCCCGCTGTCTGGCTGTTAAGCGTTATTCTGTTGGATCGGCTTATCTACTGCCCCACATGTGTTCCACGGTTGAAGGGCCTAATACTGCTTTTTCAAGGATGGACGAACATTTTTCAGAAAAAGGCAAAAGCAGCGATGAGTTGGCGACCGCGATTCATTCAGGAACCGCCAGCACGTGATGTTCATCGCAAGGTTTCGAGACGTAGCCGAGACGGGAGAATTCATCCACCAAGATGCGTCGATTTTCTTCGCTGTGCATCTCGCATAGAATTCCCGGCCGTTTTTCTTTTAACAGGCGGCGTGCGCCGCGAAACACCTCGACTTCGGCGCCTTCGACGTCACATTTGAGAAAATCCGGCGCGCGGAAACTCGACGAGAAATAATAATCGTCCAGTGATATAGCCTCGACGTCGATGGTGCCGGCCCCAGCAGCAGGAACGACGTGTCCAAGCCCACGATCAGGCGAAACTGCGGGATCACTGCGCGCGAAACTCACTGTCCGGTGTTCCGACGACCACACAGCCTTCTCTTCTACGGCAATCCAAGAGAAGCCGTTGCGTGCGACGTGCTCTCGAAGTCGTTCGGCAATTTCTAGGTCTGCTTCGAAAGCGGTAACGCGGCCATATTTCCCAACAAGCCGAGCGGCAAGCAGCGAGAAAAACCCGATGTTCGCGCCGATGTCGTAGAAATTCATTCCGGGACGAAGGTGCTCCTGCAGCGCGCGTTGAACTTCGGGCTCACTCCTACCTTCATAAGTACTTCGGCCGGTCCGTGCATTCAGCCGCAACCAAAGGCCCGCAGCGTGACCATGCTGTACTTGTACCCAAGTTGTCGAATCGCGTGGTACGATCTTCGCACTGGCCCATCGCAAACACGGGCCCACGATGGGCAGATTCCGCAGATCCGCAAACGGCGACGCATACCGCAGGAAAAATCGGGCCAGCCGGTCGTTCCTATCCCTCACATTATCTCTCCATGTGGAAACTGAGTGACTCAAGCGCAATCTCTATTTCCGACCTACTGTCGGGTGCTTCGTAACTGAACCAAGCGTGCAAGTCCCCCCGCTGGAGGTTGCCTGGAGGCACCCTATTCGGATTTCTCCAATACGATCAAAGCGCGTAGAGCCGCAAACCGCCTCCACAACGAAAGGGTCGCGCGCTCGAATTTCGACACTGCAGGATAGATAAATTCCGGTAACAAATTAATCGGCTTGAATCCCATGCTCAGCAAATAGGCGAACAGACAAAAAGGTTCAATCACCAGGGGTGTAAAACCGGATAGCGCGCCAAGTGTCTGGGATCGATGCCGCGATCCGAAGAGCAGATAAGGGATGGCCTGATTGCCGTCAAACGCCTTCTTGCTCATCGGCGGATGGGCGTCGTTCGAATCCCATGGCCGTGCAGAAAGGTCGCAGTCTTCCTGATGAAAGCAGCGATAGATCAAATACGAGAAGGGTGTGACCCAAGGCTCGACAAGAATCAGGCGTCCACCGGGAACTAGAACTCGTTGTGCTTCGCCCAAGAACTTCATGGGCGCGGCAACGTGGTGCAGCATATCCACACCGAAAATGTTGGCCACGCTGGCGGTCTGGAAAGGAAGTTTCTGTGCGTCAGCCACCGCATCCAGCCAGGGGCACCAAACGAGGTCGGTGGAGAACACCTCTGGCAACGCCTGCTTGAAAAAACCCGGCCCTCCTCCCACTTCGATGCAAATACCGTTTTTCTTCTGGAAGGAAAGAAGCCGTGCAAAGAATTCCTCGTTGTAGATGCGCCGCAAGACGGGCTTTTGCGCCCAGGTGCGGCGATGCCTGCTGAAATATTCTTGCGCTTGAGCGTCAATGGACATTGTGCTTAGTGAGTTGAGGTTCGTTTGCTGCCTGGATCAAACATGAATTGTGCAGCACCGGACTAGTTTCGGCCGGCTTGGGATTTTCTCCGGACCCCCAATTTAATACGGAGGAGCCCGATCCACGTCATCTTCAGCAGCAGAACCCCGTGGCGAAAACGCTGGATGTTTGTTTCACCGTAGGTGCGCGCCAGGTAGCGGATGGGAATGTCCACAATTCCCAATCCCAGCACGGCGGCCGGGTAGAGTAACTCAAAATCTCCGAATGGATCGAAGTCGCCGAAATCGCGCCGCCACGCCTCCATGCGGTGATAGTCGCTGCGCGCGACGAGTTTCGTCCCGCAAAGCGAATCGCCAATGCGCACATCCAGAATCGCGCTGAGCATTTTTGCGAAGAAAATGTTTCCCAGCCGGTTCAGAAATCGCATGGCTTCGCCTTCCATGGGATAAACCAGCCTCGAACCGTTGATGAAGTCGCCGAAACCGTGACAGTAGGCTTCGTAAAAGCGCGTGAGCATTTCCGGAGGCATGGTCAGGTCCGCATCCAGAATGGCGAGGAGAGGCTGGGTCGCGTGAGCAAAACCGAGTCTTACGGCATCCACCTTGCCTTTTCCGGTTTGCTGCAGGGCCTGAATTCGATATCGGTGGCCATAAAGGGCGGCCACGCGCTGGATCTCCTCCCACGTCCCGTCGTTCGAATGCCCTTCCACGAAAACAATTTCGGTCTCGCAACCGAGAGATGGAAAACGCTTTAGCGCATTTTCGATGTTGCCTCGTTCGTTGCGCGCTGGAATGACGCAGGTGATTCCCGGCCGGGATTGCCGGCCAAGCGGGCGCAAGACTACGATGTACGTCAGGCTGAACCAGCGCAGAAGCGGAATGAGCGGCATCACGCGATTGATGAGATTGCCGAGGCCGAGCAACTTCCAGGGACAGTAGAGAGCCAGCCGGCTGCCGACAATCTCAAAGCCCGCCACCTTAACGATGTTTCGAAGATCGACTTGCGTCACAAAGGTGCTTGGAAGCTCGCCTTCTCTAATTCGCAATCGGTTTGCGAGACTGTACAGCGAACGCAGGTAAGGATTGTAAAGGACGACGATGATTCGTGACGTGCGCGATAGCTTGGGTTGCAGCTCCGACAGCAGCCCCTGAATATCGAATTCGTGATTGAACGTGCCGTTGATCAGGATCGCGGTGCGTTTTTCGGTTTCCTCGGTGAGGTCGGGGAACCGCTCTTCTTTTTCGACGGTTTGCTTGACGGGGCAATCCATCGCGGCGAGAAGCCCGCCCTTGTCATCCTCTCGAGGTGCCCACTGAATCAAGCAGTCGTAATATCGTGTAAGGGTGGACAACTCCCCTGCGAGAAACGCGTTCACATATTTTTTCCAGCGCTGCACGGCAATGGGGGCCGTATTTCGGTCTTGCTCGCCAGCTCCCGGCGCCGCGGCGGCGCGTTGTGTCTCAACGGTTGTAGTTATGGCCAGCCTCAATTCCCCTTGCGGACAGTTAGTTCACGGTTCCCACGGAAAATAAATGTTCACGCGCCCATGGCAAGTTTTACGTTGCTTTCGAACCAGCGAATCGTCTCCCGCAGTCCATCACGGAAAGCAGTTTTCGCGCGCCAGCCAAATTCCGCAAGCGCGCGCGAGGTATCCAGGCAGCGGCGCGGCTGGCCGTCGGGTTTCGTCGCGTCCCAGCGAATGGCTCCTTCGTACCCAACCAGCGAACGGATTTGTTCCAGCAAGTGACCAATGCTGATCTCTTCGCCGGAGCCGAGATTCACGAGATCGGGTTTCGCATATTTCTCCGCAGCTAGGACGATGGCTTCCGCGGCATCTTCGACGTAGAGAAACTCGCGCGTGGCGCTTCCCGTTCCCCAGGCGAGCACTTCGGCGGCGCGTGATTGCTTCGCTTCCCAGCACTTGCGGATCAGCGCGGGAATGACGTGGGAAGTCTCCAAGTCAAAATTATCCCGCGGGCCGTAAAGATTCACGGGCGTGAGATAAATCCCGTTCATCCCGTACTGCTGCCGGTAAGCCTGCAACTGCACGAGCAGCATCTTTTTCGCGAGGCCGTAGGGCGCGTTGGTTTCTTCCGGATAGCCGTCCCAGAAATTCTCTTCTCGAAACGGCACTGGTGTGAACTTGGGGTAAGAACAAATGGTCCCCGCGCAAACGAACTTTTCGATCCCCACGATGCGCGCAGTCTCGATGGCGTGTAGTCCCATAACGGCGTTGTCATGAAAGAAGCGCCCGGGATTGGCGCGGTTGGCGCCGATGCCGCCAACAACTGCGGCGAGATGAATGAAAATATCCGGGTGCGCTTCCTTGTACAGCCGCAATACCTCGGATTTTTCGCGGAGGTCGTAGTCGCGGCTGCGCGGAACGGTGATTTCTCGGCAGCCGGCTGCGCGGAGCTGCTCCACGACGAACGATCCAAGGAAGCCGCTGCCACCGCTGACAACTACGCGCCGATTAGGCCAAAAACTCATCTTGCCCCTTTAATGCTGCGAAGCCTGACCGCTGACGGCTTGCATCATGCGCGTGACCGAATTATGCCAACGATTCCAGTGGCCGATTTTCTTCTCCAGAATGACCTTGCCTTCTCCGCGTGGCGTGAGGCCTGCCGCTTCAACGTCCGCATCCACCATGATGGCCACCAGATCGCGGAATCCGATTCGCGATTGCCAACCCAGCTTCGCGCGCGCTTTGCTGGGATCCGCGATGAGCACGTCCACTTCCAAGGGCCGCAGGTAACGATCGGACATCTTGACGTGCTTCTGCCAATCCAAGCCTGCATAGGCGAACGAGGCTTCGACAAATTCGCGCACCGAATGCGCTTCACCGGTCCCGATTACGAAATCATCGGCGGCATCCTGCTGCAGAATCTGCCAGATGGCTTCCACGTATTCGGGGGCATAGCCCCAGTCGCGCCGCGAGTCCAGATTGCCCAGATACAATGTATCTTGCCGGCCGGCAAGAATAGCGGCCACACCGCGCGTAACCTTTCGCGTCACAAACGTTTCGCCGCGACGCGGGCTCTCATGATTGAACAGGATGCCGTTGGCAGCGTAGAGATGATATCCCTCGCGATAAATCCGCGTCATCCAGTGCGCGTAAACCTTGGCCGCGGCGTACGGACTGCGTGGCTGAAAACCCGTCGTTTCGCTTTGCGGCGGCAGAGCCGAGCCAAACATTTCCGAACTCGACGCCTGGTAAAAACGGGTTTTCGCGCCGCTGCGGCGAATCGCTTCGAGGAGCCGCATCGTGCCAAGGCCGGTGACGTCGCCGGTGTATTCGGGAATGTCAAAGCTGACCTTAACGTGGCTCTGCGCGGCGAGATGGTAAAGCTCGTCCGGTGCAAGACTGTAAATCAAACTCAGGATCCATTCCGTGCTGGCCAAGTCGCCGTGGTGTAGGAACAGTTTCGTTCCCGGCAGATTGGAATCCTGATAAATGTGATCGATGCGCGAAGTATTGAACGTGCTCGCGCGGCGGATGATCCCGTGGACTTCGTACCCTTTCGAAAGCAGCAACTCGGCAAGGTAGGAGCCATCTTGTCCGGTGATGCCGGTGATAAGCGCGCGTTTCATGCTTTTGGTCCTTTGGGAATCGCGCAGTGCGATTCGAAAACTCCGCAGCCGCGGCCCATCATCGGCTTTCACCGGCAGAAGGCTGGAGCGGATAGGTCCTGGCCAACGCAGCGAGCTCCTTTAAGTACTGATGATTTGGAACGAGAGCCGGGTCATCCTTCGCCAGCTCGTTGGTAGCTGCGGGTAAATGATAATACGGAAGACTTGGCTCGACGTGGTGGGTTCCATGTTCAGCAAATCCATAGGCGCCGAAGATCAAGCGCGAGACGGGTCCGCACTTGAAGTTCCGCAGCGCTCCACGCCTCGGCGACGGAAGCTGTTCCGGTTCCAATTGGTGCTCTGCCACGGCGCGCAAAGTGGCCGCAAAAACGGTGATCGAAGCCAGTCCATAGCCGTAAATGAAACCGTAGGCTAGTGACGCAACCAGGAATGCTTGCGGCCAGGCTCGACTCGCCGCCGGACCCGCGAACAAGAGAAGAAGGCCAAAGAGCAGTACCTGGAACACGGCGGCCCTCGCAAGCCAGAAGAAGGCATTCGAAGATGTTTTTTCCTGCGCCTGGTCCTGCACGGAGGTTTGACGGAATTTGCGAAACGCTTCACTGAGAGTCAGGCAGCGCAGAAAAAACGCGATCAGCCTGGTGCCGCGAATATCCACCAAGTAGGCGTCTTTGGTATCGCCATCAATGCCGAAGTTCGTATGGTGCTTCCAGTGCCGCCAACGATAGCCATCGAAGTCAGCGAGAGCCAGAGGTCCGAGAACCCATCGTCCGAGGAAATCCGATCCTTGCCGGCCCTCGAAGACGTGGTAGTGCGCGCATTCATGCATCAGATTCAACAGGCCATTCATCAGGAAGCCGAACGATAGCCACAGCGGAATCCACCACACGCTCGGCCCGAGGAATGCAGCCAAAATTACAGGGCACAAGACGAGCGCCAAATGGGCGGCAACAGTCAATGAGGAACGGACGTCCGATCGCTTCTTGAATTTCGCGACTTCGATGCGTTTCGCCATTGCTCAGCCTGCGTCCTTCTGAGCCACAAAATTCATAATACCGGGCCGGCCCGACAAGAGATCGAGAGGGCCGAGCGTTCCACCCAGCGCAAGAAGACAAAGCCATTTCAGACCGCTGCGAGGGATTCGCCCGCTACCGCTGTGAGGGATGGAGCCAAGGCTGACGGCAAGACCGGCAGGATTGTACGCGCCCCGCACAACCGGGCGCGAGAGCCCGCACCGCTCGAGCAATCTTCGCAATCCCTCACGCGAGAATACAACCGTGTGGCGCGGGGCATGATAGCCACTCCAGCGGGAACCGAAGACAGAGCGTTCAAGGGAATCCGCTGCCGGCGTTTGGCCTTCGAAGATACCGCCGGGGGAAAGTTTCCCTACCAGCGCTTTGACGACCGCGAGCGGATCCGGAAGATGTTCGATGACATGATTGAGGGTGATCAGGCCACAGCGGGGCAGAACCGCCAGGAGATGATTGACATCCCCTTTTACCAGGGTCACTGCTCCATTAGCTAAGACGCTGGTTCCCGCTCGCTCGGCAATTTCAAATCCCCAGAAACGGTGGTGCGGCATACATCGGGCAGCCTGCAACACGAACGCCCCATCCCCGCAACCGTAATCGAGAATTATGCTGCCAGGAGGCGCCAGCTTTGTCAGGCGCAAAATCCGAACCCGGTTGCGAATTCTGGCCAGCGATCCACTGTGCGTCATGCTGTGATAATCAGGCGGATAGAAGGTAGCCAGCTGGGCCATGTTGGGCATGGGCTCTTGGAAAAGAGTGCTGCAGCTCTGGCATTCCACGTAGCGCGCGAGGTAACTCAGAGCATATTCATGATCGGGAACTTCCATACCTTGTGCGATGTTTGTCGAGCTGCAGACGGGACACACAAACCCAACCGGTGAACGCTGAGCTGATTGGGCGATGGTTTGTTCTCCAACACACATTCGATCCACGGCTTCAATCTTTACCCGCTTCCCCAGGCATCGTTTTGGCTTCTGCGGGGAGGCGCTGCCAAATGGTTACTGTCCACTCGTAGACACTAATGTCTTGCGGATTCAGAAACCCAACCCGGCGGTAGTGGGATCGCAGGTAGTCTCCGAATGGTCGGTCGAAATCGTGACCAAATATCGGCACACCATATTCGACGAAGGTACGGTTAGACCACAGGAGATAACCCACCGGTTTCTGCTCGACCTCGCGAATCGTTTCATCCGTCATTTTTCCGGGTGCCAGAACACCAGGACAAAATGCGAATACGCGTGTTGGACAATAGGTTCCCGAGAGAAAATACAGGCTGGTATCTTCGGGGACACATAGAACCGTTTCTCCCCTGGCAGCCTTCTCCTTCATAAAGTTAATCGCCATCCGGTAATTTCTTGCCATCCGCTCGGGCACGCGGATCGTTCCGCGTTCGGTTCGGAACGGCACAAAATGGTCGGCAGGCTCCTCCCACAGTCTCGAGCGGACGGCCACGAACCCGAGGCACATGAGGCAAATGGCCAGTACCCCGAGCAGCCGAATGCCCCGCGTGGGGAGCTGCCGCAACACGATAGGACTGGCCAGCAGCAAGAACGAAAGAACCACCGGCCCGTTATAGTAGATTGAATATCCCGCTGGCGTCGTATTCATCAGGATTCTAAACCCCAGCGCGGCGGAAAAGCTGAATGCCAGAGCAATTGCGGCACTCCGCTCCGCCGTCGAGCTCGCATGGCGCTGCCGCCAGAAATACGACCAGGCCCACACGGCGCCTAAGCTCACATACAGAACCATGTCCAGCGGGAAAGCGACATGTGACCACGAGGCTATCCCCGCCCGGAGTACATCCGAGTGGATTCCCAAGCGGGGTGCATCCGGCAAGGTCCAGTAATTCCACGCAAACACCCAAATTAGGATGATCGCTATCGCCAGAAGGCGCAGCCATAGAGTCCTTACCCTATAGAGCACGACCGCCAATCCCGCCAAGGGCAGAGCGCGAACCGCCGCGCTGCGGAATGCCTCCAGGCTGACCGTAAATCCATTGGACTCGAGCCACAACTTGCCATATCTCTTCATGAAAAAGGAGGTGGGCCAGCTCATGATATTTTCCTGAGTGATGAACTGCGATCCCGCGATGGACACCATCCAGCGGATCACCAGGGCACACAGAATAATGCCGGGCAGAATCGCGACGGCGTCTGTTCCGATGGATCGCCAGGACCGCCGCAGAAACCCGCGCACGGCGATGAGCAGGATCAAAGTCGCATAGCAGGCCGTGCCAAATTCCGGTTTTAGCAGCAGCGCGACACCCGCGGCCGTTCCCGCTCCGAGCATCCAGTGCCAGCCCGGTCCCTTCGCCATCATGGCGTTGACCGCCAGCCAAAGAAAAACGCAACCGACCAGGCAACCATAGACAGCGGAGAAGCTGTAGGGCAGTGGGAAACAAAAAAGTGACGGCTGAAACGCCTGGGCTATCACAACTGTTCCCGCGGTCCATCCGATGATCCATGACGAGAGCCGCATGCCGGTCAGATACAAGAATATTGCCGAGCCCAGCGCGGCCAGCGACCCAGCCCAGTACAGCACCTCGAGGTGCGCACCGAACAGGCGGAACAGATAGCTATTGAAGTAAGGAGCCGCCGGAGTGTAAAGAAACCACACGTCGCGGTACAGCATCTTCCCCTGTGCAAGCAGCCACGGCACGTACATCTCGTGGCCAGAGTCGATGGTCAGGTTTCCCCATGCACCCCAAGTCGTATAGACCTTCAGCGCCCACAGCGCCACCAGCGCGAATAAAGCGGCCAGCGTCGTGCGGTTCCACCGGACAGAGCTCTCGAGCTCGGCTCGAATCGGCTGCTCATCCGGTTCGCCCCTCGCGGAGTCCTTTACTGCATCCGTAGTCGCAGGGATTGCGGCTGCGGAAGCCGAAGCCCACGCCGACGCTCGGGCCCTTAACAAGCTCTCGGATAGGAAAACCATTAGGCGCGTCCCAGACGTTTTCATGGGTTCGTCAATAGCAGGTTACCCCCTATTTTCAACTGCCCCTACAAGGATCGTACCGCAGGTTGCGAACATGTTCTGGCGGTGGAGTGAGTGGGATGAACCCGGAGGTATTCGTTTCCGAGAATGCGGCGGGTGTAGTTGCGCGCACCAGTAACGGTCGAGCCACAGTGCAACTCAACCGTTTTGCCAACGCGCAGTCATAGGGGGAAAAGTATTGCAGGTGCGATTTGTTTTCGCGCTGTTTCCGAGTGGTGCGAGCGGCGGGTCGAGATGCAGCCCGCCGCTTGGCTGTGAACATTATTCTGTTGGATCGGCTTCTCTATTGCTCGACACGTGTTTCGCGATTGAAAGGCCTAATTCGCTGGGCCCGTAGAAATGTCGAACCCTACTTCCTTCAAATCGTCGTGCGCCTGCTTCTCGGCAATGATGGCTTCCTCTTTACCAAATGCCTCCGGCTTCAATGCTTGAATGGCCTTGCTGAGGGTCATGAAGTTCCTGCTTCCGGGAGTAGGGCACGATGCAGGATCGGCAGTCAGAGGTACTCCTGTAAGGTCCCACTTCATGCAATTAAAGTTTATCCCTACATTGTGGCTCGCGTGCAAAGCGGCTACACAGTCGCTTACAGACTTGAAGTGCGAGCATGCATCTTTTAACTCTACATCCGCGGGAAGCAATCCTTTAGCCCGCAAGGGTACGGTTAGTTTCGTCAATTGATCACTGTTCATGCCAGGCTGTTCGAAAGCCCTGGTCGGTTGTGCCATCGGATTTGCCATCGGTTGTGCTGTCGGATGTGCCATCGGTTGCGCTGTCGGTTGTGCCGTCGGTAGCGCCGTCGGTTGTGGTTTTGGTTGGACGTCACCCAGTTTCACAGGCTTCAACGCAGGCCGTGCCTGCCGTCCTGCCGAGGGTGTTCTCGAAGCCATCCGCGTTCCTGTGGTGTTTCCGAGACGCGCTCTCTGAAGTTGCGCCTTGGATCTCGGGTGCGAACCCACGTGCCTCGCAACACGTGACCGGGCGCGCTGGTTCGAACGCTTTGCGTGTATCTTATAAGATGTTGATCGTGCCCTCGAATTTGACTTTACTCGCGGCTGGGTTCTTACCTGCGCGGCGGGACCCACTTCCTGCGGCCCTTGGCCAGCGGCTGGTACGGCGCCTAGATACAAACTTGCAAGCGCCAAACCCACGATCACAAGCTTAAATCCTAGCCCTTGATGTTTCATTTTCAAACCCCCATGGTCAAATGCGGCTGGGAAAAACTTTTGATGTTAGTAGGCCATAGGGTACCGAGGGTGTCGAGGCGTCGGGAAACCCTCGATTCCAATGCATTAACTGGCTAGGCGATCAGGGTGCGCAACAGCACTTCGACCAGTTCCAAAAAAAGGGGTAAAAGCACAACCGGCGGAACGCTAACTTACACGTGGTTGCGGGCTTATACGAGGGAGCTTTCGGGGAACAATGCAAGAAGTTAGCAATCAGCCTTGGAGTCAAACCGAAACACTCTTTACTTTCCCGCTGCGAACGAATAGCTGTCATCCGCCCCGCCCGCGCGTCCGCCAGTCCGGCGGCGAGTCTCGATCCCCAACCGCTTAATTTTCTGGTTTAGCGTGGAAAGGGGAATCTGGAATTTTTCCGCTGCGTCGGTCTGGTTCCAGCCGGTACGCTCGAGCATATCTACGATAATCCGGCGTTCGACCTCTTCCATAATTTGGAAAAGTGATGGCTGCGGATTGTCCGCCGCAGTGCGCGCCCCGGGCTCTCCCGGAAGCGGGGGCATAAATTCTGAAAGTTGCAGGCGTACGCCGCGGACGATCTCTTTGCTGCGCACGTTTTCCGGTAGAAGATCCGCGTCCACCAAGTCATGAATGGAAAGCACCACGGCACGCTCGACTACATTTTCGAGTTCCCGGACATTGCCCGGCCAGTCATAGTCCATCAGAAGTTTCATCGCCCCTTGGGTAAAACGCAGAAGAGGCTTGTTGTTTTCCTGACAGTATCGGGCAACAAAGTGCGCCAAAAGCGCAGGAATATCTTCGCGGCGGTCGCGCAGTGGCGGAAGATGAATGGCAATCACGTTGAGCCGGTGAAAAAGGTCTTCGCGGAAGCGGCCCTCGCGCACCAGATCAAGGAGGCTGACGTTCGAGGCGGCCAGGATCCGCACATCCACCTTGATTTGTTCGGTTGCTCCGAGGCGCATGAATTCGCGCTCTTGAATGACGCGCAAAAGCTTGGCTTGGGTCTCAGGACTGATCGTCGAAATCTCATCGAAGAAAATGGTTCCTTGATCGGCGACCTCAAACAGCCCCTTCTTGGAAGCCACTGCGCTCGTAAAGGCGCCCTTTACGTGGCCAAATAATTGCGATTCCAGCAAATCAACTGGAATTGAGCCGGTATTTACGGGCACAAACGCCTTGTCCGCCCGCGTGGAGGCCGAGTGAATGGCTTTGGCGATCAACTCCTTGCCGGTGCCACTTTCCCCGCTGATGAGCACGGTGGAGCGGGACGGTGCGACTTGAGTCACCAGATCCAGCACCGCGAGCATTCTTTCGCTTTTGCCGATAATGTTGGGAAAATTAAAGCGCTGCTTAAGCGCGCGCTTCAGATGCAGGTTTTCATCGCGCAGCTTTCGCGATTCCACTACCTGCGCTACTTGAGCAAGCAACTCGTCGTTGGACCACGGCTTGGTAATGTAATCCTGAGCACCGTTCTTGAAAGCGGCACGAGCTGTGTCAATCGACCCGTACGCAGTAATCAACACCACGGAAAGATCCGGATCGCGGCGACGAATGTCCCGCAGCACATCGAGCCCGCTACGATCGGGCAGACTCACATCAACCAGCAAAAGATCAAACGGTTGCTCGTCGAGTTTGGCTAGACCAGCATCACCGGTTTCGGCGGTCGTAACGGTATAGCCTTCGGACGTGAGCAACAGCTCCAGGCCTTCGCGAATTTCCGCCTCGTCGTCTACGACGAGAATGGATCCTTTAGGCATGGACCGCCTTTCTAGCCACGGGGAACTCCAGGTGGAATGATGTACCCTTCCCGGCGGTCGAGCGCACGTCAATTTTCCCGGCGTGCTCTTTGATAATCCCGTAGCTCACCGAAAGGCCGAGGCCGGTGCCGCGTCCGGTGGCCTTAGTGGTAAAAAATGGATCGAAAATTTTATTGACGTTTTCACGCGCAATCCCCGCCCCAGTGTCGCTCACTTCAATTTCCACTGAGCCATTTCGCGCCGCCGTCCGTACCTGCAAGATGCCTCCCGAGGGCATCGCGTCGCGGGCATTCAAAAACAGGTTGAGGAAAACCTGCTGCAGCCGATTGGGTGAGCCCAGCACCGCTGGCAAATCCCCTTGCAGATTTTTGATTACTTGGACGTGCGAGGTCCTAAAGGGGTGGGCCACAAGAGAGAGGGTATCTTCCACCACGCTATTGACATTGATTGGGGCAAATGCAGCCGCCCCGGTGCGCGAGAAATTGAGCAAGTTATTGACGATTTCGCTCGCTCGGAAGGTTTGCTTCACAATCTTCTCGATCAATGTGTGGCGCGGGTCATCTCCCGGAAACTGTCGCGCCAGCATTTGGATGTAATTCGAAATCACCGCCAGCGGAGTGTTTACTTCGTGGGCCACACCCGCTGCCAGCAGCCCGAGCGAAGTCAGTTTCTCGGTTTGCAGCATCTGCTCCTGCATGCGTTCGCGCTCGGTTACATCATCCATCAAGATCAGCCGGCCAATATGCTCCCCGGCTTTGCTCATGAGCGGCGCAATCGACACGTTCACGATGGCCGTCCCGGAATTCCCCTTTAATCGAAACTTGTAAAAGCCGGTTACCTCGTCGGTGGACTCGCGGGAGGCTATTTCCGCAAGCAAATCCTCGGGCAAAACTTCAGCAAGCTTGCGCCCCACGGCATCATCGCGGCTGATGCCGATCAGTTGCTCGATCTGGGTGTTCCATGACTCCACGCGTCCATCGAGGTCAATTGCTAACACCCCCACATGCAACGACTCCACGATGTTTTCGCTGAAGTCTTTGAGGCGCTCGATCTGCGCCGCCTTCTGCTCGAGTGAGTGGTATAGATGGGCGTTATCGAGCGCCACGGCCACGTAGCCTGCGATGGTAAACAAAAGCTCCACGTCGTCACTGGACAGGAAATCGCCGTCCACGGTCTTACCCAGTCCAAGCACGGCAACGGTATGCTCGCGAATGCGGCAAGGAATGAAGTAATTCAAATCGATCTGTTCGAGAGTCTGCTTGACCGAGGGTGAGGCGTCGCGCGCGGCACGGGCAGATTCGTAAAACAAATATCCCCGCGCAAATTCCGGCCGTTGTGGGTCGAGGAAACTCCAATCGAGAGTTTCGCTTACGCGGATCCCCATGGATTTGGTCAATCGCAGCTTCCCGCTTTCCTGCGATTCGACGAATACTGCGAGCCGGTCTACCAAGAGGGTCTGCGACAGCCGGTCCATGACCGAGTTCAACATCGGCTCGATACGCACTTCACTGGTAAGCGTGCGTCCAAACTCAATGAGCGTGCGGCGATAATCCAAGCGGTCACGATAAAAAAAGCGGTCCAACCGTGCTTGAATCCAATCGCGAAAGGGTTGAAACAGGAACGCGGCGACAACGATGGCAATCATTCCCCCGGCGCTGCCCTTGGGCCACGCGGTATGAAACAATTCCCCAATCAGCGCCACGAACCCAAAATAGACGGCGACCACGCCCGCGGTCGCTGCGGTATACGCGAGGCCGCGCTTGAAGATGATGTCCACATCCATCAACCGGTAGCGGATGATCGCGTAGCCGAAGCAAAGCGGGATCAGCACGAGCGCCAGTGCCGAAAACTTCATCCATGGACGAAGACTTACTCCCACGATGAATGGCAGTACGTAACTGAGAATGAAAGGCGTGGTGCCTGCGAGTGTGCCCCCGGTGAGCCACTTCAATTGCTGCCGCAAAACTCCCGCGGGAGAGCGCTTGTAGCTTCGAAACAGCACGAAGCCGGCCAGTAAAAAGTAAGCGCCTAGAAGTCCAAGTTCCAACTGATTTAAAACCAGCAGTGCTCCGGGCCAGCGCAGGAAGCCAAAGACACCTAGAGCCACGCTGGCATGCACGGCAATCAATACTGCTGGCAGCCCATACACCGCGGAGAGCTTGAGCACCGAACGCAGCCGCGGTTCGCTGCGCTCAGGAAATACGAGAGCAAAGTGCAGCAAGAGCGCCGGAGCCAGCAGTGTGGCAGCGATATTTGACCAGTACACTTCCCAATCAAAAGGGTCAAGCTTGCCGCTGTAATGGAACGAATACAGGATGAAAGAAACCAGACAAAAAACGTAGAAGTGAACGGCGCGCGGAGCGTTCCACCGGCGCACAAAAATGAAGATCCCGATAAAAAGGTATAGCAGTCCTACGACCCGCAGATAGTTCTCAATGGATGTTGCTTTTGCAGCTGGCGCGGTGATGAGCGAGGTTTCGAATTCTTGGCCATTCCGGCTCAGGCGGTAACGAACTTGACTCCACATGCCCAGCCGCCACAAACGCCTGGTCAGCTGCACTGAACTGTGGACGTTACCGCCGTTGAGCGCCAACACCCGGTCGCCGTCCCGAATCCCAGCTCGCAACGCGGGAGACTCCGGGGCTACACGCCAAGCTTCCACGCCGTGGCTCGTGTCCCACCAGGTAACGCCATCGTCGGGTGTTTCAAACCGTATGCGCTGGTCGAAGTTCAAGATGGCGAAGATCACCGCAGCCAGCGTAGCCAACGCCAGCACCACCGCCCCTAAACTTTTTCGCAGGTTTTGCTTCATTTAGTTCCCGGACGGCAACCGCGTCCTTGAGTTACACTTCCGCTCAATATCTCGGTGCACGTTCGCTTCCATGTAATGGGATAAACGTTAGGGAGTAAGCTCCAGTATTTCAATGGTTTACAAGAGGGCATTCGCGGAGAAGAGAACGTTCTATGGTTTCCGGAATGCATCTTTCGCTTTCTGGTATGTCGCTGAGGCTTAAAACTGGAGGCTAAGGCCACCCCTAAACGTTCGCAGAACTGGTACCAAAACCGATCGGCCATCGCGAGTGGCTATTTGCGTGTAGCCTTGCGCCAGCAGGTTTTGACAATCGGCGGAAGCTTCCCAGCGTCCCAGCAGGAAACGCGGCAAAGGCTGCCGCACGGTGAGATGGAGATAAGGATCCAAGTGGCTACGCGTCTCCCCGAACAGGTCCTGGTGGGAAAGGGCACCACCTTTGATCCACTTATAGCTGGCATTCACGCGGGTCCCGAGTCGTGGTACACGGGCTCCGATACCGCCAGACAGGCTATGGCGATAGCGAGTTTGCAAGGCGTCGCGAAGATCCACGTCAGTGGCTAGATCACTTAGCGTGAGGGCTCCGGCATAGGCGTAAACAGCCGACAAATCCAGCCCATCAGAGATTTTTTCATGGAACGCGGCTCGCGCTCCCCAAGAGTTTGTCGGACCCCCGTCATAAGTGAACGCGTCAGAAAAGAAGTCCTGGAAGAAGTCGGGATTCGAGTTGGTACCGCGTCCAAACATGGCCACGTGACGGAGGTTGTCATGGAAGCCGGCAACCCGAAGGCTCCTTTGCTTCCCCAGGCGTTGTTCGAAGGCCAGCTCTTTGTGCCAGCCGCCTTCCAAAACCGGGCGCCCGTTGCGCCAGAGCAACACGGGAAACGCGTCGAGTTGTTTCATGGCCGTCTGCAGCAGAGCAGACTGGCCGGATTCGTCACCGGCCACATCAGGCGCGGCTGGTTCAGCCGCAAAAATGACCAAAGCTTTGGAGTTTTCCGAGACGCGAAGTTCGAGTTCAGCGCGGGGTCTAATGGCCGACGCCGAACTCCCCCCCAATCCTACAACTACGAATTCCCCGCCATAGCGCAGCGACAGCCGATCTCCAATATTGAGCGCCCCACCCTGATTCATGCTCAGGCCGCGGAACGTCAAACCGGAAGGACCAAGCTTGGCTTGGCGCATAACCAGCGTGCTCTCGGCCCCCGAGTTCAGCGAGCCCGTGGGCAGCCACATGACCGCAAGGCCCCCGGCCGCGGTATGCTCATAACTCATTTGCCCGGCCACAACCAACCGGCTGTAATGTCCGATCTTTTGATCGTAGGCAAAGGCCGTAGCCGGAGAATCCAAAATATTCGAGACCGAGCCCGGCCGGTTCGCCCCGCTAGTCAGCTCCAACCTTCCGCGTGGCAATTTTGAGGATTCTATCTTGCTGACAGCGGCCGCCTCGATGCGTGCGTCCTCTTCCGCCCATTGCAATACCGGGCGCATCGACGTTGTGGTGCGCAGCACCCACTTCCAATCTTCTGCGCTCGATTGGCTGGAAGGCTGGCGACGGAGCCGGTCGAGGGAAGCGAAGATCGAATCAAGTTCGACCTTAATCAGAGTTGTCAGATGAGCGCTGATGTGCACGTGGCGCTCGATGCTCGGCAAAAATCCGGCCAGGGTCACGCGAACCGTGTAATAACCCGGCAGAAGACGCTCGCCCACGAACAAACCGCGCGGATCGGTCAACAATTCAACGGTGGACGCGGCTTGAGCGCTTTCGGCAACCAACATCACCGTAGCACCCATTTGCGGCGTGCCGGCAGGATCGAGCACGATACCGGAGAGCTTTCCAAAAGTGCTGGAGCGGGGTGGCGAAGCGTGCGCGCACATCGCTCCGAGGGTAATCAATAAAATCCCCAGGCCCAATCGACCATTGCGACGCGAAACTAATTGTCGGCAGGTCAAGTTGTACTACCTCCCTGGTGTAGCATTTGCAGCCGCTTTGACTTCAGCGGCCGGTTTGACCGAAAACTCCATGCTCCGCGAGACGGATTGATTGGCCAGTTGATCGGTGGCATTGATTTGTAGTTTGTAGCGGCCCGGCCCAATCGCCGACAGCGGCAACAGGCGTTCGATGGTGATTTGCTCACCATTCTGTTTCATCTGTTCGGTGCTTTCGGTTACGCCCCACACTTCCTGATCGCCTTTGCGCACATGATATTCGATGGAGGCTTTGGCCTTATGCGTGGTCTCGTCTACTTTTAAATTGTAGACCTGCATGTAGATTCCCATTTTATCTTCGACCGAGAATTCACCGTTCAGCTTTGGGCGCACCTTGGAAGAGCCCAAAACGAACTGGCCGGTTCCAATTTGCTTGGCAGGCACAGGTTCGAGTTGGTCCGCCAGGATCAGGGAACTGGCGGCGAGCTTGTCGTCCGGGTAGGGCGGCACTGCCAGTCGGGTATTGATCACGCCGACGTTCCCGCTTTGCACGTCTTTAATCACCAGATCCAGCCGGTACAAACCGGGACGCAGCGGCACAGACTTCTGATAAATCGAAGAAAGCTTCAGCGATGATTGCAGCAACGAATCCGGAAAGTCGCGCGCAACGACGTCTTCAAACGTTTGCACCATGCGGCCTGTAAGGGTGCTTATCCGCCCGAAAATATTCAGCTTGGCGGAATGTACCCCGTCTTTGTTCTGGAACGTCAGCTGGCGATTGGAAATCTGAACGGTTATCGGGACGAGAACCGTTTCGCCGGTCACACGCATAAAATCATACCGGTAATCGAACTGAATTTGATTCCGCACGATAGAATGCGTGACTAGTTCTTCCAGGTCCTTGAATTTCACATCGGGTGGGCGCTGGATCTTGGCGTAAAGTTCCAGCCGGTTAAACTCGTTCATGCTCGCCGGCTCGCCACCCATCGACCTAGGCAAATGTGTTCCATCCGAGCGCGAGAAGCGGTCGGTCTTGCTGGCCATCCCCATTTGTTCCATCAAGCTAAGTCCCGCGCCGGGCACATGCAATAATGCGTCTTTTTCGGAGGGGTCCATGGTCAGCCGGTATTCACCGGAGCCGCTGGGGTCGACAAATTCTAGATTGACGTCGTTGCCGATTCCTTCGAGATAGCGGTAACGCCACTTCTCAAAAGGATAGGTAGAAGTCGACCCGCCACCCTCTTCCATGGGTCGCTCGTAACTGCCCCCCGACGGATGTGATTCGGTCTCATCCGGCTTGCCCCACATAATATAGATGCGCCCGCGATCGGTCTTCCAACCGGGGATGCCTGAGGCAAAGCGCTCGTTGGCATACGCGATGCGGCGGTAATGCTCTTCTTTGAAAGAATTGTCGGTGGAGTCCGGGTTGGGATTGCGTCGCAGCCAGAATTGCTCGATAAACTGTTCGCGCTCTTCGTTTGTGGCAAATTGCAGGAACGCGTTCCGCTCTTCCGGCATAATGATGTAGACCACTTCTTCGTTAAGCCACTTCTTATAGGCGTTGTCGAGTTCCTTTAGGGTTTTCTTGGCGCGGCGTTTCTTATCCTTGTCGGAAAGCTCCTGCGGCTTGGCAACATCTTTCTTATCATCATTCTTGTCGCTGGCTTTGCTCCAGATTGGAACGCATACTCCCAGGCACAGCAGGCCGACAACCAAGCGATTCAGACGTTTCATCACCAAACACCTCGCCCTATGGAAATCAAATTCTATGCCTTGGGAAGCAGCCCGTCAATTAAAGAATACCCGCCCGAGCGAAGCACCTACCCCTATAGACAGGTCAGAATCTGCAGCTAGACCGGGGGTTGCCTGGGGGGTGGGGATTTTTGAGGTATTCCGATGGTCCTAGCGGACCGGGGGAACTTACGGGAAAGTGATCAGTCTACTGAATTCGCTGCAGATGGGAGTCGGAGCCAATCAGCGACTCAAATATGGCCAGGACGTGTCGGCGATAGTCCACCATCCGTTGAAGCAAATCGCGCAAACTCGAGTCGCGCTCGGCTTCCCGGTGCCATTTGGCCAGGACAGCGGGAGGCACCTCAATATCGCGGCGCAGCTCGTCGGCAGAGTGCCCACGCAGGAATAGCCCATAAAAAAATGCGGCTTCCCTTTGGGGGAAATCGAAATCGTGCTGCGTCTCGTCGCGAACGACTTGCGGTTCCGTAACCGGGATTTGGGTAGTAGCCATCGACGAAGGGGCAGTTTACCCGAAACGTTTCCGGCGTCAAGGGGTACTAGGGTACCGACGTGCCCACAGGAGTACTTCTATTGGAACCAGGTACGGTCCTGCGCGAGAGGTTCCGGCCAGTGCGACTGGCCTATACGGTGATCAAGGGAAACCGTTAGAGCACTTTAACTTGTTCAATTACTGGCATTTCACTATGGGTGGGGAGTCGGACATTACGTTCAAGATGTTCAACAAAGGTACGATGGGCGCGAGTTGCAAAGTGATGTTTGAGCTGTACGACGCCTACCTTGCGTTGCGCTTGCAGATCGCGGATCGGAAGAAAGCAACAACCGGAGCGCTTTTCGACAGCCATCTCCGGAACCAATGAGACACCCATCCCGGCGGACACCATCGCAAGAATGCTAGAGAACTGGCCACATTCAAAGACGATATTGGGCCGCAGGCGCGAGCGCTGGCAGGCCGAAATCGTGTTCTCGCGGAAGCAATGCCCTTCTTTGAGAAGAAGAAAGAAATCGTTCTTGATGTCGCGAAGGGAAAGAGCTTTTTTTGAAGCAAGCGGATGATTCGAAGGTACCACGGCGAACAGAGGCTCGCGAAACAGTTCAGTAGACAGTAAGTCGTCTCCTCGAACAGGCAGGGCGAGCAGCGCCAAATCCAGGCTTCCGGAACGCAAACGCTCGAGGAGCACAGGCGTTAGCTCTTCCGCGACGCGCACTTGGATCGTCGGATGCTGCGTGGCAAAGCCCCTAAGGATTCTCGGAAGCAGGTACGGCGCGATCGTAGGGATGGTGCCTAGAACCACGGTGCCTTTCTCGCTGCCGGACATCTCCTGAATTTCTGTGCGCGCCTCGCCAACTTGTCGAAGAATCGCCAGCGCTTTAGGTAGAAACGCTGTCCCGAACGGTGTGAGCCTGACCGTGCGTGGCAGGCGGTCGAAAAGTTTTGCGCCGAGCTCATCCTCAAGTTTGAGAATCTGCTGCGAGAGAGAGGGCTGGGCTACATTGGTCCGGCGGGCTGCGCGAGTGAAATTCCCAGCTTCCACGATGGCGCAAAAATATCGCAACTGATGAAGTTCCACGGCTCCAATCCCCCCCATTTTAACTATTGGCTTAAACTATCGCTGGGATAGAGACGATATATTAGACTAATGCGTCCTCCCCAGCATAAAGTCTCTTCCCCAGCCGGTGCGTCTCGCGGGAGGCGCGAAGGCTCCCTTAGCGGGAGCGGCTAATCGGAAATCTGAGGAGGAAATCGATGGCAACCAAAAAACACGCAAGCGATTCGGTCGTTAAACGCGCCGACCTGACCAAAAGGGTAGGCGTAGAGCAAATCCGTGCGCGGGGCGTCAATGTCGAGCATTTGCTCGAACTACTAGTGGACGCTGCCGGCGCGGAATTCACCACCTACTACTACTATACGATTCTGCGCATGAACCTGGCAGGCAAGGAGGATTACAAAGAGATATGCGAAGATGCCCGCCTAGAAGACCGCGCTCACTTTGAATTGATTACGCCGCGGATTTACGAATTGGGAGGTAAGCTCCCGTCGGACATTCGAGTGTTCGCCGACCGTGCCGGCTGTCCGGATGCCTTCTTGCCGGGTTATTCCGGTGTCACGGAAAAAGGCGTACAGACCGTGGAGAAAATTCAGCAACAATCGGTGAAAGCGGCGGATATTCTCGAGGTGCTGCTGGAGGCGGAGCGTTGCGCCATCCGCACCTGGAGCGAAATCTGTGACTTAACCTTCGGGAAAGATCCGCGTACCTACGACATGGCGGCACGCATTCTCAATGAAGAAGTTGAGCATGAGGCGTGGTTTATTGAATTGTTGAGCATGGAGCGCGACGGCGTTAGCCGTCCCTCCGGCCACTTCCGCCGCGGTGATCCGGGCGACGCACCCTATAGCAAGAATCGTGGATTTTATAATCCATGATGATTTTAAAATAGAACTAGATGATGACCGAATCGGCGCCGAAGGAGCATCAGATTCGTCTGATTTTTCCAGACGCAATGGAAAAAACGATCTCTGTCCACGAGGACGAGTTGGTGCTCCTCGCCGCGTTTCGCAAGGGAATTGACTTGCCCAGCATGTGTCTTCAGGGCTGGTGCCTTACGTGTGCGGGTCGAGTCGAGGGTCAAGGCGCGTGGGATCAATCGGCAGCGCGCCGTTATTTCGAAGAGGATCGCGAAAGCGGATTCATTTTGCTGTGCACAGCAAAGGCGCGTTCCGACTTAGTTGTCCGCACCCACCAACGCGAGGCGATGCGTGATGAACGGGACCGCCAAGGCCTGCCCGCACCACGCGGTTAAGTGAAGTTCCCGCGCGATGGCGCCGAGATTTACTGAAGATTCTCTCTCGCCGGCCAGAAACACTTCAAGAGCAGCTTCAGTCGGGCAGGCACTTCCCCTTGGTCTCCATTGCAAATGGAATAATCAGTAGGCCAACCGCGAAAGCAATTGCAGAATAAGCTACCGGTCTGCCGAGCGTGCCTGCGCGATGGACCAGTGCCCCCAGCAGAAAATTTACCCCCGCACCGATGAAGCGGCCAAACGTTGTCGCAAACGCGAATGCCGTTGCGCGAACCGGTGTTTGGTATAGTTCCGGGATCCACAGGCTGAACATCGTAAAATTGCCCCCAAAAAATCCTAAGAACATCAACAACACCATGAACAGGGCCAGTCCGTTGGGCAAATAGAAAGCCCAGCCGAAACTGAGCGCAATGCAAACGCTCATTCCGGCGAAATAAATGGCCAGAGTTGGACGCCGCCCTAGTCGCTCCGCCAGGCACGGAAGGGCAAGGCACCCCAAAATAGTTCCGATGGACAGCAGCGCGGTGGCTAGCGAAACCGTTCGCGTTGCCTGCAAGGCAGACATTCCGGCTTCTTTGGCGAGTATGAGGATGGCGGCCGGCTCATAAACAGAGCCAGCCCATAGACCAATGATCGCAATCGTCACCAGAGCGGTTACTACAATCGTGCGACGGCGATACTGTGAATTAAAAACTTCGCGCAGAGGCCTTCGATGATGTAACGGAGAAGCAAGACGCTTCCAGCGCTCTGGTTCCTTCACCTGGGCCCGAATTATGATGGCCAGGATAACCGGGGACAAACCACAAAGAAACATTGCCCGCCACCCAAAGCGAGCGCCAACGGTATAGTTCAATGCGGCAGCCAGGAAAAACCCTGCGTAAAAACCTGTTTGCAGATAACCTGCACCCATCTTACGCCGATCCTCAGGCCACGCTTCGGCGACGTAGGTGCCAGCCATGGCCCATTCTCCCCCGATGCCGATTCCGGCCAACAAGCGAAAAATGGCGAGCTCCCACACGTTCTGAGAGAGAGCCGCTAGTCCTGTGAAGATCGCATAGACGAAGATGGTTGCAGCCAGAACGCGAGCACGTCCAAAGCGATCGGCAATCGGCCCCCAAAGAAAAGCCAAGCCCCAACCGATCAGAAAAACCGCGAACAGGATTGAGCCTGCCCACGCTACGTTTCCGGCAGTGTTTGCTATACCTGATTTGGGTAAAAGCTCCGACAGAGCTGGACTCAGCACCAAGGCGTAGATGAAGGAATCCATCCCATCGAGTGTCCAGCCAAACCAGGCTCCCCAGAAACCTCTGATCTGATCTCGAGTGAGCGACGAGGGCAATAGAAATCACCTGGGCCGCGTGTGTATACACCATGCCCGAGATCCAAGGCAAGCGCAGCAAACGTGGACAAACGTGGACACGTTTCGGCACAAGTAATCTTACAGCGGGCAGGGATACGGCCTTCAAGCGACAACGTAGAGGCAATTAGCTCATGCGTGGCTTGAGAAGCCCCCGCGTTTACGCGTGGGAGTTATCACGAGCTTGCTGGACTTACATCGGGTTACGCGTGGAACGGACAAAGTCCCTTAAAGCGGATACATTCGGACCATAGGCCCCGACTCGACTGGCGTCCACCGGCAGGCCGAAATGTTCTGCGAGATCGATATTGATACCGGCATCGTTGAGTTCCGAGAGACTGAAGCCCACAGCCGGCAGGATGCGGTTTATCCCGCTCGGATAGACCGGTCGAGGGGGACGATGGCGCCGCCAGGGTAGACGCGCAATTTGAAAGAATTGGTGCCAGTCGTTTTTATCCCACATATCGTTCGCTCCGGCCTAACCTCTTGGACGGACCGCTAAGGACTTGGATGCGCCCAAATCGATTAAGGTTCCATTGGCCACAAGCTGCAATCGTAAATCAGCAAAACTGAGACCTGCGCGACGCTAACTTCCCGTATACCCCAGAATCAGCCAGCAGTCTAGATATCCTTAGCGGATGTTTCAAATTCGTTATACCAAGAGGGCGCTGCTATAGTAGAGGTTATAATCCTGGGAGTTCTGCCCGCAATGTCCAAACCAGTTATCGTCGTGCATTATCACGAGCTCTGGCTAAAAGGACGCAACCGCAACTTTTTCCTCAACAAGCTGCATATAGCCCTGAAACGCTCACTCGACGGTATTCCCTTTTCTCGTATCGGGCGGCCAGGCGACCGCATGATTGTTGTATTGCAAGAAGAGACCGCGGTCGAAGAAGCGCTGTCGCGCATTGGTCGCGTCTTAGGTGTGGCCAATTATGCCCTGGCCAGAACGATCGAGCGAACTCCCGAGGCCGCTATGGAAGAGATTTGCGAAGCGGCCTGGCAACAATTTGCGACGCAAGACTTTGCTACGTTTGCCGTGCGCGCGAAGCGCAGCGACAAATCGTTTCCGCTCAATGCCATGGCGGTTGAATCCCAAGTAGGCCGGTATCTGCTCGACAAACTGCGTGCGGCCGGACGCGACGTTCGAGTGCGATTAAACGATCCCGAGGTGACTTGCCATATCGAGATAACTCCGGGTCCCGTCCTGGTTTATTCTCGAAAAATTCCTGGGCCCGGTGGGCTACCCGCGAATAGCGGCGGACGGATGATGTGCCTGCTCTCCGGCGGCTTCGATTCTGCGGTGGCTGCCTACAAAATGATGCGCCGCGGCGCACATCTTTCCTTCGTCCATTTCTGGGGAGGCGGCGCGCGTGAAGGAGAATCTTCGGTTCACGTGGCGCGTGAGCTCGCAAGACAACTGGTGCCCTACCAATTCACGGCGCGTCTTCATCTGGTGCCTTTCGAGCCGCTGCAACGCGAGATTGTTCAAGCTGCCCCGGAAACCTATCGAATTCTGCTGTATCGGCGCCTCATGTTGCGGATTGCGTCGCGGCTGGCACTGCGCGAGCGAGTTCACGCCCTGGTGACCGGCGACAGCCTTGGGCAGGTCGCATCGCAAACGCTGCAAAACATGGTAGCCGTAGGAGACGCGGTGCGCATGCCGGTGTTCCGCCCGCTGGCCGGCGATGACAAGCTCGAGATCATGGCGCTAGCGCGGAAAATCGGTACCTATGAAATTTCTGCCGAACCTTTCCACGATTGCTGTCCAGTGTTTATGCCGCGGATTCCGGCGCTTTTTGCATCGCCCGAAGAACTAACCCGCGCCGAGGCAGCACTCGATATGGAGCAATTGCTGCGCCGCGGCCTGGAAAGCGCGACCATTGAAAAATTCCGCTTGAGCGCCGGCCGCGTCGAGTCAGTCGCCCCGGTACGCGCCGCCACCGCATAGCAGCGCGCCATCTTCTAATCGAAGCAATCCAAAAATAGAAAAGGGGAGATGCCAGCATCTCCCCGGTCAGAAAATGTTTGGATGGTTTTAATTCATCAAAAGCTACCAGTCGCGGCCACGCCCGCCACCACCTCCACCGCCACCTCCGCGTCCCCCTCCCCCGCCACGCCCGCCACC